>JAJDBX010000051.1 GCA_029261135.1 Nitrospirota bacterium
GGATTTGGGTGAGCGCAATGCTCATACACTGTATTTGAAAGCAGAGCTGGCGACTCAAATTATTTCAGCCCTTAATAAGAAAAAGTTAAAAGGGAAGAAAGCCGCCGAAACCTTAAAAATAACCGAGGCCGATATTTCGCGCATCCGAAATGCCGATTTAAAAATGTTCACCATTGACCGCCTTGTGGAAGTCTTAAGCCGTCTTGACTATCAAGTTGAACTCAATGTGACGAAGGCGGCGTAAATACGGATATCCACCTTCCTGGTAATGTTAACTTATACATAAAAGTTAACATTCTAAAAGCACCGCTAAAACATACCTTTTCCCTTTATTTTCAATACGATACAAGCAAAGTGAAACTTTCCAATAAAAAACTTGGTTTTTATTGAGTTAAGTATCATATGTATAACATTAATACTTAACATTGTGAGCGCCGATGAAAAACACGCGAAATCCAAACCATCCGGAACCTGGCTCAAGCATCAAAATCGATCCCATTTACTGAATGTATATACAAAGTTGACACGCCCCATTCGGCTTGTTAGTATAACTAAAGTATATACGTCTTAATGCAAGGAGGAAGAGATGAAAGCAAAAATTCAGAAGTGGGGAAACAGCTTGGCCGTGCGTGTACCGAAAGGCATTGCAGAAGAGGCCGGAGTGA
Organism: Nitrospirota bacterium; assembly: GCA_029261135.1. Taxonomy (GTDB): domain Bacteria; phylum Nitrospirota; class Nitrospiria; order SBBL01; family JAADHI01; genus JAADHI01. The sequence goes on from JAJDBX010000051.1 coordinate 666, forward strand.
AATCAAACGACATAGTTGAAATGAATGTCGAAGATGGCAAAATCGTACTTCTTCCAGAAATCGCGCTGGAATATCGTTTAGACGATCTTCTTGAGGGGATTACTGATGGAAACTTGCATTCTGTGGTAGAGACGGGCGAGCCCGTCGGACGGGAGATCCTATAAATGGTGCCCAAGCGGTACGTGCCAGAACGCGGAGATATTGTTTGGTTACAGTTTAATCCACAAGCAGGGCACGAGCAGGCAGGACATCGACCCGCATTGGTCTTGTCTCCTCTCAGCTATAATAAACGAACAGGCTTAATGCTCTGTTGCCCCATCACAAGTCGAGTGAAAGGCTACCCCTTTGAAGTGAACATAAAGACTCAAGATGGTGTTGATGGTGCTGTCTTGGCAGATCAAGTGAAAAGTCTGGACTGGGAAGTACGCTCTGCAAAGCTTAAGAGCAAAGTATCGCCAAAAATAGTCAATGATGTTCTCGCCAAGGCCCTCACCTTGCTCTCTCCAATCCACGAAGTGAAGTAAAAAATGAAAAATCCGAACCATCCGGAACTCGGCTCAAGCATCAAAGTCGATCCCATCCGCTCTAAAGCCGCCATCGAGAATATCAAGAAAATCCTCATGTCCCAGCCCCGAAATTATTGTCTTTTTGTCTTGGGCATCAATACGGCTTTCCGCGCCAATGAATTACTGTCCATTCAGATCGAACAAGTCGATCATTTGGAAGCCGGAGGCGAGCTTGATCTGAAACAGAAAAAAACAAAAGAATACCGGCGTGTCAAAATAAACAAGTCCGCCATATACGGCCTCAAGCTCTGGCTTAAAACAAGTCGCCGGCAGGACGGCCCCTTGTTTTATTCTCAAAAAGGGAATGTATTGACCGTCCCGAGTACAACCCGGCTCGTCAAAGCGTGGTGTAAATCCGTAGGACTCAAAGGCAATTTCGGAAGTCACACTCTAAGAAAGACATGGGGCTATTGGCAGTATAAAAACCAGACACCGATTCCGCTACTCATGGAAGCCTTCGGCCATGCAACGCAACAACAGACCTTAGCTTATCTTGGCATCCAGACCAAAGAAATCTCTCAGATTTATGATTTGGAATTGTGAAGAAGCACCATCTATTTTCTCTAGACAGAACAACTTTAAAGTTGTATTATGTGTTTATAATCAAGTGCCCGTAGTGGCACTAAATCCAGTGCCCCGTGTGGCCCCATCATTTTTTATAAAAGGAGAAAAATATGCGGGGCAAGGAACTCGTAAAATTACTGGAAAAATATGGGTGGGTACTTGATCGTATTTCGGGGTCGCATCACATTATGGTCAAAGAGGGGAAGCGTCCCGTTCCGGTTCCCCTACATGGGAAAAAAGACCTGAATAAAGGTGTGCTACATAAGATTTTAAAAGAGGCAGGAATAAAATGAATGTTATCTACCCGTTTAGGGTTTGGGAAGAGGATGGAGACTACTTAATCCAAGGGTTTGAGCCATTGGAAAATGTTCTGACCTACGGTGAGAGCATTAAAGATGCCATAAAAAATGGACGAGAAGCCCTGACCGGTGTTTTAGGGGCGATGTTAGATCATGGTCAGAAAATTCCTGAACCCTTAAAGTTGAGTAAAGCAAAAGGTGTTTACGGGATTGAACCAGATCCTTCTGTAGCAATCCCGATCCTCGTGCGCAAGGCGCGTGAAGAAGCCGGATTGACACTTGTTGAGTTAGCCACGAAATTGGGTGTGACCTATCAGGCTGTTCAGAAGTGGGAGCGCTCAGGCACGAATCCAAAAGTGGCAACTCTGAGCCGAGTTTTAGAGGCCTTGGGAAGGCGGTTGGAGTTGAAAGTGGCATAATTTCACAAGAGTATATCTACAAGTCCTCATGTTTGGAGGGGTATGAAATTGTTAAATTTCGGATGAAATCACCCGGATCGAATTTGGTGATCCGGGCAATACCTGACTCACCTGTACAGAGTGCCCTCCAAGATTTCTCGACTCCGATACCAAGTGGTGTGATCATCCCCATTCCAGTGACCACGACCCGTCTTTTTCGCATTGTCATTTCCTCAAAGCCCTTCGATTGTTTCTAGTCGGTCACCTGTGATGTAACGGACGATATCGGTAATATCGATAACTAAAGACAGCGCATTGATGACCATCAAGGTACGCAGCCAGATCCCGAAAAAATCATCGGCTGGCATCTGGCCAAGCCGTGTCCAAAAGAAATAGATCATTGGAAACCAACCGATATGCCCCAAACCTAAAAGGCGAGTGAAGCCGGAAAAATGGGTCACGGCCGTCATGAGCATCATGCTGAGCATGATGACTCCCAGAGCAATTCGGGCTTCCAAGCGATCTAGAAAAAAGAAAGGCACGGCCATATTTGTGCCGACCAATAACATGAGCCAGATCTGCCATTGCATCGGCATACGCATCAGGCCTTTGTTGAATTTAATGAACGCTTTCATCACGAACCCTCCTTTATCCCTATTGTGACGTGACTGTTCCCGGCTGAAGAATTGCGCCGAGTTTTTCGCTCAGCACTTTTTTTGAGACCACGCCGACCACGCGATCAACGATCTCTCCATTCTTGAAAAACAGAAGCGTGGGGATGGAAGAAATTTGATAGGCAGCGACGGTTACAGGATTTTCATCCACATTCAGTTTTCCAACCTTGGCGCGGCCTTCAATATCTACTGCGATATCCTCTAAGGCCGGGGCAATTGCTCGGCACGGTCCACACCATGCCGCCCAGAAATCCACCAGAATGGGGATCTTACTTTCCAGTACTTCAGCTTTGAAATTATCGTCTGATAATGTGATGGTCTTTTTTTTATTTTCCATGATAAGTTCTCCTTTGTTATGAATTGAGGAATAGTGCATTTAATGGGTATGAGCTAGACCCCAACAGTTTCTCTTGGATTGACGATCACTTTTTGTGCTTGCGCATCAGTTCCTTCCAGATAGGCATTGATGGCCTCGTCATCATCTGCAATGACGACATCCCCATGTACAAGCGTCGGAATACCCCGTTGTCCGGAAACCTGAAAAAGGTCATCCCGATCTGCCTTATTCCGTGGTACATTGATCGTAAGGTAATCGATTTCTAAGTCCGTCAGTTTTGCGCGTACAGTGTGACAATAAGGACACCACTCTGCTTGATAAAGATAGATCAATTCATTTTCCATTTTGACTCCTCCTTTTAGTATGTTGCTGTTAGTAACTGTTATTGCACCAAAGCCGATTCGAGACTTTCGCGATGTTTTAAAATCATGGCGTCCAGAATCTCTCCACAAACCAGGCAGCGATAACCTCTAAAATCAATCTCGCCGTCAAGCAAATCATAGAACTTCTCGCTCACCATCAAACCACCACATCTTTCACATTCCATGACACACCTCCTTAATCCTTTGCCGGAAAAACCTGACCAGTCATGATCTCTCTTATGATTGATTCTGACCGGCCAGGCCGTTTCTTTCTGTAGTAGTGCATACCATTATCTGGCTCTTATTTGATTATTAGAACACCCAGACAGCGCCTGCAGTGGTCTCGACCGTGTTTAATTGATCCTGCCGAATATCCACGACTTGATCGATGTAGCGATACCGCGCATCAACTCGCAGAGAGATCCTCTGAGTCACTTCCCATTTCAGGCCGATTCCAGCATTAAAAGTAATGCTGTTGTCATCGCTGATGGTCACTGAAGTCCCATTGACTGTTCCAGAGATATCGCGATCAATATCGCTCAATGCCCAGCCGACACCCGCCGTGCCGTAGAAGACAAACGGATCGTGTGGATTGACATGGTAGACCGCATTGACATCGACTAGATGGAGATCCAGATCAATATCTGCGCCCGGAGTTTCTTTGGCCGTATTCGGATTGAATGTGTAGCGTCCTTCTAAGCCAAAGTGGCGCGTCAGGTTGTAGGTGTAGTTAAGCCCGACAACAAAATCGTCGCCCAACTCCGGCTGGGTCCCTGAAACCGTCTCTTCAGTCAAATCATCACCAAACAAGGCACCAGCATGAATCCCCAGTTCCTGGCTTCCCGCCTGAATTTCGGCTCGAGCAAATTCCGGCGGGACAACAGCAAGTAGAAACGCCCCGATCAAAATAATCTTTTTCATTTTTCTTCTCCTTTTTTTCACACCTTCGGTGCGGTTCATGTTTAAAAAATCTATCGAATTATCTTTGTTGTACTTCCCTGTATAGCAACCACTGTGCCACGTAGAAAATCCTCTTAAATGAAAAAATATAATCAGTTATATCAATAGTTTATGATTAATATATGGATGTGGAGCATTGTACTTTTGAATAAAAACTGCCCGCGGTATTTTGTGGAACCACGATATGTTGTGAGTGATTCTTCATTTTTCAAATACCCCATTCAAATCCGAAGACGAAGCGATCATTCTGATTGAATTGACCGAATAATCCATCTTGAGCACCGTAAAAAAGATCGAAGCCTGTCCAAATTTTTAGCGCGTCTGAAAGTTCATAACTGAGCTTCGGGCGTGCAAGACCATCCTCATCATTGAGGTTGTTCAACCAGAGGACTTCCGTGAGCAAAACTTCATTCAGATATGTGCGCCGTAAGAGCAGGGTGATGCTGGTATCCACCGCGTCTCGAATAAATCCATGTGGATTACGGGTCAGCCAAGTTTGAAAGAGCTGCATACTGATGAGAGTTTCCGAAAGTCCATACCAATCGAAACCCAGAACGTATGCCAGCTCGTCTGTTTTTGAAACCCCGTCCGGGTCATCCAGGTTTTCTGTTAAGAAATAACGGTCGAAAGAAAATCCGGCTTCTCCCCGTATCGTAAGATCACCAAAAGCATTGCTGAATGTGCCGCCAACAAGATGTGTGCGTTCGTAACGTGGCATGATGGTGACGGTCGGAATGCCATTCGATATGGCCATTTTCTGAAATAAGATGGGAAAGTCATCGTAGTGATAGAGGTAGTTTAGCGTCAGATCCCAGCCCTTCCAGAAGGTTGAAAGCTTCAGTCCTGAATCCGAATCTGAGAAAAAGCGTGTCGGTCTTTCCGCAGAGCGAAGATCGACCTGAATACCAGGTGGGGCAATGGGTACAAAGCGGGGTGCAGTGAAGGAAAATGCCGCATCCGCTTCCGGCAAGATATGAGCACTTTGATCTGGAATCCAAAGAATTTGTACATCAATCTCGGAAATGGGGACTTCGATGTTGAGTGTCCAAAGCGGGATACGGGCATCCTCAAAATCATCCAGGATGAATTCTCGAAAATCCTGTGGATTGACCACATCAAGTACCTTGAGCCCATCCGCCTTTCCCCATACCACTTGTTGTTTTCCAATTGTCACAAAAGTCTTGTTAGAGCGGTGTTCAAAGGTGAATTCTCTGAGTGCGACATCGGTTTGATTGCCCAGCATTTGTCGTCTGGAAAGTTTTGAGACCGTACTTTGGGAGGCCTCCCCCGGTGAGAGGCGATCAAAAAAGTCACCCCGCGCACGCCCAATGGCCTTGAGTCGGGATCGAAAGGGCAGCTTCATTTCGATCTCCGGCTCGAAAATTAATTCCAGTTTTTGGCTGTTTCCATCTCTTGTACCGATGGCCGATTCCCCTTCTATCAACGTACTGCTGGAAGTCCGATCCAATAGCTTTTCAAAAAAGCCTTGCTGCTTGCCAGAGGCCTCGACCCTGGCAAGCAGTGGGAAGAATAGAAGACCTGTCGTAATCACGATCAAGCCGAAAAACCAATGAAACCCATTATTTTGCTTATTCATCGCACACCTCTCTTCAACATCACTTTTGTAAAGAGATCATCATCAATACCTTCGCTGTAATCGACTTCGCTAAAGGTGAAGTTGGTAAGGTGCCCGGTTTTGTGATTGATCACTTCCAGGCGATGAGCCGTCCAAATGCCCTGCACTTTTCTGATCTCTCGGGTGTAAATCGTTTTAAGGCGATTTCCACGCACATCCCAGAACTCAGATTTACGTGTCATCCAAATCTCGGAATCCACGGAGGAAACAACGCGACTGTAGCCGAGTTCCTTGGCGACTTCTTTGTTGATGGGAATTTGCTCGATGATAATCGTGTGATGTCCATCAACTTCCTCTTCCCCGATGTTGCTGTACTGGTAATCCTCCAAGCTGATCTTGGTTTCTTTTTTGATGTCTTCATACGAAAAGTCTGTGCCTAAGAAGGCATCGCCCCGGTCGGAAGCCGAGATTCGCCGGACTTTTCGCATGGCGGGCAGATAGAGCCATTGATCATCATCCACATCGGCCTTCGGATAATCGTAGGTGAGGAAACCCGTGCCTTTCACATTTTTCGGGCTTTGATAGAAGATGACCGTGCGTTTTTCATCCCCGAAATATTTCCGAAATCCAAGCGTCACGCGCTCTCGCCGTTTTCCTCGCCGATCTATCATCTCCATCACCAATTTCCGCGAGACCGATTCGCCTTCATCTCTGGCATTAATCCGTCGGGCAATTTCGTCGCCTGTGAGTTTTTTCTCTGCGGATGCAGGAGGATTGATTAAAAATATCGAGACCAAAAGTGTGAAGATGGCTATCGTTTTTTGTGTTTGTTTGTTCATTTTATTTCTCCTTTTTTTATTGAGGAATCATTTCCTCTGTTATTTGAATTCGTAACTTGTTTCCGGCATGATCTCTACCTCTACGACCTTGTTTTTCGGTTTAAGAAATCCGGGTTGTAGCACTTTGATTAAGGCGGGCAAGACCGTCATGCTGGCTAAAAAGCTCACCGAAACGGCTACGCCGACCAAGGAACCAAATCGCGCCAGTGGGGGTACTTGACTGGTGGCTAAAACACCGAATCCGAAAAAGACTGCGAAAAAATTGAAGAGCATCGCACGACCTGTGGAAGGGAAGAGTTGTACAAAAGCCTCTGTCAGCGGCAGTTCATCTTCTTTGACGAGGGAGATCAGACGATCAATGGTGTGAATCGAAAAATCGACACCGACCCCGATGGCAATCGCCGCAAACATGGAAGTGCCCACGCCCAACCAGATCCCGGAAAAACCCATGACGGCATAGATGATGAGTATGGCCATGCCGACCGGAACCAGGGCGAGCAGTCCCGCAAGAGCTGAACGAAAAGTGAGAGCGGCCATCAGCCAGACTGCAATGAGCGCCAGGACGATGCCCCGGAAATGGCTTTCGGTCAGGCTGCTGATCCAGTGATAATCAATATTGACGCGACCGGAAAGTTTGGCCGTAATACCGGGGACGTTAAAGGTGTTTTGGATGTAGTGCTGTGCCGCTTCGACAACGATTTTTTCATCGCTGTAGCGGCCTGTATCCATCGTGGCACGCACATTCGCCAAACGATAATCGTAGTCGATCTCCTCTTCAAAATCGCTCGGATCGCCACTTGCGGAATACAGCAGAAAATACTGGGCGAGCAAATCAGCATCCTCCGGCAAGACATAAGTCTCCGGCTGATCTTCATGCATCGCCCGATTCATTTGTTTTAGATAATCAACAATAGAGGTCGTGCCCTTTACATGGGGCAGAGTTTCCAGGTAGCGCTGCAAGGCTTCAATGCGCCGCAGATTCGCTGGAATAAGCAGACCTTCCGCTTTCGGGGTTTCAATCACCACATCCAAATAAGCCGTGCCATCTAAACTTTCATTGATCGCTTGATCGGCCAAGTAAATGACTTCTTTTGTTTGGAAATTGTCGATGCGTGATTCATTCACTTCAAGCTGTAGCGCCCCGATGACACTGATGACGATCACAAGAGCCGTGGAGATGAGCACTGTTGTCGGATGTGTCGCCACCCATCGTCCAGCCTTTGTCATGAATCGGCTGTATCGATCTGAGGATGGTTTCTCATGGCCTGTTCTGATGAGAAAAACCGGACTGGGAAGCGGTTTCAAAAGCGCCAATCCTGCCGGGAGCACGATCATTGTAAAGAGATACGCACTGGCAACACCGAGTGCGGCGAAGAGACCAAAGGCCTTCATCGGCGGCATGAAGGAGGCAAAATAAATCCCCATAAAACCTGCAATGGTGGTGAGTGTGGTAATGGTGACGGGACGCCACATCTGAGTCATGGCGCGGACGATCAGTGCTTGCTGTGTACTGTCCGGATGCTGAGCCATTTCTTCATAATATTGCGCCAGTATATGAATAGAATCGGCTACGGCAATACCGATCAGCACAACGGGCAGGGCATTTGTGATGATGTAAAAGGGAATGTCCATTGCGGCCATCACACCCAAAGAGATGCCGACCGTGCCCAAGACAATGAAGTTAGGCAGCATGACACCGCGCATCGTGCGATAGGCAAAAAAGAGGATGAGCGAAATGACGATGGCGGCAACCGGATTCAGACGCTGCGCATCCGCATCAATATAGCTACCCAGATAACCGGCCACAGCCCCTTCCCCGGCAACGTGAATAGTTTCACCGCCATTTGCGGGAGCCTCACTCACCAGTTTTAAAAGAGACTCATAAATTTCCTGTGCGCGACTTTCATCCAGCAATTCTGCGACGATGAGTGTTGCATTGCCATCTCTAGCAACGAGACTGCCCAAGTAGAGCGGAAAATCCATGACCGCGCCCCGCACTTTCGTCGCTTCTTCCTGGTTTGCAATCTCATCTTCATAAAAAGGCTCTATCAACATGCCCTCTTCTGTGCCGATGATGTCGTCTTCGGTCGCAAGGCTGGTGATACGTTCGGGATCAATGCCGGGTATTTCAGACACACGATCTGTCAGCCAGCGCACCAGGTTGAGTGAATGAGGATTAAAAACCCCCTCCGGGTCATCGTTCATGACCGAAATCACCATCGGATCTTTCAACCCAAAGATCTCTTCAACCTTGTCCCGATAAACAACGGCCGGATGATCCGTGGGGATAAAGGCTTCCGTTCGTGTGTCTTTTGTGAGTTGTGGAATAAAAGATACCGCAAGCAGAATGGCGAATATTCCAAGCGTTAAAAGTGTTTTTGGATAAGTTGTGACCTTTGAGAAAAAATGTTCTGCGCGCGTATTTAAAATTTGATTTTTCATTTCACTCCTCCTTTATTAGTGTCCATGCACTTAAATGGGTAAAAAACTAATTCCGTATGCTCATTAAATCAGCATGATTTTTTATGATTTGAATGACTTGATCTGGACTGTCCAAAGCTGAAAAATGCCCGGTCTCTTTTAAAATAATCAGTTCAGAATTTTCGATTTTTTTCTGGTTTTCCAAGCGTTCCGCCGTTTTTGACCAATCGGAATCGCCATAAACGAGGGTAACGGGCAGATGAATTTGCTCATACTTTTTTTTGACATTGACCCAAGTTTCCCAATGGTGAAAGGTGCTTTTCTCTGCTTGGCGATAGCCTTCACGGCTTCCAACATGATTGAAGAGATCCAAAAGCTCATCAGGTAGATGAGACGGATTGTGAAATCCACCCTGAAGAATTTTTTTAAGGATCAACTTGTTTTCCGTCCGAGAAACAATCCAACCGATTCCCGGCCATTCCATCGTTGTAAAAATGATCCTTGCAAAATAAGAGCTCCGTTTTATCCCGCCCGCCCCTTTTTCGGCATAATCATAGGGATTAAAGGCGATCACTTTTTTGATGCGATTTCCTCGATTTTCTGATGCCGTTGAAAGCGCAATCGCGCCGCCAATCGATTCTCCAACAATCGTGACTTTTTGGAGATCAAGCGCTTCCAGAAATCCCTTAACCGTATGGGTGAAAAAATCTGAGGTGTAATCTATTTCGGGAAGATCTGAGAAGCCATGCCCCGGCAGATCCAAGGCGTAGACTTTGTAATGTTTGGAAAGTGACGGAATGATTTTCTTAAAATAATCGAGCTGAGTCCGAATGGTGTGAATGAGAAGGAGTGGTTGTCCACTTCCCGCGGTGATATAGCGGATGTTCATGCCATTCACCTGGGTCTGCTTGACCTCTCCTTGTTTGAGCCAAGAGAGTTGCGTCTTCATTTTATTAAGGTTTGTCTTGCTTGCTGTGCAAGCATTTAGAAATAAAAACACGGTCATTAAAAACAAAATTTGGGTCTTCATGGTCTCCTCCTCCTTATGTGTGGCTACACCTAAAGTCTCAAAAAAATTATGCTTTCAGGTAAACGCCCATCGCAACTTCAATTTTTTCTTCTTTTAAATTCGTAAAGAAATTTTGAAGTTTCATGGGCGTATTTTCACCCATCATGAGTTTAGGGCTTAAAGCTGGAATGCCTTTTGTTTGAGTTGTTTTGAAAAATTCCGTCAACCACCACAAGGCTTCCTGGCTGAGATTTTTTTTCGTCTCCATTTTAAATCCGTTTGAATTGAGCAAGTCATTCCACTGTTTGTTTGATGAAAGAAAACTGATATTTTCATCCTCAGCCCAGGGCAAAGGGAATTGGAGATCCTGATTCTTTTCACCGAGTATATCGAAGTAGGCTACCTTGCCTCCCGGCTTTAAAACTCTTGCGATTTCTTTCACATAGCGGGTTTTATCTTCGATGTTCATTTGCACATGTTGTGTCCAAACCACATCAAAAACATTGTCTTCAAAAGGAAGTTCGGTGGCATCAGCCTGTTTAAAATCAACATTTTTAATGCCGACTTTTTCTGAGATGCACCGCGCGGCTTCAATATATTCTGCGGTAAGGTCGATCCCGGTGACCTTGCAGTCATAGCAATCTACAATAAATCTACTGGCACCGCCAATGCCGCAACCAAGGTCGAGGACTTTCATTTTCGGTTTAAAGTGGATCGCTTCGGCCAAGCGTGAAGTCCCCACATTTCCCATAACATGAAATTCGTCGATCACCGAGAAGTTTTCACGTTTCAGCGAATCGGTATCCAAGCCGGATACCGACATGGCTTCTATAATGCGATGATAAAGACCATCCTGTTTGTAGACTCGTTATGGGTAATCAAAGTCAAACGCTTGCTTCTGATACAGCTATTCTGGTTTTGAATTCAGATTGACCCGATAATTTCTTTTGCTTTGCAAAGACTCCCCATGCACCTAGGAGATTCAGCGAAATAAAGGTGGGGATTACGATACTTGGGGCAAGCACCATCGGGAACTCAAAAATGAAGCTGAATCCTGGTTCGTTCATCCAATAAGTCATCGGCCCGAAGGTGGGGAACATGATCAGTGAAAACCCCACAAGGTTCCAGGCAATGATGAATTTCGGGCTGACAGCATTTCTCATTAAGAGCCAACCGACGACGAGGGCGGAGAGGCCAAAGAGAAAATCCGGGATGCCGATCCAAAAGACAAAACTAGAGCTGATCTCACCTCGCAGACCTTTGATGATTCCGCCCAAGGCCCCGATACGAAGCGCCTGTATGAATACAAACCAATACCCTGGTGTGCTGGTTGCAATTTTGCTCAGACCGCTTCGAATTGTCGGAAAAAGCAGCGCAATCATCAAGACTGTGACAGGCACAAAAGATTGCCAAAGGAATGGGCTTTTTTCCATCAATGAAAGGTGGACGCCCCTAAATCCTAAGACAACGGAAATCACTGTCCAAAGGGTAAAAGCTATCAGCATTGCGGTGACGCTTTTAGCTTCCTCTTTGGTTATGGTCTGATTGTTTTGTGCTCTGCGTGTCAAAAAAATACAGAATGCGAAAATGGGTAAAACAAATACAGGTAGAATTGAAATGTTCATGACGCCCTCCTTTATTTAGTGTAGATACACCTATTGTCCCAAAAAAATATCACCTTGTTTTTGATGCTGTGACGACCTTTGAAAGATCCGATAATATCCGGGTAAAATCCTGATCTCCCAAACGCGCTATCATCTCTTCCTGTGCTTCTTGCCAAAGTGGATAGGCTTTCGCCTGAGCCTCCCGTCCTTTATCGGTGAGGTAGATTTGTCGCTCCCGCCGATCTTCACCCGCTTCAAGTCGGATGAGTCCGTGTTTCTCAAGAACCTTTAGGTTTCGCGTCAATGTCGTACGATCTGTGACGATTTCCTCAGCCAAGCCCATCACTGTAATCGGTTCTAAATGTTTCGTCGCACTCAAGATTGTATATTGGGTAGAGCGAAGTCCGCTTGGGCGCATGATGTCTTCATAGAATTGCGTGATTGAACGCGCTGCTTTCCGCATATTAAAACAAGCGCAGTTCCATTCGTAGGTCTTGAGCGGGTCTTTATTTGTGAGTTGTTTTGATGTATTCATAATTAAGAGTATATGCACCTATTGTTTGTTTGTCGACATTTTTTATTGCAATCCCTGCTTACTTAGTTTTTGGATTGTAAGGTGAATAATCTAGGAATTCCCACCTCTGTTCATGGGCTCTTTGAATCTGCAGAACCCGCTCTATCTTCATCTCCCAGAAACGCTTTGTTCCACCGGTTTGATCCTTCGGATCTTCTTCGTCCCACAAGATTTTAGCTTTACCAATCATCTGCAATGTCGTGCCTTCTTCAAAATTAACAAACACAAGACCTGCATTAGGATTGACGGTGAAATTACCGAGGGTATTAAACAGGCTGTTGCCAAGATAGTCGGGAATTCTCAATGTATGTTCATCAAGCACCTGAACAAAACCCGGATTGCCACCGCGGTGTGACGCATCCACGCCGCGTTCGACATGGGCGCTTGCAACAAAGAAGGTGCTGATTTTTTGATCATTGAGACTTGATTTACTCCGAGGGTTTCTCCTTCGGTGATTTGGGATGTCTCCATTTCTCCCATTTGATTCGACAGGACAGTTCTTCTTTGGATATATTTCGGGCAGTTGGGAAAACTTTCAAGGACTTCCAGTTCTAGTTGATGTTCATTATTTTTGTGGATTATGCCGTTGATGCGAAGTCTGCGACGTGTTGCCAATTCAATCACAAGCATCCCGATACGGGGATTACTTTCAATATTAAGCCAAAAGGGATCTGCTGGATTTTGAATGGATTGTCTTAGGTCGAAGATGATGCGCTGTTCTGATGTCGCTTGCATAAATCCGGGCTGAGCAGAAAGGATGGAGACCCAAACATTTCTTTCCGAATCGATACTGCCGATCACGGCCATGTGTTGTTTGGCAATAAAAGGAAGTGCACCGTTGATGATCGAATCTTTGATAACAACCGAATTCCTCGTCGCCTCTCTTCTGACACCGACATGTTCTTGAACCTGCAATTCTCCCTCATGGAAGGGCGCTTCTATTTTCATTCACGAACTCCTCTTTTTGAAGGAGCCGGAGACAAATCATGATGCCTCCGGCTCCTCGCTGTGTTGCATTAAAAGGTCAGAACAGTGTATCCATCATTGACCAACTTACGTAAACTCGGAAGCCCCGTTGTGCCGGGCACGGCGTTGTCTTTGACCAAGTCATAGCCTAATTTTTGGGCTTCTTCCCCACCACCAAAAACATCGGCACAACCACAGGAAACACCAGCAACCTCGCCTTTCACAGCCTCATACAAAGCATGTACCGGATTGTCTTCTTTTTGCAATTCCCCGATCCAACGTGTTCCCGCACCCTGAAATAAAATGGTCACCTCGTCGCCGGCATTTTTGTAATCGTAGGCCACGGCCAAGGCGTTAAAAACGCGCCCGAGAGCTTCTTCAGATTTTGAATTGGGGTCAGATAAAACAATAATTGCTGCTTTCATTTTTGTATTCTCCTTTTTGTTTGATATGGGTTCATTTCTGATTTTCTTCTTATGCGGAAACCGAAATCTCGCTGAGCGCATGTGTGACTTCTTCCGTACTCATCACGGCATTCGCAATAAAACGGAAATTCACAAGAGCTGCCTCGTAGCCATCGCCCTCCGGGACTTTTGCACCGGCCGTCGCATCTGCAACAACAGCCACTTCAAAACCTTGCTCCAGCAATTCTCGCAAGTGCGATTCGACACAAAGATTCGCGGACATACCGGCCAAAACGACCTTGTCTATTTTTCGTTTACGGAGTTGAAGAACCAGATCATTCGCCTCCGGGCCGTAGACCTTGTGAGGACTCGTAATGATTGTTTTTCCATCCTCAATATAGGGTTTGTAGCGTTCCAACCAGTCTGCCCCGGATCCTTCAAAGCCTTCCAGATTTAAAGCTCCCTTGCGATCAAACATCTTGATGTTATGCATCAAAACTTCAAGCGCACCCTCAAACTTCCAATCATGATCTGTTGGATAATAATAATGAGGCGAAATGAAAACGGGGAGTCCCGCTTCTTTTGCCGACTTGAATAGGACATCAATATTTTCGACGGTGTTATTTTCAGTCACACTTTCACCGACGACCCCCCAAGTCACACCTTCTGGACTTAAAAAATCGTTTTGCGGATCCGTGATGACTAATCCTGGTTTTCAGCTTCAAGCTGAAAACCAGGATTAGGTAATGCCATTTTTGCTTCCTCCTTTATGAAACACACAACTTCTTGTATGCGTTGTTATTTAATGTTTCTGCGTCAGCATCGTTTGACAAATATTGGATACAGCAATGGGTGTGCCAGACATAAATCATGGGACAGGAAGAAATAAAACCATTTATTATCAGATATTTAGATGAGATATTTGACTGATGAGATGTAATATTGAAGATGGCAAATCCTCACAACATGCTGTGGAACCACAGCATGTTGTGAGGCAAAGGCAGAGTGCTTGGAGAAGTAATTTGAATCTCTCACCTGGAAGCAAATTCGATGCATCCTCCTTAATAATTGGTCAATGAAAAGGCATCGCGATATCCTACTGAATCAGCCCTGATAAAACTCTGGGCGACCTCATCCTTTAATCTCTATCTCAGTGAGGTCCAAACTGACTCTAGGTGGTATTTGCGTTTATTGCCATCGACAGAATGAACGATTGCCTGAGTTGTTTTTAATCCCTTCCCTCCAGGAAGAACCAAAAAATCGATGTCGATTTTACGGCCCTTTTGATCGGTAAAGTCAGCACAACTAATGAAAAAATCACTTCGCGTGACGATTCCTTCATGAAGGGCATCAAACTTCAGAAGAAGCAGTTTTCCATCAATCGCATCGTAAAGATAGAAAGTGCCATCAATCGTTTGCTGATTAATAAATTGATTCATTGATGCTGTGATCTGTTTTCGTAAATCGCCCTTAATCGAAGGATCGTTTGCCCCATAGGCCGGAACAAGCAATACGAGCCACAATAGGGTTGTTAAACTAAGTTGCTTAAGATTGTCGTGTGCAGTTTTCATATTTCTTCTCTCCCCATCTTTGAGTTCATTTTTATTTCGGACTTCGCTTATAGAAAAAAACTGGCCGCTTATGCCTTTATTTATGATAGCCCGCAAACCCTCTTCCCTAAAGCGTGAGGCCATAGAAACGGCCTCACGCTTCTTCAGAGTCATCATTGATGGCTTCTAGTTTTGATGCCCTGCCATCTTCATCGGCGCTTTGATCATTATCTTAGTATGCAACCAATCAATTCTTGCAATGGCGGCGTCGAAAAGTGGCCTTGCGTACTTTTTAAAGTCCTTGTTTTCCTGGAGGATAAAAAAGTCTTCGGATTTGTCCCATTCGACAATGCCCGTCATTTGAGGGCTGTAAACCTCAGCTCCTTTTGGCGCGCCTTTATAGGTTCCCAACATGGTCTTGAAGATGGGTTCCGGCCGGCCGTAGCGTTTTTTTATCGGCCCCGATACTTTGAAGTATTCATTGAGTTTGTCTTTGGATTCCGGACTGGGATCTAACCATGCCCCAAAAAATTCATAGACTTTATCTTCTTTAAACTGAATCGTGGTGTCTTTTCCCACTTCGTAATATCCGGATTTCAAAAAGCTCGATGCTGCATCTCGAATAGGTTTGATTTTTTGATACCGTATATCCTGCATCAGGCTTTCCTTTGCTGCGAGATTAGGCCATTCAAAAATGCCGATCATTTGAGGACTAATTTCGCCGCCCGCTTTTTTAATCACCTTGAAGCGCCCAAGCATTTTTCCGCCATATTCTTTTACAATAGGCATTGCTTTCGGGAAGTAATCTTTTTTAAGCGACTCTTCTTTCCCTTCTATTACCGTGAGATAGGCTACTTCAATCAACTTCCCTTTTTTTAAGGTAACGTCTTGCGTCCGTGCGGATTGCCCTGTCATCTCTGGCCGATCTGTTCCCATCATTTTACTGTCTGTACATGCAGAGACCAATAAAAGCGCTGAAACCAATAGGATGTTCTTGGAAATTTGTGATGTTTTCATTTTGCTATCCTCCTGCTCTTTATGATTGAGTTATTGCCAGAAAGACCTGGCCGGTTGTGATCACTTTTATGATTGATTCTGACCAGCCAGGTTCCCTCCCCTCAGTAGTGCATAACATCTGTCTGTTTCTTATTTGATGATTAGAACACCCAGGCTACACCTGCTGTGGTCTCGACCGTGTTTAACTGATCTTCACGAGCGTCCACGAGTTGGTCGATATAGCGATACCGCGCATCGACTCGTAGTGAGATATCCTGGCTCACCTCCCATTTCAGGCCGATCCCCGCATTGAAGGTCAGGCCGTCGTCATCGCTGATCGTCACCGGTGTCCCTCGAACTGTTCCTGAAATGCCGCGATCAATATCACTGAATGCCCAACCGACACCTGCCGTGCCGTAGAAGACAAACGGATCGAGTGGATTAACATGGAAGACCGCGTTAAGATTGACCAGATGGAGATCCAGATCGATCTCTCCTGTAGGAGTCTTTTCGGCCTTGTTCGGATTGAAGGTGTAACGCCCTTCCAATCCGAAATGACGGCTCAGGTTGTAGCTGTAGTTGAGCCCAACGGCAATATTGTTTCCCAATTCCGGTTGGGCTCCCGATATATTCGTTTCGGTCAAATCATCACCGAATATGGCACCCGCATGAATCCCCAGCTCCTGGCTTCCCGCCCGAATTTCAGCCCAAGCCTTAGTCGACGTTAAAATGGCAAGTAGAACAGCCCCTATCAAAACGATATTTTTCATCTTCTCTCCTCCTGTTTTTTATTATAGAATGTTGGAGTCAGGCTCGGCCTGACTCCATTTTGAGTCCCGTGTTTCGCTTAGAGGTTGACTAGGCCTCCGTCTACCTGAATTTCTTCCCCCACGATAAAGGAAGAATCTGCGGAGGCTAAAAACAAGGTTGCCTTCGCCACTTCGTCAATTGTACCGAAGCGTTTTAGAGGCACCATCTGCCTGAATGCTTCCTTCGCTCCGTCAAGCTGTTCCGGAGGTATCCCCAGTTTTTCGAAGATCGGGGTTTCAATCGGCCCGGGACTGATCACATTGACTCTGATGCCTCGGGGGGTCAGATCTGCCGACAAGGTTCTGGCCATGGAGCGAAGCGCTGCCTTGGTGGCGCTGTAAACAGACATGGTTGCTATGCCCTTGCTTTGGGCGACCGAAGAAATTAAAACAACAGATGCCCCGTCGTTTAAGTAGGGCAGGGCCTTTTGCAGCGTGAAATAGGCCCCCTTGAAGTTAACATCGACTTGGGCATCAAATGTCGCTTCGTCCACCTGCTCCAAGGGCTGAAAAATGGCCAAACCCGCGTTGACGATCAGAATGTCGATCTTGTCAAATCGCTCTGTCACTCGCTTGTAAAGGTGGTCGATATTCGGCAGGCAAGCGACATCTGCCTGAACCACTAGAGCATCTTTGCCCAACTGCATTTGGGCCACATCCAACGTTTTTTTATCACGCCCGCAGATGGCAATGGATGCCCCCTGTCTTTTAAATTCTTCGGCGATACCCAGCCCGATGCCACTGTTTCCGCCGGTAATTACGGCGACTTTATCTTTCAATTTCATGCGATTTTCCTCTTTCTGTTGTTTGTTGTTGTTTTCTAAGGTTTATGGAGAACGCCTTTATGCAATATGGTTTGTGAAGGCGCTGCCCGTTTTTCTAAACCTTGTTTTCCAAGTGTGTCTTTATCTCCTCCATAAATTTCACGATTTGATTTGAGAATTTTCTCTTGACCATCACGACATTCATCGCATTGCCAATAATCCCGTACTTCAGTTTGTAGTTCACTTCAAACGAGACCTTCGATTGACGCTCATCACCGCTGATATTCCATGTCGCATATGATTCAGTGGAGATCGGATCGCTTGCATCATCTACGACATAAGTGAATCCATTTCCTTCTCTCCAGCGGGTAATCCGCTCCACAATATGTCCACCACTCTCTAGGTCACAGTGGCGTGCCATGCCGATCCCTTCTCGTTTCTCATTTAAGTAACGTGCACTCGTGACGCTCCGAGTCCAGCTTAAATTGTCGAAATCTGCTAACAATTTCCATACCTCGGCTTTTGGTGCATTGACCTCGACTTCGTAAAACATTTTTGTCATTCCTGGGGTTTGGCTGTCTGACACCATGCCAACTTTTGCCGCGCAACCGACCGATAGCGCGCTAACCCCACCCAGCAAAATAATGGGTAAAAAATTGAGTATCGTTTTCATTTTTTCCTCCAATAAATGGTCCATTTTTAGTCAGAATTCATTTGCCCTTCGCTTCTTGCAGAACGAATGAATCACGAATACTTGCTAAATAAGTTGAACGAGTTTCAAAAGATTGCCTTAGGCATATTTTTCGGTTTATGGCATCTGCACCTCCTTGACTAAGGTTAATCATCTAACTAGTTAGTTTTTAATAAACTAAAAAAAGATTTCCCTTAGATGGCTCCAATCAGAACTTTGGCTGCTTCAGCTGCATCCAATAAATCCTCTGGACGATTTGTATATTTCACACTGGCCGTTGCCCCATTTAAAATCCCCTGTATCTGCTTACCAGCCATTTGGGGGTTCAGATCGTTTGTCGCAAGCCCTTTTGCCTTTGCGTCTTCATATATTTTTTGGTGGTAAGTGCTAAAAATTATAAAAATTTTATTGATTTCTTCTCTGATTTTTTCATTTTGAGTTGATAACTCACCGCTTAAATTGACAAAAGGACATCCAGGACAGACGCCATCAACCTGTTTTTGATTCTTGTAAGTCAAATAAATTCGTTTGAATATGCCGTCGAGTCTCTTAATTGGATTAATGTCTTCCTTAAAGGCTCCCTCGAAGACATGTTCCTTAGTCAGCTCAAACATATAGATCAGTCCTTGAAATGCCACATCTTCTTTGCTTTCAAAATACCGATAAAAGGAAGCCTTGTTCACACTCGCCTTCTCAACAATTTGATCGACCTTGATAGAATGGTAGCTATTCGTCCAAAATAACCTAGCGGCTGTATCTAATATGCGCATTTTTGTTTGTTCGCCCTTAGTGCCCATGAACACTGACCTCAATAAAAGTAACTAGTTGGTTTACTCTAGCAAACCATTTGACTATTGTCAAGTCACCTGAACTCAGTAACTCCCGGTTAGGATATTGCGACGACCTTGTCATTTTGCGTATTTCAAGTGAAATCAGGTGCCGACTTCCCTTGAAATACGCACATCTTGAACAAACAAGCTGTCCAGTAAAGAACGGGTCTCTTTAGTCAAGTTCCGCTCAATCAGAATCGCTAGTTCACGCTTACGTTGGTTGAGAGCACTCAGGATAATTTTTGACAGTTGGTTGTAATTTGGTACCTG
>JAJDBX010000052.1 GCA_029261135.1 Nitrospirota bacterium
CAACTGCGTGGCCTCAGCATTTAGCGCGACCCGGTCAGTGGAGCTGTTTGTGGCGTTGGCAGATTGCACGGCCAGCTCACGAATACGCTGAAGGTTGTTGATGACCTCAGACAGCGCACCTTCCGCCGTTTGTGCCAGTGAGATCCCATCGTTTGCGTTTCTTGACGCCACATTCAAACCACGAATCTGTGTCGCAAAACGCGTCGCAATAGCGATACCCGCAGCATCATCTTTCGCACTGTTCAATCTCAAACCTGAAGACAAACGTTGCAACGATGTCCCCAATGCGCCCTGTGATTTGTTCAAGTTTCGCTGAGCATTCAGCGAAGGAATGTTGACATTAACTGAAAGAGCCATTTTATATCCTCCTTGATAAAGTGAAGGGCATCCGTGCCCAATGTGCGAGAATAGACCGAAGGCCTGATCTCTTGTTCACTTAGTCTTATCGGAAGAGTCGAATAGAAACTTTAGTGCTTATCAGGTGTTTCTGGCGTACTTTCAGGCGATGTGACAAAAAGAGGCGTTTGATGGCTGTAGTTGAATTGAGTGAGAATCACTTGCCGCCCTTTACGATTTTTCGGATTGATGCAAAGCGGGGCCATGAGATTGATTGTTGTTTTGCTGGGGTCATTATGCGGAATTGACACCATGACGAGGGTAATGAGTGCGCTTGGATCTTCGGATTCTAGAATTTTAATCTCTTCAGGCAGGTAGGTCGGCTGGTAATTCGTCATAAAAATAAGGGGGTCAGTCACAAGAAACGATAGGCCTGGATCATTAAATGCCTGAAGCCACGAGAAAGGACTCTCTACGCTATGCGGGATCAGCGCGTATTCATGGATCTGCTGAAATCCGGGGATGCCTTCCGGAAAAGTCAGTAACAAATCTTTATCAACGCCTAATCGCCCTAATTTTTCGCTATTTATTTCTGTCGTCATCTTTTATTCCCCTCAAACGCGTATCACTCGATTTTTTGTTTTTTAATTGAGCTTTCTGAGTAATTTTTTGAAAAAATTCCGCTTGAAATGTATCGGGAGAAATTTCAGCTGCTTTGAGATTTTCGGCTTTAATTTTCGCCAGCAGTTCATCACGATAGATTGACACACCACTGGGCGCTTCAATCCCCACTTTAACTTGATTCCCCTGCACTTCCATGATGGTGATGAGGATATCCTCTCCGATAGAGATCCTTTCTCCTGCCTTTCGCCTGAGTATCAGCATGAAACAAGCCTTGGTTTCTGCGGATTTGTCCCATTTGAATGCGGAAAACGCGCGCGAATCAATGCAGCTTGCTTTTCTATCTGTGGATCATAAAAACCCGTTGCGCGAATCGCCTCTAAGACCGGCAATGCCTCTTCTCCCGTGAAATAGGTTGAAAAGGCTCTGCTTTTTTCCCTCACCATCAAGACAGAAGAAAATAACCACTCGGCAAGACGCTCACCGGGATCAACCGAGGCATAGTCGTCAGAAAGTGCAATAAAAGGCTCATTGAGCGCAACTTCCCCACCTTCTTCAAAAAGCGTCACGATACGATTAAGGAGGTTCACCGCCTCCTCCCGCTTGCCAAGGTCGAGCATGACTCGAGAGAGAGAAAGTAGTCGCGGCAAATTCATTTTGACCCCTACCAACATGACCAACAGACCGTATGCCGCATGCAAGGCGGCATACCGATCTTCCGCAGTCCGATCCTGATTTTTTGCTCTGGAATAAAGATTGAGGGCAATATGGTAGTTTTCCCATTCATCGACCTTACCCTCGTCTTGATCCTCATCTTCTTGCCATTGGGTTTTTAAAGCGCTCGCGAAAGGCATTCCACCCAAATACGGCTGCCATTCTTTGACATTAATATTCGGTAGTTCAGAAACCGGTTTTATTTCAGGGATTAAAAGGCCTTCTTCGGCCAAAAGTGCTGCGCGATCTACCTTACATGCGAAGAGGTTCAAGGCAAAACCATCCAGGTTGGACTCTAAAGTAAAAGGGATCAAGAGGTTCAGTCCCGGAACAAAACGATATGAAGCGTAGCCAAGGTCTTTCAATATGGGCACCGCATTGCTTTGAAAGATATTGTTTTCCTTAATGGAAAATAAAACAAGGGGGGCGTTCTGAGAAAAAAACTGCTTTCCTCCAGAAAGTAAGACTTCGATATGAGCAGCGCCATGGATCCGCACAAAGTCGATGTTTGAAAGTGTCAATCCCGCCATCGCCTCATCCAACTGAAACCCACCCGCAACCGCCATAATAACATCGAGATGGTCAAGTTCATTATGCCCTTTGCTGTAATGGAGATATTGCGTTTCCATAGCAGAATGGGTCACCGCCCAAGATTTTCCGGTTTTCCCGATTTTTTTGGAAAAAGGGATCGTATAACTTCCGACGCCTGCACCAATGTCTAACATGCGCATTCCAGGTTGAATCCAATGATGTGCAAAATGGTATTCTGAATCAAACCACTTCCCTTGCTCTGATAACACATAGGTCTCCAAATCATCGGGAGAACCCTCTACGGCAATTTCAAGATCGGATCCGACAGAGACGTAATGGATGGCATCGTCAGCGGGCTTTATTTCTATTTGTTCGTCCGGAAATTTCCGGTTCCATCCTTCGATATAGGCGGCTTCCATCTGCCGCGTGAGGCGAA
>JAJDBX010000053.1 GCA_029261135.1 Nitrospirota bacterium
TTGCCCCAGGTATCCCGATAGGCCAGCTCTTCCAAAATGCCCGGTTTTTTGGTCAGGGTTTCGCCGCCGATCTCAATATCCATGCTGAAATCGGCTCCGACATCAAAGGGCGGGTCGATGTAGATCAACTTGATGCCGCCCTGCTTTTCGATTTCTTCACGCAGGGGGCCGTTTTTCAATGACGATAAAATGAGTTTGTTATCTCCCCAAATCAGCTTGTTGTGCCAGCCCGTAATCTGCCGTCCAGTTTGCGGATCAAACAAGGACATCTGTATTTTAGCAGCCGCTTCCGAGCGTGGTTCATCTACCTGCTCAATCACCTGAAAAGGCAGGACGACATTGCTGACCTCAGAGGTCTTTCCATTCCAGACTAGCTCCACCTCCCGCTTGTCCTCAAACAACAAAAAGCGGTATTTCTCCGGCAAAGGCTTGCCTGCTTCGAGATGCTTTATGATGTCTCGTATTTCGTTTTCAGCAAGCTTCATTGCTTCGTCTCATCATATTGTTAATGCTGTTTATACAGGTTTTTCATTCATTCTAAAGCAAAAAGTTTTTCCGAAACTTGCTGTTCTCAACATTTTTTCTACTTGTAAAAAGAAACAATGGCTTTTGGGTTCAATCAGTCTCTTTTTGTCAGAATCAGCCCTTTCTTAAGCAACAATAATTTCCGCTTTATTGATGATTTCTGTTTTTACAGAGCTTGCTATAAAACATTGCTGATGTGCTTTTTTTATCAGCGATAGGGCTTTTTCTCGATCACTTTCTTTTTCGATTAAAATTTTGGGACGAAGCACCACTTGTGTGATCCAGCGCACTTTTTTGTCATCGGCTTTCAAAATTCCTTCCGCATCATCCGTATAGGCTAAGATTCGAATTTTCGCAAAAGCCGCCAAGGCCAGATAGGTCAACATTTGGCAGGACGCGATTGATGCGGTGAAGAGTTCTTCCGGGTTGTGCAGTGCGGGATCTCCCTTGTATTGCGGCGCAGCAGATATTTTAATCGCGGGTTTTTCGGGACATTTTATCGTGTGTGTTCTTCCGTAGCTGTCGTAGTCCAGTGAGCTTCCTTCGTCTCCTTCGACCCATTCCAGGCGTGCATGAAAATAATCAACCTCATAACCCATTAATTCCTCCCACTTTAAAATGCGAACGCTGTTTAAGGATGATGCCGATAATTTATCATTGTTATCAAAACAAATCCATTTCTTATCGCCCTTGATAAAATTGACAATTTTTCACCTTGCATGTTAACCTTCTCGGCTATGTTTCGGACACATTATTGCGGAAAAATTACCAAAGCTGAGCTTGATGAAGAAGTGACTTTGTCGGGTTGGGTTCACCGTCGCCGTGACCACGGCGGGGTCACTTTTATTGACCTTCGCGACCGGGAAGGGCTTGTCCAGGTTGTTTTTAATCCACAATTGTCAGAAACCGTTCACCAACAGGCCCACGGGCTTCGATCTGAATATGTGATTCAGGTCACTGGAAAAGTCGCCTTGAGACTTGAAGGCACAGAGAACACCTCGCTCTCAACAGGTGAAATCGAAATCCACGTCAGTGACTTGGTGATTTTAAATCCATCAAAGACGCCCCCATTTTTAATCGAAGACGAAGAAGAGGTTTCCGAATCGCTCCGTTTAAAATACCGTTATCTTGACCTTCGCCGCGCATCGGTGCAGCAGCATTTTATTTTGCGCCATCAACTTTCTCAGGCGGTTCGACAGTTTTTAAATGACAATAATTTTTTAGAAGCAGATACACCCTATCTCACCAAAAGTACACCGGAAGGTGCACGGGATTTTCTCGTGCCCAGTCGGCTTAACCCAGGGACTTTTTACGCGCTGCCGCAATCACCGCAGCTCTTTAAGCAAATTTTAATGATCTCCGGTTTTGACCGTTATTATCAGGTGGTTCGATGTTTTCGCGATGAAGACCTCCGTTCAGATCGACAGCCGGAGTTTACACAGATTGATCTTGAAATGTCTTTTGTCGATCAAGAGGAAATTCTCACCCTGATGGAAAAAATGATCTTAAAGGTTTTTTCCGAGGTACAAAGTCTTCAGCTGCCCGAGCCCTTTCCACGACTCACCTTCCAAGAGGCGATGGATCGTTTTGGTTCTGATAAACCCGATACGCGTTTTGGCTTGGAGTTGAAAGATTTGTGCGATATCGCCAGGCGTTCTGATTTTAAGGTCTTTCGCACTGTGCTTGAAAAAGGGGGCAAGGTCAAAGGACTCAATGCGAAAGCGTGTGCGAAGCTCTCGCGAAAAGAAATCGAAAACCTCACCGATGAAGCCATGAGTCGCGGCGCAAAAGGTTTGGCTTGGATGAAGGTCAGCGACATTGGACTCGAAGCGCCCATTACAAAGTTTTTTAAACCTGAATTATTGGAAGAAATCAGGAAGACACTGGAAGGGGAAGCGGGTGACTTGCTTCTTTTTGTCGCCGACAAAGAACAAGTGGTCTACGACGTACTGGGCAGCTTGCGGCTGAGTCTGGGCAAGCGCCTGAATTTAATCGATTCAAGCGTCTTTCAACCCCTTTGGGTCACCGATTTTCCTTTGTTGGCATTTGATGGCACAGAGAAACGGCATGTGGCCATTCATCATCCTTTTGCCGCGCCGATGGATGAAGACCTGCCGCTTCTTGAAAGTGATCCGCTCAAAGTACGCGCCCAAGCCTACGATCTTGTAGTGAATGGGGTTGAATTGGGCGGGGGAAGCATTCGTATCCACAAACAAGAAATTCAATCCAAAGTTTTTGAACTGCTGGGGATTTCAAAAGAAGACGCCGATTCAAAATTTGGCTTTTTGCTTGAAGCGCTCCAATATGGCGCACCCCCTCATGGCGGCATTGCCTTTGGCTTTGATCGGATGGTCGCCCTACTGGCCGGTGTCGAATCCATCCGTGAGGTCATCCCCTTCCCAAAAACACAAAAAGGGATTTGTTTGATGACCGATGCCCCATCCGATGTCGATCCGCTTCAGTTAAAAGAACTTTATATCAAAAAAGAACGAGCGATCAAAGCACCCTAAGATCGAACACTTTCACCATTAGCTCCCATCCATACTCGGTCGGCATGTGAGTGATCCTGAAATCAATAACGACACCTTCAAAGAAAAATTACTCAAACTTCGAGAAGAACTGATCGCTTCAGATGAGGCCAGTCGTGATTCCACCAAAGCTGTGATGCTTGATCAATCTGCTGTCGGCCGTTTGTCTCGAATGGATGCGATGCAGGGACAAGCCCTGTCCCTCGAAGTTAAGCGAAGGCGCGCCATTCGACTGGATCGTATTGCAGGGGCCTTGCAAAGAATTGAAAATGATAACTTTGGTGATTGTCTAAAGTGTGATGAAGCCATTCCTTTGAAACGATTGAACTTTGATCCAACGGCATTTTTATGTGTACAGTGTGCAGAGAAGGCAGGGCAATAGTTTCACCGCGATGATGTTGACTCATTTTTAGGAGGGATCGATTTTTGAAAGTCACCTCTTTATCTCAATTAAAGAATCAAGCCCTTGTTCACAACCCGAAAATTAAGAAGCGCATCATGATTTCTTCCGGCATGCTGGATCACATGACCCACTTTTCCCGGGCGGTTTTTCCGGCTGGTGAAAGGGTGGATGCCCATCGCCATAAAGATATGGCAGAAGTCTTTTTTGTGCAGTCCGGCAGCGGTGAAATACGAATAGAAGGGGAGTCTTTTCAACTTAGACCCGGGGTCTGTGTTGTTGTTTCGCCTGGTGAAGTGCATGAACTCAAGAACGAAAGTGAAAGAGAACTTGTCCTGCTCTATTTTGGCGTCGAAAGCAATCCCTCAAAGTAAATATCTAAGCATCTCCTTATGTAAGAAAAAACCGAAACAGTATAAGCATTTTATTTTTTCGTGCCGAAAAATATCTCATTTGAAGAAGCGCTTTCGGAGATATTTTTTTGGGGCTGTCCCAGCGCCGACTTATTTGAATGGCACAAATTCGTTGTTCTTAATTTCAGTGGCCCAAACGCGGTGAAGTGCCTGGTGCTCCATTGGACTGTAGCTGATGGGCACGCCGATACCAATATCCAAGTTTTTAATAGATTCTATGGCATCAATTACATTTTCACGCGTGATTTTTTTCGGGGCACGTTTTAACCCTTCCACAAAAATTTTGGCGACAAGAAATCCTTCAAAGGATACAAAGTCCGGCGAGGCAGTGGGATCGTATGCCCTGAGTAAATGTCGGTATTCGGAAATCCCAGGTAGCATTGAGTCGAAGTGAGGCACCACCTGAGTGACGATCACTCCTTCGCTTTCTTTCCCGAGGGCTTTGGCCAAAGGGATGCTTCCCACAAAGGAGACATTTAAAAATAGGGTATTCGGCCAAATCGTTTTTGCGTATTTAATGAATTTTGCACAGGCGGTGTATGTGCCCACCATGATAATGGCTTTAGGCTCGACCGGGGCATCGAGAATGGTCAGCAGCCCGTTTTCCACATTGAGCGTATTACGTGTGTAGCGGCCATGCGGTAAATTTTTTGCCTGCTGATACCCTCTCGTTTCCAAAGCTTTGACCGCGCCAGAATAACCTGCGTCTCCGTATGTATCGTTCTGGGTAAAAAAGGCGATTTCTTCAGGCTTGACCCCACGATCGAGAATATCGTCGATCATAGCGCTTGTTTCTTCTTCATAGCTTGCGCGGAAATTGATCACATAACGGTCGGGCGGGTTTTTTCTGAGTAGTTTTGCCCCGGTGAATGCCCCGAAAAATAGCACTTTTTCACGATTTGCAATCGGAACGGTGACCTTGGCGGTGGGTGTCCCTACGTTTCCAATAATGGCGATCACATCGGTTTCTTGAGTGAGTCGGCGCATGTTCAAGGCCGCACTGATGGGTTGATAGCCGTCATCAAGTGCTAAGAGATGCAGGGGGCGTCCCTGTATCCCTCCTTGTAAATTGATGTGATGAAAATAGGCCTCGATCCCGCGTCTCATCGAGAGTCCCAAGTCTCTCGCAGGACCACTTAAGGCCGTTGTCATCCCAACACTCAAAGGCTTTTTCTCCTTGCCGAAGCCCTCAACTGGAATCAGCAAGATTAAAAAAAGACCGATGATCAAGTGGCATCGTTTCAGTTTATTTAATGATCTCATATCAATTTAATAAAATTTGATCAGGGTGACCACTAACATCGTCAGCGTGATCACGGGCCAATAAAAAAGTTTCGGCAGTAGGTTGTCGCGATATTGTACAAAAGGAATATTGATCCCCCAACTGAAGAGGATCGAATTAATTGAAATGGCCAGGATTGTGGCATAAGTCACGACGTAAAAATATTCCATATAAAAAATTTCGTTGGCTGAAAGAGAACTTCTTAAGTCAATATGTGAGATTAAGACCACAAAAAATAGGGCTGTGCTGGAAGCCAGAATGGTTGAAGCATTAAATCCCAGTATCTCGATTTTACCACTTTCCTTAGAGCTCGTAATCAATACCGCGAATAACATTAAGAGCACCACAATAATTGGCGTCAGATTTGAGATGAAGGGATTGAGAAAACGCCGCTTTACGCCGATTTGAAAATAAAGCTCTGGAAATTTGTTTTGTCCCACGTAGCGCGGGATACCAAAATCCGTGTTGTAACTGTTGAAGCGGTAGTTGAAAAAGCTGCTCGAGACGGTCCATCCCGGCAATACAAAATCTTGTTCAATGCCTGGTAGCCGTTCCGGGTGCATGAGATCATAGGAATCGATCGCTGGGAGTAAGACCACATTTTTATCAAAGTCTTTGTGCCATAAGCGCATCCAGACGGTTTGCTGATCAAAGGGATATTGGGTGTAATCAAAATCCTGCCGCAAAGTGACATGAAAATACCAGCCGATGACTTCTCCGTCTTTTTCCTTCCGGCGGTAAGATTCAACGATATCTGCTGATTCGGCTTCCGGAAGAACAAAGCCGCGGGACAAGTCGTTGGGTAGACGGTCGTTGTATTGTTGCCAAATGTATCCCGTTAGGATGACATTATTTGCGCTGGTAAATTCAATGGACTGCACAAAAACACCTGTGGGAACATAAATCGGCAAGGGTTGCCGGTTGCGCAGGGCCGTCCGGATATTATTCATTTTGAAGGTGGCCAGGTCGCTTTGATCCAGGATGACGGTTCTTTCGAGATTTTTCCATGCCACGTCATCTGTGGACAGAAACCAGATCAGCGCGATCCCCAGGGTAAAGAGGGTCGAAGCATTCAATGCACGAAGCCAGAGTATGGGAACCGATCTTTTTTTTAGACGGGAGAGATCCATTGTGATGAGGCTGAGTGCAAATGCAATAAACAGGATGGCGATCCAAATCAGGTGATGGCGTAGTGTTCGATTCCCCTTCGTAATGTCGTCTTTACTATAGATCATGGCCAAAGCCCATCCGGTGCTTTCGATTTGCTGGACATGGGCCCATGTTGGCCGCCCGCTTAAGGCGCTAATGCCTTCCAACACACCGCTTTTTTCGGAAAATACTTGTTGTCCAATGGATTCGAGTAAGACATTTTTCTCTTCCCGGGCGATGTCTCCAATAAGCCGCTCTTCTTCAACATATTCCTTGATTGGATGAGAAAGAATGACCCCTTTTTTAGAAAGCATGATGCCATAACCTGTTTTACCCATGTTGAGTGAGTGAATTTGGCCGAAGATGTCTTCTGAAGCGTAATGGATAAAAATAATCCCCATCTTTTTCTTTTGACCTGTTTCAGGATTTTTTTGAAAGAAGGGGAGGGCATACTCGATGACATTCCGTTCTGCGGCCTGACTGAAGCGTGGTTTATTCCATTGCGCACCGTTTTTTAAAGGCTGGTGATACCAATCGTATGTTTCGACTGTGTAATCGACTTGATTTTCAATCTGAACCCGTTTTATTTCGGCATCCTGCCGCGTAAGATAAGGGGCGAAAAGCCGCACATCCGGATCATAGGCAAAAGGTTCGTAGGCCACCCCGACGCCAATGAGGTTCGGATTAATGGTTAAGACCCGTTTCAGGCGTTTGATCAAATCCGATGTCGTGCCTTCCATGACGAATAGATCTTCGGAAAGCGCCCTGGCAATAGGGATCGATTGATTTAAAGTTTTGTGAATTTTTTCTGAGAGCCCAAGGGTTTCTTCTAAAGCTTCTTCTTGGGCCAGAAAAATGACTTCCGCTCTCATCTTGAAGTAATCGTAAGCGAAGCCAAAACTACCACAGAGCGTGATGACTAAGGAAGCGACGGAAATCTTAAAAATGTTTTTACGGGAGAAAAAATTCAAACTCAGATTGTTCCACTTGAAAGGGTGTGTCTAGCGACATTATTCTATTAAAAAATACGTCAAGGATATGAGCGATGTTTGCTTGGAAGTCTTCAGAATCCTGTGTCAGAAATTATTGTCGGGGCGAAGCTTAACAAATCGATAAATCCTTATCCAGTCTTCCTTCAAAAAATATGGCCAGACGAGGTATCGTGAGTGACCCATTCTGTATTTCCGGTGACCATTGCATGTCGGAATTTTGAATCCAAAATACAAAAACGGCTCTTTTTCAAAAGAGTTTGATGATATTGCAGAATTTATTTTTTCGCAAGGAGGGCCAAGGATGTCTGATTCCAAATTTCGGATTTTTCGTGGAGAGCTCATTCTGGGCAAGATTAAAACTTTAAGAAATGATCGTTGTTTACACTTTTGTTAGTCCCTTTACGCTTCTTCTCAAGCGATTACTTACACTTCGGCGTGGAACAAACTCATCTTTTCAGGCACAGGACATAAGTTTTGGATGTGAAATCCGGTAGTGGATCGCCAGATTCAAGGCCTTCCAGTCTTTTGTTTGCCATGAACACTATCCTTACTCTCGATTAAGCGGCGTTAAGCTGACCTTCTTGTGTCGCACCATGTCTACAGAACCTCCTCCTCCCAAATATATCAAAAATAATCTGTGGACAACTCTCTAGAATCTAACATTTAATCATTCAAATTTAACTGCAAAAAGGATACAATGAGCGTAGGACTTTACCTCTAGATTGACCGTTTAAACTCGGGTGAAAGGAGGAGTACATATGCCCTTGAATCAATGGGAAGTCCCCCCAAAAAAACTCAAAGCACATTTTAATGCCAACCACTTTTCATTTAAAACCACGGCTGAGCTTGCCCCATTAGAGGAAATCATCGGTCAAGAACGTGCTGTTCGGGCCATGGACTTTGGCTTGCATATGGAGGATCGTGGATACAACATCTTTGTTACGGGTGTTCCCGGAACGGGTAAAAACACGATGGTCAAGTCGATGGTCAAACGGGTCGCCGAAACGCAAGCGGTGCCGGACGACTGGTGTTATGTGAATAACTTTGAAGATCCAGACCATCCCAAGGCGATTTCGCTCGACGCGGGCAAGGGCAAAATATTCCAAAGGGACATCGATCATCTGATTACGCGGCTTAAAGAAGAATTTCCAAAAGCATTTCAGAGCAAAGATCGCGAAGAACAGGAAAAAACCATTCAAAAAGAATACGGGCAGGCAAGGGATAGCCTGGGGGAAGATCTCGAAACCCATGCCCGTGAATTAGGGTTTGCGATTAAATCGACCGATACCGGCATCACAATCATTCCGCTTCATAATGGGAAAACCATGAGCGCGAACAAGGTGGCCGCGCTTGATCCTCAAAGCAAGAGCGAGATACAGAGAAAAGAACTCATTCTACATGAACACGTGCATCGATTTGTTAAACAGACACGTATTCTGCGCGAAGAACTTGATCAAAAAATAGAGACACTGAATCAA
Organism: Nitrospirota bacterium; assembly: GCA_029261135.1. Lineage (GTDB taxonomy): Bacteria > Nitrospirota > Nitrospiria > SBBL01 > JAADHI01 > JAADHI01. Next base: position 8,768 of record JAJDBX010000053.1, read on the forward strand.
AGTGTCGCCCAGTATACTTCCGAGCATTTATTTGAAACATTACGGGAAAAATATAAAAGCATTCCACGACTCGCAGAACATGTTCTTAATGTCCAGGAAGATGTGATTGAAAATTTTAACGATTTTCTCCCAGCACCGGAATCTCCATTTCAAATTGCGGGTCTTACGAACGGACAAGAACGTGCTTCATCTGTCCCTTACGCTGTCAATGTGCTGGTGGACAACAGTGCCACAAAAGGTGCACCGCTGATTGAAGAGACCAACCCTTCATACAACAACTTGGTTGGCCGGATAGAAAAAAAGGGGCGCTTCGGCACATTTTATACGGATTTTACCTTGATCAAATCAGGATCAATCCTCAATGCCAATGGCGGATATCTTCTGATTAATGCGTTTGATTTACTAAGAGCCCCTTATTCTTGGGATGCGCTGAAGCGGATCATCAAAAAAAGAGAGGTCAAAATTGAGGACTTGGGAGAAACCTATGGTCTCGTCACAACCTCTGGGATTAAACCGGAGCCCATCCCCATTCATTTGCGAGTGATCCTTGTTGGGAATGCCCCCCTCTATTACTTGCTGCAAACCTATGACGAAGAGTTCACAGAAATTTTTAAAGTGAAGGTTGATTTTGAAGAACAACAAAAAAAGAAAGGAGAGACGCCTGAGCAGTTTGCCCGTTATATCGCACGGCTTTGCAAAAAAGAAGATCTGCTCCATTTTGATCGTACGGGTGTGGCCGCAACTTTGGAGCAGCTTTCACGCTGGGCCAATAATCAAAAAAAACTTTCTCTTCGTTTTGGCAATTTAGCCGATCTTATTCGAGAGGCCAGTTATTGGGCACTCAAATCGAACGTGGGAACGGTTTCCCGCGAATTTGTGCAAAAAGCGGTGTCTGAAAAAATCAACCGTTCCAACCTGCTGGAAGATCACATTCAGGAATTGATCGAAGAAGGTACATTAATGGTCGATGTCACAGGATCAGTTGTCGGACAAATTAATGGTTTATCTGTTTTTGATCTGGGGGATTTTTCTTTTGGCCGTCCCTCAAGGCTCACAGCACGCGTTTTTCTCGGTCAGTCCGGCATCATCGATATTGAGCGTGAAGCCAAAATGGGTGGTAAAACACATAGTAAAGGGGTGTTGATCCTGTCCGGGTATCTTGGTGGACGTTACGCCCAAGAAACACTGCTTTCCCTTTCCGCAAGCATCTGTTTTGAACAGAGCTACGGTGGTGTTGAAGGAGATAGTGCTTCTGTGGCTGAACTACTGATTCTACTCTCTAGTCTCTCCAATCTCCCGATCAGGCAAGGCATTGCAGTTACCGGCTCTGTAAATCAGCTCGGCAACGTGCAACCTGTTGGCGGTATTAATGAAAAAATTGAGGGTTTCTTTGCGGTTTGCAAAGCACTCGGATTCACTAGTGACCAAGGTGTCGTCATCCCTCAAGAAAATGTAAAACACCTCATGCTTAAAGATGAAGTGCTTGAGGCCGTATCCGCGAAAAAGTTTCAGATCTATTCGGTATCCACTGTTGATGATGCGATTGAAATCGTGACGGGGACACCCGCTGGAGAATGCCAGTTGGACGGCACATATCCGGATGGCACCGTCAACAGCTTGGTACTCAAACGCCTTCAGGATATGGGGGAGAAACTCAGGGCTTTAGAATCCAGTCACGAAAATAAACCGTCAATCATAACGAATAAAGCAAACGCATAAGGTGAATCCTCTTGCCTTAATGCAGCAGGGAAATCTTGCCTTTTCAAGGGGCGATTACAAGAATGCCCTATCGTATTACCTGAAAGCAAAAGAGGGAATCCGTGACGATGCAAGGCCTTTAGCCGATTTATACGGGAATATTGGAAACGTTTATGGAATACTCGGAAAAATCGACCAAGCCGTCATTTGTTATAAAAAAGCGATGGAGATCTTACGACGCATCGAGGATTATGGTCGCTTGGGTATCACCTATACAAATATTGGAAACCTCTACAGCGACAAAGAAGATGCAGATCAAGCAATTCACTACTATAAACAAGCGGCCCTTCTTTTAGAGGAGTCTAGAAAATTTGGGGAACTGTCCATGCTTTACGGCAACATTTCTCTCCTTTTACGAAAACAATCAGATTATAAATCTGCATTAGAATATGCCGAAAAAGGGATGTCCCTCGCCAAAAAATGCCGCACTCCGCAATATCTCGCCGATGCCTTACACCGCCTGGCGAAAGCAAAAGAAGGGATCGGCGACATCGCCGAGGCACAGCGAATAAGCGAACGGGCCTATTTGCTTTACGAACAAATGAAAGATGAATTGGGGTGCGCCGCAACTCGCTACCATCAGGTGGCACTTCATGAAAAAGAACAAAACTTGGAGGCCGCGATTCAATGCCTTAAAGAAGTCGTCACGATCGACGTGAAATTTCAGCTCCCGAAACTTCAGCAAAACAAAACCAGGCTAAAAAAATTACAGAATAAACGGAGAAAATAGGATCTATTCTGTCTCAGTAAGCTTCGGTATCCGTTTCACTTTTCTTGCCGTTGTGATAAAACCCGAATGAGCCACCATTCTGAGGCTGGGGCGCACACTCCGCCCATCAATATTCCAGGGGCGAAGTAAGGTTTCAAAGGTTTCGATGGATTCGAAGACCCCCGCTTCTTGTAAAGCCAAAACCACTTTTTCAATTTGAGGGACGGTCGGCAAGAAACAGAGGAAGATGCCGCCGGAACGCAGTTTATCGACAGCATGTGGCACCACCCAATGAGGTTCCGGGAGGTCAAGCACAATCCGATCAACCTCATCTTCCACGATTCCCTCGTAAATGTTTTGGTTTCGTACCAACAAGCGGTCATTGAGCGGCGAAGGATTAAAATAGGCTTCTATGTTTTTGATTGCCCGCCCCGCAAAGTCTTCACGAATTTCATAACTGCTCAGATGGCCTTTTTCTCCTAGGGCATTTAAAAGTGGAATCGTCAGCGCGCCAGAGCCAATGCCCGCTTCAATCACCCGAGCACCCGGATACACATCGGCCCAAAGCGGAATCAGCGCCAGATCTTTTGGATAGAGGATTTGCGCCCCTCTTTTCATGTGAAGGGTATATTCAGAAAGTGTCGGTCTTAAGGCAAAAAAACGCGTTCCTCTGGATAGGGCGATTTCTGTGCCATCTTCAAGACCGATAATTTCATCATGAGCGATTGTTTCGCCACTAAATTGGTAGCTCCCCCCCGCTTGTAAGTGCAAACGATAGATCCGGCCTTTTTTGTTGACCAGATGAATACGATCGCCAGGGGCAAAAGGGGTCATACAGAACCCGACACAGATTGATTCATCACGTACTCCCTTGAGAAAAAAGGCCGACAGCCTTTGTAGGACAAGCCAGTTATATAGAAAGGTGACAGATTAGACAAATAAAAAAGTCCGTTCGCTAGAAAATACGTCTAAGGAACGGACTTTTTAAAAAAAACTACAGGAAGGTTTAGCTATTTTCTTGTTGTTTCTTTCTTCCCCAAAGGGCCAAACCGAGCAGACCGGTCCCCATCAAGACAATGGTGCCTGGCTCAGGAACAGGTGCGCCCACAACCGCGGCAGTCAGCGTGAAGGTTCCGGCACCTGTCGTTCCGGGTAAGCTATTCCAAGTAGCTGTGGTACCACATGTGGTCCCACAGCTAAAGCTGTAGTCACCCGCAGCTAAACCGGCAAAAGTCACACCCTGCCACCAAATTACTGGGCCGCTAACAATCTGAGGATCTGTGGTCAAAGATGGATCAAAAAAGAAACTGCCGCCAGAAGAATTCCAGTAAAAGTTACTGGTTCCGTCAACAAGACCCGTGGGCTTCACACCACTCGGGGCGATATTGAAAGCCTGGGTTGTTGCAGCATAAGGATTACCGTTGATCCCTGTCAGGGTCAAAGTGCCTTCATTCACAAAAGTGCTATGACCGGGGCCATAGGTCCCGGTGTAAAAGGTGACACTGCCTGGCGTACCCGCTGAGACAAAGCCAATTGAAGTTGTGTGCGCATGTGCCAGGCCAGAACCGACCACTGCAAGCGCAAACACAGCCAAATAAAATGCAAATTTTTTCATTTTTA
>JAJDBX010000054.1 GCA_029261135.1 Nitrospirota bacterium
GTTCGTGCTTTTTCCGCTCTTTTTGACCAGATCAACCGCTTCTCCTTTGAATGATGAACTGAACTTTCTGCGTGTTTTCATCCTTTACCTCCCTCAGCATATTATGCTAGATCGGTGTCCGTGAAAACAGGGGAAGGTCAGGTACCCCAAGAAGGTTGTTCGTTCAATTATTCGAAGACCTAGTAATCTAAGGATTGATGCCCTTAAAAAACTTACCTTAAAATTAAGAGAACAACGAGAACCTGCTTTTTACAGTGAGGAATTTTTTACAGAAAAAGAAGCACAGAATGCAGTTGATCGGCTTTCAGAAATTTTCCATTTATGTGCAGACTTTGTTATCGCAGATTCTGAAAGAAGCATAATTTCCTAACCCATCGCCAGACTGTGTGAAAACTCTGACCAGATCTGACCGCTCAAAAAAAAGGTTTCGAGGTTGCCTCATAATCAACGATCTCTTCCCGTCGCATGGGTTTGAGACCCCCAGTTTGTATGTGTTTTAGAGTTTTCACACAGTCTGGCGCTCAACCTGACCACATAAGACTCGCTTGGTTTTAGGTATTCTTGTTGGGCGGTCAAGTTTGCTCAAACATTCAATAAATCACCACTCAGCCACTATTGCTCAAAGGCCTCAATGCTCTTAAGCCGATCCTGCTCAATCGCCTGCAGCTTTCCTTCGAGGGCTTTAGCCTTATTAATCGCATTAATATGAGGCTGAATCACCTTATCGACACTTTTTTGTACTATTGAGGGCTTCTTCTCGTTCATATTTACCGAATTGCTTTCACTGGAACATGCGGCGGCCATTAAAAGAACACTAAGAATGAAGCCATTTCTCAGACAAATCATCATGCCATGCCTCCTGGGTTGATATGATGATCTAAGCTTACCCCAAATAATCCGATTGTGTGGGTAGCGGTTTAAAAGAAGCCTCAGCCATGAAAGAGAAGAAATTCCGGGCTTCCATCAGAATCTGCTTCTTTCTGAAGTGGGAATTTAGATCTGATTCGCAGAAAGCTTAAAGATCGTCGTCAGGTGAGCCAGTCGATGGGCTTGCGGTAAAAAGAGAAAGCGGGAAGGTGGCTTCCCCTTGCATCCAGTAGTCGGCGGCACTTCCTGTGGACTTCAGTTCCACGGCTGCGGCGTGAACACAGTTTGTGATGCGGCCTGGCGGGCTGTCATCACCCACGCCTTTATTTTTATATCCAAATCCAGCCGGGTGAAAATCGTATCGATCCTTAAACCAGATATCCACAGTCCCTTTTTTGACATCCGCATCATAATCCACCCGGTCAATCCCACCAAAGGCATATCGAAAATCTTGTACCTTGTAATCCCCTTGCCAAATGGGGATATTGTTCGTCTTTGAAACCGCAATGGCTTTAGAGAATTTTCCCCTGACTTGGTCATCCTGATCAATCAGATCTCTTAAATTGCTGTCTTCATCAAACTTTTTTCCGCCCCCGCTGATGTAATGGTTTAAATGTTCCGTGGCCAGGGGTTTGCCATCCATTTCAACAAATAAAACCGTTTTCATGACATTCTCAGGTGAAAGCGTTGCGCAGACACATTCGATTCTGCCCCGTTCATCGGTGACGGAACAGTTTTTCTTGGCCGCTGCTTGTACGGCAGCCCATTTCCCGGATTTATGATCATGTGCTGGTCGGCCCGGCGTAAATTTTCGCTTCATCTGTATCATCCGACGGACTTGTCCACCCCCTTGCTGGACAACATGGGTCAACTCGTGTGCCAAGAGTTGTTTGCCCTCCCTTGTTTCGGGTGAATACTGGCCTGAAGCAAAGACCAGGTCTTTCCCCAGCGTGAAGGCCTTCGCATTGACTTGGCCTGCGAGCTGCCCTGCCTTTTCATCCGCATGAATGCGTACATCGCTGAAATTCGAGCCAAAACGCGGTTCAAAAAAGTTTCGTACCGATTTAGACAAGGGTGCGCCATGCCCTTGAATTGCAGGTACCCCTCCTTCAAAAGTGCTTGAGGGCGTTCCACTTCTACCTCTTGATTTGGGCTGGACCAACGCCTCCTCACCTTCTTCTTCGGCTTGTCGTTGGAGCGCACTTTCACAATCCGTGCAGCTTCGATGGATATCGGGTTTTTGATCAGATGTCCTTGCATCCCCTTCAACAATTTGTCGATCCGGCATGCGCATCACTTGCGCGGCCACACGATCCGCTTCCTGTTCGTAGACATCGTTCGCTGCGCCGATGTTTAACTTGGCTTGAATCATGTACGCACCCATGAATTTTTGAATCGCTTGATTGCCGAAGCGACGCTCTAAGCCCAAAGGCATGTTCGATTGAAGAGATCTGGGAAGGGGATTATCCCGCTTTATGGTTTGATGCTTCAGTTTATCTTGCTGTTTAGGATTCCTCAGAGAGGCTCGCGTATGCATGGTTTAACCTGTGTTGAAGCTATTTTGCAAGGACTCTAAACCTTTCACCTCATGGAATCAAATATTTGTTATTCTAGGCAATAAAAACAGGCCGAAACAGGGTTAAAACTTGAGACAGGACTATGGATACCCTGTTGCCATTGACTCTGAAAATGGGATCTTTTGGATAGAACTCACCGATTTGTCAAAAAATATTTCGGATATTGAGATCATTTGATAACCGATACAGAAGAAGCCCTAATTCTTCCAGTAAGCTCCATACTAGCTCTCTTTTCATTTACTCAATTTCTATCCCGCTATATTTTGAGGAGATCTTTAAATGCTGCAAATGAGTTATTTGAAAAGAAATCTTCATAGGAATACCTCAGGCGCTATCCTTCCACCGATGCCCGCAAGTTTTCTTCGACGAACATTAACCTGATTAAAATAAGATGCTTGATCAATTTCACCTTAAGTCAGGACATCGTGGTTTATTTAATTCCTCAGTTTTCCATTTTTTCACTATAGAAATGGTAACAGTTGCGTCCGGAGGATTTGGATTTGTACATAGCCATATCGGCCTTCTGGATAAGATCCGCTCCATCTTCCCCATCGTCAGGCACGATCGTGATACCGATACTGGAACCAATAGAGATGTGATGCCCGTCGATTTCAAAAATATTTGAAATTTTTTTCAGGATCTCTTCAGAAACAATAGATGCCTCTTGTCCCCCTTTGATATTAGTGAGAACAATGATGAATTCATCACCGCCAGTGCGGGCAACCGTATCGGTTTCCCGCACACAGGAATTCAGTCGAACGGCTGCCATTTTTAAAATGATATCCCCCGTGGCATGACCAAAGGTGTCGTTTACTTCTTTGAAACGATCGAGATCGACAAAAAGAAGTGCCGCTTTTTGTCGATCTCGTCGCACCTGTTTAATTGCTTGAGAAAAGCGTTCTGAGAATAGAATACGATTCGGGAGATCCGTGAGCGGGTCATAGTAAGCTTGTAATTTCAGCGCCATCTCCCCCTCTTTGCGATGTGTGATATCGCTGAAAAGAGCAGTGTATTGAACAACATGACCTTGTCCATCTTTCACTGCCATAATCGAAAGCCATTCTGGATAGGTTTCCCCGCTTTTCCGTCGATTCCAAATCTCTCCCCGCCAGTGCCCCGTTTGCTGGATCGATTCCCACATCGCTTTATAGAAAGCTGGATCATGCCTGCCAGATTGAAGGATCTTGGGATTTTTTCCCAGTACCTCTTCGGGAGTGTAGCCTGTTATTCGAGTGAATGCGGGATTAACCAAAATAATGTGTCCATCAGTATCGGTCACCAGAATCGCTTCTTGGGTGGCATCAAAGATGGACGCGGAAAGATGCTTAAACCTTTCGGACAGTATGTGATCGGTGACGTCTCGACAGTTCCATAATAAATAACCTTTGTCGTTAAGGGCAATGACCTTAGACTCGATCTGGACATCCCGACTCTTTCCCTCCTTTGTTCGGTGTTTGGCCATAAAAGTCCTGTTTCCTTGGATTCGGAGGGACTCTAGCTCCCTGATGAGACCTTCGTCTGATTTATCATTAAAATCTAATACCTTTAGATCAGTAAACTCCTTTCGTGTATACCCCAAGTATAGATGTGCATTATCATTGAAGGCTACAACTCGGCCTGAATCAGGTTCAATCACGATGAGAATATTTCCAGACTGTTCGAAGATGTGGCGGTATTGCGCTTCCGAATCAATCAGTCTTTTTTCTAGGTTCTTTTTTTGTTCTTTCATCTCAAAAAAAATTCCAGACAGCTGACATTTCTATAAAATCCTTGGTATAAAAATATGTTCTCCAGAATTGCTTTCCATTTTAGATAGACGAGAGTACGCTTACTTAATAGATGTTACCCTGATTTAGAGTATCACGCAAAATATTTCCACGATAAATTCGATTTTTTCATTTTAGAGAATACCGAAAACCTACTCAATTTTGTTTTAATTTTTTCGTGGAATTCTATCGATTCTGAGCTGAGGGCAAGAAACCGCTTTAGACTGACCCTATTCAACAATTTTTCTCATATCATTTAATCTTTAGAGTTTACGATTTTATCGGATTGAAGATTTTTCCTTCTTCCCAGAAACCCTGTATTTCCTTAAACTTCGATCCACACAAGGTTTTGTACTGGCATTCGTCATTTTTTGGTGTATCGGGGATTTTCATATCCTAACTAATTATCATATTTCAATCTATAGGTTGTAGTCCTTAAGTAAAACGAAGTGCGTCCCCTTTTTCTTCATCGATTTCGATCTATACTTAAAACACTTAGACATTGACATTGGAGGGAGCATGTTTGAGCATCGGGACAGCCTTGTCGAAATAGATCAACAAATCACTCTGCACGAGAAACTCACCGTCGCCCACAAATCCTTGAACAAAACCTTCCCCTTTATCGTACGGATTGCCATCGCCATTTATGATCCCGAAACGAAGGTTTTAAAAACCTTTCTGCATAGCAGTGGCGAAGACAACCCGCTTGACCATTACCAGGCTTTGCTCGACGATGCCCCCTCGCTCAAGGAAATACTCAAGAAAGGCTTGCCGCGGGTCGTCAACAACCTGCTGACCTTCGAAACCGGAGGGCGAGAGCATACCAAGAGAATCGGTCGACAAACTTACGAAGCCAGCTATACCATGCCGATCTTTAAAAATGGCATATTTATGGGTTTTATATTTTTTAATTCAAATAAAAAAGAGGTGTTTATTGAAAACGTCTTGCATCAAATCGATATTTACGGACATATGATTGCCTTGATGGTAATTAATGAATTCAACTCGATTGAAACACTGAGCGCACTGATGAAAACCACAGGCCATATCACACATGCGCGTGACGCTGAAACCGGAAGCCATCTAGATCGAATGTCCCGTTACAGCCGGATGATTGCCAATGCCTTAACTGAAAAGTATGATCTGGACGACAGTTATATTGAACATATTTTTATGTTTTCTCCCCATCACGATATTGGGAAAATCGCGATCCCCGACCATATTTTATTCAAACCCGGCAGACTAAACGAAACGGAAAAAAAAGTGATGGAATCTCACGTGCAAAAGGGTCGTGAAATCATCGACGATCTTCTCGATAATTTCGGGCTAGAGAAATTTGACGACATCAATGTCTTGCGTAACATCGCTGAGTACCATCATGAAACGATGAACGGAAGCGGTTACCCAAAAGGAATAGGAGGCGGGCTCATTCCTTTGGAAGCACGTATTATTGCTGTAGCAGACATTTTCGACGCACTCACCAGTACCCGCCCATATAAAGAAGCATGGAGCAATGAACAAGCGATTCAGGAGCTGAAGCGGCTTGCTGGGGAATCCCTAGATCAGGATTGTGTCCGAGCTTTGATCGAAAACATGGATGAAGTTGAGCAGATACAGAAACAGTTCAATGAAAACACTTTCGGGTAACTATTGTACAGAAAATCATCAACCCTATAATCCGGTATTTTCGTTTAGAGCTGGATCAGTTTTTCCTCAAACGCAATAAATATGGAATGACCCATTCTGCTTCACAGTAAGCTACGAGAAGTCCTACATATTTTATACAAGATGCTTTTCATTGGATTTGTGCTTCCGATAGAGTCAAAACATCCCATCCCTTCGCGGAGGAAATCTCTTTCTTTAAAGCATTCTCATCGCCAACTGACACAAATGTCTTAAAACGTGGCGATGTCGTATTGCTCATTGTGCAGATTTGAGTCAGCTTTAATGATGATCTTTTTCTCGTACTGTTTTTCAAGTGCATCAACCTCTTCCCCCGCTTCATCAAATAAGTAGGCTGCAACCGTGGGATGCACCCCGACAATGATTTTTTTGTCACGGGGAGAAGGACCAATCAAGCGGATTTCACGGAATAACTCATGACTGACCGTTGTCGGTGATTTCACCAATCCCCTGCCTTCACAGTAAGGGCAAGGATCGCAAAGAATACTCAGAAGGTCTTCTCTTGTGCGTTCGCGTGAAATTTGAACCAGCCCAAGTTCTGAGATTTTGAGGACATTAACCCGTGCCTTATCTCCAGAAATTGAATCATGTAGGACCTTCATGACCTTATCTTTGTGACGGTCTTTTTCCATATCAATAAGATCAATGATGATGATCCCTCCAATATTTCGAAGACGCATTTGGTAGGGAACTTCTTTAACCGCTTCAAGGTTTGTTTTAAAAATAGTTTCTTCAAGATCTTTTTTACCGACAAATCGTCCCGTGTTGACATCAATAACAGTCAGGGCTTCGGCATGATCGATGACCAAGTACCCCCCGGATTTCAACCAGACGCGCCGATTTCTCGCTTTTGATATTTCGACTTCGACGCCATAGGCATCAAATATCGGCTCATTTTTATCCCATAAACTGACACGAGGCAGGAAGGACGGCAAATAAGTCCCGACAAATTCATTGATCCCGTCATATTCTTTTTTTGAGTCGATAATGAGCTTGCTCACATCTTTGGTAAAAAGATCGCGAACGGTTCTAAAGATGAGATCCAGATCATTGTGGAGCAAGGTGGGGGCAGGTTTTTTCTTGCCTTTTTTAAGAATATTTTGCCAAACCACTTCGAGAAAATCGATGTCCTGCTTAAATTCTTCTTCCGTCGTACCGTCACTGACTGTTCGGACAATGTATCCACAGCCCTTTTTTCGAAGGCGATGAATCATTTCTTTTAGTCGTTGGCGCTCGCCATCTTTACCAATCCGACGTGAAACACCAACATGGTTGACCATGGGCATGTAGACAAGATAACGGCCCGGAAGGGAAACATAGGTCGTGACACGAGGCCCTTTTGTGCCAATGGGTTCTTTTGAAACCTGGACAATAATTTCTTGCCCTTCTTTGATCAAAGATTCAATCGCACGAGAGGATCTCTTTTTGGGTCGCCTGATGACGGAAACTGGATCTTCGTCCGTACTTTCTTCTAGATCCAGTTCTTCCTCGCCATTTTCACCGTCGCCATTTTCACCGTCTCCGTTTTCTAATTTTTCTGTTTGATCCAAGACAACGGGGACATCCGTGTGATCATCTGCATCTTGTTCCCCCACTTCCACATCTGTATTTTCCTCGATAGTTTCCGTGATTTTAGGTGGAGAAATTTCGAGCGCCGCTTGGGATGCGACATTTTGATCAGAGTCTTTTTTTTTGCTAGCTTCATCGGCGATTTTTGCTTTTTTTCGAGGCTTCTCTTTCTTAGGAGGATCTTGTTTGACCACCATAATGTCGGCAACATAGAGAAAAGCAGCCTTTTCCATCCCGATGTCGATAAAGGCCGCCTGCATCCCAGGAAGGACTTTGACTATTTTGCCTTTGTAAACATTTCCCACAATGCCACGTTCTTTTTTGCGATCAAAATAAAGCTCCGTGACAACTTTGTTTTCGATAAGTGCAACACGTGATTCTTCACGTGCCACATTAATGACAATTTCAGTAGACATGGCATTCTCTTTCTGGAACGCCTCAATCAGTCAATCAAGCAATATTCGCTCTTAAAAAACAATACGAGAACCCCTTATTAAACGGGAAACATAAGTTACCGTTAAGCAAGAATGTGCTTAAATGACTAAAAGAGAATTTCCTTTTCTGACCTAATTTTCTTTAAACCGCTCAAAACTTTTGGAGATTCCGACATTGCTTCAAAAAACCGCAAACCAATCTCAGAACAAGAGACAGTGTGCAAAAGGCCGATTCTGGAACCCAAAAGAGAACCGTTTAACAATTTGAGGTCGGTTGTCTTATCTCATTAATCTCCGTACTTTTATATTAAGTAGGAGCCCAAGCATTCCAAGTGTTGTCACCATCGCGCTCCCCCCATAACTAACTAAAGGGAGCGGAACACCGACGACTGGCATCACACCGAGTGTCATGCCGACATTGATAAAAAAATAAAAAAAGATTAAACCAATAATGCCAACGGCAAGCAAAGAGCCCAGCGGATCTTTTGCTTTAACCGCAACATCGATTGCCCACAAAATGATTAAGAAAAAAAATGTGAAGAGCACGAGTACACCCACAAAACCCCATTGCTCTGCAAAAACTGAAAAAATAAAATCTGTGTGACGTTCAGGTAAAAATTTAAGCTGACTCTGAGTCCCACCAAAGAGGCCTTTTCCGTAGAGCCCTCCGGAGCCAATGGCAATCTTCGATTGTATAATTTGATAACCCGTTCCAGTCGGATCTTCTGCCGGATTGATAAACGTGAAGAGGCGTTTTTTTTGATACTCCTTAAGATGATCCCAAAAAAACTGACCAATAAAGGGAGAAAGCATGGCGGAAATCAATGAGGAGTAGATCAAAAATTTGGACTTCAACCCTAGAATGAAAATCATGCTCAAAAACATGGTGGACACCGATAGTGCAGTCCCTAAATCTGGCTGTTTTAAAATAAAAATAAAAGGAACAAAAAGGAATATCCCGGAAAACAACAAGCGTTTCAAATCAAGACCTTCTTTGGGGTAATCGTCTGAAAAGTGTTTCGCCAGAGCAAAGAGTAATCCTATTTTAACCAATTCAGACGGTTGGAATGAAAATGATCCTATCACCAACCACCGCCTTGCGCCCATCCCAGTGTGTCCGACCAGAGGCACTAAGGCAAGCAGAAACAAAGTGACCCCGTAAATGGGAAAGGCAAACCGGGCCATCTCGCGATAGTCAACCCAGGCCATCGCTAAAAAAACAATCCATCCGATAATAATCCAAGTAATTTGTTTTAAATAAAGGGGAGTGCCACTTCTTGAGGCGAGCCCACCTGTGACACTGTAAATAGAAAGTACACCAATTGCAAGAATGAAAAAAAGGATGATAAAAAGAAGCTTGTCTGTCCCTGACAGCATGCGGTGGTTAGCCATGGGTCTCCTCTATGCTGTCATTCTGACCCATGTTGATTGGGCGTTTTTCGTGTGTTTCAACTGTACTCGGTTTCTCTTCTTTTGCTTTAAAGTAAGCCTCGATGATATCACGCGCGAGAGGCGCTGCAGCCGAACCCCCGTGTCCACCATTTTCGACGAGAACAACGATGGCAATTTCCGGGTTTTCCACAGGGGCAAATGCAACAAACCATGCATGATCGGCAAGTTCCTCTGGCACATCTTCAAATTCAAAACTTGCACGACCGACCACCTGAGCTGTTCCAGTCTTTCCGCCGATGTCAACAGTGGATGATTGGGATTTCCTGGCTGTGCCATGAGGGTCAGAGATAACCCCTGCGAGCGCGTGTTTGATCGTCTCTAAAGATTTTTTTGAAATGGGGATTTGGCGTCCACTGAAAGCTTGAACATCCCTAAACATATCTGTTTTATTATCTCTTGTTTTAATGAGCAGTCGAGGGGTATGCCAAATACCTTCACCTGCAACTGCCGCAATCATAGTCGCCAGTTGAAGCGGCGTCGCAGAGACATAACCTTGGCCTATTGAAACAGAAAGGGTTTCCCCGGGATACCAAGGCTCATTAAACTTTTCTTTTTTCCATGTTGTGGTGGGAATCAGTCCGCCTTTTTCATACGCCAACTCGATTCCTGTTGGCTTTCCAAACCCGAAAAGCCGAGAATATTTTTCGATGGTATTCACCCCGAGTTTGAGCCCCATTTCGTAATAATAAACATCACAGGACTCAACCAGGGATTTATGTAGGTCTGTTTTCCCGTGTCCCCATTTTTTCCAATCATTAAAATTACGCTCACCAAAACGAATCGTTCCCTTGCATTGAATCGTATCAGAAGCAGAGACAGTCTTGGTTTCCAAAAGCGCCGCACCGAGAACAATTTTGAATGTGGATCCAGGCGGATACTGTCCCCGGATCACTCGATTGGTCAAGGGACGATCTTTATCTTCTATGAGCGCTTTCCAGTTTTTGGTGGAGACTCCCCCCGACATAATATTCGGATCAAAAGCCGGATGACTGACCATGGCCAGCACATCTCCGTTCTTCGGATTAAGGGCGACAATCGCGCCTGGCTTGTTTGAGAGTGCGACTTCGGCCGCTTTCTGAAGATCAAGATCAAGTGCCAAATAGATATCATTGCCGCGTTGTGGCAAAATTTCTTTGACCACCTGCCGTTCGTGTCCCAAGACATCCACCTCGATTTTTTTCTCGCCCGGTGTGCCACGCAAGATTGAATCGTAGGATTGCTCAACACCAAATTGACCAATAATTGTTCCGCCTTTGAGCTGCTCATATCTTTTATTTTTGAGCTGATCTCGGGTGACTTCCCCCACATATCCCAATAGATGTGCCGCTAAGGTGCCCGAAATGGCATCCCGCCTGAATTCAGCCTCAATCTTCACGCCGGGGAGTTGAAGGCCATGTCCTTCGATCACCGCAACCTCCCGCATGCTGAGCCCTTCCTTAATTTTGATGGGATAGTAGGGATCACTTTTTTTTCTTTCTTCAATCAGCCCGCTTACGTCTTCTGGCGTCATCTCGATAATACCAACGAGATAATCGATGACCGGTTCAAGTTCTGGAATATCCCCTAAGACGAGATAAAGATTAAAGCTGGGCGCATTATTGACCAATAAAGCGCCGTGGCGGTCATAAATGCGCCCCCGGGGGGGAGGGGTCGCGACGACCCGGAGTCGATTGTTTTCGGAAAGCTCAAGGTAATAGGGCCCCTGGCTGACTTGAAGATTCCACGCCCGAAACAATAACGCGGTAAGTCCAATCATAAGAAGTATAAAGAACCGGTAAATCCTACCTGCGAGTTCCCGATCTTCTTCCTGGGGAAAGGATAGTCCCCCCATATTCAAATGTTCCTTTTTGGTTAAATCGATCCCACACAAAGAGAATGGCCCCGATTGCAAAAAAAGTATTATAAATGGCACGGATCAAAGCATTACCCGTTAAAGCTGAAAAAAATTCCTCTGCGCCTAAGCCATGAAGAAAAAAGAACCCTGAAATATCATGAATCAATGAAATGCCCAAAAACAAAAGAACATACCCCTGAAGCGAGAGATGTAAAAAAGATTTTCCCAATATGCCGGAGAGCGCCCCGATGATACTTTTTATGATGAGGCTCATGCCGAGCGTTCCTGTTGAAAAAAGATCAATAAAGCCCCCAAGAACCATGCCCCAGAAAAACCCACTTTTCTTCCCCCAGACCCAACCCTGAACAAAAATAAAAACAAGGGCGATATCGGGTTTAATCCCGCCAATTTGAATTTTCTCTAAAAATACAGATTGAATCGGAACAATCATCAGTGCAAACAATACTTTGACATACCAATTCAATTCAGCACACCCCTAAAAGATTAAAACCATACTGTCGTTCCATATTGTTCCCTGCAACTAAGGTTGTTCTTCATTTTGAATCGACCGGATCACCATCACTTCTTCGATTTTTTTAATGTCTGCCCCGATGGTGGTTTTAATTTTTAAGAACATTTCGCCCTCGCGAAGTTCGATATCCTTCACTTGCCCGATCTTAAGCCCCTTGGGAAAACTGCCTTCCATCCCTGAAGTGACTAAGACATCTCCGATAGAAACCTTGGAATCATGTGGCAGGTACTTGAGTTGGAGTGTGTTCAGATCAATACCTTGAGCAATCCCTTCATCCCGGGTTCTTTGAACCATTGTCCCAATTGCAGAGTTTCGATCAGAAATTAAAAGCACCTGAGCGTAATGTGGACCCGTGTCGATAATTTTTCCGACGATGCCTTGCGGTGAAAGTACACCCATATCAATTTGAATCCCATCCGAATGCCCTTTATTAATCATAATGGTATCAAACCATTGAGAGGGTTTTCGGCCGATGACTCCGGCAACAATGGTATCGACTTTAGAATGTTCTTTGTAAGTCAACAGCATTTTAAGTCGATCAACCATGACTTCTTTCTCTCTAAGCCGACTGTTTTCGCTTTGCAGAGAAGCCAGAGACTGGCGAAGCAACTTATTTTCTTTCTGAACATTAATGAGATAGAGATAATCGTCCCAAATCTGTCCGAGACCACTCATTGATCCGCTGGAGATGACCTGAAGGTAGTAAACGGCTGTCCCGGCCGGGAGACTTAACACCTTTATGGGTTTTTTTTGTACCTCAGGAAAAAAAAGGAAACCAACAAGAACCAGTGTCATAACAAAATATAAGATTTTTTTAGGAAAACTGCTTAAGTCGAACATGCCTAAAACCTTGCGACTTGAACACAAACAAGCGCTTAGTATAAAAAAAAGATACGGTTCTAAGTGGCTGCTTGCCCCCTAGCCACGCCATTTTAAGGTCGTGTTATCTTGTAGAAGCTTGAGATGCGATGGCAATTTTCCTGAGGAGACTGAGCTGATCCAATGCCTTACCTGTTCCAAGCACAACGGTCGTTAATGGATTGTCCACGGTAATAATCGGGAGATTGGTTTCTTCTCGCAAGCGCGTATCTAAACCCCTGAGCAATGCACCTCCTCCTGCGAGGACAATGCCATGATCAATAATATCACCCGCCAATTCAGGGGGCGTATTCTCAAGCGCCACCCGAATCGCGTTGACAATAATAGAAATAGGGCCGGCCAGGGCTTCCCTGATCTCACCATCTTCAATGACCAGCGTTTTTGGAATCCCTGAAATAAGATCCCGCCCCTTAATCATATAGGTTCGCTTCTCTTTTAATGGATAAGCAGATCCGACCTCAAACTTAATCTGCTCCGCCATGTGCTCACCAATCAGCAAATTGTATTTTCGTTTAATATAACTGGAAACCGCCTCATCCATCTTGTCTCCGGCAGTTTTCACCGATTCAGAATAAACGATCCCTGCCAGGGAGATGACAGCGATATCTGTTGTCCCCCCGCCAATATCAACAACCATATTGCCCGATGGCTCTGAAATCGGCATACCTGCCCCGATCGCTGCGGCAATCGGCTGTTCGATAAGATACACTTCTCTTGCACCCGCTAACTCTGCAGAATCCCGAACCGCCCGTTGTTCGACTTGTGTAATTTTAGATGGGATCCCAATGATCACTCTGGGGCGAACAAAGGTGGTTCGATTGTGCGCTTTTCGGATGAAGTAACTCAGCATTTTCTCAGCCACTTCAAAATCAGCGATCACGCCATCTCGCATCGGTCGAATCGCAATAATATTACCCGGCGTGCGCCCGAGCATTCTTTTCGCCTCGGTACCAATCGCAACAACCTTTTCAGAGCGCTTTTCTATGGCAACAACGGAAGGTTCATTAATCATAATGCCTTTTCCACGCGAATAAACCAATGTGTTCGCCGTGCCTAAATCGATTGCAAGGTCATTTGAAAACCACCCCAATATACTGCTTGTCAGCCCCATCTTCTCCCCATCGATACGCTAATTAATCCGTTATTTTTTTAATGTCTCAAAAATAGTATAATCCAGAATCTGTGTTTTGGCGAGTTCATCCCCGATTCTTCGCCCTTTTGGGTTACCAATCAGTAACAGAGATTCCAATCCCACAACCAATATTCCCAAGAACCATCCAAGATAGGGCAACTGAAACAGGAGGTAGGCCAGGCCAAGAGTCAGGTTCCGGATGATGGACTCTTTAAAGGAAATGCCCTCCCCGGTTTCAGGGGTAATGATCTGGAGACCAATGATCTGTTTCCCTGGACTTCTTCCTCCCGCAAATCCGTCTGAAATCAATATATAGGAAAGTGCTGCAATAAAACTGCTGGTAATCGGTATTTGGGCAATCGCCGAAACAATCAGAAAATCGAGAAACTTCGCGATAAACCGATTGAGGATGTTTGCTTTATGTGAGACTAAGGGAATCTCGATCTCGTCTCCCTGGATGGACAACACAAACGCCTTTCTTTAGAGACATAAGCGGTCCCTTTACAGATAAAACCTGAAGATATTATAATCAGGTTTCCTTTTTGCTTTCAATAAAATAAACAAGGATGGCACATATTACAGATCCTGCTTCACTTGAATTGGAGATCGTGGGAACATTTCATTTAAATAAATTCAGACACTATGATGCGTGAGTCGTCTTCTGTTATCACCACCTCAAAAGCCCCTCTTCTTTCAAAAACACGAAATAAAATCTCAATGATCATTCCGGTACACAATGAAGCATCGGAACTGCCTCATCTGCTTTCTTCCCTCGTCCGCCTTCAAATGGACGAACTCATTTTTGTGGAGGGTGGAAGCGAAGATGAAACAGCGGCACTGCTACAGGCATGGTCTCATCAGGAGACCCCTTCCTATAAACGGGTAAGCTTGTCTTCGTCACGCGGCAGAGGAACGCAAATGAATACAGGGGCTCAGAGAGCCACAGGCGATATCCTCTTGTTCCTCCATGCCGATACCACACTTCCCCTTGAAGGGATCCAAGTCATTCATGATAAAATGAAGGACACAGCGATTGTGGGTGGTGCGTTTCGTCTCCGCATCGGATCGAAACATCCTTTCCTTCGGTTTGTGACTTGGGTGGCCAATATGCGTTCGGCCTTTTTGGGACTTCCCTATGGCGACCAAGCCTATTTCGTCCGTAAGGATGTCTTTGAGCAAATGGAGGGCTTTCGAACGATGGCTTTAATGGAAGATGTTGATTTTATAAGACGCTTAAAAAAGGAAGGGAAAGTTGTTTTACTCAATCAGGCCGTGACCACTTCTGCACGACGATGGCTGAAGCAAGGCATCTATTGGGTCAGTTTTCGGAATATGACACTCCTTTGCCTCTATTATATGGGCGTTTCGCCAAACAAACTGGCGCGTTGGTATCAATCATCGTCACCCACAAAGATCTCGCATTGAATTTTCTGAAAAAAAGACCCATATAAATAAGTATGGGTCGAATACAGTTCAAATCGAGTGAATGACATGACTATTCTTGAGATTAAAGAAAATCACATTGATCTTCCGATTACGGGCATGACTTGCGCCTCGTGTGTTTCAAGGGTTGAGCGTGCTCTCAAAAAAACAGAGGGCGTGCTTGATGCCTCTGTCAATCTTGCAACTGAAAAGGCGACGGTTCAAGTGAATGAAGATGCCTCGCTGGACGCGCTGATTGAAACGGTACAAAGCGCGGGGTATGACGTGGATCTTGCTTCTGCAACGATGCAAATTGAGGGCATGACCTGTGCCGCCTGCGTCAGTCGAATCGAAGGGGCCATTTTAAAATCTCCCGGCGTGTTGAAAGCCTCGGTTAATCTGGCGACGGAAAAAGCGACGGTTTCCTATCTTTCCACACTGACTCATTTGCCCGAAATCAAAAAGGCGATTGAAAAGGCAGGGTATCAAGCCAAAGAGGAAACAAATAAACAAGACGAACAGGCACGACAAGAAAGCCGTGCCGAAACCCTCTTAAAACGAAAAGTGTTGACCGCTGCTTCTTTCACCCTGTCTATTTTTGCGCTAATGCACTTGGGTGATAATCTTGGGCTCAGCCCGATGTCATCCCACATCCTCTTATGGCTTTTAGCCACGCCGGTACAGTTCTGGGCGGGCTGGCAATTTTACCGGGGCGCATGGGGCGCGGCGCGACACCGCACTTCGGATATGAATACCTTGATTGCCATTGGAACCTCTACAGCTTACTTTTACAGCATGGTGGCCACTTTTTTCCCCAAGGTATTGGCCGACGGCGGGATTGATTCTGCGGTCTATTACGATACCTCTGCAGCCATCATCACCTTGATCCTGCTCGGGAGATTTTTGGAACACCGCGCAAAACGAAAAACATCGGACGCGATTCGAAAACTTATGGGGGTTCAAGCGAAGTCGGCGCACATCCTCCAAGAAAACGGAGAAGAGAAAGAGATCCCTTTGGCTGATGTTGCGGTGGGCGATCATCTTGTCGTCCGGCCTGGTGAAAAGATCCCGGTGGATGGCGACATCACCGAAGGCTATTCCGCCGTGAATGAATCGATGATTACAGGTGAAAGTCTTCCGACAGAAAAAGGCCTGGGCGATCGGGTGGTCGGCGGCACCTTGAATGAGACCGGACGTTTTGTGTTTGTGGCGACACAGGTCGGCGCAGAAATGGCCCTTTCTCAGATCATCCGCTTGGTTGAAGAAGCACAGGGGAGCAAGCCCCCGATTGCTAAATTGGCGGATGAGATTTCCGCTTATTTCGTTCCGACCGTCATCGGCATTGCTTTTGTTTCCTTTTGTATCTGGTTTTTTGTCGGGCCGGAACCCGTATTAACCCATGCGCTTTTTACCGCAGTCGCCGTTTTAATTGTGGCCTGTCCCTGTGCGCTCGGATTGGCAACGCCGACTTCTGTCATGGTGGGCATCAGCCGGGGTGCCGAGACGGGTATTTTGATCCGAAGCGGGGAAGCACTGCAAAATGCGCACAAAGTCACTGCAGTCGTCTTCGACAAAACCGGTACGCTCACGCACGGCAAACCCGCAGTGACCGATCTCATCAGTCCATCTGAAGATAAAAAAAGTCTGCTCTTTTATGCGGCCAGCGCAGAAAAAGGATCAGAGCATCCTTTGGCCGAAGCCATTTTGAGCGCCGCAAAAAAAGAGGGCATCGTATTGGCCAAGGCAACGCAGTTCCAGGCGATTCCCGGAAAAGGCATTCAGGCAGAAATTGAAGGCAAGACCGTACTCTTGGGCACAGCCCGCTGGCTTCAGGAAGAGGGTGTTGAAATCACTGCACTGCAAAAAGAAGCGGAAGCGCTAGCCGAAGCGGGAAAAACACCCATGTTTGTTTCGGTGAATAAAAAGCCCTTTGGGGTTATTGCTGTTGCTGATACGGTCAAAGAAGATGCGAAGAGTGTTGTGACCGCCCTGCATCAAATCGGTCTGAAGGTTATTTTGTTGACGGGTGATCAAAAGAAGACGGCGGAAGCGATTGCCAAAGTTGTGGGCATTGATCAGGTCATTGCCGAGGTCTTGCCCGATGAAAAAGCCGCTCAAATCGCAGCGCTTCAAAAAGAAGGACATCGCGTGGCCATGGTAGGTGACGGTAT
This sequence comes from Nitrospirota bacterium, assembly GCA_029261135.1. Classification (GTDB taxonomy): domain Bacteria; phylum Nitrospirota; class Nitrospiria; order SBBL01; family JAADHI01; genus JAADHI01. The sequence goes on from JAJDBX010000054.1 coordinate 17,319, forward strand.
CAACGACGCGCCCGCCCTGGCCCGTGCCGATGTCGGCATGGCCATCGGAACCGGAACCGACGTGGCTCTCGCTGCGGCGGATATGACTCTGGTCGGCGGCCACTTGAAAGGCATCCCCACAGCGCTTCGGCTTTCGCGCGCAACCATTCGTAATATCAAACAAAACCTCTTTTTTGCCTTCATCTACAATATCAGTCTTATTCCCGTTGCTGCGGGTGTGCTCTATCCCATTTGGGGCATCCGGCTCTCACCGATTTTGGGGGCTGCCGCAATGGGCCTTTCTTCAGTCAGTGTGGTGACCAATGCGCTCAGGCTCCGATCCTTTCGAGCTTAAACGTCCTGACTTTTGGTCTATGGCATTGAAATTCAAACCTAAAGCTTGTGTGTTCCATCTTATAGTCAATGAAATTCTAAATTCAAAAAATTAACGAATACGACTAAAATCCTTCACTTTTGGACTATCTAATAAATGGTTGACGATGAAGCTAACCTGACTGCCCTATGACTTGATCTAAAACCGAGCAAGTATTATACGGTCGGGTTGAGCGACAGACTGTGTGAAAACGGATGACTCCTCGCTTCCTTAAACAGCGGGGAAAATATTTATCTGTGATTTTCTCCGCTGTTTGGGATTTGATGCCTCTCTCGGTCAGAGGGCAAAAAAACACAACTAAGAGAGGCATCCATCTCTTAAAAACTGAGATAAATAGCCCTTATACGAGGGCTTCAATCATCTTTTCTACGCCGACAAGGTTGATGATGCGTTTCATGTTATAGGCAAGGGTCGATAAGCTGAATTCCGCTCTTACCTTTTCCAATCCCTTCATCAAAAATGCGTTCTGATGATTCCAGAACTTGATCGTTCCGAAGGGATGTTCCACAATCTGCTTCCCTTTCTTCATGATTTCAGGATGCCGTTTCATCTGAATCGCCATGCGGTCGATCGCATCTTCTCCCGGGCATCGCGTGATCCGTCTCGGGTCTTTACTGGTTGTGCATAGTCGTTTTTGTTGGCAAGTTTGGCATGCTTCCCCGACGTAATAGAGTCCGCTTCTTCGCTTATTTCGACGTTTTTCATATCCTTCAAATCGATAAGGCAGTTTCTTTCCGGCAGGACAGATGTAGCTGTTGTTCGCTGCATCGTATGTAAATTGCTCTTTCCCATAAAGCCCTTTTTTCGTGCTGTTGGATGTATTGACCTTGGGGATATAGGCTTCAATCCCTGCTTCTTCGCAGGCTTTGATCTCTGCCGCATTGCAGTAGCCTGCATCGGCAACGACTTTTAGTTTTTCCACCCCCAGGGTTTCTTTGGCTTTGTCGCTATTGTACGATGTCGGTCACGGCCTTGGTGACTTCCTGCTCTACGATGAGGTGATGTTTATCGTCAACGGCACTCTGGGCGTTGTAGCCGACGGGAACACCAAATTTCCTCGGAAAGGACCGGCTGTCCGGGTCGGTCAGGGAGATCTGTGTCTCGCCTGTTTCATCCATTTGTTTTAGCATTTCTTCCTATCGATCTTTTTTTGTCTCCAGGGAGTCGATCGCTTCTTGTAGCTCCGAAACGCTCGGGCTTGTTATCCCGGTCTCTTGCTGGTCGCTGGTCTCAATCTCTTTCAAGTAGTCTTCCATCCCTTGATTGATCTCTTTGAGCTTTTTTTCTAACAGGGTCTTTGGATAATTCCGATGCAGGTTGTTGACGCCCTTTATTTTTGTCCCGTCAATGGCAACCAGCTCTCCTGCAAAGAGATCAAGGGCATTGCACAACAAGGTGAATTGACGAAAGACGGATTTAAAGGCCGAAACGTTCTCTTTTCTAAAGTCCGCGATGGTTTTGAAGTCGGGCCTCAGTTTTCTTAAAAGCCAGATGATTTCCATGTTGCGATGGGTTTCCTGTTCAAGCCGACGGCTCGATGTGATTCTGTTTTTGTATCCGTAGATATAGAGTTTCAGTAAATCCTTGGGCTCGTAACCGGGACGACCGGTTATTGCGGGTTGTGTCTTTTTAAACCCCAATGCCTTAAAATCCATTTTATCCACGAAGGCATCGATAAAACGAACGGGGTTCTCTTTGGTAATGTAGTCATCCATTTCTTATGGGAATAAGACGATTTGATCTCGGCTGATCCCCTCAATATAGGACATATCCCATTACTCCTTTCAATGGTTTAAGATTGGAGTAATTATATCAGAAATGGTATATTGCTTAAAGAGTTTCCACACAGTCTGGCGATGGGTAGGGCTTTTATTGCTTGAAAAATCGTAAAATAGCTACCATGTTAATGCCCCTTAGTTAATCCCTCTTTTTCTGCTTCTTCTAGTAGAAGCTCCTTGTATTCTTTTTCAATTAAATCCTTAACTTCGGATGCGTCAATAAAATTAAGGCTGACTTGGAAAAATAGTTTTTCGTTTTCCTTCTTATCAGTTTTATATTTTTCCGGCACACTTTCATCTACTTGTGTTACGAATGTCGACAATTGGTATTTATCATTTAATTTAATTATTAAACCATCCAAGGGACGGTTGTTCTCAAGTTTCTCTTCGGGATATTTGGCTTTTAGAAAAGTTTCATAGTCTAGAGAAAATCCCTTTGCTTCCCTGTAATTTTCAAATTCCGTAATTGCAATAATACCGACAATAGTAAATGATTTCATGCTTGTTATAAGGCGAACTTCCCCGATGACTTCTGGCTTGATTGGATTTTCTGCAACTAACTCATAGGTATTATTAAAAAATAATTGACTTCCTTTTGTATCATCGGAAACAGGATATTTGTCCCCTAATCTATAGCCAAATAATTCTCCTTGGAGTACATCAGCAATAGCAATCACCGGTGTTGCTGTAATGTACATAAATGCGAAAATTGCGAATATTTTGACCAATAGTTTACCCATCTGTTCCATAAGTCACTTTCCTTTTATTTACAAAAAACACTGAAAAATAAATCAAAAACAATAAAACATAAGAAGAAACAGAGTAAGTATTCATGATTTGCTTATCACTTTCAGATATAAATAACATCGCAATAAAACCCAAAACAGCAGCCATTAAATAAAAAATTGACAGAATCTTGAACGTAGCCAAGAAGGAATTTTTTCTTGCCAGGAAAAATACGACTGCGATGTACACTACTAATGCTCCAGCGAATTTTAATAACAGATAATAATCTTCGCCAAATACGAGCGCTAATCCGCCGAAAACTCCTTGCAATGCGCGTGTAAGATTAACAACTATCAATATAGAAGACAATCCAGGCAAAGGTTCTTTTGAGTTTGGTTGAAGCGGGAGCATCAATTGTCGCTGATCAAACAGCACCACTTTTGCGAGATCTGTGGTACTATACGTTGTATCTCTTTTCCTATGGGTGAAAATCGGTCTCGATGGTCCTACTCGCATCATGAGGAGATGTAAATGCCTAAGTCCAAAAAACGAAAAACGATTCTCCTCATACGACCCGCCTTTCAGCAGCGTGCGGCCCTGTTTACCGGTGTGTTGGCTGTATCAGGAATCTTTATCGGGGTGGGCATTCTGTTATTACTCCCGTTACTTATTAATGCCTTTTCTCGCAAGCGGATGTTGGTCTCGAGGAATATACTCGACACACTGATGACCTCTTTCCCCTATCTTGCTTTCGGGGCGGCTCTGATCTTTATCCTTGCCGTTTTCATAGGAATTTATTACAGCCACCGCGTCGCGGGACCCGTCTACCATATAGAGAGGGTGCTGCATGCGCGCCTCCAAGGCGAGCGGACTAAAAGAATTACCCTCCGTCCCAAAGACCATCTTCAAGGCCCCGCAGAGCTGCTCAACCAGTATTTTGAAAGGGAAGATGCGGTCTGGGATGCCGACCAAAAACTACGGCTTCTCCTCGAAGACATCCTTGGAAGGCCGCCGGCGGAAGGGCCGAAAGCCCTTATGATCCAGGAAAATGAGCACCGAGAGCTCCTTGACTGTATCCGAACAATCAAAGAGATCCAGGGTCCCTCCCAGGAAGCGTAAGCACACACACTTTTTTAGTTCACCAGGATATCTACAGATTTAACCGTGAGATTCCTTAAGGGTCTTAGAGGGCTTCCTCGTCCTCCTCAAAGGTCTGTAAATTCAGAAGATAAGCAATGATGGCGTTGATGTCTGCCCTAGAGGCTGGGCCACCGTCTGCGTGCAGTCTAAAACGCCACGCAGGCATGACGATAGGGGGAGGCGATTCCTTTTTGTCCCGTTTGCGGGGATGACCACCTTGTAGGATGAGATCTCGAACCTCCGAATACAGTGATCGGAAGCCATCGGGATCAGGGAGGGGGAGAGGAATAGAGGGATCATCGGGGTCCAAGCCCCGCTCGATCACGGCCACCACCGCATCGACCTCTTCTTTTTCGAAGAGTTCCATCTTTTCAGCCAGGTCGTTCAAGGTCGGGACGAATCCCCCCGCTGCATTCTTATTCTCAACACCGCCTTCACCCTCCGGTCCGTGGCAGGCCACACATCCGGTTTGCCGATACAGCCAGTGTCCCCGTTCCACCTCGCTGACGATTGCGGGGACAATATCGTCCACCCAAGACTGCGTAATCTGCTTGTCCACATCGCGCAACCACTCTATATAAGAAATGATCGCTTCCAGTTCACCCTCTTTCAAAATGTTCCGGTATGCCGGCATTTGAATGATCTGGCCCTGTGTAAAATAGGTCGCCAGAGGATTCGCTTCAAAGCGGTCGATCTTTCCCTCCAGGATCCACTGCTTGAGTTCGTCTTCATCCTGAACAATTTCTTCGAAATCTTCTCCGTCCCAGGGCGGAATATACCCTTTGAAGCTTGCAGGATTGACGCTCCCTCCTCTTCCGCCCGGACCATGACAGCCGAAACAGCCTAAGCGGGAAGCGATACGGCGGCCTTCTTCGGCCTCCGGCGGGGCGGGGAGTTGTAATTTGGCAACGGTGGTGACAAACACAACCAAATCTTCCAGGTCTCCTTCCGACACCAGTCCTTTAAAGGCCGGCATGGGAATTAATCCGAGGGGGGCTTTCGGGTCTGTCCGAACTCCATTCCCTCGATGGACATTGGTGGGCCTGGCCCGTGTGTCGTCGTCGATCCACAAACGGCGGGGCGCACCATATAATATCCATTCCCGAATCTCCTGTTCATTTTGTATGAAAGATGTAATCGCTCCATTAGCCGAAAGGGGGGGGATTGCGCCCCACAGCGCACCCGGATTTTGGTTGCCTGCGATACCGCCCGGTCCGTGACAAGCAAAGCAGCCCAGCTGTTGGGCCAGATACTCTCCACGCATAAAGGGGGTAAAGTGCGGCTGGCGCTTGGAGGCCAGGTACCCCGCTGTGCCCACAGCGCCGATGATGACGATTCCGATAATGATGAAGAGTCGTTGCCAGTCCTGAAGTGTCTTGAACATCGGCAAGACGCTGATTTGCTTCCCTCTCCCTGGCTCAGATAGCTTATTCATTATCGGAACGTTAGTTAGCGGCTTTTAGGAACTCGGTGATGAGCCTTTGTTCCTCGGCGGTCAAATAGGCCCTCTGGCGCATGTGATGGACCAACAGCTCCCATTCGCTGTCGTTGAAAGAGGAGGGGGAATAGTTATAGTGACAGCCTCCGCAGGTCTGCCCCCATACTTCCGAACGCCCCTTTTCGCTCGCTTTGGGTGTCGCACATGCTGTGAGCATAATGAGGGCCAATCCAAGAATACCGACAGAGATGACAGATAGACCTGTTAATTTTGTTTCCATGATGACACTCCTCTCCGTGTTTTCTTAGAAACCGATGGCGGCTTGTAAAAAATAGGCAACTGTGTCGGCCTCACTTCCATCTGCGCGTTCTTTTGTCGCATTTTGGTAGGCAGCCTTCAACACCCTGCTCGGGCTGAACCAGTAGTTCAGTCCATAGGTAAATCGCGACTCGTCGAAATCCGGAGCGCCGCTAGGCAGATTCAGCACATCATATCGAACAACCGCCTCTGTTTTTTTAATAAAAGCCACGTCTGTTTCCGAAGGACGGTAGGCAATCTGCACATAGCTGCCATCGCGTTTATTGGTAAAGGCACCGACCGTACCGCTCTTGGTTAGGGAAAAGTCGACCGTGTCTACCTCTGAGAAGATCCATTCCGCTTTGACATCGATGTTTCCTTTTACGATATCGACGGTGTCGACAAAGTTTAGATCAAAGCCCCAAAGAGACATACCGGTCTCAGGAACAAGTTCGTCGCGGCGATCGAGCTGTCCGGTCATAAACGATAAGCCGATCTCGCCGGCCGGAAGAAAACCAGGCATCAACGCAAGCCGCGCGCCCACAGCCTTGTTGTTGTTTGTATCTCCGATGGTGAGATTGCCGAATTCCAACTTGCCATTAACGGTGTTCAACCTGGGCCCATTGGACAGGTAGAGGGCATACTTTACCACGCCTAGTGCGAGCGGGGCGGCGCCGCGAAGCTGAACGCCGACGCTGCTGGTGGGTGTAAGACCGGCATTTGCCACCGGAAGCGGTTCATCCGGTAATTTGTTCATCCATGCCGTATGAACGTTCTCCTGAAAGTACCCAAAGGGTGTCAGGAACTTGCCTACTTCAACCATGACATAATCGCTGACGATGTAAGAGAAATTGGCAAACTCCAGATTGACTTTTGCTTCCCCTCCGTTGGTATTTGCAGGAACGAAATCGATATGGCTTTCGAAGAAGCCGCGATCTCCAAACCTCCAAAAGAAGTGCGGACTAAAGACGACTGAAGTCGTTGAGTCCTTCCCTTCCTTGTCGACAAAGGCGATTTTAACGTTGCCAGAGGTGAGGGGGGTTGTGGTCCCCGGCCCTGCGGCTTTGGCCTGATCCTGCGTCTCTTCTAAGGCAGTCTCCAGCTCTTGGACCACCTCTTCCAATTCACGCAGTCGTTCTTCTGTACTTCTTTCTTGACCCAGGGCCTTGCCCGCCATCAATGCCAATGCAATCAATACAACTATTGACGTCTTCATATCCATAAATCTCGACCTCTCTTCGTGGGGTGGATCGTTGCAAGCCTCAATTCTTCTCCTCTTACTTTGGGACGAAAGCGCTCCGTATGTAGTTGATCACGTGCCATCTCTCTTCCTTCGACAGGAGTTTTTTGAAGCCCGGCATCGGTTTTCTGCCTACCCGGGTCTTCCAGTAAAGGGTGCCGTCGCTTTGTTCCCATACCTTGGGATCCCTGAAGTCTTTAACCTCTTTTTCCAGATCCTTGGTTTCCGGACCGTCTCCCTTCCCGGTTTTCCCGTGACATTCGAGACACTCCTTCTTATAGATCTTTTTGCCTATAGCAATAGAGGCATCATCCGCAGGGACCGGATTCTTCATCCGGGCCTTGCGAGGAGGCACCCTCCATACCTTCTGTTCTTTTTTTGGATTGTCCTTGGCCCATACCAAAGGTACAGTGAGGGTGGCAACCAGAAGTATTATAGTACTCATTCTCAATCGTGACAATTTGATCTCACTTCAACGGCTTGGGTCCGTGTCGGCCTTGCAAAGAGGGGCACACAGTGCCCTTGTGATTAATCCTATGGGTCTATCTGGATGGATCTCTCAAATTGAGATATGAATTTATCTAAGGCACCCTTTGAACGTGCCGTTTCCAACACATTTTAACTTAGCTCCATTTTGCTTTAATCAAAAAAAATGCCCGTCCTCCAAATAAGAGAAAACGGGAAAAAAATAACCATTTCGGCGGCTCCGCTGTCCATCTTAGTCGTTAGGACCGGTCGCTCTGCGTCATCACCTTACGGTGATTTTGCTCTTATCGGTTGGTTTGTATTATATTAAGTTTTCTTAAAACAAAAGATACCACAAACGCTCAGCCTGTCAAGCTTTTAGACCTAAGAACCTGGAGTTTTTGGCCCGGATTTCGACATCTCGAATCCAAACACAAAAAGCATAACTATTTGCTTCTATTTAATTATTTATATGTATACCCCCAAAGTTCCCCTGCCAAGCATTAGATTTTTACCCCCTCCAGCACCCTAAACCAATACGCCAAAACATTGCTTTTTCGGCCAAGCTGGTCTCGGACAAAGACCTCAAATCGATGTGCCTGCCGGGCCGCCGTGTCCGGGACCCGCGTCTGCCCGCTGTAAATGCCGTCTCCTCGACTGAGATCTCCGTCCCGACCTTCGTCGTTCAAGGGAAGCTCCATGGCCTCAAGCCCCTCACGGAGCTGATGAAGCAAGGGAACAAATTGATCTGAGGCTTTGGGCATGGTAATTCGCAGACTGATTGTATAGATCGTGCCGGCATGGCCTGCCGAGGGATCCACCTTAAGATCCGAAATCAGCAGACCGGCATCCGATTCCATCGCCAAAGCGCTTGACGCCGACAGGAGCAGCATTAAGACGATCCATACTGGCATCCTTTATCAAGCCTCTTGATTTATACGCGCAATCGCTTCAGGGATCCATTCCGTCAGTATCGCTGCATTCCGAGGTAGCAAACCAGATTCTACACTTTCAAAAAAAGCATTAAATTCCCGCGCCAAGGGGGTCGAACGGTTTTCATGACGACGCAATAACTCGAGGGGATATCGCGCATCGTTTCGGTCAATCGAGTGCCCGCCTTGATCCTTAATGATGACCTCGCTCCGAAGCAAGTCGGCATCGATCACCGTCTCCGGCCCAAGCACTTGTACCGTTCGGGTCTTTTGCTTTTCCTTGTAATCACGATCGACCTCCAATAATACCTGAATGCCATCATATTCGAAGCGAATGGTAGCTTGCGTTTTTGAGGCCTCCGTCTCTACGACCAAATCACTCAGTGATCTTTTACCCGCCAACATCTGCACAATACTTAAGAGATGTGGAACCAAATCCTCGATCACGTTTCCGTCAAAATCTTGGTGAGGTCTCGCCAAAGGATTGAGGAGTCTCAACCGAAGTGCCCTTATTTCTTTGAAAGGGGGAAGGCTTAGGATTTTGTGAAGTCGTTCAAGTTCCGAATCAAACATCAATTCATAGCCCACGGCCAAGATTCGCTTCGCTTCCCGGGCAAGCACCACCAACTCCGCGGCTTCCGCCGCCGTTTTTGTAATCGGTTTTTCGACCAGCACATGCTTGCCGGCCAAGAGCGCCGCTTTCGCCAAGACATAATGCGAGGCCTGCCGAGTCGCAATCACAAGCCTGTCAATCTCAGGCCGATCCAAGATAAGGCATTGGTAATCCTCGGCGTGACAGATCTTAACATTGGAAGGCAAATCCGTCCGATCCTTCCATTCATCATAATTAGACCGTGCAAACCCATGGAGCGTCATCTTTGGAAAATGTGACGACAAAGTCTTAAGCACCGGGCCACCCCCCCAACGCCCAAGGCCAAGCACAGCGACTTCCCCAACCCTAAAGTCCTTCACGCCGTCATCGTGATGCATCCGAGCCCCCATAGGCAATTCCGCTCAAATGGCTCATCTCTCTCTGAAATGTCGTGAGGTCATCGATCTTAAATTGATTGAGATGCCGATGCCCGCAGGCACGCGCCAAGACCTTCATCAATGCGGTAGAGGCCTGAAAAAACTGCGCAAGGCGTTTGGCGGATTCTTCTATAATCAATCTTTTTCTGAGGTGATCTTTTTGCGTTGCGATGCCGACAGGACAATTATTGGTATGGCAGGCGCGCATACCGATGCAGCCGATGGCTTGAAGGGCTGCATTGGAAACCGCAATGGCGTCCGCGCCCAAGGCCAGCGCCTTGACGAAGTCCGCCGGAACCCGGAGGCCACCTGTAATAATCAGACTCACATCGGCGTGGCCGCTATTATCAAGATGTCTTCTGGCTCTCGCCAAAGCGGGTATGGTCGGCACGGAAATATGGTCTCTAAAGATCAAGGGCGCCGCGCCGGTGCCCCCTCCCCGGCCATCGAGGATAATGTAGTCCACGCCGATTTCAATGGCGGCGTCGATGTCTTTTTCGATCTGCTGCGCGGAAAGCTTGTACCCGATGGGAATGCCTCCGGTTTCTTTTCTAATCTCATCTGCAAAGGCCTTAATTTGAGACCGCTCCGTCCACTCCGGAAAACGCGCCGGCGAGACGGCCGCTTGGCCCGCCTCCAATCCCCTTACCGCCGCGATCTTTCCGCGCACCTTGTCGCCCGGCAGGTGTCCGCCCGTGCCGGTCTTTGCACCTTGCCCGCCTTTAAAATGAAAGGCCTGGCATTTTTTAACCTTCTCGATGTCATAACCGAAACGTGCCGATGCCAGCTCGTAAAAGTAGCGGCGATTCGCCGCTTGCTCCTCCGGCAGCATGCCGCCTTCGCCACTGCAAATCCCCGTGCCTGCCTCTTCCGCGCCCATGGCCAGCGCGATCTTGGCTTCTTCCGACAAAGCACCAAAACTCATATCCGAAACAAAGAGCGGGATCTTGAGTTTCAAGGGCAACTTTGCACGGGGCCCGATCACCGTTTCACTGTCGACGGCTTCCTCGTCAAGTAACGGAAACCGGTGTAGTTGCGCGGTGAGAATTTGTATATCGTCCCAGGAAGGAAGCTTGGTCCGCGAGACACCCATGGCAGCACTGGGACCATGGCTGCCCCATTTTGAAAGGCCGTTTTTTGCAAGTTGCTGTATAAAAGAATTGTGGGGCTCATCCTCCGATTTCGATAAGTCTTGATAGGATCCCAGGTAGTCCTGACGTTGATAGGCCTGCGGATGTTTGCGATGAAAGGCTTCGATCTCTTCCTCATCGACATAGACCTTGCCCCCTTCAACCCAGGCATTAAATTTTTCTAAGACTTCATCATGGCTATATTCGCTTACGCCGGTATCGTAACGAAAATCCCAGCCATGCAGTCCGCAGATTAAATTGTCGCCCTCAATCGTGCCATCCTTCAGCAAAGCACCACGGTGTAAACAGCGCCCGTACAAAACAGAAACCTGATCGTCGTATTTAACGATGACGAGATCCACATTGGCGACGAGGGCACCATAGGGTTTACGGTCTTCGAGTTCCCCCCAATTTGCCAGACTCACTTTTTTCATCCCCATGCCCTCGCGATTCCATTTTTATCGAAAAAAGCCTAAGCCAGATCGGCTTTCTTTTGAACGCTTCGGGTTCAGCGCAGCGTCTACTGGAATTTTTCCAAATGCGTCCTAACCTTGCCTTTGAATCCACGGAAATGATCCTTTTTATCGTGCAACAAGGTATAGAGATCGTAGCCGAAGAACAGATAGACATCCTCACTCGACACGCCGGTTGCTGGATAATCTTCCCGCATGACCGCGCCCAAGACGTAGTTGTTATAACGCCCAAGAATGCCGTATCCGATACCGGCATCGTCCCCCGTGGTCAGCAAAAGAGACGCTCCCCAATATTTTGAATAATCCGAGGCGATGTAGCGGACATACCCCAAAGGTTCAATCGCCAAGGCCGCTTGGGTCTTCACTTCATCGTAAGATTCGCTGGTATTCACGCTCAAGCCGGCGGTCGGCCGCAGCACGACTAATTGCCAAAACTTCGGCTCCTCGGCATCCGACGCCCCGAGCAGCTTGCCATTGACCCAGGTTTCCAGCGGCCACATGGGCAAACCATTTTCAAACCAGTCGGCATAACGTTGATCGAGATGCATAATGCGCCGTGTCGTCGCGCCGCGAAGGGTTTCCCAACTGGCATCATGTACTTTTTTATAGGCGATCGTGAGGTATTTAATGGTGATCAAGTAAGGCGCGTCTTTGTCTTGGCAAGGGACAGCATCCACCGGCTCGCTGCCGCTCGATAATTCCTCGCCATCAAATCCCGGCTTCATGCTCAAGTTTGCCGACTTGAGGCTTAAACGAACCTCACCGAGCAAGGCCATGAAGCTTTGCACAAAAGGCCGCTGTTTATCTTCAACACTCAAGGTCATGGCATAGCGCTTAAACAGTTCGTCGTATACTGCTCCGGCCTCGCCCGGCCCCAAATGTTCCGGAACGATCTTTTGCAGCTGTGTCCAGAAGAAGGGGTGGCCCGCGTCATAGATATCCTGATCGCAAAGTAAAATTGGTTCTTGCGCGGCAACAGGCGCGGCGAAACAAAGGACCGCAAAAAAAACCAGACTCAGCCAGATTTTGTTTTTCATCCCGGCGCCCCGATTTCTTTCGTATAGGTCTCAAATTCTTCCCGGTATTTTGTAACGGAGGCGTTTTTATAACGATCGGCGATGGCTTGTAACTTTTTCTTCAGTGCTTTTCGCTTGTTGAGCACTTCAAAATCGCCCGCATATTTCGGATAGGCCTCGGCGAGGCCTAGGGCTTCGTCATTGCTCGTGGCGGTAAATTCCGGCACCAACAATCGAAAAATTAAGCGATGCACCGCAGGATGCTTTAGATAATGGGCATAACCGTGAACGTTGGCTTCGTGAATATGCGCCACATCCACTTGCCGCGCCCGCGCACGATTCCAAGTTGTCGGAATCCGAAAGTGCTTCACTTTAGAGATGGGGTCCAATTCGTGCTCTACATTCACAAAGTAACGGACCGAGCCCCCAGGTTGAATGGCGGATTGATAGGGATTTTTGGGCGTTTGACACAAAAGACGGCTGGTGTTGGAAATCATGAAGACACTGTCCCACGTAAAACGTCCGGGCGCGAAGGGGTTACTGTTTGCGCCTTTTAAACTGGCGATGTGATTTTTCTCCGCAGCGGTAAGCGGGATATCCTCAGCGGAGAGATCTCCTTTCGGAAGCCACGCATTCGTCGCCAATTGCTCTAGGCTGTCGTGCACAATTGTGGTGCCCAGGGAATGCCCGACGATGCCGAATTCGGGGTTGGGGCCCGGCTGATCTTTGGCCAAAGCCAAAGCTTCGGTAATTTTTTTGCTGATGACACTGTTCACGCGCAAGCGAATCCGCCTGGCAATCAATTCAAAACCATAGTAGAGCAGCACATCGCCACCGTACAAGGCGAAAAGATTCTTATCATTATTACAATTCGCGAGCAAATCCGTCACCCTGCTTGCGAATTGGCCGGCCCCCTGCACCGGCTTCAAACTTTGCGCCAAGGCCGCCCATTGGTCTAGATGCTGATCGAAAATATCGTCGTAGCGAATTTCGACAAGGTCGACGAGATTGGCTAAGGCCAGGCGATTAAAGCAACTGTACTGTTTTGAGGCTTGCTCTAAGGCCCAAATAGGACCGCCCGGTATACGCGACCATCCCACTTGATGGCGTCCGACGCCATGCACAAAAAAGATCACATTCTTTGGCATTTCGACTCCTTTTCACAATAAAAACCGACCCCAAATCAGGGTCCAGGATGAGACGACATCACAATACGGGGTATTTTGCTAGGTGTAAGAACGGTCTAAAGTTCGACAACAATAGATAGAAAAATCGCCGCCGTCAAGATCAATGCCTCAGCGAGGCTCTATCGTTAGATAGAGAAAGACCCCCTTTTTAGAAGTTACGACTTTCCCTGCTTAGGTCGGAATCGCCTTATTTAATTTCGTCAGCGCCTTTACGTTTTCTTTTTCGCGAACAACCTTCCAGTACGAGGGTGATCTCTCCCTTGACCGTCTTTTTCTCAAGTCGGGCGATCACCTCGGAGAGGCTGCCCCGGATGATTTCTTCGTAGACCTTCGTGAGTTCTCGGCACACCGCCACGCGACGCTCGCCGATAAGCGATTGGAGAGATTTAAGGAGGGTGAGGATTCGGTGGGGCGATTCGTAAAGGATGATTGTCCGTGCCTCGGTACAAAGCACTTCGAGTTTTTTCGTTCTTCCTTTTTTCTTAGGTAGAAACCCTTCGAAGACAAAGCGGTCAGTGGGCAGGCCGGAGACCGCAAGTGCCGCCATGACGGCGCTCGGGCCTGGAATCGGATTCACTGCGATGCCCGCCTCGATGGCCTTTGTAATAAGAAAATAGCCCGGATCAGATACAGTGGGTGTGCCGGCGTCGCAGACCAGCGCAAAATCGGCCCCCGCCAAGAGGCGCTCGACGAGAACGGCCGCCTTTTCTTCTTTATTGAAATCGTGATAACTGGTTAAGGGCGTGTCGATTTGAAGATGGCTGAGGAGTTTGCGGGTGTGCCGGGTGTCTTCCGCCGCGATGGTTTCAACTTCTTTTAAGATGCGGACGGCACGAAAGGTAATATCCTCTAAATTGCCGATGGGGGTGCTGACGATGTAGAGCGTCCCAGGCATAGAAAATAAAACCGACTAAGGCTTGGTTGCGTTTTGACCGTCGAAAAGACCGATCTGCACGATCTCTTCGCCGGTAAAGGGGATGGGATAGTCCTCGGAAAAACAGGCGGTGCAAAAATGTTGGTTTTTGGGCGCATCATTTTGATACACCGCGCGAAACATGCCATCACTCGATAGATAACTCAGGCTGTCCGCCGTAATGTACTTTCGGATTTCTTCGACGCTGTGGTTCGATGCGACCAGTTCGTTCCGTGTCGGTGTATCGATACCATAAAAACAAGGCGAGACAATGGGCGGGGAACTAATGCGCACGTGTATCTCCTTCGCCCCGGCCGCCCGGATCATCTTCACGATCTTCCGGCTGGTGGTTCCGCGCACGAGGGAGTCATCGACGACGACCACCCGCTTGCCTTCGATAATTTCTCGTACGGCATTCAATTTTATTTTCACACCAAAGTGGCGGATCGATTGGCGAGGCTCGATGAAAGTGCGGCCGATATAATGGTTGCGAATGAGTCCGAAATCATAAGGAATCAAAGAGGCTTCGGCATAGCCCAAGGCGGCGGGTACGCCGGAATCGGGTACCGGAATCACGACATCGGCATCGATTGGGTCTTCCCGGTGTAATTCTCTCCCGAGGCGTTTACGAATACCGTACACACTTCGATCAAAAACATGGCTGTCGGGACGGGAAAAATAAACATATTCGAAAACACATTGGGCCGGGGCGACTTGCGGAAACGGTTTAAATGAAGAAACCCCCTTCTCGTTAATGTGGACCACTTCGCCAGGTTCGATATCTCGGATAAACTCCGCTTCAATTAGGTCGAAGGCGCAGGTTTCCGAAGCCAAAACATAACCGCCGCCCTTTACCTTTCCGAGGGAAAGCGGGCGGACCCCATAAGGGTCGCGAACGCCGATGAGTCCTTCTTCCGACAAAAAGAGCAGCGAGTAGGCGCCGCGCACGCGTTGCAGGCTTTCGACAATCCGTAGAGCCACCTTGGTCCGCATAGAATGGGCGATGAGATGGACAATCACCTCGCTGTCGGTGGAGGACTGAAAGATCGCGCCGTAGGCCTCGAGTTCGTCACGGAGATGAGTGGCGTTGATCAAATTGCCGTTGTGCACCATGCCAAGGGTCCCCAAGGCATAGTTGACCAAGATCGGCTGCACGTTTTCTAATCGATTGCCACCCGCCGTGGAATAGCGATTATGGCCGATGGCAGCGTGACCTTTGAGGTGCCGTAAACGCTGGCCCGAGAAAATATCGGCCACCAAACCGGCGCCCCGCTCTTGATGAAAGGTCTTTCCGTCGTAGGTAACAATGCCGCTGGCTTCCTGGCCGCGATGCTGAAGGGCATAGAGTCCCAAGTAAGTCAGGTTTCCGGCTTCAGGATGGCCATAAATGCCGAAAATTCCGCATTCTTCTTGCATCTTATCGAGGTGGTCTTCGTCGATCATGATCCGTCCTTTAGCCCTTTTGTTACGCGCTTCATTTTTTAGAGGATTCGAAAAAGCCCTTTAAGCCATTCGTATAGGCCGATCGCATTGCGTCGATTGAAACCTGAATAATCGCTGCGTTTTGGCCTTCAATCGAAATCCGAAGGGCCTCACCGCCGGTAAGCCCCAGCACACGATAAGGGAGTGATTTTTCTTCAATGCGATTTTTAACTTGCGCGAGATGTTCTTCTTTCACGGTGACGAGTATCCGGGATTGTGATTCGCCAAAGAGATAGCCATCCATCCGGAAGGTTGGTGCGTGTAGGCTAATCATACCACCCACCTGAGCCGGGGACAAGAGACAAGATTCCGCTAGGGCCACCGCCAAACCGCCCTCGGCACAATCGTGCGCCGAAGTCAGCAGGCCCGATTGCGCCGCCGCCAGCACCACGGATTGAACGCCTTGCTCTTTTCCGAAATCGAGGATCGGCGGATAACCCCGTTCTTGAAAATGAATGGTCTTCAGATAAGCCGTTCCACCCAACTCTTCACGGGTTTCTCCGATGAGCAGAATATGTTCCCCGGCTTCTTTAAACCCGGCGCTTAAAGTGTTTTCGACCGATTCGATCAGTCCCACCATGCCGACCACGGGCGTGGGATAGATGCCCATGTCCAGGGCCTCGTTGTAGAAACTGACGTTGCCGCTGACCACGGGAATTTCAAAACGCGTGCAGGCATCGATCATCCCTTCAATGCAGGCCGAAAAATGCCACATGGTCTCGGGCTTCTCCGGACTTCCGAAGTTGAGACAGTCGCTCAGGGCCAGGGGCTTCGCGCCCACACAGACCAGGTTGCGTGCCGCCTCGGCTACGGCAATCGCTCCGCCATAATATGGATTCAGCAAACAATAGGTGCTGTTCCCGTCCACCGTCATGGCCAGGGCCCGATTCGTGCCCTTGATCCGGATGACGGCGGCATCGGCCCCCGGTCCCACAACCGTATTGGTCTGCACCATATGATCATACTGCTGATAAACCCATTCCTTGCTCGCCAGGTTAGGCGAGGCCAGCAGTTCTAACAAGGCCTTGGAATAAGATGCGGGTTCTTGAAGGGTATCGACATTCAGGCCTTGGATCATTTCTTGAAATTGCGGTTCTTTAATGGGCCGCTCGAGAAGGGGCGCCTCGGAAGTCAGGGCCTCGACGGGGATTTCTGCGACGACCTTATCTCCTTCTCTCACTCTCAGGATCTGATCGTCCGTAACGGTCCCGATGACAGAAAAGTCGAGGTCCCATTTTAGAAAGATCTTTTCGACTTCGGCCTCACGGCCTTTCTTGGCGACAATTAACATCCGTTCCTGCGACTCGGAGATCATGATTTCCTCCGGGATCATCCCTTCTTCACGGCGCGGTATTTTGAGGAGATCGATGTCGAGACCCGTTTTCCCGCGGTCGGCCATCTCGGAGGAAGAGCTGGTCAGGCCCGCCGCACCCATGTCTTGAATCCCGACAATGGCGTCGGTCTTGAACAATTCGAGACAGGCCTCCAGCAACCGCTTCTCGGTAAAGGGATCACCGACCTGCACGGTGTGACGTTTCTCAGCGGATTGCGTAAGTTCTGCGCTGGCCATCGTCGCCCCGTGGATGCCATCGCGCCCCGTCTTCGAGCCGACATAGATGACGGGATTGCCGACACCGCCCGCCGTCCCGCGATAAATTTCTTCTTTCCGTGCGATGCCCAAGCAAAAGACATTCACGAGGGGATTTCTGGAATAAATATCGTGAAAAACAATCTCACCGCCCACGGTCGGCACGCCCATGCAGTTGCCGTAGCCCGCGATGCCTTCGACCACATGTTCGAGGAGGTAACGATTTCTCGGCTGATCGAGAGGCCCGAAGCGCAAGGAATTTAAAAGCGCGACCGGTCGCGCGCCCATGGTAAAGATGTCGCGCAAAATTCCGCCGACGCCCGTCGCCGCGCCTTGATAGGGCTCGATGTATGAAGGATGGTTGTGGCTTTCGATTTTAAAGACGGCGACCCAGCCCTCCCCGATGTCGACCACGCCCGCATTCTCGCCCGGCCCTTCGATCACCTGTGGGCCTTCCGTCGGGAAACGCTTAAGATGGACCTTCGAGCTTTTGTAGCTGCAGTGTTCGCTCCACATCGCCGAGAAAATGGCCAGTTCACAGCTGTTCGGCTTCCGATTCAGGAGACTACATATTTTTTCGTATTCCGCTTTTGTTAGCGGATGCTTCGCGATGTCTGCTTCTGTTAATTCAGCCATTTACTGTACTCAGAAGGGAGCGGAAGAGCGTAATGCCGTTGGCACCACCCAAGATAGGGTCGGCCGCCCGTTCCGGATGCGGCATCATGCCCAATACGTTTCTTGCTTCGTTGCAGATCCCGGCGATATTCTCAACCGAGCCGTTTGGGTTCGCCGCGTCGTCAACCACACCCGTTTCACTCGCATAGCGAAAGACAATTTGATTGTTCGCCTTCAAGGCTTCAAGTCCCGCCGGGTCGATGTAGTAATTCCCGTCGTAGTGGGCAATGGGTAGCGAGATGACTTGCTTCGGGCGATAATCCGAGGTAAAGGCGGTTTCGTTGCTTTCGACGCGAAGGCTTGTCCACTTGCAGATAAACTTCATCGTTCGGTTGCGCAAGAGCACGCCCGGCAGCAGGCCGGCTTCGACCAAGATTTGAAAACCGTTGCAGATGCCGATGACATAACCGCCACCCTCGGCAAAGTCCCGCACGGCCTCCATAATGGGCGAAAATCGTGCAATGGCCCCGGCGCGTAGGTAATCGCCGTAGGAAAAACCGCCCGGTACAATAACGACATCGCATTCCGGTAGCGCCGTTTCCCGATGCCAAATCAACTGGGTCGGTTCTCCTAGGATGCGCTGAGTGACATCGTAACAGTCGTGGTCGCAATTCGATCCGGGAAATACAACAACGCCAAAACGCATGGAGAGGGTCCTTTTAAAGGAAAAGCGTCACGATTATGAAGCCAAGTCGGTCGGAGATCAAAGGAAGGCTACAGCCCTTAAATTCGATGAAACAGTTTAGGAAGGCGGATTATAACACAAGGTTTTTCGAATGGGCAAGGCAAAGGCCCCTATTTTTGAGCTTTGGGAAGGGGATTTTACCGCAGACCTCCTTAACCCAAGGCCATGCGGCCGGAAACAATTTAGGTGGCGTTTCTGGGAGGGGCTTGCATACGTAGATAAGAAACGTAGGCGTTTAAGATCCGGTTTGCATATCTTGTCGGAAGTTTTTTGCCGCGACGGATCATCTGCCGCACTCGCGTCGGACCATAATTGTAGGCCGTTAATGCCGTGTGAAGATTGGGAAACTGCTGTGTTAAGGAATAGAGATATCGAATACCTAAACGAATATTGACATAAGGGTCGAAAAGACTTTCTTTTTCCCCTTTCCATGAGACTGAGGTTCTTTTCGCCATGGCTCTTCCGGTCGCGGGAATAAGCTGCATCATACCCAGCGCGCCTTTTTTCGATACAGACCAATTGTAAAAAGAGCTCTCGATATGAATAACAGCAAGGATCAATTCAGGATCGAAACCATAACGCCGACTTTCCTGATGAATAAAATCGATCAAGTGTCGATTTTCGATCGACTTTAAGCCGGTCTTGAATCGGCCCATAATCGCATCCATTTTCATTTCATGTGCCGTCCGGAAGGGCAGGGAAACTGGGGCGGCGACCGTTTTCTTCTTGGCCACCTGGGTTATCGGGCCGGGAATCGCCAAGTCTTCGGTTAATAGTAGCGTAAAGAGGCTAATCACCGGCAAGAAGATAAACCATGCTTTCAATTGGCGTAGATATAGGTTTCGAAAGGCCTTCATAATCCTAGCAGGGTAGCAGGGGTAGGAAATAAGATCAACCCCCCCGAACGAGGGGTGCTCAATAGGAAGATAACTTCAACGACATTAATAAACTTGCCTCTTAACAATTTACAGCATAGGAGATATAATGGTGAAAATTGAGGGAAAGAGGAGGCGAGATGCAGAAAGAAGAGGCCGTATTTTTAAAATGGCAAATCCGTTTTGGGACAGAAGAAGCGTGTGTAAAGTATC
>JAJDBX010000055.1 GCA_029261135.1 Nitrospirota bacterium
GAAAGGGCGAAAGAAAAGTGAACAGACACTGTTGCTGGATCTTGAAAAAGGTCTTAGACAGGCTTGAGCCGTGTGCGGTAAAAGCAGCATGCACGGTTCTTAGGAGGGCTCATCCCAGCAATGGGGTGAGCCTATCCGACTCTTAGGAGGCTACTGATTTCATCTGGCGGTAAAGGGGGGCTAAAATAGTAACCTTGAAATTGATCACAGCCGTTTTCTTTGAGAAACTGTAGTTGAGACGCTGTTTCGACCCCTTCGGCAATCGCTGTCAAATGTAGATTATGCGCCAAGGTAATCGTCGCGATCACGATGGCGGCATCGTTAGGGTCGTTGTCGAGGTCTTGCACAAAGGACTGATCAATTTTCAGTTTGTCAATCGGAAAGCGCTTCAAATATGCCAATGATGAGTAGCCCGTGCCAAAATCGTCTACTGACAGGGATATTCCCATATCACGGAGTGCACCCAGCGTCTTGTTCGTCTCTTTCACATTGAGCATGAGCACACTTTCGGTCAATTCCAACTCGAGATACTGGGGATCCATTCCGGTATCCATCACCGTTTTATTGATCATCTGTACCAGGTTGTAACTAGTGAACTGTCGCCCGGACAGGTTCACAGCAATGGTCAAGGGTGAGATCCCATTGTGTTGCCACTGTGTCCATTGTCTGCAAGCAGTCTCTACGACCCATTTGGAAAGCGGGTTGATCAAACCGCTTTCCTCCGCAATAGGGATAAATAATTCGGGTAAGATCAGGCCCTGTGTTGGATGTTGCCACCTTATGAGGGCCTCACAGGCAATGATTTCCCCGGTTGTGATACAAAGCTGTGGCTGGTAGTGCAACAGAAATTCATCACGTTCAATTCCTTTGCGTAGATCAGTTTCCATATTGAGTCGTTTCTGTACCTGTTTATTCATTTCGTCCGTAAAAAATTGGAAATTATTACGGCCCACATCTTTTGCACGGTACATTGCCGTATCGGCTTTTTTTAGCAAAGTGGAAGCATCCTTAGCGTTTTCCGGAAATAAGCTAATCCCAATACTTACTGAGGTCGCCACTTCAGTCTTTTGATATTGGAAAGGGGTCTCTAGCCGATGTAGAATTTTCTTAGCAATGAGTACCGCATCCAGACTTTCCCGGACTCCAGAAAGTAATATTGTGAATTCATCCCCACCGAGACGTGCGACCAGATCCTCTCCCCGGACCAAATCTATAAGACATTTTGCAATAGACTTCAGTACCTCATCACCCACCAAATGCCCGTAAGCATCGTTGATCAGTTTGAAATGATCAATATCTAAGAAAAGCAAAGCCAACTTGCTATTCTCCCGTGTTGCATGGGCCACGGCACGCTTGAACTCATTTTGAAAAGATGCACGATTGGGTAAGTCAGTCAGGACATCGAAGTGCGCCAGGTGATGGATCTGCTCTTCTGAAGCTTTTTTTTCAGTGATGTCACTACTAATACTGATAAATTGTATAATTTCTCCCGTCTTGTCACGCACAGTGCTAACACTTTGCCACATAGGAAAAACCTCCCCGTTGCGACGCCGATTCCAAATTTCACCCCGCCAGACCCCTTCATTAAGAAGAGAACGCCAGAAACCCTCATAAAAAGCTTTATCGTGGTATTTCGAACTCAGTAATCTCGGGTTTTTTCCGATGACATCTGTAGAGCTATATCCAGTTATACGAGTAAATGCTGGATTAATGCGTAAAATATGACCATCACGGTTCGTAATCAGGATGGCTTCAAAACTTTCATTAAAAACACTCTCGGCAAGTTTCAGCGCATCTACCGCAGACTGGCGTTCAAGTTCGAGCGCCAGTCTGTTTGCCATAAGACCCAATAGAGGTTGCTCCCACAACTGGAGCGACATGGGTTTTCTATCCGTAACAACCACCACCCCCAACACTTTTTTTAAGGGTGAAATCAATGGCGCCCCAAAATAGCTCTCCGACTTTATTTCACGGAGAAATTCATCTTTTGGGTATTTTTGAACAACACTCATGGGCACGAATTTTATATTCATATTCAGGATATCCTCGCAGGGTGTCCCCGATACATTGTATTCGATGTTATCCAGGAAGTCGGCTCCATCCAAAAAGGCGATCGTTCTAATGGAAGTATGTGAGTCATCGACAAATACTCCCACAAAGGCGTAACGAGTATCATAGATTTTGGCAAGATCTCGAACGCAGTCATGGAAGAAGTGTTTATTGCTGTCGACTCCCGTCGTTATCAGTAGGGAGCTGAGTGCTTCTGCGGTGCACTCGCTATCCTTTATTTTTTCTTCTAAGACCACATTGGCATCCCTTAATTCCACTTGTTGACGATAGATGACAAAGGTGGCCCTTTTTACGATCCAAAAGAGAGAGGCATAGAGGAAAAACCCACCCAAACTGGAGGTAATCCAGACCAAACGATTCCCTCTACGAATCACATTGAACAGTGTATGCGGTACTTTGTAAACTTCAATAACACCAACAACCTTGTCCCGATTAATGCTCCATATAGGAAGATATATTTCGGCAAAGTAAGGGACCGCTTTGTCAAAGATATGCTCTCCTTTGAGCGGCTTTCCGGAAGTGCCGCTGGAAACGGCCATGGAGCCGGAAAGAGCCTGAATCAGTTCAGGGTTCGGCATAAAATTATGCCCGATAAATCTCTCATCGTTTGCCCAGAGAATTGTCCCTTCCATGTCATAGGCTTTTGCCCATGTCACCTCCGGGTTTGTAATAAACTTTTTAAAAATATTGGAAAATTTTATCTCTCGTCGTTCCTTGTCCTCAATTGAAAAATAGAGGCTCGCTTTTTCGAATTCAAAGACGGCCTGGACAAAATACTTCATTCCAACTGCATCAAGGTGAAGGGTACTATTGGTCAGAAATCTGGAGAGAGAAAAACCGGTGATGGTAGAAATAATAACAATACAGATGAAGCTGATAACCGAATACCACCATAGAAAATTAAATGGTTCTTTCTTCTTGTCGATATGCATTGCTTGAAAACCTCACTTTAAAAACTTTACTTGATGTAAATGGCCCCGTAAAGCGATAAAGAGCCGATTTCTAATTCTCTAATAGGCATCGTCCATTTTTCTGATGCCTTTGTAAGCGAAAAATAAGCAACCTTCAAAGCCAAATCATCATGCGGAAATATTTTTCGGTTCCTAATCACCTTTCTGATTGCGCTGTTCAGCGATTCAATGGCATTGGTTGTGTGATCACCCCTCTAATCTCATCCGGATTGTCAAAAATGGGGAACGAGTATTCCCAATAGAAGGATAAAGAATATCCCATTGTTTGGAAAATTCTTCCAACGCTCACATGGCTATTTGGCTACATCGGCCGTCAACGATTTATAGATTATTTTAAGGGCGTAAGCGACTTCCTTCATCTGTTTCAAAACCACATGAAGTGATAGAGCTTTAGTGGACACAATCTTAAGAGACAAGAAAGCTTATGAAATTGTTCTATTTGGATAGAGTAACTCCAATAAACTGAAAAGGAGCCCTATTCAAGAAAAAGAAGATGTTCTCCTTTTAGAAATTGGACTCAGTGGTCTCTCTATTTAACCGAAACCGAAATGCCCACCTAAGAAACTGATCTAATTTTTTTAAAAATTGATCCGAAGCACAGGTTTAGAAGTAACTCCGGGATTGGATTGGATGAAACCACCCATTAGATTGGAATTTTACGTTGAAAGCGGTCTCCCAAGTTTTTTCTGCACGCTCGCTACTTTTGAAGAGAGCCGCCCTGTTTTTCCTTTGCGATAATCAATTTTCATGACGGTTGAAATACGATCACAGTCCTCGCGCATGCGATCCAAGCAGGATTTAACGACACCCATCACCTCAATCCAAGGACCTTCTAGTACTGTCCCCATTGGATTAAGCCGGTAAGACACGCCACTTTTATCGATAATATCCAGAGAGCGCGAAACGTATTCACTCACACTTTCCCCTTTTGTCAGTGGAGACATCGAAAATTCAAGCAAGACGATGACCCCATCTTCATTTTCAGCCATTACAACTCCTTAATTAGACTGTCCCGGATAAAAAGGGAGCGTAGTGTGCATTCCCTTAACTTCTAGCCCATTGATCATAATATCCACATTCGTTCCTTCAGCAATCACTTCCCGACGTAAATAAGCCATGGCAATCACCTTTCCAATATGGGGGGACTGCACCGCACTGGTAACCCATCCCACTTCTTTCCCCTGATAAGAGACCTTGTCTCCTTTCTGAGGCAACTCAGACCCTTCAAGGATTAAACCCGATAATTGTTTTTTGACTTGTCCATAGGTCTTAATCCGGGCAATCACTTCCTGCCCGGGGAAGCAGCCCTTGGTATAACTGATCGCCTCATCTTGAAGCCCGGCTTCAATGGGAATAATGTCTTCGTCAAAATCAATGCCGTATCGAGGCTTCCCAGCTTCTATACGAAGTATGTCCAGTGCCTCTTGGCCAAGCGCTTTTATTTTGAGTGCCTGGCCATCAACCATCAGGCGCTGCCAGAGAGATGTGAGGTGTTCAAGGGGCGTGTAGAGATGGAAATCCGCTTCTCCCGTCACGGAACGTTTGATACAAATCAAGCGTGCCCCATCCACTTCTGTTTCAATAAAAGCATAATCCTGCATTTCCGGAAGGGACTCTCCCAACAGACCGTCAATCAATATTTTTGATTGAGAACCAGAAACGAGAAGTTTACCCCATGGAGGAATGCTCATGTCCACTTTGGCACGCAGGCGAAAACGCAATAATTGTTCTTTTGTTTTTTCCGCATTGGCCCAATCGATTTCCATCAACAAACCCTCAGAAATCGGGAAAAGGGAAAAATCAGAGATCATCCTTCCTTTCGCCGTGAGCAGGGTCGTATAAATACCCAAGTCCTTCGATGCTAAGGTGAGGTCATTACTGATCAAGCCTTGCAAAAATGAGATGCGATCCTCACCGGAAATGATAAATTTTCCCTGATAGGAAAGATCTGCAAGACCCACAGTCATCCGAGCAGCTTGATATTCTAAAAGAGGATCTCCGTAGTGCTTCGGGAGTTCCCATAGGCCGTCATCAATAAAATGGGCACCATTTTCCTGATGTATTTTATGTAACAATAGTTGTGACATCCTTAAGCTCCAAAAGGAAAAATTCAAGGCATCTTACACATGTTTTTATTTCGAGGTCAATGAGAACTCCGGCCTCAGCGCATCTGGCAATGCAGGCTTCTTTTTGCTTTTTTTGGTTTTTTTTTATATGCTCCTCCTTTATTTTTGTTGGAAATGGAGACGCTTACCGCGTGCAATATTATATTTTGTTTAATTTAACCCTCGTCATCGCGAGCTGTTTTCTCACTTGGATCGAACCCAAGATTTTTGTGGTGGCATTGCGGGGTATCCAAATGATAGACGGCAAAATTGTGCTTGTGCTCGGCCTGATTGGATTTATCACCATTTGCTCTGAGTTGCTCCGAAGAAAAGCCGTACTTTATTGGGTCTATGGATTTGTGGGTTTTATTATTACTATTATTGCAGGGATGGAGTTCTTCAGCTTTTACCAAAATCAATATTCTGGAGGCCCCGGGCTTTATCTCGCGGGACTTTCCGGGGTTCAGTTGACGGGCACTTACGTGATTTACCTCTTCCAACAGGGGAAAAAAGGGAATATCTCCCCCTAGTCAATTTTTATGCCTAGAAAAAACCATTCAACTCAGATCTGATGAGCACTCCCATAGATACGCAAACACATCTTAGCCTTCAGCATTATGTTATAAATCATTTGGGCCTCCCCTTGTTTATCGCCCTAGAATGCTTAATTATGAGGGAACAACTTTAATAAGCGATCGTAAAAAGTTTTTTCGCAGATCTGGCTCAAGAAGGAGAGATATGATTCGCTCAACAACAGTAATTTCAGTTCGGCACAAAGGCCAAGTGGCGATGGCGGGGGATGGTCAGGTGACCTTGGGTTCCACCGTTCTAAAACATAATACAAAAAAAGTGCGGAAAATTTTTAATGATTCCATCCTCACGGGATTTGCGGGTGCAACAGCAGACGCCTTTACTCTCTTTGAAAAATTTGAAGCAAAACTGGAACAATACAATGGCAATCTCACCCGTTCCGCCGTCGAACTGGCAAAAGATTGGAGAACAGATCGGATGCTCCGGCGTTTGGAAGCCCTGCTCGCCGTCGTCGACAAAGACCATTCATTGCTCATTTCAGGAACCGGAGATGTCATTGAACCCGAAAATGGCATCGTTGCAATTGGATCCGGCGGTCCCTATGCTCAGGCCGCAGCAAGTGCACTCATTGCACACTCGGCGCTTGATGCACGGGGCATTGTGGAAGAGGCCATGAAGATCGCCGCAGATATTTGTATCTATACAAACCACGAGGTCGTGATCTCGGAACTTTGATCCCTCTTATCCTATGAGCGATATTCTAGGACAGAAATCCTGACTTGACCCGGTACTGAAAAAATGAAATCGCGGTGGCTTTCAGCAAAATTCCATCCGTAGGAGAAAAATAACATGGTTGATATTGAAAATTATGAAAATTTAATTCCTCGTAAAATTGTTGAGGCACTCGATAAATACATCGTAGGGCAGCAAGAGGCCAAGCGCATGGTTGCAATTGCCCTAAGAAACAGATGGCGACGGCAGCGACTTCCAGAAGAATTAAGGGATGAAGTCTTACCCAAGAACATCATCATGATGGGGCCAACAGGAGTTGGAAAGACAGAAATCTCCCGGCGTTTGGCCAAACTTTCAGGTGCGCCTTTTATCAAAGTCGAAGCCTCTAAGTTTACTGAAGTCGGATACGTCGGACGCGATGTGGAATCAATGGTGAGAGACCTAGTTGAACTCTCTGTCAACATGGTCAAGGCCGCGCATAAAGTAAGCATTCAAGAGAAAGCTGAAAAACTTGCGGAAGACCGTTTGCTGGATTTACTCCTTCCGCCACCCACACGCCATACCCCTACAGGGATTTACAGTGAATCGGAAGAAGCGGAACCGCCACAATCAGACTCATATGCGCAAAGCCGTGAAAAGCTTCGGCAACAACTCAAAGAGGGAAAACTGGACAAACGTTCGGTCGAACTGGATGTGCCCGATAAATCCAGCTCCCCGATTGGAGTCATTTCAGGCGTCGGCATGGAAGATCTTGAGATGAATTTAAAGGATATGCTCGGCAACATGATGCCCGGAAAGAAGAAAAAACGGCGTGTCAAAATTCCGGAGGCGCTCAACCTACTCAACCAAGAAGAAGCGGCCAAACTCATCGACATGGACGAAGTGACCGAAGACGCGGTCTCTCGTGTCGAAAATTCCGGGATTATCTTTTTGGATGAAATAGATAAAATCGCCAGCCGGGAAAAAGGGCAGGGGCCAGATGTCTCCCGTGAAGGGGTCCAGAGAGACTTGTTGCCCATCGTCGAAGGTTCGACCATCAACACAAAGTATGGCATGGTGAAGACAGACCACATCCTTTTTATTGCAGCGGGTGCCTTTCATACCTCTAAACCTTCAGACCTCATCCCGGAATTACAGGGTCGTTTTCCTATTCGTGTTGAGCTCAACTCCCTGGGTAAAGATGAATTTGTGCGAATCCTCACCGAACCCAAAAATTCGCTCAAAAAACAATATGTGGGCCTCCTCGGAACAGAAGGCGTCGAACTTGTTTTAACAGATGACGCCATTGAAGCCATTGCAGAAACGGCGGTTCAAGTGAATGAACGAGATGAAAATATTGGCGCGCGGCGACTGTTTACAATATTAGAACGTCTGCTCGACCAAGTCTCTTTCGATGCACCTGAATTAGAAGATAAAAAGGTGATGGTTGATGCAAAATATGTCGAAGAACGCATGAACACCCTTATTAAAGACCGTGATCTTTCCCGTTACATCCTTTAAAAAATGGACTCCGCATTATGACAAATATTGATCTTCTCGGGAGAAAAGCCAAAACCCTGATTGAGGCACTGCCTTACATCCAGGCCTTTTTTGGAAAAACCATCGTCATCAAATATGGCGGCGCGGCGATGACGGAAGCGGGACTCAAACGACAATTTGCCGAGGATGTTGTTTTGATGAAATATGTCGGCATGCACCCGGTCATTGTACACGGTGGCGGGCCTCAGATTTCGGGCATGATGAAGCGCCTGGGCATGGAACCTAAATTTATTGAAGGGGTTCGTGTTACAGATCCAGAAACGATGTCCATCGTGGAAATGGTACTGGCCGGAACGATCAATAAAGAGATTGTGACCCTCATTAATCAGATGGGCGGTAAAGGAGTCGGGCTGACTGGAAAGGATGGTCGACTCATTAAAGGACGACGTTTAAGCGGCCAAGAAGACACGATGAGTCACGTGGGGGAAGTGGCTTCTGTTGATCCGGAAATTATAAATACCTTGGAAGAAGGTCGTTTCATCCCGGTGATTTCACCGATTGGTACCGATGAAAAAGGAAATACCTACAACATCAATGCAGATCTTGTCGCCAGCAGTCTGGCCAAAGCCCTTTCTGCGGAAAAGCTTTTGATATTAACCGACGTCGCAGGTATTTTAGATCAGAAGAAAACCTTGATCCCCAGCGTGTCTAAAAAAACCGTCGAAAAGTTAATCCAAGATGGCATTGTACACGGTGGCATGATGCCAAAAATTGAAGCCGCACTATCATCGGTTGAAAATGGTGTTCACAAAGCACACATTATTGATGGACGTGTGCCGCATGCCCTCTTACTTGAAATTTTTACAGACCAAGGGGTTGGAACCGAAATTACCGCTTAAGTGAGTATCACTCTGGTGGGATGAACGAAATAAAAGCCTCAACCTGGAAGAAAATCAATAATTTTTTGAAGTGTTCTCTCCCAAGCTGCGTTTATTTCATCTGAATAATTCGGGTCACATTCCGACACCGCTTGTAAGAAACTCCTCTTCCAGTACGGGTATAGTTTAGGATCAATATTCATTTCGTCCTTGCTGTGGGTTTTTTTGATTCTAGCGAGTCCGTTTTCTCCGATGGATTTTCCCTCTACATACAGAAGCCCTAGGCTGACACCATGTCTGAGCAACTCTTTCTGTTTTTTTAAATCCGTCTTCGCAAACATCGGCACAAAAGCCGGATTGCTTTTCAAAAAAATATCGTAAAAACGATCAAAAAGCGTACCTCTTGCCACAGACCTACCCAAACTTTCTTTGACTAACGCCACATCAGGATGCAAAATGACCTCCATTTTTTGGTGAACCCGTAGGCTCGGTCTATAAAATTCGGGTTGGGGATCGCCCCCTACGTAATGGCTAAGTGTAACATCGAATTAAAAAACAGCAAGACAATCAAAAGGAGAAATAAGAGACAGGCCTAAGGGGATACGGCGCAACGAAACCCAAGATCGGCAAAGGCGATCTCGGGCGGTACCGATGAGCGATAACTTGTTCGATAAAAAAGAGGCAAAATGTAGTGCCCGACACGCCCTCCCCCTCCTCCACGAAACACTTTTTGTTTTTCACCAAAAAGTGGGGTTTGAAATGTGGCATTTGGATAGGCTTGGTACCAATCGCTGGTCCATTCCCAGACGTTGCCCGCCATATCCATCACGCCGTAAGGACTTTTTCCTTCTTCAAAGGAACCGACGGGTACAATATCACCCGACTGCTTGTCATTCGCCGCTTTTTTGATTGTTTCAAAGTTATCACCCCAAGGAAACTCCCGTCCATCTGTGCCACGTGCTGCTTTTTCCCATTCCGCCTCCGTCGGAGGTCGCT
The DNA here is from genome assembly GCA_029261135.1 of Nitrospirota bacterium. GTDB lineage: Bacteria > Nitrospirota > Nitrospiria > SBBL01 > JAADHI01 > JAADHI01. Next base: position 9,763 of record JAJDBX010000055.1, read on the forward strand.
TCCCCTTCCAATGACAATAGCGATCTGCTTCGTACCAATTGATATTCGACACAGGAAAATTTTCTTGGCCTGAGGGAATCATGTGTTTGATAAAATAGGACGGTGCACGCCAGTGATCCGCATCGATAAAAAGTTTGTATTCGGCGTTTGTAACCTCAAATTGATCGATATAAAATCTCGGTAAAGAAATCTCATGCTGGGGTGCCTCATCTTTGTACCAAGGCTTTTTACTCCCCAATTCTTTAGCTTGTTGAAATTTGTCGATTTTGTTGCTTCCTCGAATAAACGGACCTTCGGGAATCAAGACCATGGGAGGGGATGAGCTTAAGCGTGAAGAAGCAGATGCCGACGATCTCATCAATGAGCAGCTCGACAGGGTAACAAGGAAAAACACAAAAATCACATAGATATAAGATACTTGGATTTTCATGGCGAACTCCAATAAGGGAATGCCAATAGATCTATTTATCCTAAATACATCGTTTGTGCGAAGAACATCATATTGAATTCATTGGAAATTTGCAAACCCAACATTCTGAAGGTCATTGATGCGAAATAGTTTTCACGCTTTAAGGAAATACATGACACGAAACCAAGAGAAGACTTGGTGTCGGAGATGGTTTTTTCCGTGAGTGATCTGCGGGAATTTACACGAAAACGATTGAGTTGAAATTCGACCTCAATAAAGAGATCGCTTTCAAGAGCTCCTGAATTTCTGTTTAATTTACGTCTTAATTATCATGAAGCGGCTTTTTTAAAATCCCCTCTAACTCCAATGAGATTTTTACTTTGTTTCCAACGATGAAACCACCCGTTTCAAGCAGTTTGTTCCAGACGATACCGAAGTCTGTCCGGTCGATTTCAGTCGTTCCAGTCACACCGCCACGATGATTTCCCCAAGGGTCTTTCACTTTTCCAAGTAATTCCAGTTCTAGCTCAACTTCTTGGGTCACCCCGTGTAAAGTGAGATCTCCCACAACGACATAGTGGTTTCCTTTCCGCGCCTTGGTTTTCTTATATCGAAAAGTGAGTTTCGGGAATTTTTTGACATCAAGGAAATCAGGCGTACGCAGGTGTTTATCCCTTTTTATGTGGTCGGTATCGATGCTTTCTGCATCAATTTCAAACATGACATCCTTGATATTATCTTTTTTATCGACCTCTACCCATCCAGAAAAATTATTAAATTTTCCTTTTACATTTGAAATAACCATGTGCTTGATGGAGAAACCAATATGGGTATGGGCCTTGTCGACTTCATAAATTTCAGCATAACTGAGCTGAGGGAAAACCATCAGAAAAATGAAGATCAGTAATTTTTTATTCAGCATCATGAGCTCCTCATTTATATCAGATTTAGAGATATATTCATCTCTGTATCCTAAAATTGAATGGCCATCCCCGGTTTTAGATTTTCTTTTTTTGCAAAACCGGCGGCAACCTCTAGAACATAGAGGGCGTTTTCTTTTTTAGGCCCATAAGTTGGGCAGGGCTCAGAGGTACAGGGTGGCGTATCTCTGGAAATGTATATAATTTTTTTTGTTCTGTCCATCCAAATAATGTCGATCGGGAATTTACAGTTCTTCATCCAAAAAGCATAGGGCTTTTCCACTTCAAAAGTAAAGAGTAATCCGCCCCCTTTCGGCAGGTGATCACGAAACATCAGACCACGTTCCCGTGTCTCAGGGGTGTCTGCCACTTCAGCGTTAATGACTGTACCACTGGGGAATATCATAGTGCTTGCCCCTGAGAATAGGCTGGAGCAGGCCGAAAATAAAGGCATCAAAAAAAGAATCAGCCCGACAAATATGATTTTGATCTGTTTCATGTGAAATATTTTATGGGATGAAGTGAATAGTGTCAATTTGAAGCCCGAGTCTGAAGAGGCCGCGATTGTCGGCGATTAAGAAAAGACCTTTTGAAGATTTTGCCATTCTTGTTTTAAAATCGCTTTATTCCAGATAATGTACCTAAGTTTTTGCTCAATGAAGGTAGTGATCGAGAGGCGCTCACCCACCTCAACGAAAACAGCACCCACCTGATCTGTACGGTAATTTTTTGTGCCATGGCGCTCATACGATGACAGCACCTCCTGATGCGGGTGACGATAGCGGTTATTTTTTCCCACTGAAAAAAGGGCAATTTGGGGGGAGACTTCCCTTATGAAGGCTTTGTCGGATGAGCTTCGACTCCCATGATGTGGGACTTTCAATACGGTGCTCTTTAAAGCGACCCTACTTTTGATGAGTTTTTCCTCTGTTTCGACTTCGATGTCTCCGGCAAAAAGAAAAGAGATAGACTGCGATGAATGGCCCGTGCAAACCATCCGAAAAACAATCGATTGATTATTTAAGTCTCCGAAAGCAATTCGATGAATTTTCCCTGGATTCAAAAAGAACAACTCGCATTCTCCAATATGTATCGACGACCGTTCGCTCGTAATGACTTGCTCTATTGCACCGCTCGTCAATACCATTTTTTTGAATAAACGAAAGGTCTGTGTTGTATTTGTATGGCCATTCGTCCAGACCTCTTTCACATTGAAATGTTTGAAAATAAATGGAAGTCCGCCAATATGGTCATATTGTGGATGGGTGGTCACCATTGTATCGATATTGCGTATACGCCGCTGCCAAAGATAGGGGGCCAGGGCATATTTCCCGGCACGAGGGCTTCCCCCGTCAATCAATAAGGTTTTTCGATTTGGAAATTCAATGAGGGTTGCATCCCCTTGACCCACATCTAAAAAGGTCACCCGGAGTTTTTCCGGGGGCATTCTCAACCTTCCCCAGACGATGAAAACGATAAAAAAAGAAGCCGTGGTATAGAAAACAGCGCGTCTCGATTTTTTAAAGATCATCAGAGAAAAAATGGTGAGATAAAAGAGTAAAATCCCAAAAAGAGGGGGTGAAGCAAGAGAGAGATCGGCACCTGGAACATTCGAAAAAAATAAGACCGCATCATAAAGGGATGAACCAAGCTGGTTATGCCAAAGTGGAAAAGGAAAAGCGTCGATCAAGAGCGAAAGAACCCCAGAAAAAAGTGCAATGGGGATGTAGAGCCATCCCACAATAGGGGTAATAATGAGGTTTGTAAAAAGACCCACCCAGCTCAATTGATGAAAATAGTAAATCGTGAGCGGGGCCGTACCGAAAACAGCACTGAGGCTGCTTATAAAAAGAAGACTTAGTGGGTGGAGGATATAATGTTGGATCAACGGCGGTTTTCCCTCAAGAGGTAAAGGTGTCTTTAAATCTGCGCCCGTTTCTTCCCACCATTCCATAAAGACGAGAATCGATAAAACCGCAATAAAGGAAAGTTGAAAAGAGATTTCAAAGATCGCCTGTGGACGAAATAGAAGAATGAGCAATGCCGCGATTGCAAGGCTAATTTGGGTATCACGGCTGCGGCCGATCCAGATTGAAAACATATACAGCAAAATCATGGTCAATGCCCGGAGAGTCCCCACCTTTCCTCCCGCCAAAAAGGTATAAAATATGACGACAAATACCGTGGGCAGCGTCGCCCATTGCGTCGGTAGCTTTAAGGTCGAAATTTTAAGGAGGAGTCGCTCTGGTAAGCGAAGGAGGAACCATCGGCTTAGACCAAAGACAAATAAAGAAACAAAGGCCAAGTGTGTACCCGAAACGGCCAGAAGGTGAGCAATCCCGGCCTTGGTAAAGTCCTCCCTGACCTCCTCGCTTAAATAGCCGGACTCCCCGATTAACATGGCCATCAACATAGAAGCCGAGGGATCATTCATCGTGGTTTTTATTTTGATGCGAAGCTGATCCCGCCATCGGAAGATCACTTTTAATATCGGATTTCCTCCCGAGCCCACTTTTTTTGCCCGATTAAAATGAGAGAGCCTCGCAACGCTATGCCGGCCAATCCGATCCCGGTAATCCGCATACAAAAAAGCACCGGGGTTTTGATATTGGTTTGGCCGCCGTAATTGAACAGTCATCTCCAGTTGATCCCCATATTCAAAAGGAATTTCTGGTTTTGAGATGTAAAGTTGTAAAAAACCATGGACTGAGTGGGATGTGTTTTTAGAAAAGAGAGCGATTGCTTCCATTTGAAGGGCAACATAGTTGTCGGCGTGCTGAGGGGGATGTATGACCTCTGCAACAATCTTCACCGGCCCTTGATCAATATATCGGCGGAGCGCGTTTGGGGATGAGGGCGTGCTGACACCCTGGTGCAGACAAAAGCCCAGTGCCCACACGATTAAAATACAAACAGGAATGATATGGCGACGAAATAAAATCCGTTCTAAAAGAAGGACGAACAGTATAAAAAGTGATGATGTGAAGGGAAAATAAGAAAAGGCCTCGCTGAAAAGAAGTCCGCTCAGCAGAGCAAGCGTGACTCCAATAACAGGCCTTTTCCCCACGAAGCGCCCCTTTTTGAATCTAGGGTGAGGATCTTCAAGGAAACCCTGTTCAAGTCTAAACTTGTTTTTTTAGAAACATTCAAACAGACTGACTCAGAGCTTCCTCAAGACACTCAGTGTGTCTATTGCATCGCGCCGGCAAAAATCATGGCGAGAACCATTGCGATAAAAAGGGCAATAATGATTCCACAGCCCCATCGATTGGTTGCAACAACCGTTTGTTCAATTGCTTTTTTTTTGCTTTTATTTTTAGTTTTCGCCAAAATTCTACCGGAATTTTAAATTTTAGAAAGAGGATCTTCAGATTATGCTGAATCCCTACGCTCGGCACCAAGTTCAATCTCAAGTGATTTCTCTCGGCGATCCCGAAGTATCATGACTTTAATCCATTTGCCAGGTGAAAAATTCGAGATCACTTTTTTTAGCCTTTTTGCATTGGGAATCTTTTTGTTGTTTATCGAAATAATGACATCTCCTTCTTCAAGCCCGGCTGACATCGCAGGGCTGTTAAATTGAACCCGAGCGACAAGGACACCTTCGGTCACCAGAAGACCATGCCGGATGGCGATTTGAGGCGTGATGTCTTGAACCATGATGCCAAGCCATCCGCCACTGGCCCATTGAAAAATAATGAAGCCCATTAAGCAAAGTTTTGAGATCTGTTTCAATTGTCCCTGAATCCTAATTTTAAGAGGATCGGATTATTTCAAACAGCCTCAGGGATGTCAAGGAAGCTTCTTTTCCTATTTTTGATTTTCATTTTAAGATGAAATGAATATTTTTTAGGCCATTCCGTTAATATCGTTTATAATGAATACCACGGAAGAGCAATGTGGGTCTAAGTATTCCTGTCAGATTGACATCCATTATGGAAACTCGTAGGCTAATGTTGACGACAATAGAGGTAATTCCTTGGAAGTAAAGGGCTTTTCTGAAGAAATCCCCATTGAAGGCAGGAGTGGGTCCTTATTGAAATGGGTTAAAATCGGGATCGGAATACTCTTCACCCTTTTCATCCTAGGCTTGTCTGCCATCGGAGGGGTTTTTTATTATTTTTCGCAAGATCTCCCTTCATTGGATTCTGCTGGAACTTATGCTCCCAGCCAAGCCACGCGAATCTATTCTGATGAAAACAAGGTGGTGGGTCAGTATTTTATCGAAAAAAGGGTTTTTGTCCCTTTTAATCAGATTCCCAAACACATGATTCAAGCCATTTTAGCGGTTGAAGATGCCCGGTTTTATGACCACAAAGGCTTCGATCCCATCCGAATCATCAGGGCATTTCTAAAGAACTTAGAGAGTGGTCAAATCCGTCAGGGCGCAAGTACCATCACCCAACAGGTCACACGCGCTCTATTTTTGACACCAGAGCGAACGGTCCAGCGAAAGATTAAAGAACTCATCCTATCGCGAAAAATGGAACTCATGCTCACAAAAGACCAAATTCTCGAAATTTACTTGAACCAAATCTATTTTGGGCATGGGGCTTATGGCATTCAGGTTGCGAGTAAAACGTATTTTGGAAAAAATGTCTCAGACATTACCCTTGAAGAATCCGCCTTCCTTGCCGGACTCCCAAAAGCACCGAATAATTATTCCCCTTACCGGAATCCTGAAAAAGCAAAACTTCGCCAACGTGTTGTTTTAAAACGAATGGCTGTTGAAGGCTATATTACCAGTACAGAATACCGTGAAGCTTATGACAACAACCTCACCTTTCAAAAGCTACATTCCGGAGAGGCCTCTGCCGCCTATTTTAAGGAATATGTACGTCAATATCTCATCTCCCGTTATGGTCATGATCTCGTATACAAGGGGGGGCTTGAAGTCTATACCACCTTAAATGAAGAAATGCAGCAGATGGCAGAGACCGCCATGAAGGAAGGCCTACGGAAATTGGATAAGCGCCAAGGGTATCGTGGGCCGGTTCGGATTTATCAGCCAGAGGAAGAAAATAACAATGCGCTTTTTGAGGTAAAAAAAGATCTTCAGCTTGGCAATATCCTTGAAGCCCGTGTCCTTTCACGCACTAAGGCCTATGCTGTTGTCGAAGCGGAAGGAAATATTGGGAAAATACTATTAGAAGATATGACATGGGCCGCGCGACAATTGAAAGGGCACGATATTCGAGAAGATCGAACCCTGATTGAAGATCCCAAACCGACTGACATTTTAAAACCAGACGATATTATTCAGGTAGAGGTTCGGCAGCTTGGACGACAAGCAACGCTCAGGCTTCCTCCTCAAGAAGACCCACATAAAGGGACACCCGAACCCGAGCTCCTTTTTAGGCTTGAACAAGAACCGATCGTTGAGGGTGCCTTTATCGCCTTAGACCCAGCCACAGGGGTTGTCAGGGCAATTGTGGGGGGCTATGATTTTAAGCGAAGTGAGTATAACCGTGCCATCATGGCCAAGAGACAACCCGGTTCTGTCTTTAAACCCATTATCTACGGAACGGCGATTGAGCGCGGTTTTACTCCAGCCAGTATTTTAATTGATAATCCAGTCATCTTTACCGATGACGAGACGATGAAGGTTTGGAAACCTGAGAATTACGAAAAAAAATTCTATGGACCCACGACACTACGGGACGCACTCACCCATTCTAGAAATTTGGCCACAGTGAAGTTGCTTAGGAAAATCGGTATTAGAAATGTGGTCTCCTACGCACAAAAGATTGGCATTGAAAGTCCCCTAACGCGTGATCTTTCTTTAGCATTGGGCTCTTCGGGTATTAGCTTACTTGAGCTCACTTCCGCTTTTGGGGTCTATGCGAATGAGGGCGTCCGTGTTGAACCCGCAGTCATTTTATCGGTCAAAGATAAACATGGACGTATTCTGGAATCTCGGGATCTTTCGCCCAAAAGGGTACTCACAAAAGAAACGGCTTATGTGGTGACGAATATCCTTGAGGATGTCATACAAAGAGGAACTGCAAAACGGGCCAGGGTCATTGGTCGACCTATTGCAGGGAAAACAGGAACCACCAATGAATACACCGATGCTTGGTTTGTCGGTTATACCCCTAACCTGTCCGCAGGCGTTTGGGTGGGTTTTGACGACAACCGGTCTTTAGGATATCGAGAAGCAGGCGGTCGGGCAGCCCTGCCGATTTGGGTCGAGTTTATGGAAGAGGCCCTCGCGCTTCTCCCGGTTGTCCCTTTTTCTATTCCGGATGACATCGTTTATGCTAAAATCAACCCCGCGACAGGCTACTTATCAGAAGAGGGGGAGAGTGGGGAGATGGAAATATTTGTGAAGGGTACCGAACCAAAACATGAAAAGAAAGCCCTGAGTTCCGCCACTGATTTTTTTAGAGTTGATCAAGAGTCAGGTGCCTTCTAAATTCTGTTGCTAACCGCAACCAGACTATTTTTAACTAATATAACGATAAAATTAGTTTTGAATTTTGATCGTGAGTGAAGGAGTTGTAAGCAAATGAGTGTACGTGTAGCAATCAATGGATTTGGCCGTATTGGCCGGAATTTATTCCGAACAGCATTCGATTCTCCCGACATGGAAATTGTCGCCATCAATGATCTTGCAGAATCCACGACCTTAGCGCATCTTTTAAAATATGATTCAGTGCATGGTCAATTTATGCACCCCATTGAGGCAAAACCGGAGACCTTATTGGTCAATGATCAATCGATTCAAATCACAAAAGAAAGAGACCCCGCAGACCTTCCCTGGAAGGAGCTGGCCGTTGATATTGTTGTCGAGGCCACAGGTTTTTTTGTCGATCGCCCCTCAGCACAAAAACATCTTGAAGCGGGTGCGAAAAAAGTGATCATCTCCGCCCCGGCAAAAAACCCGGATGTCACGATTGTATTGGGGGTCAATGAGGCAGAATATCAGCCTGCAAATCATCACATTTTATCCAACGCCTCTTGTACGACCAATTGTTTAGCCCCGGTTGCAAAGGTGCTGAATGACACCTTTGGTATCCAAAACGGGCTGATGACCACGGTGCATTCATACACGCGTGATCAGCAATTACTTGATGGGCCTCACAAAGATTTAAGACGTGCCCGTGCTGCAGCCCATTCAATGATCCCAACAACAACAGGTGCGGCCAAAGCCATCGCTGAAGTGATCCCAAAGCTGGCTGGAAAGTTGGATGGCATGGCGATTCGTGTGCCGACTCCCAATGTTTCTGTGATTGATCTCGTTGTGACCCTCGAAACGGATACGGATGAAACGGCAATCAAAACCGCATTAAAAGAAGCGGCGGAAAAGCAACTGAAAGGGATACTGCAGTATAGCGAAGAACCCTTGGTTTCAATTGATCTTACAGGTAATGCCCATTCCTCTATCGTGGACGGGATGCTGACCAAAGTAATGGATCGGCGTTTGGCAAAAGTGATTTCCTGGTATGACAACGAATGGGGGTATTCCACGCGTGTGCGGGATTTGGTTTTATATGTAGCCAAGCAGTTTTAGATTGCAAACCGTATGAATACAAACAAAGTTACCATTGAAGACCTGGATATTAAAGAAAAACAGCTTTTTATTCGGGTCGATTTTAATGTCCCTCTCGACCATGACCTGAATATCACAGATGACACGCGCATCCGTTCTGCGCTACCGACCATCAACTACGCTATAGACGAGGGGGCTTCGATTATCCTCGCGTCTCATCTTGGACGCCCCAAAAATCGCGATCCCCAATTTTCCCTTGCCCCCGTTGCGAAACGTCTGCAACGGCTCCTCGGCAAGGAGGTTCTCTTTGCGCCCGACTGTATCGGCACACAGGCTGAAAAAATGGCAAAAAATCTAAAACAGGGTGGAATCCTTCTCCTGGAAAACCTACGTTTCCATAAGGGCGAACAACAAAATGATAAAACCTTTGCAAAAGCACTTGCGAAGCTTCGCATTGATGTTTACATCAATGATGCTTTTGGCACAGCCCATCGGGAACATGCCTCAACTTTTCACCTCGCAAACCTGATCAAAATGAAGGCCTGTGGATTTTTGATGAAAAAAGAGATTACCTATTTATTCGGGGCAGTCTCCAATCCCGCACGTCCTTTTGTCGCCATTCTGGGGGGTGCGAAGGTTTCCGGAAAAATCGGCGTGATTGAAAATATGGGTGATAATGTTGACAAAGTCATTATCGGAGGCGGGATGGCCTTTACTTTTTTAAAAGCCTCCGGGATTGAAGTCGGCAATTCACTTGTTGAGAATTCCATGCTTTCATTTGCACGAGAAATTATGGAAAATGCCATTGCGCGCGGCATCAAGTTTTATTTGCCTGTCGATTGTGTCGTCTCAACGGGAAAAGAACCTTCAGCGGAAGCGAAATCAGTCCCTGTCCAAGAAATCCCTTCTGGATGGACGGGATTGGATATCGGCAGGGCTTCGGTCCATCTTTTTACCGAAGTTATCGCCAACGCAAAAACCATTTTATGGAACGGCCCGATGGGTCTATTTGAAATGGATGCCTATTCTCGAGGCACATCGGCCATAGCACACGCCGTTGCAAATGCCTATGCCTTGACGATCGTCGGGGGGGGAGAAACCTCTCTCGCAGTGCATAAAGCCAACGAATCAGAACATATTTCCTTTATTTCTACAGGCGGTGGGGCGGCCCTCCAACTTCTAGAGGGAAAGAACTTGCCCGGGCTATCCGTCTTACCCGATAAGGAAATTTTTTAGGCATGGCTTCCATTCCCTGTTTTATCGCCAATTGGAAAATGAACAAAACGGTCACAGAGACTGCAAGCTATCTCTCAGATTTTATCGGAAAATACGCCGAATTATCCGATCACCCACCACAAGTTATTATTGCACCTTCTTTTACATCCCTTTCCATCATGGCAAATACGCTGAAAGAACAGGGATCCAAAATTGCGCTGGCGGCTCAAAACCTTCATTTTGAGCCTTCTGGCGCCTTCACCGGGGAAATATCAGCAGAGATGCTTTGCGCAGCGGGCTGTGATTACGTTATTATAGGTCACTCTGAAAGGCGAAATCTTTTCGGAGAAACCGATGAAATGGTTCACCGAAAATTGCTCTCGGCGCGAAAAGCGGGGCTTATACCCATTATCTGCATCGGAGAAAGCTTAAAAGATCGCCATACGGAGAAGACATGGCCCAGGTTACAGGGGCAACTTTCTGCGGTCTTGACTGATGATATTATCAAGAGTGGATTGGCTGAAAACATATCGGACTGGCTGATTGCCTATGAACCCGTCTGGGCCATCGGAACGGGGGAAACACCGGAACCCGATGAAGTGGCGGATGTGCATCGACAAATTCAGGGTTTTATTGAAAACACTGCTGGAAAAGGAAGTCCCCGGATTCTTTATGGCGGGAGTGTTTCAGAAAAGAATATTGAAACCTTTATGAAACCGCCCGAAATCGGGGGTGTCTTGGTGGGCGGGGCAAGCCTTTCGGCTGAAACTTTTTTTAAAATGATCGCACTGGCGACAAATGGAACTTAAACCAAGGACGCGAAACAGAAGCGTTTCAAAAAGGTTCAACGTACTATAAAGGAGTATGATGTATACGTTTATTTTGATTATTCATGTCACGGTTTGTTTAATATTAGTGGGTGTTGTTTTGCTTCAATCCGGAAAGGGTGCCGAAATGGGTGCAGCCTTCGGTGGATCCAGCCAAACGATATTCGGGAGCCGTGGTGCCACCACCTTTTTAAGCAAGTTGACCGTGGCTGCTGCCATCATTTTTATGGTGACCTCGCTTTCGCTTTCAATGCTGAGCCGTAGTGCCTCAACCGGGCCTTCGGTCATGGACACCGATATCCCAAGACCTGTCGAAACCCCAGAAGATGCGGCTTCGGAGTAAAAAAGGAGCGAGTCTGTGTATCGATTTTTTGCCAGCCTTGGACTCATTCTTTCCCTCGGTTTTACCGCTTGCTCAAACACCACACTCAACAACCCTTACCCGGAAGAAGAGCAAAACAGCAACACCCTCTACAGTTCTTTTAGTGAGCGACCCAAACATCTCGATCCGGCGCAATCTTACTCTTCCAACGAGATTACTTTTACCGGTCAAATTTATGAACCGCCCTTCCAGTACCATTATTTAAAACGCCCATATACCCTGGTACCTTTGACAGCCACAGAAATCCCAAGCCCAACCTATCTTGATACTCAGGGGAAAATAATCAGCGGAGATACGAATTCTGAAGCCGTGGCTTGGAGTCTTTATGAGATTAAAATTCAAGCCGGCATCTACTATCAACCTCATCCCGCATTTGCAAAAAATGCTTCAGGCCAATCTTTATATTTAAACTTAAGTGAGGACATGCTGGATGAGATTAAGACCCTTTCCGATTTTAAAGAATCTGACCATCGGGAATTGATTGCGGCCGACTATGTTTATCAAATCAAGCGACTGGCCCATCCTAAGATTCATTCCCCGATTTTTGGATTCATGTCTCAGTACATCTCAGGATTAGGGGCATTTGGGAAGGCTCTAAGTAATGAGAAAAAGAAGGGTTTTCTCGATCTCCGGGATTTTCCGCTTGAAGGGGTCGAAGTCCTAGACCGCTACACCTATCGGATTAAGGTCAAAGGGAAATATCCTCAATTTCTTTACTGGCTGGCGATGCCCTTCTTTGCACCTATTCCCTATGAAGCCGACCAATTTTATGCCCAAGCAGGCTTGATAGAAAAAAATATTACCCTGGATTGGTACCCCGTGGGGACTGGCCCCTACATGCTGACGATGAACAACCCTAATCGCAAGATGATCCTAGAAAAAAATCCTCATTTTCATCGAGAAACCTACCCGATAGAGGGCGCGCCGGGTGATGCGGAAGCGGGTCTATTAGTGGATGCAGGTCAAGAATTACCCTTTATTAACAAAGTAGTTTATAGCCTCGATAAAGAAGGGATCTCCATTTGGAACAAGTTTCTGCAGGGATTTTACGATAGTTCAGGGATTTCATCCGACAGCTTTGACCAGGCCGTCCGTGTTTCTGGTGTCGGGGATACCGTACTCACCGAAGAAATGTCCGAGAAAGGGATTCGGCTCATCACCAGTACAGCCGCCACTACGTTTTATACAGCCTTTAATATGCTGGATTCGGTCGTAGGGGGGAGCAGCGAATCTGCGCGAAAAATCCGTCAAGCCATCGCCATCGCCATTGACCAAGAAGAGTCGATTGCCATTTTCCGAAACGGGCGCGGTATTGCCATGCAGGGTCCATTGCCACCGGGCATTTTTGGTTATCAAGATGGAGAAGCGGGGATCAACCCCAATGTTTATGATTGGGTCAATGGCCGATCACAGCGAAAACCAATTCAAGAGGCCCGTCGCCTTCTGGCAGAGGCGGGCTACCCCAATGGACGGGATGCAAAATCGGGGAAACCCCTGATTCTTCATTTTGACACCACTGGCAGCGGCCCCGAGGTGAAAGCCAACTTTGACTGGATGCGGAAACAATTTGATAAACTTCAAATCCAGTTGGTCATTCGTAATACAGATTACAATCGTTTTCAGGATAAAATGCTGAAAGGCACCGCTCAAATGTTTCAATGGGGCTGGAATGCCGACTATCCAGACCCGGAAAACTTCCTATTCCTGCTTTATGGGCCGAATGCCAAGGCAGAAAAAAATGGAGAGAATGCGGCAAACTATGTCAATCCTCGTTTTGATCAACTTTTTGAAGAGATGAAAAATATGGAGAATGGGCCTGAACGCCAAGGACTCATCGACGAAATGGTCGAAATTGTGAGGGGTGATGTCCCCTGGGCCTCTGGTTTTCATCCAAATAACTTTGGGTTATTCCATGCTTGGATGGAAAACCTGAAACCAAACCTCATGGCAAACAACACATTAAAATACAAAAAAGTGAATCCTGACTTGAGGGCAGGGAAACGCGCAGAGTGGAATAAACCTCAGTGGTGGCCGCTTATCCTCATTGGATTTATCTTGTTGGGCGGGACACTGCCGGCTGTGATAACCTACAAAAAAAAAGAACGAGGGACTTGATTTTATGCTGAGTTATATTGTTCGAAGATTCCTTTACGCCATCCCCATTCTTTTTGGGGTGAATCTCTTGACCTTTTTGCTTTTTTTTGTGGTGAATACCCCGGACGATATGGCGCGACTCCATCTCGGAATGAAAAGAGTCACGCCTGAAGCGATCGAAAAATGGAAAGCCGATCATGGCTACAATATCCCCGTTGCATTTAATCCGGCTGCCGACGGCATCAACAAGCTGACCGAAACCATTTTTTACCAAAAATCGATGACCCTGTTTACCTTTGATTTCGGCTTTGCCGATGACGGCAGAAATATCGGGGCCGATATTCGAGAACGGATGTGGCCCAGTCTTGCGATTGCTCTGCCCAGTTTGATTGTCGGATTACTCGTAAATATTACGGCTGCCATGTTAATCTCCTTTTTTCGCGCGACTTATATTGATACCTGGGGGATTGTAATCGCTGTCGCGATGATGTCGATTTCTTCCTTATTTTATATTATCGGAGGACAATTCCTTTTCAGTAAAATGTTCCGCCTCGTCCCCATCTCAGGTTATGACGATGGCTTCAATGCCATCAAATTTCTTATTCTTCCAGTGGTGGTCGGGTTGGTCGGGGGCATTGGCAGCGGAACCCGATGGTATCGCAGTATTTTTTTAGAAGAGATCAGCAAAGATTACATCCGCACAGCACGAGCTAAAGGACTTTCTGAGCTGAGTGTTCTTTTCACTCATGTCCTCAGAAATGCGCTTGTTCCCATTTTAACAGGTGTTGTTGTTGTAATACCGCTTCTATTTATGGGAAGTTTGATCACTGAATCATTTTTCAGTATTCCCGGCCTTGGAAGCTATACGATTGACGCCATTAATGGTCAAGACTTCAGCATTGTCCGGGCGATGGTCTTTTTGGGCTCAGTACTCTACATCATCGGCCTGATTCTGACCGATATATCCTATACCTGGGTCGATCCGAGAGTGCGTTTGTAGCCGAAGTATGTATCGTGAGAAATTATATGTAGATTCTATCCCTATTCGATCGTTAAACAATTTCGGGATTGATCTTGAGTTCCATCTAATCTCCCTCTATCTCCTCTGATCTAAAAATAGGTTTTCGAGGAGGCATCGATATTTTTCGGTTGATTGCCAAAACAAATGCATAGTAAAACCTCCAATCTAGAATAATCCAGCGGAGGAATAACGAAGCAACCATGAAGAATATATGCTGAGCCCACCGCTTTGTTCCTTTGAGATGCTTCCAGCAAAAAATAAATTTATTTCGATTCGAGATTATTTTTCTTTTTAATTTGCCTTGTGTCGCTTCCATTGTAGAGCTTGCTTTATGGTACACAATACATTTTGGATCATAGATCAATTCATAGCCCTGATTGATCGCAGTTAACGCTAGATCTGAATCTTCCCAATAATAAGGTGAGAATACCGTATCGAAACCACCCAGTTTTTGTAAGTGGTGTGTGTGAGCAATAAAGCAACATCCCAAACACACATATTCTAAATCATAGGATTTACGTTTAAAAAGACTTCCTGTCTTAAATCTTAAAAGACCTCTTTTGTAATAGAGCCGGTTTTTTTTATCGATACTTATGACACGGTCTCTCTGCCCAGAATAATTGATGATATCGCCCTTGACAGCAAATACATTTGGATCATCAAAATAATCTGTACCATACAGAAAATAATCTTTATGGAAAGTGACGTCGGTATTAGAAACACAAATCAAATCCCTTGTAGCGTATTGAATTCCCTTATTGCATGTCACAGAAAAACCTGAATTCTTTTCATTATTCAAAATAGTGATGTCTGGGTATGTTGAGGCTAAAAAAATCACACTTTCATCTGTTGAGCAATCATCAACAACAATAATTTCATATGCCATTGAATGTGAATTTAAGGCTTCATAAAGAGTCGGTAAATTCTCTTCTAATAATTCTCTCCCGTTATAATTTGGGAGAACAACTGAAATTGATTTATTCGCCATTGAGCCTTTTTATATTGATACCAATTTCGCAGGACAGAATCCCAAAAAATATTCTTATCACGTCGTTAATTCACGTTTAATTTTCTTCTCATTACAACTCTTGAAGGATATTGGAATAATAAAATCCAGAGATTTGAGCGGATAAGGGCAATAAAATTAGCCAGAATTGGAAGTAATTTCTATCTAAACCTGTAAAGGCAATCCTATTTCTTCTAGTAATAAAGTCAACACTAGTTTCATCTTCTTTCTGAGTTTTTCCGAAACCCAAATTCAGGATTTTCATGTATGGGTTACTTTTGACTTTAACAGTAATAGGCTTTTATTCTAATCAAATTTTGTATCTATTTGATGAGAATAAAAAAAGTCATTCAACAAGTGCTTCGCTTTTTCCACAGTGGTATTTTTCTCGATCCATTGTAGAGAGTTTTTTTGAAGCGCGCTATATTCTTCATCTGAGATACTGTTTATTTTCCTCATGAGATCATCATAGTTATTATAGCTGATACAATTTTCTTGCGTTAATCCATGTGGGCCACAGGTCTCTGTTTTTTGATCAAGATTTTTAAAGCAAATGACTGCACCATTTGCTGCGATTTCGTAATGTCTCATGCAATCCCATCCACCTCGTTTGGTCGTAATCCCAAATTTTGCACTTTGTAAATCAGCGTAGTAATCAGATTCGCCCTCGAATACATATTTTGAATGGCCTTTAATTTTTTCCGAAATTTCTAAGTCGACAATATGACTCGGAAATATATTTTTTTTTGGGGGGAGACTTTTAACGATTTTTTCTTTTGGGATGGAAAACGAAATAGGTCTCAAATAATTAGGGGTTAATATTCCATAAAAGGCAGAAGGAGGGATACTAAACCAGCGTTTCTTAATCGTCTTCGGCGTCCATTCCCGCTTATAATACAAAAATCGCTTGTGAGGTTTTGGCATGCTCCACCAGTTAAATATATGTTTAAAAAACATACTTTTGTAAGGGAAAATTGCTTGCGTATCTTCTCCATCACATATTACGGTGGCCTCCTTCCTCAGATAAGGAAGAAGTTGATAAAAGTAACCATACTGCCTGTAAATATCTGAAAATATCACTAAATCAAAATAATTTTTCTTTACTTTTTCAAAAATCCGCGTTCGATCTAATGAAATATCCTCCATTGTACGGTATAAGGTAAATCCATTCCCGTATAACTGCCTTGCATGAGAAAAATTTTTATACATACAATATTTTTTTGGAAAATCAATGACATCCTGACCCAACAAGTGGCGAAACCCATGGAGTAAGGAATCGGAAAGGTAATCTTCAGTGTCAGTCGTGATGAATAAAATGTTCATTTTATTCTCGATTTATTTATCAAACGGAAACGAAAATTTTTAGCCTTAATAAAATAAACCCTCATTTATTCGAAGGATCCCTAAAATAAGGTAAGGGTTGTGATGTTTGTTTACGATAGATTCTTGATTGCTGCTTGTGTCTCAAACTATTTTGTAAACCCGCACCAAATAACACGAAAAGTGCAAGATTTTTGTATTTTGCGTTTTTGAAAAATTTTCGGAATAGTTTAATAAATAGATAGGACTTTAGAAATTGGGTTTTTAAAAACCCATAGTTTTTTCTATAGAAATAAAGAAAGGAAATATAAAATTCTTTGTCTATATCGAGATTTCTTTTTGTGCTTCCTCCACCAAAATGTTGAACCCTTGCTCCAGAGATTAGGAAGGTGTCATAACCCTTTTTTGAAAAACGGAGAGCGAGATCCTCTTCTTCACAATAAAGAAAATAGTTTGTATCAAAACCACCAATTTCAAAAAAGGCATCTGCCCTGACAAAAAGAGTGCTTCCGCTAACTAAGTCCACCTTTTGAGGTTCTTCGTAGATTGCTTTTTTACGAGGGTAGTTTTCCTTTGAGAATAACCTGAGTATGCTAATTCCAAGGAACTTTGTCGCCAGTGTCGGGAAATAGTCAAACGAACATACTTTTTCCATTGTTTCTGAAAAGAGTTGCGGGGAACACAATGTAACATTTTGGTTTTTATCACAGAAAGAACGGAGTGTAGACAAGCAGTCGTTAAGCAATAGGCAGTCATTATTGAGAAAAAAATAGTATGAGGCTTCTGTGAACTGAATTCCGAACATGTGTCCACCAGAAAATCCGAGATTAAACTTGCTACGAATAATCTTTATTTTTGGATTTTCAAATAGGGGGGATAATGAATCAAAATCTTGTTCTTCAGAATTATTGTCTACAACCACAATTTCATAGTTTAGATTGTCTGAGGTGTATTTTAATATTGATTGAACACATTGGAGCGTATAAAAACTCGAATTGTAATTGATAATAATGACTGAAACATCTTTTTTTTCCAAGAAAAATGATGTCCTTATTAGGTGGGTTTTTATATATAAAAAGTGAGACAGTAATGTACTGTAATCAATCTGCACAGGTCAACTGAATCATTGATAGACTGTCAAGATCACTTGGACTTCAAATTAAGGCATTGATAAATGTGTCCGGAACTCGGATTTTTGGGGATACTTGTCCATCTGAGTCAACCCTCTTTAGATTGCGCACTCTGATTTAGAGGCTGATCACACTGTGCAAATACAGGGTTTTTGAGGGAGGAGTGCTGTGTTTTTTATCCCGATTATCTGAAACAACAGACGATATCCATTGCTAAGCGATTCAGGCCTGTGGTATTCATACAAAAGGTTCAGTCAAGATTAGGATATCTTTGATATGCAAGCAGTACTCAATCAGCAGAAGACCACGCCGTTTCATTTTATCATGATCAAACCGTCACACTATGACAATGACGGCTATGTGATACAGTGGATCCGCTCCTCAATCCCCTCCAACACCCTTGCCACATTGAATGGCCTGGCGCTCGAATGTGCCGAGCGAAAGGTCTTGGGTGAGCATGTCTCCATTGAGATTAAAACCTTTGACGAAACCAACACCCGAATTAATGTCAATACGCTTTCTGAACTCATTTTAAATTCTGGCAACAAGGGTTTAATTGCGCTGGTGGGGGTGCAATCGAACCAATTCCCCCGTGCAGTCGATATCGCCCGTCAATTTATTTCGAAAGGGATTCAGGTCTGTATTGGCGGGTTTCATGTGAGTGGTTGTTTGGCGATGTTACCGAAAATCCCCTCTGAAATTCAGGAAGCGATGAATATGGGGATCTCTCTATTTGCCGGAGAAGTCGAAGGTCGCTTTGATTCTCTTTTAAAAGATGCCTTTTCAAAAAAAATGAAACCCATCTATAACTACATGGATGATCTCCCCAACATAGAGGGGGTACCGGTTCCCTACTTGCCTTTAACGATGTTGAAAAGAACCACAGGGACAAGAGCCAGTTTTGATGCCGGGAGAGGCTGCCCTTTTCTTTGCAGCTTTTGTACGATTATTAATGTGCAAGGGCACAAGTCGCGTTTTCGCACTGCTGATGATATTGAACACATTATCAGAACTAATTTTGCAGACGGGGTGACGAATTTTTTTATCAGTGACGATGACTTTGCACGCAATCGTCACTGGGAGATGATTTTTGATCGTATCATCGCATTACGGGAAGAGGGCATCAAGGTCTGGATCATCATTCAAGTCGATACCATGTGCCATAAACTACCTCGGTTTATCGAAAAGGCGGGAAAGGCCGGAGTGACGCGTGTTTTTATCGGCTTAGAGAGTATCAACCCAGACGCGCTTAAAAGTGCAAAGAAAAAACAAAATAAAATTTCCGAATACAAGGTGATGCTCGATGCATGGCACCATGTCGGTGCACTGACCTATGCCGGATATATCCTTGGCTTTCCAACCGATACGCCTGAAAGTATTCTTAGAGATATTAAAACCATTCAAGATGAGCTCCCGGTGGATTTGCTTGAATTTTTTATCCTTACGCCCCTCCCCGGTTCAGAAGACCACAAAGTGCTGTATGAAAAGGGAGTGAAGATGGCCTCCGATATGAACACCTACGATATCGTTCATGTCACTACGGCTCATCCGGTGATGACTGATGCGGAATGGCTCGATATTTATGAAAAATCCTGGGACGCCTATTACACACCGGAGCATGTTGAAAAGGTAATTCATCGCGCTCGAGAATGGGGATACCCCGCAGACAATATGATGACAAAATTATTACATTTTTATGCCTGCCCTAAAATTGAAAAAGTGCATCCCCTTGAAGGCGGTTTGTTCCGGCTGAAGTATCGCCTAGATCGCCGTTATGGACTTCCGATTGAGAATCCTCTTGTTTTTTATCCCCGTTATGCCTGGGAAACCATTAGTAAGTTTAGTCGATTTTTTCTAATGCTTTATCGCTTTAAAAAAATCCTCAATAGAGCAAATAAGACCCCCTTAAAAGAATCACTTGAAGAACCTTTGAAGGTTGTTGCTCAAGCTTGAATTGACTTCAATGACGGGCCATTCCTAGATTTCGAATCTAGGTAAAATATTTTATTCCTATGGATCGACTTTTTTTTCAATCGTACCGCCCCTACAAATCAGCAAATATAGTCCAAAGTGTTCATAATGAAACGGTTTATCTTTATATATCGACCTTTAACAACGATGAAGAATATATTGTGCTAAAATACCCATCGTGTGTTTTTTAATGAAATTACGCTCCATGCTACGCTTCATCTTCCCTAATTCAGAAAGAGGTTAAATCATGAAAAAGCTATTTCCGGCCCTGGTTTTATTGTTACTATTTAGTATGGAGGTTCATGCTGAGCTTCAATATGAAGATATCAAATACAAAATAGACGGCAATGAGTACACGGGATATTTGGCTTTTGACGATGCGATTTCCGGGAAACGGCCCGGCGTGCTTGTTGTACACGAATGGTGGGGACATAATGAGTATGCGAGAAAACGTGCAAACATGCTCGCTAGATTAGGCTACACCGCATTTGCACTCGACATGTACGGTACTGGAAAATTAGCGAAACACCCGGACGATGCAAAAAATTTCATGACAGCAGCCATTGGTCAAATACCAGAGGCAGAAAAACGCTTCAAAGCCGCGTATGACGTTTTAATTAAACAGCCCACAGTGGATTCAAGAAAAATCGCCGCCATCGGCTATTGCATGGGTGGCGGGATTGTCCTTCATATGGGACGAACTGGCGTAGTCGATTTGAAAGCGGTGATCAGTTATCACGGCGCTTTGGGATTTTCAAACCAAGCGCCACCAAAGGCCAGCAAAGTGAAGGTTTTGGCCTTTACCGGCGGCGCAGACCCATTTGTACCAAAGGAACAAGTACAGACTTTTGTAGAGGTGATGACCGCCTCCGGCATTGAATATGAACTCAAAAGTTACCCGGGCGTCAAACACGGCTTTACTTCGCCCGAGGCCGACAGCAATGGCAAAAAATTTGGTATTCCCTTGGCCTAAAACAAAAGCGCGGATCAAGATTCCTGGAAGCGCACACAAAGTTTTTTGAAACAAATTTTTTAATCCACTTCAAAACACGCCTCATCCCCCTGTGCCTGAACCCTTCAAAAACCTTTTGAATACGACCATCATCGCGGGGATGGGGGATCATTTCTTAAAAGCCTGGCCGGATTTTGACCGGGAGGGTTTTGTCCACACCGCAACATCCAACTTGGCAGACCTGGGATTGAAAGCCCGATCCGAGCAGATTACCCAAGCCATGCGTCACCACTTGCCCGATGATTTTCTCCATACCGGGGAAATCATGCGGGCCAGCCTCACACCCGAAGATGGTAGCGATTTGTCTAAGATCCCCGTCAATGCAAATGGCATCTCGGGCTGGGCGGTGATGCCGATGGCGCATTATGTCGGGTTGTGGGGCATGGCGTATTTTGATCTTTCCATGATGCTTCTAAGAGAGATGACGATACGATCTTCATCCGAGTTTGGTATTCGTTTTTTTCTGCTCGAAAAACAGGACGAAACGCTTTCCATTTTGATGAATTGGACAAAGCATGAAAATAAACATGTACGCCGTTTGGTCTCCGAAGGGACGCGAGCTCGCTTGCCTTGGGCCATGCGCTTGCCTGCATTTATGGAAAACCCCGCGC
>JAJDBX010000056.1 GCA_029261135.1 Nitrospirota bacterium
GACCTCAATCTTTGAATACATTGAGGTCTTTTATAACCAAAGACGAAAACACTCTGCGATCAATTATAAAGCACCCATGGTATTTGAGAAACAGAGTGTTTTAGCTTAACATGGTGTCCGTGAAAACAGGGGAAGGTCACAGAGCCTTTCTAAATATAGGCTTTAATGTAGCGATAGGCCAAGTAGACGACAATCCCCGATAAAAAAATAATGTAAGCGTTGTAGAAAATAAATGTGGAAGTGCGGTCACGGAAAAAAACATAGCCAAAATAAAGGAGCACAGCACAAAAAATGACACCCATGGTGCTCACAATACTAAAAATAAGTTTTCCTTTTTTTGAGAGTCCGATTTCCATGAAGACCCGTATGGGGTTTAGATCAAAACGAGGCTATTTTTTCACATTAGTTAAGGCTTTTCAAGTCTCGAATGCTAAGGCCCTTTAATAACTTTTGTGTCTTTTTTTAAATCAGAAACCAGGGCGTCAATTTCCTTTCTCAAATTAGAGGGCGCGACCTCCCCTTTCAAACCCTGAACCCCTTTTCGGATGTTGTCGAATTGTTTTTCGTGGGCCAGGGCACGGGGTTCTCCAAGACTTTTTGCGATTGCGTTTCTCAGGCCTGATTCTTTGTAAAGTGAAGATTGTGTTCGCATCACTTTTGTTGTGGCAGAGGTATGCTTTTTTTTCTGCCAGCGGGAAAAGGCTTTTTCCAAAGCATCTTGAATCAATTTAACTTCTTTGTCCCAATTTTGCTTTATGATGCCTTTCACATTTTTTTCAAGCCCTCCCTTTGCCGTAAAGGTGAGCGAAACACTCTCTGCTTGATCGCCCACGTCCACTTTTTTTCTACCGGCGGCCCGTTCTCTTCGGGTAAGGCTATGATGCCATGTTTCAATCGTATACCTTCCCGGTGGGACGGCGTGTATCTCAAAGCGCCCTTTTGAATCCGTCTTTGCATAATGCATTGAGGGAGAAACAAAAATCATCGCAGTCATTTCAGGATGCACTTTGCATTGAATCCCCACGATGCCCCTATTTTTGAGCACTATTTTTTTGATGGTATTTGGCAGGTGAGTGCCAATATCAAAGCGATTCGACGGGCTATTGGATCGCACATTGTGAATTTTGTCATCTCGATTTTCAAAATAGAGAGTTGATCCTGTGGTCACAATACTGAACGCGGGTGAGAATTGAAGTTCCTCCTGAATCATCGTTCTTTCCATCGGCGAGATAGGGGGTGTCGCGTTACCGTCCGGCAGCAGGTAGACCACGGCATTGGGAATGTCCGTTTTATTGATCACCACTTTCCCGGAGACCAATGTGCCCCCACCCATTTGTCCCCTGGCGCTGAAGGTCATCAGAAAAAAAGAAAGAAGCAGGGTGATCCAAAAGAAGGGATCTCGATAGAGTGGGAATGACTTGATCATGGTTGAGGAGACTATTTAATTTGCACGCACTTGTCAAATGATTGAAATGAGATTGATTTGTGTTTCAGCCTGTTTCATCAGATAATGCAACTCCTATTTTTTTAACCATGAATTTTTGATGATGCAGAACAAACACGATCAAATAGAACACGGCCTTCAATCGGCGGGATGGCTTGTGCAAAACCAGCCAGATGCAGATTTACAAGCATCACTCGGTGTTGTCGTTCGAGATTATCCATTGGCACGAAACTACGGCACGATTGATTACCTGCTTCATCTTGAAGGGAAGGCGGTCGGACTCATCGAAGTCCAAGCTGAAACCACCGCATTGACCGGCGTCCCGATTGACTCAGAAAAATACAATCGTGGCCTTCCTTTTACCCTGCGTCTTTTTACGCGTCCACTACCGTTTCTTTATCAAAGCAGCGGCAGCGCGATCCAATTTACCCATACTTTTGATCCCATGCCCTCACCCCGAAGCCTCTGTGGATTTCACCGCCCCGAAACCCTGCGGGCTTGGCTCGAAGATAGTATGGTCGGGGAAACCCCGCGCGACATGGCGGCGGAATATTTCCCGGAACACCGTCGTCGGGGCCGAAGCTTCCACGAACGTGTGCTGATTAATATGCCCTCTCTGGTCACCGATGGGCTAAACGCGGAACAGATCAAAGTCATCACAAATCTTGAAACATCGTTCAAAGAAAATCAACCGCGCGCCCTGGTCGAGATGAAGAGCGGGACGGAAAGAACCCTTGCGGCCATCCGATTTCTTGAACGGCTGGTGCAATTCGCCGATGCGCGCCGCGTGCTCTACCTCGTCAATTCAGCTGATATCGGCCAAAGACTCAGAAAATTTATTCAGGATACCCTTTCACTCGATAACAATACGCCGTTCACCCAAAGTTGTCCCACGCAGCATTTGACAGATGATCGATTAGAGGCTTCCGCGCGTCTCTGTATCGCAACGCTTCCCCAGATCTATACTTTATTGGTGAATCAAGACCCGCTAGAAGAAAATAAGATGAGCAAGCTGAAAGAAGTTCCCCCCTTTCCATACAATTCTACCTTCCCGATTGAATCCTTTGATGTGGTGATTATCGATACCTGCAATGCATCTATCACCACTTACTTTCGCCCGGTTTTGGAATACTTCGACGCCGCCTTAATTGGCTTGACTGAAAACCCGACGCAAGAGGCCATCGATTTTTTTAATCAAAACTTGGTCATGGACTACGAAGACCCACAAAGTAATGCGGACGGCTTGAATGTGATTTCTTTTGATTAGGGAATATTGTTGACCCCAAGGCTAGAAACGGCGCGCTTGATGCTGAGGGCATTTAAGGAAGAAGACGCCGAGGCCTACCACCAATGTTGTTCCGACAAAGCGGTCATGAAATACATCGGGAAGGGTGCAACACTCGACATCGAAGCAAGCTGGAAGCAGATTACATTTTTTCTGGGGCATTGGGAATTGCGCGGATTTGGCATGTGGGCTGTTGAAAGTAAGGCAGCGGGTCAGTTCGTCGGACGCATCGGTTTTCACCAACCACAAAATTGGCCGGGCTTGGAGATCGGCTGGTTGATCCGAAAAGAAGACTGGGGCAAAGGCTATGCCACTGAAGGTGCAGAA
>JAJDBX010000057.1 GCA_029261135.1 Nitrospirota bacterium
TGATGGACGCGCAGGTTGTCGAGAATCAGGAAGATCTTTTTCTTAGATCCCTTGATCAATTGTTTCATGAATTTGATCAAAACCTGAGCTCTCATCTTTTCCTTATAGATCATGAAACGGACTTTTCCCTGGTTTGTCACGGAGGAGATCATATTGACTGAGGTCCGCTTCGCCGATAAGCGAATGACTGGAGTCTTCCCTCTAGGTGCGTAGCTTCGGCCATGTTGACTATCACTGCGTATCCCGGTCTCATCGCCCCAGTGGACCTCTGCCCTTTCCTGTTTGGCCTTTTGCGTGATTTCCACGTACTCCTCTTTCAGCCATTTCTGAACCGCTGCGGGTCGTTGTTCATAAGCCTGCTTCAAAGGCTTCTGTGGGGTGAAGCCCCAACGCATAAGGTACTCTCCGACTGTTCGAATCGGCATCCGAAGACCAAGCTCAGATTGAATAATCTCCTGCACCGCCTGACGGGTCCACAAGGCAAAGGTAAGCTTCAACTGATCCGGCGTGTTGTTTCTGATCAATGTCTGAATCTTTAATTCCTGAGAAATATCAAGGCGACGCTGTGCTCCCTTACGTCTGCCGCGTGTCTGGACTTTCAGCCCTTTTTCGCCTTCAGCCTGATATTTCGTCCACCATTTCCAAGCCGTATCCTTATGAACGCCGACTATCGTTCCAATATCTTTAAATGTCTTCCCCTGTTTGCGAAGCCGAATCGATTGCTTCCGTAACTGTTCTTGTGTCTCTGTTGTAAATTTTCTCGCGTCTTCTTTTTTCATTCATGCAGTATACCAAAACTAACACTCATTATCGATATATTTAGTTGCCGAGTTAATAAGTAAGTTTACACAAAATTATCTGAGTATTTACATTCACACCCTAGCCTGATAACCCTTCATAGATTACAATTAAAATTAGAGAGGAAGAGAGATTGGTTATGCAAAGTTCTATCGTTGCCCCAGACCCGAATGCCACCAACTATGAATACGTGTGGACGACGCTCCGTCAAGTGAAAACCCTGCATATTCCTATGGGAATTTCAGAAACACCCGGAGATCGCCAGCTGACCGCCAACGAGGACGACCTTTGGTTTTTAATTGATCGAATCTTCTTCCAAGCGGGTGAGCAAAAAATGGGTCTTGTTTTCACGGATCAAGCCTTTTTAAGGGAATGGACACAACATATTGCCGTTGAAACCCTCATGTTACTTCGGCGGTTTTTTGAGGACAACCATGTCGATGGCTTGCTTTTTAATCAATCCTGTGCTGAATCCCATGATCAGAATGGCATGCCCAATTTTAGCCATGAAACCCAGTCTGTGTTTTCCCTTCCAAGAGTCGTGTTGCCGAAAGTGATTGGCATGCTCATGTCTCAAGACCCTCAATCCACTCGCGGGCTTGAGCACGCCCGAATGGGTGATTTAGCCTTACGCGCAGATAACCCTTATGTCGCTTTTTATCATGCAGACATTGCAAAAGAAGATACCGCAACACTAAAAGAAGCGATGCCAACACTGATCGCCGCGCTGCTTGATTTAGGACTCCTGAATGAAGCAAGAGATTTTATTCAATATGCTCTTCAGAGCAGGGTGGAAGAGAGAGACTTATATTTCCACAACGCACGCTATCTAACCTTATCGGGGCAGCCCGAAAAGGCCTTTGAACAAATTCACGATGTGTCTCATTCTGATTTAGAGCCCTTGGCACATCTTGAACGGGGTCGGGCTTTCATTGCGATGCATGATTTTGAATCCGCACAAAGAGCCTTACGGCGTTCACTGGAATTAGAAGCCGATAACTATAGTGCAGAGCTTCTAATGGGGATCAGCTTACGGAACCAACATTATGGAAGTGGCGACCCGCACGGGCTAGCGCAAGCGAAACTTTGTTTTGAAAAGGTACTTTTACGCCAGGGATATCATGCTTCTCAAGCTTATCATCACCTCTGTACCGTATATTTTGCCCAAAAAAAGTTTGAGAAAGCCAAAAACTATGCAGAACGTTGTCTTAGATTCCGCGACCATGCCCCCGCACGCCGGAACCTTATTTTGTGTCTCTATGCCTTGGGAAAATTGGACGAGGCAAAAACACAGGCCAGGCTCCAGCGGGTCAGGCATCCCGATGAAAAACCCATTCTGGATCAATACGGGTTTTAGGAATCAATTAATCATTCAAAATGATCGTCGCGTCGGTGGACGCAATCAAGGGAAGATCCTTGTCGTTGTAATCAACCAGGCGATCGAGATCGTAAAAAAGCGCTGCTTTGATTCGATAAGTCCCAGAGGTTTCCCCTAATTTCACCATGACTTTTTCAGTGGCGCCTGCACGGATGGCGGGGTGGATATTTTGGGAAGCAGTGCCTGCATTTGGCTTGACCGTGTAAACAGCCGCCGCAAGACCTTTGGAAGTATCCATCAAAACATTCCCATCAGGCCCTTCAATTTTGACATGAAGCAGAATCGCCCTGAGGGCATGTCCGGTGGGCAGCGAATGGCCCGCACCGCTATTCGTCACGCCGATTTCGACCATCTTCGGATCATTTGGGTTTTGTTCGATGGACAAGGTGGCCGCTTTTTTTAGCATCGAAGGAGAATGTCCACCCGCAAAAAAATGTTTCCCGATCGCACGTTTCGGCAAGCTCGAATAAATCTTTGCAAAAAGCCGTACCGTTCTGGGCATATGGCATGTTTGACAGGTTCGGTCATCCCTGGGGGCAAAGTCATTTTTCCATTCGAGAAAAGTCTGTTGCGCCGGAGCCGAATAATCGGTCTGGTGACAGGCCGCGCAAAGCTCGGCAGATCGAGCTGCGGTAAAAAGAGGATCCTGCACCGTCGGATGAGGGGCGGAAAGGTCATATTTCCCATGCACATTGCCATCCTGGTCTAAATGGCAGCTTGCGCAAGTTACGCCATCGATTCTGTTTTTATCGCGAAGTTCCGGTGCGACAGGAGTGTCCCCGCCTTGCAAAATTCGGGTCGGCGCATGGCAAGACCGACACTTATCCTGTTTTTCTTTGGGCTGCTTGGCAATGCTTGCCACCGTAATGGGCGCCACGTAGGACAAGTGTTCGGGAGAAGAATTAGCATAAAAATCGCGTTGTAAATCGGGCAGGTGAATCAGCTTTCCATCAGGGCCAGGCCATGGGCCGCTATAAAAATCAGCGCCTTCTCCCCGGATCATCTCCATGTACACACTTTTATGACAGGCGCTGCACATGATGATTTTTGTGGCATCACCCTCTTGAAAAATGGTAAGGGCCTTGGGCATTTTCACTTCAATGTGAGTTGTCTTTTTGGGCTTAATTTGGACCACATCTTCTTTTACGAAAGTGGTGTGCCCATTGGCTTCAATCACCAAGTCGTACATTCCAGGGGAGATCGATTCGATACGAAAAGACTCTCCCGCCGGGAAACGCATTTCATACAAGGGATCACCAAATGCCTTGATTTTAACTTTATAGTGTTCAGCGCCAGCGCTGGGATCGAGATGGACGGTTCCAATCAGTCCACTTGAAGAGGATCCCTCCATTGTTGAAACAATTTCAGGGAGAGTGATGGTTTGTGCAAATAAAGGGGAAGGCATCATTCCCTTCAGTCCGACATTCAAAATCAGGACAAATGAAAGAACCCAATTTTTTGAAATGAATTTCGATAAGGTCACAGAACTCATAAAGACCGTTTTAACACAGCCTCTTGTTTATATTCAATATCCTTGATTTGAGATAAGGCTATTTTTCTTTTCGCGATTCCTTTAAACTAAGTGACTTCATCTCGGATGAGGGTTCATGGCAACATTGTTGAAAAAAAGAAAGCGGGTTCCTTGTTCGAAAAATAGGCGATATCAATGCGCATTTGTTTTATTCCTCTTCCTCATCCAAGCCGCTTGTCCTTCTGCTTCAGATCAAAAACTGAGTCAAGCAACAGAAGCTTTTCAACAAAAACAATACAAAAAGGTGATTGCCTTAAGCGATCAAATTCTTCAAACATCCCCGACACAACTTGACGGGCATATACTGAAAGCCCGTGCAAATGTCGCATTGAATGATATTTCGGCGGCACTGCATGACCATAAGGTGCTTGAGAAATCCTCGCCTGATCTTGCGCCGCAATTGATGCAAGAAATCATTATTTCAATTTTCAAAACATCGCTTCAAGATCGGAACTACTTCGTGAGAAGCGCTGCGATCAAAGCCCTCGGGGAGATGAGTGATTCGAATCTGATTCCCATCATCATTC
This sequence comes from Nitrospirota bacterium, assembly GCA_029261135.1. Lineage (GTDB taxonomy): Bacteria > Nitrospirota > Nitrospiria > SBBL01 > JAADHI01 > JAADHI01. Next base: position 4,235 of record JAJDBX010000057.1, read on the forward strand.
CCAGTATGAAAGATCCGCAGACCTTTGTGCGGTTTTTTACCGTTGAATCTTTTGGCCAACTCGAAGGACCCGATGTTTTAAAACTACTCATGGCCGGCGGGCAAGACCCAGAAGGCATGGTACGTGTCGCAGTGGTCAAGGTTTTGGCAAGAATGGGAGAGACCCATCAAGGGGTACAAATCAATAAACTATTGGAAACATTTAGCACAGATGCCGATCTGACGGTGAGACTGCTTGCGATGGCCGCCATGTCCAAAAATGGGGATGGCGCGGCTTTCCCTAAAATAGTGGCTGAAATCGAAAAACTCCCCAAGGAGGCCCTTGCATCCGGCGTCGCCGCCCTGGGTCAGAGTAAAAACATGCAGGCCATTCCCTTACTGAAATCCTACCTGGCGGACAAAAATGACACACTGCGCATGTATGCCGCAGAGGCCATGGGTGTAACAGTATCTCCTGAGTTTTACGCCCAATTGCTTGCCGCACTCGACGATAAAGATCCCTCTGTCAGAGGTTCTTCTGCCACATCGCTTGGAAAGTTGGGAAATAGAGAGGCCATTCCCTGGCTCGAAAAAAGGATGGGTGATTCCGATCCCATGGTAAGAGTCTCTGCGGCAGAAGGCTTAAAACGCCTCGGGAAGCGTGAACTCGCGATTTATCAAGAAGCGCTTTCCAATCCGGATTATGGCGTCCGCCATTTTGCCATCGGATCCCTCAGAAGGGTTTGGGGAAAAGAGGGCCTTCCTCTGCTGATCTCCGCATTAGAAGATGAGGCGCCTCGCGTGCGGACAACGGCCATTCGGGCCATTGGCGAAGTGGGCGGGGCGGAAAGTCTTGCACGTTTGAAAGAAATGATGAAAGATCCAGACCTTGCGGTGCGAACCTATGCAGCAGGAAACGTGGGACGGATCATCAATAAAATGGCGGGCAAAAGGCTTAAAACATCAACACATTAAGCAAAGGCCCTAAAGGACGACAGGCTAGTATCGGCTGAGCGGCCTTTTTAAAATACAAAAAAAAGGAAATTCCTCATCCGGTTGATGTGTAACCTGAACCAACTCCCAGCCTTCTTTTCCCAAAAAATTTAATTGGTTATCAATCTGCACCCCCGCCAAATGCGGGGCTTTATATTCCCATTTCGTCATTCAAGGCCTTCATGTTTATTTTTATGTGGTTATAGAAATTTAAAAGATTTTTATTGTAGTTGATACAACTCAATCTTCCAAACCTTTTATTCCTGGAATGAACTTTTTATGTTCTCTTGAATTTATCTGGTTTACTATAGTAAATGTTTTTTATTTTAAATTTTTATTTTCATGCTTCAAGTCTAGTAGTCTATCCTTAGGGCTTGTGTGTCATGTTTTCAGTTGGCGACGACGACCCGATTCCGACCACTCTCTTTTGCTTTGTAGAGTGCATCGTCCACTTTCTTCATCAGTGTCGCGATATCATTGATATCATCAGTGTAGGTTATGACACCAAAACTGGATGTGATTTTGACTTGAGATTGCTTATAGGAAAGAGGTAATTCTTCGATCAATTTTCTTATTTTTTCAGCAAACCCAACACCACCTTCAGAATCCGTTTCAGGGAGCACACAAACGAACTCTTCTCCCCCATATCGAGCAAAGCGATTTGATTTTCTCATATTCCTAACAACAGTACTGGCGAACAATTTTAAGACTTCATCTCCGAATGGGTGTCCGCATGTGTCGTTTATTTTTTTAAAATGGTCAATATCCATCATAATGACACTAAATGGCCGATTATACCGCCGACATCGATACAACTCGTCCTCGAGAAAGTTCATTAAAAACCGCCTATTGTAACTTCCCGTCAATTCATCATTCAGGGTTAATGCAACCAGCTTTTTTTTGTAGGCAGCCTCTTCTGTCATGTCGCGGATAGAAACAAAGAGACGTTCGATTTCTTTACCCTCACCACGGATTGGGCCGATTGTGCAGCTTTGCTGCATGAACTTAAACTCCGATCGAAACCATTCAACGGGTTTCATCGAAAAGAGGTAGCCATATGGATCCTGTGGAAAGAACGCTAAATTTCCAAAAGCGAAGACCGCTTTACAGCTTCTCAAGAAGCGGGGATTTTTTAATTTTGGGAAGAAATCGAAAAGAGAGCGACCGAGAATCTCATTCTCGCTTATCTGGGTATGCGCAGCCATCCACCCATTCCAATAAGTGGCGCTATATTCTCGGTCGAATATGACAATGCCAGTATCGACCGTGTCTATAACTTGATTCTCTTCCATTAAAATTGCTCGATATAGCGATGAAGCGCTTCTTTAAGCCATTGAAACGAGTCTTGGTTTGTAATGAGAAAAAGAAATCCGCTGACATCATTGTCCGCGAATTGGAACTCAGTTTTTACCAATATAACAACGCTATCTTTATCAACGAGGTCGATAAGTGAAGATGATGAGTTGAGGATGACTCTGGGCAGAGTGTAGTAAACGACCTCATCAAGCTGTTCTGCGATCTTCCCGACACAAGCCCCAGTGAGCATATTACCTATTTCCATTAAGGTCTCTTTTTCTAATTGATCGATGCCCTGAATTCCATCTTCTCCCCCCTCTTCATCAAGAATCGCCACCATATTTTTACCTGATTCGGAGGAAAAAACGAGGAATGCGATCCCGCTCAATTTCCCTGAAAATGATTGTTCTATGACATTAAAAGGGGGTGAGAGTTTTAGCTTTTTTGAAAGATAATTCTGGAAGTCCTTACCCGGTACCACGGTTACATTTGGAACACTGAGCACAACCAAAACATCGATAATTTCTGCGAGTTCGGCTGCTACTTGTCCAAAAGAGATATTCATGACCTCTTGTAGAATGTCTTTTTCGTCTTCTGAAATGGGAACTTCTGTACTATTAGGTATTATCATCATAAACTGGACTCATTGTTTCTGAGCGATTCCTTTAATCGTTGCAATACCTGCATCATGGCAGCCTTGATGCTCTCTTTCGAAGGTGGCTTCTTGATCATCATAAATGCCCCGAGCGACATAACCTTGTCATAAACTTTTTTCTGAGAATCTGCGGTGCACACAATCACCATTGCATCCGCATCATAATTCATGATTATTTCAAGGGCTTCAATACCGTCCATCACGGGCATCGTCAAATCAAGAAAAGTAAGATCGGGCTTTTCAGATTTATAGGCTTCAACACCCTCTGCACCATCACTGGCTGTAACACATTCATATTCCTTATCGGTCGGCAGGCACCTTTTGAGGATCTTAAGGGCAACCTCTGAATCGTCGACCATTAATATTTTATTAATCATGGAATCTCCAAAATCACGTGGAACTTAGATCATATTCAAGTGGGAAGAAAACCACCTCCTTCTACCACAAGTATCAGCTTACGACCACCTATTATCATTTATACCACTTTCTTTAAATCTTAGATAATTTTACCATGTATTTCATGAATTATTTTTAAGAAGAAAAACGACTATTTTTATGAATCGCTCCTTCCCTTTAACTTTTGTTTGTATTTTCACCAATTTCAGGTTATTACCCCTAAAAAAATAGGATATGTATCACATCGAAAAGACCATTATCTGCTGGAGTTACCCCTACTTCTCTCAAAGATTGATTGACATACTGACGGAAAGTGAAAAGGGGAATCGATTGCTTTGAAACAAAATGGTCTCTATAGCTTTGAACTCTAATGATCGAATTCGCTTACTTATCAGCGAAAACAATCGAGTTTATTTCATGTCGGATTAATAGATTCGGATATTAATCATCTAACTTAAGAAAGCGCCATTGAGCTGGGGTTTCTGGATGAGCTGCGCCTAAAGGAGCTTTTCGAGATCCAGAAAAAATCGCTTCAACCGATTGGTGAAATATTGGTAAAATTGGATATAAGCTCTTCTTGCGCATTCCGTTGAGCCTCGTCCAATAGACCTTTCAAAACCTTGAATCCTTTCTTAAAAATATGAAACGTCATCTGCTCGCAGTTTACGTGATACCCACCACAACGACACGTTGTGTACCCTTCAAAATTGGATTGCGCCAATATATATGGACGCTTGACCCGTTTGTTTCTTCATCACCTTTCTCCTTCCTGATAAAGACTCTATGGTTATCTCATACGCCCAAACTATGCGTCGACCCTTTCCCAATACGGATCGGATTCTGCTTTAATCAGTCGTTTTTCCGTAATCTTCCCGAGAGACCGCTTAAAAAGTCGGGCCAATTGTTCAAATTCAAATGCAAAAAAAAACAGAGCATCACCATATAAAACCGGACATAATAGGTCCCGCGTTCACATCGGGAAATATTCCCATAGGATGTGGACACCAAAACTTCTCTCTTACAATATTTTTTCAACATGTGGACCTCTACAGAAACCAGTTCAGACGGTAGCCTAATGAAAAAGGTAAAATCCGCGTCCAATTTTAACCTGGATAATGACTAAGGCCTAATACCACTTACCCTCCGGAGCGGAGAAGGCTTCAATGCTCCGGGTCTGCGCAGCATCTTGTCCACTTCACCCCCGTGCGTTTCTTTTTCGATAATCATTCGACCTGCGTAGTCCTCCAATAAGACAGAACGCCCTTACACCAACCCTATTGATCCGGCACGAATTAGTTTCTATGCTGCATATTTGACGAGAGGGTCTTGAAAACAGGATGTCATTCTTTCTGGAGATTGCTCAAGCATCGTCATATACGTATTGTGGCCTCACCTAAATAAAATCAAGACTAAAATATGCCGAATCTATAATAGCTCACAATGAGTCTAAAGTACCTCGCCTTCGTGGCCCAAGGATTCCCGCAGGATTTCGCCAATAACGTGCTGTTGGGTCTCCAACAAGGGGCCAATCGCCAAAGAGGAATGTCCGCCTAAATGTGCAATAAGTTCTCCCGCCTCTTGGGCATGAGCAAGAGATCCTGTCGCCTGTTCCCGTATCCAGGAAATGATAGGAATCCGATTATAACGGTAGACCATAAGAGTATAGTGGGTATGACACACCGCTCCTGCAAGTTCGGATTCTAAAATCCGGTTCAGTTTTTCGGTTGCTACACTTTTGTTCGGTGAGTTGACCTGTGGAAACGATAGACTAAAGAGAGTTCTCCTTGTCGGTGTGTGTGTGACCAGAAAGAATAACCCGCTTGGTCGTAACCCCTTGGGTTCAGTGAATCGTGTGGAGTTGCAACAAAGATCGTTCCAATCAAGTCTGTCTACCTTAAGACAGTCCGTCGCACGGTCTTGCGAAAAGGGTTTGAAGGGGGGGCCACATGGAGTTGTAGTGAGTTTGGCCGCAACAGCTAAGAGTCGAGTTTAAAGCGCCTCGAATGAAAAGGAGAAGTCTTTGGAACGATCGCCTGCCATGCTGAAGCCGGATGCTTCGTGGTCTCAAGGGTTCGGATTTTTTAATAAAATTGACATTTTAAGAGCCATTGTGGTATAAAAATCTAGGTTCAAATTAAGAAAGCGGTAAGAAAAATTTAGTTGCTGTAGCCCTCTCCATTTTACTACAGATTTTTTCTTACTAATTTATTAAGTTTGGGCATTTTGTCAGCGGATTGCTGATCACATAACAGGAGAAATAAACATTGAGTACAGGAACAGTAAAATGGTTTAACGGCAGCAAAGGTTTTGGATTTATCACACCTGAAGATGGGGATGATGTATTCGTCCACTTTTCAGCTATTGCCGGTGACGGCTACAAATCCCTCGAAGAGGGCGATGAAGTCGAATTCGAAATCACCCAAGGCCAGAAAGGCCCGCAAGCCGAAAACGTCACTAAAGTTTCCTAACAAAGGATTTTATTGAATTGAAATTGCCCTGCCGGAATGATTTTCCGGTGGGTTTTTTTGGCTCACGATAGGATAAGTAAGAAAAGTAGTCCCTTTGTAAAAACCAAGATCTCGAATTAGCATCGACATTACTTCCTCACAAGGTTCCCCTATAAATCGCCGATCACAGGCAAAAACAGATTTCATTTGAAAGCTTGCATCGGAAAGAAAAATTCAAAGATCACGCTTTCTGGAAGTAGTTGAGCCGTGAGTTATACTCATTTTTTGAGCATTTTTGGCTCCTCAAGCCCATTAGCACCCGTCAAGACCCAAATGTCATTTAGAACCCCACGGGCGTTTTCACCCCCGAAAAGAATCATGTGGTTCTGTCCTGGGTCATAGACAAGGGGGTGATGACTTCTCGGCTGAGGGAGATCTCCAATGGGATGACCCTGTCTCCAAGAGAAGGAAACCTGTACCACTGGCGTTGATCAGAACCCAGAGATCATTTTGAAAAGTGCATCCCTGTTTTCCAGAGAGACCGTTAGCAAGCCAGAATAGACACATGAACCTTCGCTATATCGGCTTATGCGACCTTGGCTGGCCTTGGCTGAATTCATGCACTCACTTAAAACGGGTGAGACCGGTGTCGAAAAAGCTTTGGGGATGCCTCTTTTCGATTATCTCACAAAAAACCCGGAAGAAGCATCGTACTTTAGCGAGGCCATGCTTGAGTTACATGAGGCTGAACCGCCCGCGCCGAGGCGCTTATGATTTTTCAGATATCGCCACCCTGGTCGATGTGGGGGGGGGCGCCACAGGGAATATGCTTGCTTCAATTTTAAAGCGCTTTGATGGTCCAAGCGGTTTGTTATTTGATCGGCCACATGTGCTTAGAGAAGCACATGCATTATTAGAATCACATGGTGTTGCAGCCCGGGCACGTATCGAATCAGGTGATTTCTTTTCGGGCGTCCCGGAGAGTGGCGACGCTTATCTCTTATCCCACATTATCCATAAGTGGAATGAAGATCACTGCCTGATGATTCTGGGGCATTGTCGAAAAGTGATGCAGCCAAAGGGACGCCTTTTAATTGTTGAAATGGTATTACCCGCCGGTGACACACCACATCCTGGGAAGCTATTGGATATGACCATGCTCTTGGTGCCAGGCGGGCAAGAGCGAACCGAGACCGAATATGTGGATTTGACTGCCAAGGCCGAGTTCCGTCTCAAGCGTGTCGTCTCCACACAGTCTGCCGTGAGTGTGTTAGAGTGCGTTCAGATTTAGACCGAATTCTACGTTTCAAAACGCCCTTTATTTTCAGTCCGAATCATAATGTTTGTGTCCTTGCTTCTTAATGGATACATCACCATAAGTGAAGTGCACTCTGCTCTATATTTTTAGATTTAAATCCCCCCGACCCAAATCGCCGCCATCATGAGACACAAGCCGGACAAAGTGGTGACCGCCGCAAATTTTCTTTCTTGGCTCATATTCGCCGTGATTGCTTGGTTCAGCCGATATTGATAATAGGTTACATCTCTCCAGCTTTTGTCTTGCGAGACTTCCTCCACACCCAAATGCAGCAAGATCTTACTTTGAATACGCTGCAGAGTCTCCGCTTCACTGAAGCCGCTGCTGATGCAGGCGGGCAAACTGGGGACTGTTGCCTGATACTCCCCACGATCACGCTTTGTTAGTAGGATTTTAAATTTCATTGGTCTATCCCTCCCGAATATTATCGATTGATCCAGCTCTTTATGCCTATTTTAAATAGCAAAGTTGATGCCAAAAGAGAGTGTCCTTGTCGGATGAATCCGGTGGGTTATTTTGCCCTATTTACAAATCAAGACCGTATATTGTTTTGGAATTCAAAAAAATCTTTCCAAATTCTGAAAATGAGAAAGATCGATGCTGAGGTGAGGCTAGTGTGGCCCTTATATTTTCAGGCAGGCCTTTTCTAAAGGGATTCTAACGGAACGATTTTGGATCTATTGGAAGTACAGTATCGGAAGCGTATGATAATAAAAAATCAAACCAGGTAGAGCTAGCCGGAAGAATACAGTTGAAACCTTTGAATAAAGCAGTCTTCCTTATCATGCTTTCTCTCTTTATTTCTTTAAATGCACCTGCATTGGGAAAAAACGAGACAATTTCACACGAAGACATCAGTGTCGAATTTGAGGCCTCCTTAGAGAAGGCGGCCCAAGAAATCATCGCTATATATCCTGCACTGAAAATGGAGCTCGAAGATCTTTTCAAATGGCCATTGAATTTCAATCCGAAAGTGATTCTCACAATCGCCCGGCATGACTTTCAAGGCTTCTCTGACAGTACGCTGGTTTTGGCTTACGCCCAGCCTCAAACACATCTCATCGTGATGGATTATTCAAAAATGAAGGACAACCCACTCAGGCTGAGCGCAACCCTGAAACATGAATTGAGCCACCTTTTGCTTCATGATCAGATCGGGATGAAAAACCTGCCAAAATGGCTGGATGAAGGCTTGTCACAGTGGGCCAGTGGCGGGATGTCCGATATTTTAATGGGTGGAAAAGGTGATGAACTCAAACAGGCCAACCTGCGGGAACGTTGGATTCCGCTTTCGTCTATAAAGCAATCCTTTCCAAATGAAGAAAAAAAGCGTTTACTCGCCTACGCTCAATCTAAAAGCATTGTCGAATATATCCACAATACGTTTGAGATCAGCGGCATCAGGGCGATATTGGCAGAGCTGAAGGCGGGAGAGGAGATCGATGTGGCCATTCAAAAAGGGATTTCAATTTCAATCGGAGTACTTGAAAAAAGATGGCACGCCGACCTCAGTGAAAAAATGACAGGTGTCGCCTTTTTTGGAGACCATCTTGTCTTGATCATCTTCTCAATGGGAGGCCTGATGACAGTCTATGGGTTTTTCCGGCTGATGCTTCAAAGAAAAAGATATAGAGAAAAGGAAGAGGAAGAAGAGATCTTAAGGCAACTGTTTGAGGATTTTGATCAAAAAAATAACGATTCCTTCGACTAAAAGAAGTTCGAGAAGGATATTCCTTCTGGATACTCGAAGAATTTTTTCAGTATCAAAATTAAAAGATAAAAAATTTTCACTACAAAGGATCCCTTACTTTTGGATGATAAAGTTGGTGCTCGTAAGTCTGTCCCTGTGGTGGGCCTTTTTTTGAGAGTAAGCTTAAGCGTCACGGGAGACAATCGGTAAACTAAAATAGCCACGAACACTGACACAGAGAAACCGCTTTTTAAGTCACATTCTGAGTGAATTTGATAAGACATTGATTGCAGAAAAAAGGTAGAATTATGAAGAAATGTATTACGCACTCAACAAACAAGCTGTCTTCCCCGATCCGAACGAAGCCGATGAAGATGGTCTCTTGGCCTATGGTGGCGATTTAAGTCCTGAGCGATTACTCAGGGCCTATTCCGAAGGGATCTTTCCCTGGCCTCACGGTGATGACACCCCCCTGCTTTGGTTTTCTCCCGATCCAAGAACAGTACTTTTACCCGAACACATTCATATTGGGCGGTCACTCAAAAAAATTTTAAAAAAACAGCTTTTTGAAGTACACTTGGATACGGCTTTTGAACAAGTGGTTCATGCTTGTGCAAGTGTGAAAAGAAAAGAGGAAGCCGGCACATGGATTACGGATGAAATAATGGAAGGCTATTGCCGCCTTCACACCTTAGGTTACGCCCACTCCGCAGAAGCGTGGCAGGACAATGAACTCGTTGGCGGACTCTACGGTGTTTCTTTAGGGGCCGCATTTTTTGGGGAATCGCTCTTTACACTTCGAAACAATGCATCCAAAGTGGTGCTTGTCACCTTGCTGTCTCAGCTCCAAAAGTGGCGATTCCATTTTGTAGATTGCCAAATGCGCACAAATCTGATGGGGCAACTGGGTGCAGTCGATTGGGAGCGGAAGCGTTTCTTGAGTGAATTAAAAAAAGCAATGCGTGTCTCAACACGGCAAGGGATGTGGCAGATTGATCCTGAACTCTCGTAGAAAGACCAAAACAGGAAACTATTTCCTGGGTGGCATGCCCCCTGGGGGCATTGAGATCTTTTTATAACCTGAAGGGATTTCAAATAGGAGGGGATCAAGTTTCTTGACTTTGATATTGGCTAATTGAAGTAATAAGTGTTGATTATTGTTAAAAAATTCCTGGCGAATCGGGGCGTTGTCAAATTCGATGGCTTCCCAAACAAGTCCGCTTTTCCGCGTGCCATCCTCCTCTTCCCAAGCCAGCTTAAATTTATTGGTCATGATCCCTGCCACAGGCTCTTTTGCGAGAAAAATTTTCTCGTAATTTCGTTTTTTCTCCCGTGAAACCTCGCCGGGACCTCCTGGGTTACCCAGAGATTCCATATACATTTTTTCATCGGGCATGAGTGTCCAAAAAATGGGGACTTCTGTATCGCCCCGTGAAATGTTAATGGAACGCCGACCCGCAATGACGACCTCCATTCTCAGTTTCTTTTTTTGAGAAAAGATGCGCGACGAAAAAATACGCGGGTTTGCGCCAATTTCACCCTGAGAGATGGTGACAAACTGATCGGCGATGTAATCGGCCCAGGCCATCCGGGGCATCAAAACGAACAGGACAATCAATATTAGGGCGCGGTAAGCCTTACGACGAAGCATCCATTTCTCCAAAATGAAGGCCATAATATAGCATTATTACGATTCTGACGGCAATCTGAATCCGCTTGATCCAGATCTTCATTTCCGATAAGCTCAATCAGAGCGGTCATAAATATCCCATACAGGGGAATATTAAGGTATCATTTAAAAGATGAAAACGCGCAAAACCAAAATTGTAGCCACATTTGGCCCAGCTGTAGATACGCCGGAAATGCTCTCTCGGTTGATTAAAGCGGGAACCAATGTCATTCGCCTTAATTTTTCGCATGGCACACAAAAAAAACATGGCGAAACCATCCGCCTGATCCGGAAAATTTCGAAAGAACTCAATCAGCCAGTGGCCATTCTTCAAGATCTTCAGGGGCCAAAGGTTCGGATTGGCCCCTTAAAAGCAGCATCCTACGTCCTCAAACGCCATGCGGCCTTTAAACTCTTAAAAAACCCTATACTAGGCACAGAGACTGCCGCATCGACAGACTACCCCATTTTATATAAAAAAGTGCGGCCCGAGGATCAGATCCTCATTAATGACGGAAAGATTATTCTAAAAGTCCTCGAAATCAAACAGGGTGAAATCCACTGCCGCGTTGTTGAAGGCGGCACTTTGGAAGCAAACAAAGGGGTGAATGTACCGGGAAGAGCACTGGGTTTTCCGGCTTTAACAGAAAAAGATAAAAAAGATTTGGCATTCGGGCTGTCACAGCAGGTCGACTATATCGCCCTATCAATGGTTCGCACTGCAGACGATGTGAGGGCCGTCAAGACACTTACAAAAAAGACGGGCCCTTGGACACCCGTCATCGCAAAACTCGAACAAGCGATGGCGATTGAGAATTTGGAAAGCATCATGGCGGTCGCAGATGGGGTTATGGTGGCGCGAGGAGATCTCGGGGTTGAAATTCCACTGGAAGAGGTGCCGCTTTTACAAAAGAAAATTATTAAGCTGGCTAATAAAGCGCGTATTCCAGTCATCACGGCGACACAAATGTTGGAATCGATGGTCGCGCATGCACGGCCAACCCGTGCGGAAGTTTCAGATGTGGCCAACGCGATTTTTGATGGGACAGATGCCCTCATGCTTTCTGGAGAAACGGCTTCGGGGAAGCACCCGATTCGTGCCGTTCAAATGATGTCTCGTATTGCGTTGTCAGCAGAAAAGGAGCTGTCGGATATTCATCCATCCACTGAAAAAGGCATCCCCGTGCCGGAGGCGATGAGTCAAGCTGCTTGCACTTTAGCCTCACAAACGAATGCAAAAGCCATTGTAACCTCAACCCTTTCAGGCGGTTCTGCACTGAGGCTTTCAAAATATCGACCGGAGATCCCTATTTTTGCTTTTACACCCAGTCCTGAAGTGGCACGCCGGATGAACTTGTATTGGGGGGTTTCTCCCTTTCTCATGCCGATGCTTAGCCAGAAAGAGGATCTTTTTGTGGCGATGATCAAGAAGGTACAAGCAGAAAAACTGGTAAAAAAAGGAGACCTTTTTTTGATGGTCTCTCAATCTCCCCGAAAACAGTCAAAAATGGATGAGTTGCCGCCGACCGATTTGATTAAGATTCACCAAATGTGAGGATGCTTCTTCTCACGTGAATCAGGTCTACAGCACAAAAAAAAGCGCCAAGATGAATCCCTTGGGGCTTTTTTTGTGACAATATACTATGAAAACTAAAAGCTATGCTTTTACAACATTAGCCGCTTGTGGTCCTTTATCGCCAGAACTGACTTCAAATTCAACCTCTTCACCTTCTTCAAGGGACTTAAAACCTTCTCCTTGAATTGCAGTAAAGTGAACGAAGATCTCATTTCCATCTTCTTGCGTAATAAATCCGTAACCTTTGCTGGCATTGAACCACTTCACACGACCTTTAAGCATTTGTTCACTCCTCCTGTTTACGGGTACGACCCTGAGCTTTCCCCAAGTTTGATCTGAGGGACTAAAAACTGTGATCTCATACAAACACCAGTCTTAACCAATGACAACACCCATGACGCCATTTCAATCAAGAATACTCCCAAGAAGGAATTTTATAGTATTGGCAGAAAAAGAGTCAAGCCATTTTCAGTGGATCCAAATCTCGGAAAAAACTTAAGACAAAGCAAGGACTTTTGTAAGAGAGGAAAGGGCTTCGAGCAAAGCATTTACAGATTGAAAGCGTTTGTTTTTTTCTTTTTCAATACATTTTAAGACGATGGTATTCAATTCATCCGGGAGATCCGGTGTCGTCATTTTGGGTGGTGTCGGTGGGGTATGGAGATGTTGGTAGTAAATGTCACCTTTTGAAAAAGGCGGGTGTCCCGTTAACATACGATAAAAGGTGCACCCTAAAGAATAAATGTCTGATAGGGTGTCTACCTTTTCTCCGATGATCTGTTCAGGCGGCATATAAAGCGGTGTCCCCTTGACAGAGGTATTTTCTTTCATCGTGTCCGTGAGGACTTTTGCCAGACCAAAATCCATAATTTTCACGGTTCTATCTTTGAGCAGCATGATATTTCCGGGCTTCAAATCACGATGAATAACATTCCGCTCATGCGCATAACTCACCCCGCGGCATACCGACTTCATGATTTCAACACGCACTCTCACGGAGGATTTATATTTTTCTAAATAGTGTTTCAGACTCATGCCATCGATATACTCCATCGTAATATAGATCTCGTCTTCGTTTTTACCCGTATCAAATATCGTCACAATATTGGGATGATTCAAGGCCGCAGCAATGCGCGCCTCTTGCAAAAAATTTTTAAGAACAGTCGCATTTTCCCGGATTGACTGCGGAAGAATTTTATAGGCCACTTCGCGTTTTAATACCGCATCTTCGGCAAGATAAACCACCCCCATCCCGCCTTGTCCAATTTTTTTGATCATCTTGTATCGACCGGGAGATACAGCCCCTTGTGTGTCAGCTGATTTAGAAGCAGCAGAGGCGCTCGCTTCCAAGGCCTTTTGTTCTTTTTCTAATGTTTTTTTTAGCAGTGAACTCCGTTGCTTCACGTCTTTGTAGTTAAAATCAGTACTCAATATCTGTTCATAAAGAGTATTGGCTTCGTTAAAGGACTCTTCAGATTCATGCAAAATTGCAAGCCGGTAGTAAATGTCAATATTTTTAGCCGATATCGGCTGCCTTGAAGTGACTTTTTGAAAACAATCTTTTGCAGAGGGGATCATTTTACGCTCAATCAGTAATTCTCCCAAGAGCAGAGAAGCCGAACAGAAATCTTCTGAGTCTGCGTCTACTTTTTGTAGATGGGAAATACTTTGGTCAATATCTCCACTTTGTTGAAACAAGAGGCCTGCTGAATAATAATTCCCAATCAATTCTTGCATTTGAGCCGCAGGTGTAAATTCTTTGAGTTTGACGTAAAGGTCAGATGCCTCATCAAGACGACCCGCTTTTTCAAATGACTTTGCTGCAGAGGCAAGATTACCCTCTAAAAGGAAGAGATCTGCAGAGCGGTGGTAATCTCCTGCCTGCTGATACATCTCACCCGCTTCAGATTTATGACCGAGTTGTTCATATATTTCTGCGGCTTCTGACCAACTTTCCCCTTTTTGAAATGACTTTGCCGCTTCCAGGAGATCTCCATCTTCTTGATACTTCTTTGCCATGACCCAATGGCCTTGTTTCTGATCGCCCATGTCATCAAAAAGCTTCGCTGCTTTGTTATACAGCTTTGCCGAAAGGTAAAACTGAGCAGCCTTTTCAAGATCCCCGCTATGGACTGCGGCATCAGCCGCTTGCTCTGGAAAATTTCCGGCAGAAAAAATCTCCATCGCTTTTTTGAATTTTTTGGTTCTCACATAAAGCGTGCCACTTTCAAAAGCGGCATCGGCAATCTGGTTCTTTTTTTCAGAGGTAATATTTGAAGAACCGACCTTCTGCTTTAGAAAATACGCTTCAAATTTTTCAGCGGCTCGTTCATAATCTTTAGAGAGCTTGTACAGTTGGGCTGACTTGAGTTGTTTTCCGAATTTTTCATACTGGATAGCCGCTTTTTTATATTCTTTTCCTTTTTCATACATTTCTGCCGCAAGTAAATTCTTATTGCATTTTAAGTAACAATCAGCCGCTTGAAGATAATTTCTTCCACGCTGGTACATAATGGCTGATTTTTCAGAATCACCCGAAAGGTTATAGAATTGCGCCGCATCATCCCATTGCTTCAAATGTTCATAAACACGTCCGAGTTTTTGAAACGCGCGTACAGATTTATAGGCTTCAATGGCTTGTTGATAATTCTGGGCTTGTTCATAAAGTTCTCCTGCCAGTAGCGGATCTTGTGATCTCGCGGCTTGCTCGGAGACCTGCCGCGTGTTCAGAGAACTTCCTCCTTCCATGGCGCTATATTTCTTAAATAGAGAGAAACCCCAAATCAGCAAGAGCATTAAACACGCATAGGCAACAAGGGACATGCCTGATAACGAAATGACATAGTCGAGCGCAATGCGCGGAAAGTCCTTAAGAATCGGGACGAAGTTCTCTTTTAAGAACGAAAAATCCATCAGGCCAGAACCACTTTTAAACGAATATTACCGAGTCGAATTTCATCGTTGAGTGTTAGTTTTTTTTCACGGAGTTTGATGTCATTGACAAAGAGACCATTTGTGCTGTCATGATCACGAACCACTAGGCCAAAGTTTCCCCATTCCAGTTCTGCATGTTTACGAGAAATCTGAGGATCATTGAGACGCACATCGACGTTTCCCCTGCCTAGGATGACGGGTTTATTGGCCATCCGAATTAAAAATCCAGTGCGACTGCCTGTCAGAACCTCAACACACAATCCTGCTGTTTTTTCTTGATCAGCAGTATCTTCCAAAAGAACACTGGAAGGAAGAGGGGTCTGCTCGTCTCCGGAGAGATCATGGCCCCCTGTAATTTCATCTTGTACTTCATCGCCCTCAATCTTGTGATCCGATTCATGTTCTGATGCATTGCCTTGGTACTCCGAAATAAGCTGTTCTGCATTTTCAACATCTTGGGCGGGTTCGATATCTGTACTATCAAAAACTTCAATTTGAAAGGAATGTTCATCTGAAGACGTATCTGCCCAAAGCCGATCTTTCAAGTCTGACGTTTTAATTTTTTGAGCATCTTGGAAGTAAGCGTCTCGCAAATCGCCGTCAATAAAATAAAAGAGGTTGACCTGCTTATCGTTTTTTAACACAAGAACGGCTTCCTTTTTATTTTTTTTGATTTGGCCCAACAGCCATTCGGTATCGAGTGCCCGGTTCGTCATAACTAAACTGGGCTGAACCTGGGCCAACATGAGTAATGACTTGAACAGGACAGGGCTGACCTGGTAGAGCGTCAGTGTCCCCTCAGACGCTTGTGATAGCTTAAAGTAATCTGAAAAAAGCAGTGCTTTGAAACGATCGGCTGTATGGCAGTAGGGTGCATACAAGCGATTCTCCAAAATGAATAAGAGAACGGACTGTTCCTCTCCATTTAAAAGTAAAATTGCAGTGCTGAGGTCTTCTTTTTGCTTAATTTTGCTCAGTATGGGCTCGATGGAATCGGGCGGTTTGAGCTGCGCTGAGAAGACCTTTTTTTCATTACAAATAAGGTCTGTATACACATAACAAAGTCTATTTTATAAGTGAATTCTTGTCAAACAAGGCAGGGCTTACGACAGAGGTCTGAGGACTCAGAAAGGAATTGGGAGTAATAATTGAGGAAGGAAATAGAGAATTTACAAAAAGGGTTAAAAATGAAAGGTTCTAATGTTCTTTGACGTCCTGACCAAAACGAGCATTAAGATATCTGGCGGCTTTTTCAAGAATAGAACGCTCACTATTATGCGTGAGCATCCCCAATCCTTTTTGAAGGGAAACCCAACGGGCTTCATCTACTTCGCCATCATGATCATCCACATTCCCATTAAGATATTCAAGCAGATAGAAATGAACAGTTTTGAAGATTTTCATTTCTTCTTGCCTTGAATAAAACCAGTATTGGATATAATCAATTTTCTCTAATATTTTACCGTTGGTTCCCGTTTCTTCTCGCACTTCGCGGAGGGCGGTTTCGGGTAAGGTTTCTCCTTGCTCGACAGAGCCTTTGGGAAGACACCAGATCATCTTTCCTCTCAAATTATGATGGGTGATCAAAATGACCTGTAATTGATCATCTTCCACCTTATAGACAACGCCTCCCGAAGAGGTATGTTTCCTAGTTTTCACGATTCGCTGTCCACATGGGGTTGCGGGAGAAAAACAAGCTCCCGCCTTAACAAAGTTTACTGGGGGAGATCGTAGCATTTATACAAAAAAATGAACAGCCCTTTCTGGAAATCATTTAAAGTATGGAGGGGGTAAAAATATTGTGGTCACTTATTCGGGATTCAAGGTCTATCGGTGGTGATTTGAGAAAGCTTGTTCCGAAGAAAAAAATCGGCCAAAATAAGGGCCATCATGGCTTCGGAAATAGGAACCGCACGGATGCCAACACAGGGATCATGCCGTCCTTTTGTTGAAACATTTGCGGGTGCGCCGTGAATATCAATCGTATCTTGCTTCACAGAAATCGATGAGGTCGGTTTTAGGGCAAGGCGGATGATGAGATCATCTCCATTGGAGATGCCTCCTAAAATTCCTCCCGCGTTATTCGTCTGAAAACCCTCTGGGGTAATGGGGTCGCAATTTTCACTGCCCTTCATCTCAACCACCCGAAAACCGGCACCGATTTCGACCCCTTTGACTGCATTGATCGACATCATGCCTCCGGCCAAAACGGCATCAAGCTTGTCAAAAACAGGTTCTCCGAGACCCACAGGGAGCCCTTTTGCGATGACTTCGACCATTGCCCCAATGGAATCGTGCTCAGATTGGGCCTGACGAATCTCTTCCTCCATGGCCTCAACCACATCAACATCA
The DNA here is from genome assembly GCA_029261135.1 of Nitrospirota bacterium. Taxonomy (GTDB): domain Bacteria; phylum Nitrospirota; class Nitrospiria; order SBBL01; family JAADHI01; genus JAADHI01. The sequence goes on from JAJDBX010000057.1 coordinate 21,539, forward strand.
GGGCAAAAAAGTAAGTTCTGATTAATTTGTCCCATGTCAAAGTTTTTGGCTTTGACCTTGCCGACTTGCGTCACATAACCGATTATTTCAATCCCCTCTTCTGAGAGTATTTTTCGGGCAATGGCTCCTGCCGCAACTCGAGAGACTGTTTCTCGCGCAGAAGCGCGTCCGCCTCCCCGGTAATCACGAAAACCATATTTTTTAAAATATGTATAATCGGCATGCCCCGGACGGAAGAGCTCTTTAATCGAGGAATAATCCCGTGATCGTTGGTCTTCATTATGGATGACAAAGCCAATAGGTGTTCCAGTCGTTTTTCCCTCAAAAATGCCTGAGAGGATCTGAACCGTGTCGGACTCTTTTCGTTGGGTCTGAAGACGATTTTGCCCTGGGCGTCTTCGATTGAGGTCTTTTTGAATGTCTGCTTCAGAAATAGAAAGCCCTGCAGGGCAACCATCCACGATGCCTCCCAAGGCAAGACCATGACTTTCCCCGAAGCTTGTTAATCGAAAAACCTGACCTAATGTATTTCCTGCCATCTTCACTCGATTTTAGATTATGGTGTGTTCAAAACTAAGGCAAAATTTTCTCTGCCAATCAGATACTTGCCAACTTAATCGTACAAGCGATGGCATGAGTCTCAAGCGTTTTAACGCGCTTCCCTACAAGCACAGCCTCAATAGCCTCCCTTAGATCATGAGAACGGGCTGGCGCTTGGATCTTGCCAGGAATCATCAATCCGACCTGTATATCTGAGCCAACGCGCCGCATCAAGCAAAAAGACTTCGGGTGTATAGTGCGCACCGTAAGCATCTGCAATTTTTTGGTGTTCATCTCTTAAATAATGGAAGTCGAATCCGTTTTCTTTTGAACGAATAATCATATTGAAAGAATCATCTTTAGGATGATTCTTTCTCGCGTTTGAATTAACCACTGACAAAGACAGTTCTCTTTTTGAAAAATCCCGCTGAATTGCGATGAAGCAATCTTCATCGACTTGCGCATAAGGGCAATGGTTGCAGGTAAAGACACAACAAGCAGTTTATAATCGTTAAAATTTTGGAGAGAATGGCTTTTTACCCATCCACACCTGAAAGGTCGAAATCAGATCCGTTTGCGCCAATGCGCAAACGGTGGGGATTCATCTCTTTGTGGCATTAAGCCGCTTTAGCTTCTAAACATTCTTTGCAGAGTGTTTTACCATCCGCCTCATTCAAAAGAACCTCATCTACATGCTCACGACATTGATCGCAGGGTGATGCAGGATATTTTCCTGCAATTTTTGGTGCGGGGAGAACAAGTCGTGTGACACGAAAAAGATCCACTTCCGGGGCAGCTAAAATCTCTTCAATCGTCCCTTTTGTTAACTTTTCCAACTTTTCTTTTTCTTCAGAGGTCGCATCTGGTTTTTTGACCGCTTTTCGTAATGCGCGAAATTCAGTATGATCAAAGGTATCCCAATAACGACAGTACGCCCTCACGCTATTCCCCGTTTTCGTGTTTTGCAAAATATAAACGGGTTTTCCAAGATCGGTCAAAATGAGATTCTTTTTCCCAAAAGTACATCCGGTAATCTCTTGTATGGCGTCCAATGCACAGGTTGTATTTCCCACAAGTGCAACGACTTCTTTCATATTTTTTAACTCATCACCCATTTCCCGAACAAGAATTTGTGCAGCACGGTAACCAATCGCAATATCTAGACAAAGATGTCGATGAAAATCAACAGCATCTTTAAAATTTTTTCCCATAAAGTTCCTCCCTTAATTGATGAAAGAAAGTATGAAGAGAATCATACCATAACGTCGTGATGAATGAAATCATCCATCTAAACGACAGTCTCCCCTTAAAAAAAGCGTGTGTGAGACCTCAAAAAAATTTAATCGCTGATAGAAAGGATATAATTTTGATTGATGTAGACGACATGCTCATTTTGAAGCAATCTTAAAAAAATAATGTCTTGATTCGCATAGTCCTTTACACGGCCATGGCCTTCATTAATAGAGATGAACACATCGCCTTCGATCGACTTTCCACTGATCATTTTTATGCTGATCGAATAGGCGCTTCCCAATTTCATGAGTTCATCCAATTCCTGCTCCAAAGTAATTTCCACAGAAACCAAGTGCGTTATATTGGCAAGAAGAATTTCGGTGTCTGTTCTAATAGGGATGAATTGTTCGCTGTCATTGAGCAAATCGCCTAAACTTTGAGAGCCATCGTGGTGTTCATCAAAAAAACTCAGGAACACGCAACCCTCCACCTGGCTACCATTCGAAAAGTAAAAAGATGCTTTTCTCAGGTGTTTTTTGATTTGGAGGTGTTCGTCCGTCTTATGCGTGCTCAATGAAAATTTCTCCTGTTGATCAGCTTGTCGGGAAAAGTCCTTTATTCACTGCGTATTTTTGTGCTTCTTCAGCCGTCACTTTTTTATCGGCAACTAAGGCTTGAAGGGATTGATCCATAAGTTGCATGCCTTCTGCTTTACCGGTTTGAATCACTGATGGGATCTGAAATGTTTTTGCTTCACGAATCAGATTTGAAACGGCATGCGTGGCATAAAGAATTTCCAAAGCGGCAACTCGCTTACCGTCCACGGTTTTTAAAAGCTGTTGTGCGATGACCCCTTTTAGTGACTCAGAAAGCATAGCCCGAATTTGCTCCTGTTGATTACTGGGAAAGACATTAATGATCCGATCAACCGTTTTAGCTGCACTACTCGTATGCAGTGTCCCAAAAACAAGATGACCCGTCTCTGCCGCAGTAATAGCCAACTCAATGGTTTCTAAATCGCGCATTTCTCCAACCAAAATAATGTCGGGGTCTTCACGAAGCGCCGCTTTCAATGCAGAGGCAAAGGACGCAGTGTGCCGCCCAACTTCTCGTTGGTTCACCAAAGATTTCTGACTGTGGTGAACAAATTCTATCGGGTCTTCAACGGTCAAAACGTGTTCCTTTTTGGTACGATTAATATAGTCAATGAGCGCAGCAAGGGTTGTTGATTTTCCACTACCTGTCGGACCGGTTACTAAAACCAAGCCTTTTTTTAATTGAGAAAACCTCAGGACAGAAGAAGGAAGCCCAAGCTCTTCCACTGTGAGTATTTCTGTTGGGATTAAACGAAAAACGGCGCTGATCCCCAAACGCCCATTAAATACATTCGCACGAAACCGTGAGGACAATGAAGGAACTTCATATGCAAAATCAATGTCTTGTGTTTCTTCAAACTGTTTTCGTTGGATCGCGGACATCATTTCATAGAGCAGTCTTTTATTTTGCTCGTGTGATAGCTTCTGCTCTAAAATAGGGACTAAATCCCCAGAAGCTCGCATTAAAGGCGGGTTGTCGGGGGAAATGTGGAGATCTGAACCTCCCTTCTCTTTTAAGGTCTTAAAGAGCGTATCAATCTGAGGCATAGCGGAATCCTTGTTTTACGAAATCGGAAGAGTAACCTTAATAAAAAGCTTACCAGAAAATAGTTGATTCGCAAGAGAGGGAAATCAGCCACGAATCACCTATATTAACGGGAGTTCTACGACCAATGACTCTTCAACTAAGCGAAGTTCGGAGGATACGAGATGGGCCTGCAGACATCCCAGGTGAACGATATTTTTCAAATTTGATCTCTCATTCTATTATGAGATAAGCCAACTTTGACTGATGATGTGTTACACTTTTTGAAAGAATCCCGAACAGGAGAAGAGAACGTGGCCAAACAAAAATTAGGGATTCTCCTTTCAAGCCCCCCGGAACACAAAAATGTAAAAACGGTTGCGGGTCTTGTTGAAGCGGCGCTTCAACAAGAGGTGCAGGTTTATCTCTACCTTGTCGATGAGGGGGTAAAAAACCTGAATCAGACGACAATAACACCTCTTGGCCGAAAAGGGCTTAAGGTTTTTGCTTGTGCCTATGGCGCCCAACGGTATGGCATTTCTGTGGACGAGAAAGCCGTATTCGGGGGATTGGTTGTCCTTTCCGATCTCATCAAAGGTTGCGATCGATTTATTTCGTTTAATTGAAAAGACTCTGATTCATGAAAAAACGCGCCATCATTCTAATAGACAGTAATCCGAGAAAGACGCATCTTCCCTGCGAGGGGCTCCGCATCGCTCTTGGCCTTGCCTCGAGCGGACATCACGTCTCTGTCATACTCGCCCATCATGGCATTCATGTTTTAAGTGAAGAGACGGATGATTTCATTGATGAAGATCGTTTGCTCACCTTCCTCCCTGCTTTAAAAGACGCTGTTCCAATATTTTCTGTTGATGAAGAGAGTGTGGGAGAACAAGATCTCAGTGAAATTGACTGTGAAGTCGCATTGCTTTCAAAAGAAGCTATTGCGTCAAATATTGCCGAAGCAGACTGTTTTTTTAGGTTTTAAAGGATCACCCTTGGCCGGAAAGAAAAAAATACTGTACATCTTAAGAGAAGCATCAGACGCATACCCGATTGGGCTGATTCAGACGAAAACATCATCAAGCGATGTTTCTGTCATTTTAATTCAAAATGCAACAGAACTAGAACCTGAAAAGTTAGAAGGGAATATCTTCGTATTATTGGATGACCTTTCACCGTCACACCCATCCCCCTACCCGAAGATTCGCTACAAAGAGATACTTAAGATGATCTTTGCTGCGGATTCAGTTGTCACGTGGTAATTTGAGCCCGGATTGAAGAAGGAATCGTGGCTCTGAATTAGAGATGATCAAGAAATAATATGCCGACATAGCCGATATAAATGAGTACAAGCAACAAGCCTTCCCAACGTTTTAAAAGCAGTCCATTTTTAAGAAAAGGAAAGAGTAAAACGGTCAGCAGTCCCATCACGGGCAAGTCCCTGACCAATAAGGCTTTCTGAACCGTGATGGGCTGAACCGCTGCCGTTGCGCCAAGAACTCCCAGAGTATTAAACAGGTTACTACCTAGGACATTGCCGATGGCAATATCTCCATGTTTTCGCATGACGGCGACGATGGAAGTGATGATTTCCGGAATCGAGGTTCCAATCGCAACAACCGTCAAACCAATAATCAATTCAGAGAGTCCTGCCCAGCGGGCAATGCCAACAGAGCCATCAACCAACAGATTCCCGCCACCCGCTAATGCGGCAAGACCAAAAATGATCCGCCCTAAGCTGTGCGCAATACTTTTTTCACTTTTATTATTCTCAGAGAATTCAGCCTCAACTTCAGGCGGCTCCTGAAGCGACCATCGGTAAAGCAAGAAGATATAACCCAAAAGACCAAAAACGAAAATTGTGCCAAACCAGCGAGGAATTTCCCCCGTTAAAGCCATCAGATAGGTAAGCATGCTGATTCCCAATAGAAGCGGGACTTCAAAACGAACCACGCGACTCTGTACAACCAAGGGACAAATCATAGCGGAGAGTCCGAGAGCCAGGCCGATATTGCCAATATTGCTTCCCACCACATTTCCGATGGCAATATCAACGCGCCCAGTGAGACTTGCCGATAGACTCACCGCCATTTCGGGGGCTGAAGTGCCCAGGGCCACAATGGTGAGCCCGATGACCAAAGGAGAAATGCCCCATCGTTTCGCAAGATGGACAGCGCCGGAAACCATCACATCTGCGCCTCCTGTCAGAAGCAGTAAGCCAATGAAGATGTACAGAATGTCTTTCAACACAGGTCGCGCGCTTTCAGGTCGTGGTGAGTGGGCTGTAAAATGCGGTGGTTATTTATGGACGGTAAACGCCCCAAATTCTGCTTCAAGTGTGGTCATGATGCCAAAACCGTAGGATGCATCTGGGGGAACTTCGCCATGAAGCCGCTGATGTTCTTCCAAGACATTGATGGTTTCGGTCACCCATTCCCCGGATTCAGGTTCACCGCTACGGATCACTATCGTTGTGGGGCGAAACATGCCACCGGATTCCTCTGTGCCAACAGGTTTATTACTGCTCCATGCATACTTCGTCAGCTTCGGGATACCTAAAAGGTCGGTCCCGAGAGACACATAGACCGTCGCGTTTCTTTCTTTTTCTGGATCATTGGGGACTTTGAGCATACGCCATTTCCAGGTAATGAAGGGATATTCATGCGGATTCCACGTCATCTTTTTAAAAATACGGTTTGGCTTGCCACTTGCGTAGAGCAAGGGTTCTTTTCCTTTTATCTTGATCTGATACGCTTCAAAAGGCGCAGGGTTTTCCCGTTGAGGTTTCCAACCGCTAGGGAGACCTTTTTCGTTTGGATTTGAAAAATCCTCCAAAATGAGGCCCTCAATTGTCTTTTGTGTTTCACCGGAAATCGCCCCTCCCGAAGAGAGAAAAATAAGTTGGAATAAAATCCCAGTAAAGAAAAAATAACGTTTCATTGATTGGTGCTCCTATTAATGTGACCATCGAACCAGCAAGACCCATGCATAATAGATCTGATTGGTTCGCAAAATGTGGAAGTCATTTTACCAGGAAGGTAAAGCGATTGACAATTCATCCAGAAATTAAAAAATATATCAATAAAAACAAAGACATAAAATATTTTTCTATCATAAAAAATCTCTAATTTTGAGTCGAGAACGCTCTTTTTGACGACTCCGCTTAAGGGCGGGGGAGCTCAAGAATCGGAGCAGGGAAGTTTGTGGCTAAAAATTGTTCTTTCTTCAAATTGATGAGAATGTTTCCTTGGATGATTCGGGGTGAAATCCTATGAATCGAGGTATTGAAAACGGCCTTCAGAAAAATTTATTGGATTTAATATTTTCTGAGTCCGCCATACGTGTGGCTCGTGCGGTCGCTTTGCCGGCACGGTGACTGATCAATCTTTGTTGTTTGTATCCCAAGACCAACTCCCATGCATCGGCGGGATATTTTTTTAGCAGTGGAAGGGCGATATCATCAAGCATCCAACGACCGTGCCGCGCATCTTCTTTGATATGGAGATCCCAATAGCCCGTGGCTCTTTGGGGAAATTCGAGTCGTTTTGCAGCAGCCGAATAGTTGCGAAAGGAGGACGGAACCGAGATTTCAGTATAAAGTAATCCGCCGATGTATCGGAGAAAGTGACGTTTTCGTTCCGTGAGAAGAAAGCTGTGATTGATACCCGCAAGCACCTCCCAGGGCACCACCTTAAAATAGGCCTCCGGTATTGTTTTCATGTCGAATTCAATGAGCATAGCTTCAAAAAAAGTGGAGTGTTTGCGTGAAAGACGTCCACCGCCGTATTCCTCCAAAAACAGCTTGGTCAGCGTGGTGTGAACCTCGTTCGCAACCCCCCCCAACATCCGCGACATCTGACTGGCTTCAACCAATCCATCAAGTGATGTGATCGCCAGAAGCCGCCGATAACCTGCAGCCCCCATTTGATCACGGAAAAAAAGGCCCGATTCGGAGGGTTCGGGATCCAAATCTTCTCGACTCATCGCGATTAAGCTTTCATCGACGTTTATTTCTTTTAAAGCGGAAAGATCAAAACAGCTCATTTCCCAAGCCTGCCAGGCCGTTTCAATCTGGTCACGGATGCGTTGAAGGTAAACCGAGCGTTCATTTTCGTAATATTTCAAATCATCGTACCAGAAAAGCTTGAGGCGATTGATACGATAGAGAATCCGCTGTAAAAATAGTTGTGCGGTTTCCGAGTCAGGCTTATCTTGATAAGCAGCGATCAGCGCCTGCGCCAGGGTCTGCTCAAAATCACAGGTGATGGGATGGAGTCTGCCGAGGTTTTGATCCAGTGCCTCAGTTCCAAGGAGGGTCGTAAATTGTGTTTCGGCAGTATCGTAGTTTAGACGGGTCTCTTCCTTAAAACCATCAAGAATTTGTCCCGTTACCGGTTTTGATGTTTTCATTAAAAATATCCTGGAAAAAGAGGAAGCAAAAACTTCATTCGATGAGAAGGGCGTGTCAAAGTAAGGCTGTAGTCTAGTCACAGGCTCCCTACGCTGTCAAGAAGGGGGGGGTCACAACTGATCAGTTGTGTTCTTGCTGATTAACTTCTGAATCTTTAATTCCTGAGAAATATCAAGGCGATACTGTACTCGCTCACGTCTGTCGCGTGTCTGGACTTTCAACCCTTTTAGACCTTCTGATTGATATCTCTTCTACCAAAGCCAAGGCGTATCCTTATGAATGCTGACAATCGTTCCAATCTCTTTAAATGTTATCTCCTATTTTCGAAGCCGAATCGATAGCTTCCATAAATTTTCTCGCGTCTTCTTTTTTCATCTATGCGATATACCAAAACGAACACTCATTGTTGATATATTTAATTGCCGAGTCAACAAATATTGGCAGACTGTGAAAAAATGCCGACCTCCCGGTAACCTCCGGGAGGTCGGCAACGTGGTGGACAACACAAAGGTTTTATCTGGCGTGCGGCGAGAAAATGGCATTGTCGTGGAAGAGATCGTCAAACTGGTAAAACACCTCTCCCGATGCGCGCGGCGCTTCAACCTTTGCAGTGATCGCGCTATTCCCCGAAACGGGGCTGCCATGCGCAAAGGTCAGGTCGGCCCAGTACCCTTTACTCGGATCAGCCGGGTCGATGAAAAGCGTCCCGTTGTTCGGGTTGATCCATAGAAAAGGTTTCCAAGTCGGCGTCGGGGCGATAATGTCGCCGCCGTTCGGATTGGGATTCCGAAGAAAGGGCGGAAACCGGAGCTGCGTCGCAGACAGGCCGGAGGGAGGTGGCGGAAAATTCAGCACACCGTGCGGGTTAAACAAGGGATTGATCTGGCCGCAGAACTGACCCATCGGAAAATCGGTGTTGCTGCACATTTTCGCGAGGCCATAACCTTCAGTCAACTGACCGATGACCAATCCCTTCGATCCATCCGACTCCTCGAGCCTCTGGCTACTCGGATCGGAAAAGGATGCGCCGATAATAAAAGGCGGCGGATTAAAGCGGAAATCGCCCTTCCGCGCTCCGGAAGAAAACTGGTAGCCCAGGCGGGCATTCGCCTCCCCATCCTGAAACCCGCTCAGCAAGACCTGATCTTCCACGCGCGGAAAGACATCCTGCTGCTGAATCACGTCAAAATGCGGACGAAAGCCCCAGCCAGCCCGCCACTGCATTTCGGCCACCTTCGGCGCACCGTAGGTCGGCTTAAAGTTGAAGAGCTCAACGCTCTGGCTTCCCGCATGACTCAACTCCGAAATATCGTCATGGAGCGGCTTACCAAAATCGACATTCCTGAAATAATGGGTGTGATTGTCGAGATTGATGACCTTGACCCTCCGCATCTCCCCCTGACCAAAGGCTTCGATTTCTTCGCCGCCCTTCGGGCTGTCCCCGTACATTTCGTTGTTGGCGTAAACACTCACGAAATCGTAGGGGCCGAATGTCCCATCCGAAACGCCTTCGTCTGAAAGGATTTTCTTTGCTTCGGGCGGAAGCTGACGCTGGTCTTTCACGAGATCGGCCCACTCCTGCCAGAGGCCCTTTGGCCCGGATTCAGACTCATTCATCATCACGAACACCTCCACCGGAGATGCGCCACCCATCACGGCCAATACGACCTCGTACATCTTTTTCTCCGGCGCGGCGTCCCCGATGCCCTCGATGCTGAGGGTCTTGTTTCGCATGGCGAAACTTTTTCCCTGCGGCTCCAGCTCGATCTCGCCGGTGTGGGCGTTTTTGATCTCAAAGATCGGCTGAAGAAAGTGAATCCGCGGAGGATGCTGACGCCACCCCCAAGTGTAAACGCCGCGCAGCATCCGCAGCGGCGGATGGTCAATCGTGATTTCCGTGACCGTGTCGCCATTGACCGGCACCCATGCGGAATCAAATCCTTTAAAAGGAAAGGATACGCTTGTTCTCTGATCGGTCATCACGGTGGTCGGGGAAAATTCTTCGCGGACGAGCGAATAGATTTTGTAATTGACCCGCAAGGTATCGTTTTTATGGGCCTCGAATGGCACGCGGATCAGGAAAGTGTCGGCGTCGAACTGCCCGTCGTACCAGAGCATGTTCACATCCACTTCCCAGATTTTTCGCGGCACGCCGTCGATTCCCGGCGCGGTCAGGCCGGTATCACGAATCAACTTCGTTTTGTATTCGCCGGGCAGGTGATCGGCAAGGTAATTGCCCCGGTTGAAGTTGAGTTGAGCGAAGCCGTCATAAATACGCCCCTTTGTCTCACCCAGGAGAATATTTTTCAACTCACTGGCGGCGGCGCTCATCGCCGCGGCCTCTCCATTTCCGGCTGCGGCAGAAAGGCCTTGAAGCGCCTTTCTCATGTCGTCATTGGGGCTTGAGACCTGCGTGATCGTCTCGCCCATGAGACTGATCGCGCCTTCGGCGGAATCTGAATGGACATCGCCGACGACAAGCAATTGTTCCTCCCCGTCGGTCTGATCCGTGTTGGGAATACGAACCTCGCTCCCGGAGAGCACTGTGAGCACGGGTTCAAGTACGCCCGGATTGTTCGGCCCGCCATAGGGGGCATGGGGAGCCGATTTTTGCAAGACCGAAGTTTCTGATACCGGAGTTGCGGTTGAGGCGGCGGAACCCCCGCCGCCGCTACAGGCTGTCAATGAAATGGCGCCAATGACGCCGATAAAATAAAGCCCTTTATTTAAGTATGCTTCCATTTATTCCTCCTTGTTCATTCGCGAAAAATGTGCTGCGCATAATCGTTTCCTTCATTTTCTGGAAACATGTCGTTTAATATAAGGAAGGCTTATGAAGCCGATGTGAAGGAGATATGAAGATTTTATGAAGATGACTTAAAAAATTTTCCCAGAGACAAGCATTGGTCCCCGAAAAGCAAACAGAGAATTCGCGTGCCACCCTTGGTGATATTTTCAATGAAATTCAAAAATCGCCACATCCCACAGCCATCCGCGAATGCGAAGATTTAAGAGGGATTTAAATGGATTCGGAGGAAAAAGGAAGCGTGAAGAAGATGTCCGTGCAACCGGGTCGGCTTTGTGCACCCACCTTGCCGCCATGGGCTTCGATGATTTGCCGAACGATGGCCAATCCAATCCCTGACCCGCCGCTTTCGCGGGCGCGAGACTTTTCCGCACGGAAAAAACGTTCAAAAATATGAGGACGGTCCTCTTTGGAAATACCCTCCCCGGAATTGCTGAAAGTCACCGCAAGCTGACCAGCCTCTTCGTGATATTTCACGCCCGCTTCGCCGCCTTTCGGGGTATATTGCAGGATGTTTTCGACCAGATTTTGAATCACCTGCGTCATCTGGCCGTGATCGGCTAACACGGGCATCGGTTTTAAATTGGCATCAAATTGGATATTTTTCTGCGCCATGCGCTCCCGCGCTGGTCTTAAAACGCCGAGAATGACCGCCGAAAAATCAAATGATTCTTTTTTCAAAGTAGAAACATTTTTATCGACTAGCGAAAGACGGTGGAGGGCCTCAACCAAGTGGACGAGCCTTAAGATCTCTTCTTGAAGCGAACGAACCGTGTCTTTCGACAAGGGGATCAGGCCGTCCTGTATCGCCTCAAGTTCCCCCTTAAGATTATTGAGCGGCGTCCGAAGCTCATGCGCCACATTCGCGACCAATTCCTTCCGCATCGCCTCGATTCGCGCAAGGCTTTCCAGCATCCGATTAAAGGCCTTTCCCAATTTACCAACCTCGTCGCGGGTCAGCACCGTAACGCGCCTGGAGTAGTCCCCTTCAGAGAGCCGGAGCGCAATCGCGGTCATCTCTGTCAGAGAGCGCAAAACCCTTTTCGTCATAAAATAGGAGAGAAGTGTGACGACCCCTAAGCCGAGTACCCCGGATATGAGGAGGAACTGATGAGTGGCCTTCAGGAATATCTGGTGAAGGATTTCGGGTTCGATCTGATAGGCCTGCATCAGACTCATAAAATAGGCCGATGCAAAGTAGTTGATCACCTCCCAGATGAGAAGGATTGTGAGGCCGACCCCCAGAAGATTGACTAAAACGAGTTTCCAAATCAGGCTTACTTTAGGCTGATCCAAGACATTCCTCCGCGTCATCCAAGAATCGATAGCCGATCCCGTGAATGGTCCTGATATAGCAGGGTTTTCCGGGGTTCGGTTCAATCTTCTCACGGATGTTCCGTATATGAACGTCAATCGTGCGATCCAGGACAACGACTTCGCCATTCGGGTAGATACTGTCGAGGAGTACCTGCCGCGAGAAAACATGGCCGGGCGATCCTATCAGTGTTTGTAAAATTTTAAATTCAATATGTGTGAGCGAAACCAGAACCCCGCCGCGTGTCACCTTATATTTCTGAAGATCCACCTTTAAATTGCCAAAGGTATGGGATACAGGAGGAGAAGGCTCTCCCTGTTTCATTCTCCGTAAAATAGCCTTGATCCGTGCGATGACTTCCCGTGGACTGAAGGGCTTCACAACATAATCGTCGGCCCCTACGGAGAAACCAGCCAAGCGATCCTCCTCCTCAATTTTTGCCGTGATCATCATGATAGGGACTTCCGATTGAAGCCGGATCCGGTCACACACCGTAATGCCGTCGAGCCGGGGAATCATGAGATCGAGAATAATAAAGCCCGGTCGATGTCTCTCCCATAAAGAAAGTGCTTCTATCCCGTCAGTGGACATCAAGGTTTTAAAACCTTCTTTTTTCAAATAAAGGGCTAATAAGGCTGAGGTCTTACGATCGTCTTCAACAATCAGAACAAGGGCGCGTGATAAAGGATTCAAAAAAATACCTCGGGAATAGGGAGTGTCATGCCATGCGAGAAAAATTATCGTAAATACGGTTGGAATAATGTAGGTCAGAATACAATCAGAGTCATTTCTCTCTCACTTCTCCATTATCTTGCGTAAAAAGAAATGTCAGACCGTAAAGATTTTGCCCTCCATATTACTCTTAAAATAAATAATCCCCACCGCTTGAGGTTGTCTGACAATTATCTTCACAGTGGGTATATTTTCATAAAACCTCATATTCGAGACCCATTTTGCCAACGATAAACCATTGAAAAAGTCTGTTGATGATCTTGCTGTTCACGGGTTTTCTCTCTATTTCTGGCTCTGCTGCAAAAAATCTGAAGATATGAGCAGAATTTATTTTTTTCAATGGAGAGCGATAGATGTCTGATTTTAAATGGTGGCATTTTCGTGGTGAAATTATTCTGGGCTGCGTTCGCTGGTATTGTGAATATCGGATCAGCTATCGTGATCTGGAAGAAATGATCTCAGAGCACGGTCTCGATATTAATCACACAAGGCTCTATCACAGGGTTCAACACTAGGCTCCTTAAATGGAAAAGCGCTTTCTATCTTTCATCCATCGGAATACGAATGCCGCCAAAAAGTTTTTGGGAAAAGCCTTGCGTGAGCTAAACCGCCATCATCAATACAGATAAAGCCTCAACTTATGGACGGCCATTGCTGAATTGAAAGAGAAAAAGGTGTGTCCTAAGAACTTATTTCACCGACAAGTCAAATATCTCAACAATATCATCGAAGTGGATCTCGGTAAATTGAAACGCTTCATCAACCCTGTTCGCAGGATCAAATCGATGAAGACCGCTTATGCCACCATGAAAGGGTTTGAACTTATGAGAATACTAGAAAAAGGGCAGATGAAGTCCTGGATCTCTGGGCGAGAGTGAACAGCTGAGATCCCTCTGATTAAAAGACAATTTGGGATTTTTAAGGACTAATTGGCTTATGGTGAAGTTCACTACATTTTTTTGCAACAGAGCCACAAAATGCCTATCTTGAGCGATATAACCGAACCGTGCGACATAAATGGTTAGAAATGCACGAACACCGATCAATCGAACATGCACAGGAGGAGGCAACAAAATAGCTCTGGATATATAATAACGACCAGCCTATTATGGCCATCGGAAATATTACGCCAGCAGCTATGAAGCTGGCTACAGTAAACAAACCACAACCCTCTACTCTAAACCCCTGTTAACTTTGGGGGGATTACCTATTGGTTTCGATCCCTATTTTCTATATCTACTTGCAATAAGCCTAGATTGACTCTATAATTAACGCCAATGAGTTCACAGCCGCGCATCGCGCGCTTCTCTCAGATAACTAGCTCAGAACTCCTTTATTGACATAAAAAATTCATGGAATGCGGGGAGTAGATCAGTAAATTATTGACATTTTATCTATTTATAGTATTTGGTTTGATTTCTGCTGCTGGAGGAGATTCCTCCTTTGACTTCCCTCTTAAATCATCAAAGTAGGGGGAATGCCGCAACAATCAAGGCAAATAACCCAATCGAAAGGAAAAATCAGATAATGAAGTTGAAATTATTTAGAATGACCGGCGTGGCAATTATTAACGTAACGATTCTCGCCTTACTTGTAGTAACGACTATCGGCAGCAGTTTAGCTTTTGCCCAATTTGCGACGCTTGACCCTAGTCTGGAAGTATTTCGTATCCGTTGTCAAATTGATCAGGATATTGATCTTGCCACAGGTCTGACGGTGCCTAAAGTTCAAATTCAGGCGAAGGCCCGCGCAGATTCACTGGATGGGCAAGCAGTTGGTATCATGGTTGAAAACGTTTCGAGGGTATTACCGCCTTTGCCATCCGTAGTCAACACTGTATTTGAACTGGGTACCGCAACAGCGGACTGGGATACCTTCCCGGACCCAGCTTCTCTCACTCCGGTAACGGTTATCTCTGGTGACTTCGTTTCGGCAGATGAGATTATAAAAATCACCGTCCAAGTAACAAGTACAGGTCAAACTGTTGCCGAAACAGGGACATGTGCAGATAAGACATCCGCCCAATTCAAACAGGACACCAAAAATCTCTGTACGATGGAGAAATTCCTCCGAGGCAAATGTAAATCCGGCGATACCCTGCCAGACGGCACAATTATGCCATAGGGTATTCGCTGGGGAGATGAAGGACAGAGTAAACCCTTCATCCCATCCTTAATCAGAGTACCAAAACTTAGTGGGGGAATGCGGATGCATTCTCCCACTTTTTGTTTATGAGGTGGTCGAGTTTTAGTGGACACATTCTTAAGATTGAATTATGAATCGTAGAGGAGCTGTTCAATGCGAAGAAATCACACAAAAGAATTGGCTCTGCCGCAAAAAATCTGAAGATATGAGCAGAATTTATTTTTTTCAATGGAGAGCGATAGATGTCTGATTTCAAATGGCGGCATTTTCGTGGTGAAATTATTCTGGGCTGCGTTCGCTGGTATTGTAAATATGTGATCAGCTATCGTGATCTGGAAAAAATGATCTTGGAACGCGGTCTCGATGTTGATCACACAAGGTTCTATCGACGGGTTCAACACTAGGCTCCTCAAATGGAAAAGTGCTTGCGTTATTTCTGGAAACCGACTTTGGGATTTAGCTGGCGTGTTGATGAGACCTAATCATAAGTAAAAGGCCATTGGATCTATTTACATCGTGTTGTCGATAAACAAGGAGACACAATCGATTTCTATCTTTCATCCACCCGTAATACGAAGGCAGCAAGAAGTTTTAGGGAAAGGCCTTGCGGGGGATAAAAGACCGGGCAAAAACCGCGCACAATCAATAAGATCTGTCCTAAGAACCTATTTCACCCGCAAGTCAAATATCTCAACAATATTATCGAAGCGGATCACGAGAAATTGAAACGATTGATCAAGCCCACTCGCGGGTTCAAATCGATGAAGACCGTTTATGCCACGATTAAGGGATTTGAAGTCATGAGAATGTTCAACTTAGGGCAGATGAATGCCTGGACTTCTGAGCAAGGTTTAAGAGCTGAAATCCGTTTGATTGAAAGACAGTTTGGGATTTTCACGGCCTAAACGGCTTATGTTGAAGACCACTACATTTTTTTTACAACAGAGCCGTTTCTGAGTTTATAGGGTTTAATCACTCTTTTTTTTCTCATCCTCCTCATGCACATCAGGCGCATCGATTTTACACATTTGTGATCTTTTTGTGACCGACACTTGAAACCTATTTGTCATAGTAAGGTCATCACAGTATGATATTAGATAAGGAGAAAGGTGATGGAACTCAAAACAAAAAAATGGACGTTAATAAGCCTGCTGGTTTTCTCAGTATTAATACTTGGGACTCGCACCGCAAGAAGTGAAAAAGTGATGGGCGCACTTGAAACAGCGACCTTTGGCGGAGGATGTTTCTGGTGCACAGAACATGCCTTTGATGAAGTGACAGGGGTGATATCGACCACCTCGGGCTACACCGACGGCCACACGGAAAACCCGAGCTATCGCGAGGTTTCTTCCGGAGAAACCGGGCATGTCGAGGTGGTGCAAGTGGTTTTCGACCCCAACAAAGTCAGTTATGAAACCCTGCTCGATGTGTTTTGGCGTAATATTGATCCCACAGTAAAAGATCAACAATTCTGCGATCATGGGGATCAGTATCGGAGCGCGATTTTTTATCATTCTGAACAACAAAAAGAGCTCGCATGGACTTCAAAAGAACAGTTAGAAAAAGAGAAGCCCTTTAACGATCCTATTTTTACTGAAGTGACAAAAGCTTCAACCTTTTATCCAGCCGAAGAATACCATCAAGATTTCCATCACAAAAATCCAATTCGATATAAAGTGTACCGCTTCAGCTGTGGTCGGGATCAACGCTTGAAAGTGCTCTGGGGCGCTGAAAAATGAATCGGAGAATTTTTATACTCAGGGCGGCGGGATTTTTGACCATGCTCATGACGGCCCCGCATCTATTGGCAAAAACCACACGAACACGCATTCAAAAAATAGTCAAAACTAAAAAGGAATGGCTTAAGCTCTTGTCTGCTGAGCAATATCACATACTACGTGAAGAAGGGACTGAGCGGAAATTCTCAAGTCCGCTCAACAAAGAATATCGTGAGGGAATATACCTTTGTGCGGGTTGTGACCTTGAACTATTTACATCTGAAACAAAATATGACAGCAAAACTGGTTGGCCCAGCTTTTTTGACGCGATCGAAGGACATCTCGAAACCCAACTCGACTTCAAACTCATACTGCCTCGCACAGAATATCATTGCGCCCGCTGTGAAGGACATCAAGGCCACATCTTCAAGGACGGGCCAGAACCCTCGGGGAAACGCTGGTGTAACAATGGCATCGCACTACGATTTATTCCAGGAAAAACTTCTTCTTAAGCCCTGGCGACCCTGATCTCCGCAACATCAATGGAAACGCCTCATAAGCCATCCCTGCAAAATCATGAGGATGAGATATAATTAGAACGTTATATTGAAAATAAGGTTAATTTTTATCTCATTCGCTCGTTAAAACGGAGACCAATGCAAGCCCACCCACAACAACAGCCAAAGAAACGATCTCGCATTCTTGTGGTAGATCGTCAACCTTCCGTCCGTGACCTCTTGCGTGAACGGTTGTCAAGACTGGGGTTCAAAGTTGTCGAAGCGCCTAGCGTCGAAATTGCCCTTGTGAAAATTTCGAGCATCCCCTTTGAACTTATTATTTCAGAGATTAAAATGGTTGGGCAAAGTGGCATCGACCTGCTCAAAAAAGTAAAAGAAATGAAGATCGGGGCGGAAGTCATTATCATGACCAGCACCCCTTCTCTGGAATCTTCTCTAAAAGCAACGCGACTTGGCGCATACGATTACCTAGTAAAACCTTTCGAAGACCTTGAATACCTTGAAATTGTGGTCGCGCGTGCACTGGCCCAAAATGCACTAAAATTGGAAAACCAAGCGCTTTTGGGCCAGCTCTCACAACAAAATGAAGAAATGACCCAGGGAAGCGAACGCGCAGCCGATATTATGCTTGAAACAACCCGTTTTTATAAAATTGAGACCTGTATTTTAAAATCTAAAAATAAGGAAGAGCTGGTGAAATACCTTGAACAAGGGGTGAAGCTGCTTTCAAAAGGGAAACCCGGTATTATCTGGTTCTACCGACACAAACAAGGCACGCTTGAGGCCTATAAAACAATTGAGTTAGGAGACATCCCGCTTCCACCGATCTCATTCTTTCATCTCGCCAATATCTCAGAAAATGAGGCGGCATTATGGCTTTCAAACGAGGACTACAAAGCAACTTTAAATCAATCACTAGAAGTCATCCGCCCGAAAACACAACTCAGTCAACCCATGATCTACCAAAACAAATGGTACGGATTGATCACCATTTTGAATCGACGTCCGGAGGAGTGGGCCATCCACGAAAAAAATAGCTTAACGCACATGTGCCTGCTTGCAGCGACAAAGTTGAGTGGCTTCGACGCGGCATCTAAAACCCCTCAAACGAGCACCCATGAAAAAGAGGCGTCGAAGCCGAATCATCAACAGATCAAAGTCCATGATACAATCACACCCCTACTCAATTTTGACTATTTTTTAGAGTACATCAAACTTGAAGTGGCAAGGTCCCGCCGCTATCGACACATTTTTACGCTGCTTATGCTCACATTTAAACCATCAACCGATCCGGAAAAAAACCCGTTCTTTCGGACATTCATCCAAGAATGGGGAGAATCGCTCGCCCAGCAGATTCGCACCACGGACTTTGCAACACGTAAAAGGAATAAGTTTTATATCGTACTACCTGAAACAGACCTTGTGGGAAGCAAAAAAATCATCCAATCATTGCAACATCAAATCGGAATCTCCAATCAATCAGAACAGAACTCCAATGGCCCTTGGCAGGGTATTATCGGCAGCGTTGAATACCCGAAAGATGGAGATACTCCGGAAGTCTTAGTGACAAACCTCAAAAAACGTCTTCAAAATAAGTCTTAATTAACCCTCCCCCTCACTTGACTTTCCACAACGAAGCCATGCGATAATCGGAACCATGTCCACACAGGAAAACATCCCCGAAGAAAGCACAATCAACTGGAACGATATGGCTGAAGCATTCGACCGATGGCTCCCTTATATTCAACCCGTGGCCGAAGCCCTTATTGATTTGGCGGATATTTCTGCAGGGCATCGAATTTTAGATGTGGCCTCAGGAACGGGAGAACCCTCCCTCACACTGGCGCGTCGCCATCACCATCAAAACATCCAAATCATCGGTATCGACGGGGCAGAAGCCATGGTACAACGCGCCAATCAAAAAGCGGAAGCAGAAGGTCTGTCTTGCCTGTCATTTCAACAAATGAGTGCAGAAAACCTCCGTTTTGAGAATGCAAAATTTGATCGCGTCATCAGCCGATTTGGGGTCATGCTGTTCGACGATCCCGCCAAAGGCCTGGACGAAATGCGACGCGTCTTACGCCACGAAGGTAAGATGGCCATTGCCGTTTGGGGAGAATTTCATTTGATCGAAGGATTGTTCCTCATTTGGGACACGCTGATGAAAGTCATGCCGAAGGCCGATCATCCATCCTTTCCCCGAATTGGAAAACTCGGGGCACCCGGTGCACTAGAAACCTTACTGGAAGAAGCCGGATTTGAAGATTTCGATGTCAATCCGTTTTCTCTCAGTTATCGATATGACAATTTTGAATCATACTGGAAAACCAATACCGAAGCCGGCCTACTCAAAGAACCGCTTGATACCCTTTCACCAGCAAAAAAAGAAGCACTAAAAAAAGAAGTCGAAGCGCTCGCCTCGTCTTATCAAAAAGACGGCCAATTTGTATTTGAAAACGAAGCGCTTTTAGCCAGTGCGATTAAGTAAGTGGTCGCGTTTCTTTCAACGCCATTTTTGGATTATTCTTATCGGGTTTGATTAAGGTGATGAAGAACGTCGATGCCATCCCTGAAGCCCCGAACACCATACACATGACCATAATTTGATAACGTACCGCGATGAGCGGGGAAATCCCTGAAAGGATTTGTCCTGTCATCATCCCGGGCAGTGAAACAAGCCCCACCGCAAACAGGGAATTGGTAATGGGGATGAGCGAGGCGCGCAGCGCAATGCCTCTCGCCTCTGAATAATCCACCCCGCGATCCATTTCCGCACGCATTCTTTCTGAGGCAAGCGACACGCTGTTCATGGCCTGCGAAAAAATCATGCCCGCTAAAGGGATGAGATAGCGGGGCGAATACCAAGGATTCAGATCAAGCACCCCTTGCGAGATAAGCGCTAAGGTCAATCCCCCGGCGAAGAAGATAGCCGAGAAGGCTTTAAAAAATAGATGTTTCCGCTCAAGTTTCATCAAACGAAGGGAGATCCAACTTGAAGCAATGACCATAACCGCCAAAACCATCAACACAATGAAGGCATTGTCCGATTCAAAAATATAGGCCAAAAAATAACCCACCAACAACAGCTGGCCCAACATGCGAGAAATCGCGTAGATCCCATCACGATAATCAAGCGACCATTTATAATAAATAACCACGACGACAATCGCGGGAATAAAAGAAATAGCCAATTTCAAAAAAGGAATCAGTTGAATCGAATTATTCATAGTCTCTGTTCTAAACCTTTATTTCCTATTTTAAATATTTGGTCATCCGTTGATGGCTGATCTTTGCTTCAAAAAATGCATCCCCCGAGGCAAGATACCCCAGTCTGACATAAAATGGGATGACTTCAGATTGTGCATGAATAAAAACCTTATTCACACCCACAGACTGTGCCCTTGCTTCGAGACCTTCCATCACAATCTTTCCGAATCCTTTTTTCCGGTATTGATGTAGAACAGCAACCCGTCCGATTTTTCCATTTTCATCAAGCCGTCCCGTTGCTACCGGGGATACATTCACAAATACAACAATGTGATGCAAGAATTCGTCATGTTCGTCATGTTCCAAATGCTCGGGGATGCCTTGCTCCCCAATAAAAACGGCATCGCGCACTGATCGTGCAGATTCTCCCAGTTTGCCCCAATCTCCTTGAGAGACGCGCCTTGTCATCGTTCCGCGTTTTTAGGTGTCATCAGGGTTTTGATCGCGTTCGCCAATCGCTTCATCCCAACTTCAATGGTTTCGATATTGGCACAGGAAAAATTCAGACGAAAGGTATTGACCCGCGTTTGATCGATGTAAAAGGGGTCTCCGGGGACAAAAATGACTTTGTCTTTCACGGCCAGATCAAACAAGTCGAGCGCAGCAATCCCTTTCGGCAGTGTGATCCACAGAAACATCCCGCCTTTAGGATTGGTGTAGGTGACCTCGATCGGAAATTGCCGGAGGATGCTCTTGGTCATCACTTCTTTTTGTGTCCCATAGGCGTCTATAATCTTAGCAATATGCGCATTGATATCATTATCGATTAGATACTGGTGCATCACGCACTGTGTGAATTGATTCGTGTGGAGATCCGAGGCTTGTTTTGCAATCACCAGCTTTTGCATCATAGGTTCCGGTGCGACAATCCAGCCGATCCGAAAACCCGGAACGACCACTTTTGAGAAAGAGCCGAGTAAAATGGTGTTGTCAGGAATGAGTGATTTAAAAGAAGGCTGTTCCATCGGCGAAAAACGTAAATCACCGTAAGGGTCGTCTTCAATTAAAAGGGTTTTTGTCCCCTCAATGATCTTCGCAACTGACCTCCTGTTTTGCTCCGGATAAGTAATACCGGAAGGGTTTTGAAAGTTGGGCACTGTGTACATCAGTTTAGGATTTTCGCTTTCTATCACAAATGAGAGATTTTCGGTATCCATCCCCTTTTCAGAGACCGATACGGGAAAAAATTGGGCACGATAAATGGAAAAAGCCTGAATCGCCCCCAAGTAGCCGGGCTCTTCAATAATTAATCCGTCGCCATCGTTCAACACCGTTTTTCCGAGTAGATCGAGCCCTTGTTGAGACCCACTGGTTATCAAGATCTGCTCAACCGGAACCTCCAGCCCTTTTTCTTTGTATCGATGAGCAATCCATTCGCGAAGCGGCAAAAACCCCTCGGACGCGCTGTATTGAAAAAGATCGTTCCCGTAACGTTCAAAAACTTGATTTGTCGCCGCTTGAATTTCTTTTGAAGGAAAGAGGTCTCGGTTTGGCAAACCTCCCGCAAACGAAATCGTGCCCGGCACAAGCGCGTCTTTTAGAATTTCACGAATAAAAGACCGCGGCACATCACGCACCCGGTCTGAAAAAATCTCTTCCATCCCTGTCCTTTGATAATCAGCTCACCTTAAAAGATCTGCATGGCAAGCAGTATAATGGGAAACTTGATCGGTCTGCTATAAAAAATAACACCAATAATCAGGATGGGTAAAATATGGGAAATTATTTTAAGGAATTGCTAAAAAACACAGAATACGCTGCACATTTTTTAAGATATTTCAGTCGCACAATTGACCCGATATCAATATTTTATTTCTCTGACAAGGTTGTGATCGTCATTGTTTGATTGTGGAGTTCACAGGTGCCATTTTGAGTAAAGGGTGAAATTTCGCCATAGGAATAAAAACAAGCGAGTGTGGTTTTCTCTCCCATAACGTTCTTGACGCCTTCAACTTCCTATTTGGCGCTCCTTTAGAAGCATTTTTTGGCCCATATAACTAATAAGTATGGACAATTCTGGAGCACTCGAACCCACCGCCATATAACTGATTTCAGCCGCTCTGGACCAAATGGCTCCCACCCCCCATCGACCCCGCAAGCAACCCTTAATCTGTCTACGTAGAGTCCCAACAATACAAGTATTTCTATTTTTGGAGGCCCAGACAAACTACCAGTTACGGTAACGAGGTGGGGTAAAGATTTCGATACTCCCTTGATCAGGTCACCCCCAAAAACACTAATCCCATCAGCAAGCACAAAACATGTTGCAACCCATCTTTGGGTAAAGATTTTGATACGTATTCTCCCGCTTCATAACTGCTGGGATGTTCATCTATTTGTACCTGAACACTTTCTATTGTTGAATATTCAAAATGAACTGCAGTGACAACCAAGGAATCATCAAACACTTCTGAACCACAAATTCCTCCGGAAGTCGAACAACCCATGCGGTAAGTATTTGGATAGCTCACCGAAACCTCTTCCAACTGCAGTTCTTTATGTTTGAGAGCCAATGTCGAACCAAACAGGAAGAGAAGCGGAGCCTTTTGACCTCAATGAGCACCAAGCGGTTCACGCCATCCTTCAGCTTCCCTCCAGATATTTTGTTCGACCCTCATTGTTTTTCTCAAATATTTATCAAAAAATGAGATCTACAATATAGTGCCCCTGCAAACCCTCACTCAAAAGAACTCAAGACTTTAAAGTATTCTTTTTTCATATTTTATAAATAATACCGCGAGTTTTATAAGCTGGCAGAAACCAGCTTATAAATGATTTAGAAAAAATTGGTTCGGAAATTTCCACGAAAAGTGTTCTAGAGTGTATAGCATACTGTCTGGACTCTTCTACCATAAGGAGTCAGAAATTAGGGAATCGCAATGCCCACGTCCAGCTCCTCAAACCAGTCTAGAAATCGTTTTACATCTGCTCCTTGAAACAATCCCCCGTGTTGCGGCGCTAAGATATCTATGTCGAGTTTACCTACCCGCTTGATCCAATCCTGTTTCGCTCTGTTTGAGGGCATCCACTGCTGATGAAACATCTTCATTTTTTCGATATGTGCATCAAAATCTTCAACAAACATCGGGGCGTCGGGTTTATCGAGCACAGCCCCGACATCACCACTCATCAATATTTTTGCTTTAGGATCATAAATATGAAAATTCCCCGATGAATGTAAATAGTGTGCGGGAATAAATTGCAATTTTACTTCGCCCAAATCAAGTGTCCCTCCATGATCTTCGATCGGCATATATTTAATTTTCTTTGCGCCAAAGTGCCGAATAAACCCTTCCCATAACCAGGGTACGTGTAACCTGGCACCAGGCAAAGCTTGTTCCCACAAACCCAGTGAAGAGATGATGTCGGGATCTTGGTGCGAAGCAAAAAGGTCGGTAATTTCCTCTAAATGTACGTGATGTAAAACCGCTGTGAGCATAGAGGAAAAAATCTCTATACCACCGGGATCCAGTAACAAGACTCGATTGTTTGCCTTCACCATGTACTGATTGGTATCTATAATCCCTTCTACTTTCTCTGGATCTCGAGCAAAAACATGCCATGCGTGGATGTCATCATAAATAATTGTCGATTTCATTTCTGAGTTTCTCGATGAAGTTGTTCCATTACGGTGATTATTTTATCGTAACTGATATCCGTATGGCTCCGAATATCCTCTGTTGACGATTCGAGATTATCTGCAACCACTTCAAGATCCTTCCTAAACTCAAATGCACCGGCTGCTTCAACTCTAGACATGATTGAAATGACTATTGAACTCCGTGTGATGTTTTTCATGTCATCTAACGAAACGCTTAGACTCTCCAATTTTCTCAATAAAAGGGTCCGACAGTTTTCAAATTCATCATAAAGCTTTTGCATGATGCCCTTCAAAGATGAAACATGTGCCGCGTCTTTCGCTTTTCTGATTACCGTTTCATATCTTTTTAATCCAATTTCACTCTGACTATAGATGACGGAAAGACGAGAAAGCGTTCTGGCTTCTTCTGAGATCTGAATAACCAAGTGATCAATGTTTTTTGCGATATCTTCAATATAATCCGTAATCGGATGAAACCCACGGGCAGATTCACCTGCACACTGTGAAATGGTCTTGGCATTCATCACGCTGAGGGTCATATTTTTCGCAACTTGGCTCACTTCGCTTAACTCACTTGTCACAGTGGCAGCTGCAATCAAAACCGTTTCTTGCGTTGTCATCTTCTGATCCATTTTATTTTTCATCAAAGTTTAAAATTTAATAATTCAATCGTCTTGGTTCAGAAAATGGCGGGAATACCCCTCTCGTAAATCTCAAAACCCTATACCTTGATTATAGCAAGTGTACCAATAATTGTAGGAAATGGAACCACGCCTTTTTTGCTCGCTTCCCTGTTTTATTGCAAGTGGGTATCGTAAACACGATTCTGTATCGGGTTCGATGTTTCAGTTAGATTGCCATCCAAATTCTAATCTACTGAGGTTCGCATGGCGAAACCTCGGTCTACCTCGGTCCCTCCCTGATTCCCAGTCTGGAACGAGGTAGACCCTGGAAATCACTCATGATTCGTATTGGGGGGAGACCTTGCTTGTTCGGGAATTAGTATGTTAGTTCGAAAAAATATTCAAAAATTTTCTTTGGCGAACTTCCTGACATGATGACGACATATGAAAATATGATAAGGTCATTTGATGGTAAAAGCCCTATCCAAATCAAAAAATAAAAAAACTGATCCTCTGGAGTCTGATATGCTTTTTCAGGAAATTCTCCATACAGCGAGTGATGCGATTATTGTCTTGGATCAGTCACAAAACATCATTGTTTTTAATCTGCATGCGGAAGAGATATTTGGTTATTCTGGGAAAGATGCGATCGGAAAGCCACTTGCGTTCTTGATTCCAAATCGTTTCAGATCGTTTCAGAAAAAATCATTCGGGCCATATCGAAAAATTTGAAGAGAAAGACACTTCAAGGGTTTATATGAGCAATCGTAAAGAGCTGCTTGGCTTGCGAAAAAATGGCGAAGAATTTCCCGTAGAGGTGACGATTTCAAAATCAGAGGTGGATGGGGAAAAATATTTTATTGGCATAGTTTGAGATGCGAGTACGCGAAAGAAGGCAGAGCAAGCCTTGCAGAAAGCGAATCTTTCCTTACGGCAATCTAATGATCGATTGTCTCAATTATTGGAAGCCACACCTGTATGCATCTACACCTGTGAAGCGGACGGAACCTATGGCGTACGTTTTATGGGGAACTCAGCCTATGAAATTACCGGTTATACACCGGAAATGTTTACTGCTACGTCCTCTTTCTGGCCGGAACATATTCACCCTGATGATGTCAATCGTGTTTTTGGTGATAAAACAGCACTTTTTGAAACGGGCCGTCACGAGGACACCTATCGATTTCAGGTGGCTGACGGCTCATACAAATGGTTCCAATATTTTACGCAAATCATCAAAAAACTAGATGGCCATCCAGACTGTATTATCGGAGTATGGGCTGATGTCACGAAACAAAAACAAGCAGAAGAGAAGATCCATTCTCTGGCTTATTATGGTGATTTAACAGGTCTTCCAAATCGTGTGCTTTTGCACGACCGACTTGAAGAGACCGTCCAATTTGCTAAAAAAAAGAATAGACCGGTTGCATTACTGATGATGGATTTAGATCGGTTTAGAGAAATCAATGACACTTTGGGACATCATCGAGGGGATGTACTGATTAAAGAGGTTGCGGCACGGTTAGAGGGTGTTTTGTTTGAAAATGATTTGGTCGCCCGTATGGGAGGAGATGAGTTCGCGTTGATTGCACCTTTATCAGAATCCGATCATGCCGGTACACTTGTAAATAAAATTTTAAAGGTATTGGAGGCCCCTTTTTTCATTGAGAAGATGCCCGTCAGTATTGAGGCCAGTATCGGTATCTCATATTTCCCGGATCATGGATTGGATGTAAAAAGTCTGATTCAGCATGCAGATGTGGCCATGTACATCGCTAAAGAGAAGAAACAAGGATATGTAATCTATGACAGCACTCGCGACAAGCATGACCCCCGTCATCTAGCGCTGATGTCCGAATTGCGGAGTGCCATTGAAAAGGATGAACTGGCCTTGCACTATCAACCCAAAATCGACCTCAAAACGAAGCAAGTGATTGGACTTGAAGCCTTACTGCGATGGAAACACCCTGAGTGGGGGCATGATTCCGACTGATCAGTTTATTGGTCTGGCAGAGCAAACCGGTTTAATTAAGCCGCTGACGGAATGGGTGTTTAATGCAGCCTATGATCAATGTTTGTTACTGTGTAAAAGAGGGATCGAAATCAATATCGCGATGAATATCTCATCCCGAAATATGCAGGACACTGAACTTCAGACGCTTATCAAAGAAAAGGTTAAAAGTTGTGATGTACATATGGGTTTGCTGGAATTCGAGCTGATTGAGAGTGCGATCATGAATGATACTGACGGCGCTTTGAAAATTATGCATCACTTAAGAGATTTCGGGGTCACTTTCACCATTGATGATTACGGAACGGGATATTCTTCGCTCACTTATTTAAAGTGCCTGCCGGTGAGCACGCTGAAGATTGATCGATCGTTTGTAACGCATATGGCGACCAATAAAGAAGATGCGGCCATTGTTCGCTCAACGATTGATCTTGGGCATAGTTTGGGTCTTTTAGTGGTTGCAGAAGGCGTCGAAGATAAAGCCGCCTATAAGCAATCGCCGCGATGGGCTGTGATGCAGCTCAAGGGGATTACATGTGCAGGCCTGTTCCACCGAATGCCCTTTATACCTGGTTGAATCATCCGGTCTGGGATTAAGGACAAAACATCAGTACCGCAAAAACTTCCGTTTTATCATTTCCTGCCATAGAGAATGAATCGTTAGGGTCGGTTAAAAACCACAGGAAAGTGCTTGTCCCCATGATCAGGGTTGTTTCGTAGAAAAGAAACAAGAGTCGTTTTATTTTTCTTGTTTCTTTTGAAGGTAGGCTTCAATCCCTTTTGCGGCTTCACGGCCTTCGTAAATCGCCCAAACGATGAGGGAGGCCCCGAGTTTGACGTCGCCGGCGGCGAAGACGCCGTCTACATTGGTCATGCGATTTTCATCGACCGTCACGTTCCCTCGACCGTCGGTTTTGAGGCCGAAGTCTGTTAAGAGCCCATTTTTTTGCGGACCGGTGAAACCCATCGCCAATAGGACAAGATCCGTTTCGATCTCAAATGCGCTTTCAGAAACCTCAAAAAATTTGACCCCGCCGGCATCATTGATGATTTTTTCAACACGCGTACCGTGCAGCTTTTGAACATGTCCATTTTCACCGGAAAACTTTTTGGTCATAAAAGACCATTCCCGAGTCCCACCCTCTTCATGGGCGGCGGATGTCCGTAATTGCATCGGCCATAAAGGCCAGGGAGTGCTTTCAGATCTTTTCAAGGGGGGTTCAGGAAGAAGCTCGATTTGGCGCACTTCGCGTGCCCCTTGGCGGTGGCTTGTACCGAGGCAGTCGGCTCCGGTATCTCCACCTCCTAGAATCACAACGCGCTTCTCTAGGGCGGTAAGTGCCGAAGCGGGGTCGATCGTGTCTCCACTGTTACGCTTGTTTTGCTGGGTCAGAAAATCCATTGCGAAATGAATCCCTTGAAGGTCTCTTCCCGGGACGGGGAGATCGCGTGGAAGGCCTGCGCCAATGCTAAGACACACTGCATCGAAATCTTTTTTGAGCACCTCCACCGTGAGATCGGGTCCGACATGTACATTTGTTTCGAATCGAACCCCTTCAGCCGTCATTTGTTTGAGACGGCGGTCGAGTACCGATTTTTCCATCTTAAAGTCGGGAATACCGTAACGGAGCAGGCCGCCAATGCGGTCGTCTTTTTCAAAAACAGTGATACTGTGCCCACTACGGCGAAGTTGCTGTGCAGCGGACAAGCCTGCCGGCCCTGAGCCTATAATCGCAATTTTATGCCCGGTTTCTTGATCTGGGGGGATGGGCGTCACCCAGCCTTCCGAAAATCCGCGGTCAATAATGTTCCATTCCGTGACGCGGATCGCGACGGGATCGTCGATAATGCCAAGCACACAGGCGCTTTCGCAAGGTGCGGGACAAAGCCGCCCCGTAAATTCTGGAAAATTATTGGTGGTATGGAGCGCTTTTAAGGCATCTTTCCAGCGGCCACGTGAAACAAGATCATTCCATTCCGGAATCATATTCTGCACGGGGCAACCTGACCAGCCCTGGCAAAAAGGAACGCCGCAATCCATACACCGCGCCCCCTGTTGTTTGAGCGTTTCTTCTTTCATTGGTTTATAGATTTCTTTCCAGTCTTTAACACGCGATGAAACAGAACGTCGTTTTGGGCCGGTTCGGTCTATTTTTAGAAATCCCCTTGGATCACCCATGAAGTGCTTCCTCCTTCGCCTTTCTTGCCTTACGGATTTCTAGTACCTTTTTGTATTCCGACGAAATTACTTTTACAAATTGGGGCAGCATACTCTCCCATTGCTCCAAAATTCGTTTTGCTTTTTTGCTGTCTGTATAGCGGACATATTTTTCAATGAGGTCTTTAAGCAGATTTTGATCTTCCTGTGTTTTCACGGCTTCCAATTCAACCAGACTGAGATTGCATTGTTGCTCAAATCTATTGTCTTCGTTGAGCACAAAGGCCAGACCTCCACTCATGCCTGCGGCGAAGTTACGCCCTGTTTTTCCTAGCACGACAATGACCCCGCCGGTCATGTATTCGCAGCCATGGTCGCCAACCCCTTCGATGACCGCTGTGGCACCGCTGTTTCTAACGGCAAATCGCTCTCCTGCCACGCCATAAAAATAGGCTTCACCAGCAGTAGCCCCATAAAGGGACGTATTCCCAATCAGAATAGTTTCTTCCGGAACAAAGAGTGATTTCTTAGGTGGATAAACAATAATTTTCCCACCGGAAAGCCCTTTTCCGGTGTAGTCATTTGAATCCCCCTCCAAGGTGAGCGTGATGCCTTTGGTGCAGAAGGCTCCGAAACTTTGCCCTGCCGTTCCTGTGAAATCAAAGCGAATGGTATCCTCCGGCAGCCCAGACGAGCCGAACTGTTTTGAAATGGCCCCGGAGAGCATCGCACCGACGGTCCGGTGAATGTTACGGATCGGCAGTTTTTGATGGACAGGTGTTTTTTGCTCAAGGGCGGGTTTTGCCATTTCGATCAATAGATGATCCAGTGCTTTTTCAAGACCATGCTCTTGCGGCTTGACATAGTAACGGGGAATGTCGGGATGGACTTCTGGTTTATATAGTATCGGAGAAAGATCGAGTCCTTTTGCTTTCCAATGATCGATGGCCTTTTTGTAGTGGAGTCGATCTGATTGACCAATCATTTTTTCAAATTTTCTGAAGCCGAGTTGTGCCATTAGGCTTCGAATGTCTTCTGCTAAAAAATGGAAGTAGTTGACCACATGTTCCGGCTGTCCACGATATTTTTTTCGGAGTTCGGGATCTTGTGTGGCGATGCCGACAGGACAGGTATTTAAGTGGCATTTCCGCATCATAATACAACCCTCGACAATCAGGGGCGCTGTCGAAAATCCAAATTCGTCCGCACCAAGCAGCGCGGCGACGACAACATCACGTCCTGTCTTGAGTTGCCCGTCGGTTTGGATGCGTGTGCGTCCACGAAGGTCATTTAAAACGAGTGTCTGTTGTGTTTCGGCCAGGCCAAGTTCCCAGGGGAGTCCTGCGTACTTAATCGAAGAGAGGGGTGAAGCCCCTGTACCGCCCGATCCCCCTGCAATCACAATCAAATCAGCGTGTGCTTTAGACACACCAGCAGCCACGGTGCCAACACCCACCTCTGAAACGAGCTTGACCGAGATCGCGGCATCCGGGTTCACATTTTTCAGGTCAAAGATCAATTGGGCGAGATCTTCAATCGAATAGATATCGTGATGCGGCGGCGGAGAGATCAAAGTGACTCCCGGTGTCGAAAACCGGAGCTTTGCAATGACTTCATCAATTTTATGTCCCGGGAGCTGTCCGCCTTCTCCAGGTTTCGCGCCTTGTGCCATTTTGATCTGAAGTTCTTCGGCATTAACCAGGTAATTTGCCGTGACCCCGAACCGTCCGGAGGCCACTTGTTTAATTTTACTGTTCCGCTCACTCCCAAACCGATCTTCGTGTTCTCCTCCTTCGCCGGTATTGCTTCGTCCGCCGATGCGGTTCATGGCGATGGCCAGGGTTTCATGAGACTCGCGGCTGATCGCCCCGTAAGACATAGCCCCGGTCGTGAAGCGCTTCATGATTTCTGAAGCCGGTTCGACTTCTTCAAGTGGGATGGCTTGGCCTTCGTTAAATTCAAACAGTGCTCTTAATGTCGAACGTCGTTTGGATTCATTGTTCACGAGGCGGGCAAATTCAGTATAGGTCTCGAAATTGTTTTCTTGGGTGGCATGCTGCAAAGTCGCAATAGTCTCTGGATTCCAATTATGATGCTCTTCCTGAATGCGGTAATGATATTCTCCGCCAAAATTCAATTGCCGGACGGCGTGAAAGGTGTGGTAGGCCGTCGTGTGGCGTCGAAGAACCTCCTCTGCGATAGTGTCAATGCCGATGCCGCTGATTTTGGAGGGTGTGCCGGTAAAGTATCGGTCGATGGTTTCTTTGTTGAGTCCCAGTGCTTCGTATATCTGTGCCCCGCAATAGCTTTGCACAGTCGAAATGCCCATTTTGGAAAAGATTTTGAGAAGCCCTTTATTCACCGCTTTAATGTACTTGGTTTCTGCAGTGAATTCGTCGATGGCCTCCGGGAGGTATTCTTCACGGGCCATGTCCGTCAGAGTTTCAAAGGCAAGGTAAGGGTTGACGCTCCCTGCGCCGTAGCCGATGAGTTGTGCGAAATGCGCCACTTCCCGGGCTTCACCCGTTTCGACGATCAGGCCAATTTCTGTACGAAGCGATTCCCGGATCAAATGATGATGTATAGCTGAAACAGCAAGCAGCGAGGGGATTGGCGCCCATTCTTCATTTCCCCCTCGGTCGCTTAAGATAATAAATTTATAGCCTTCGGCAATCGCGTCACTGGCTTCCTGGCAGATCCGGTCAACCGCGACGGCCATCTCTTTTGGCCCGTTTGCCGTCCGAAAGAGCATTTTGAGGGTAATGGGCTTAAAGTTTTTATCTGAAATTTGCCGAATCTTTTCAAGATCCGCATTCGTGAGAATCGGCTGTTGAATCTTAATGCGCCGCGCATGCTGAGGGGTTTCAGACAGTAGGTTGGCTTTTGGGCCGATGGTGGTGATGAGCGACATCACCAAATGTTCCCGAATGGGGTCAATCGGCGGGTTGGTCACTTGGGCAAAAAGCTGTTTGAAGTATTTAAAAAGAAGCTGCGGTCGGTCGGATAAAACCGCCAGTGGGGTATCATGGCCCATTGATCCAATCGCTTCTTCTCCATTAACCGCCATGGGGGTGAGCAGCATTTTTAAGTCTTCGATCGTGTAGCCGAATGTTTGCTGACGCTGACGCAGTGTTTCATGGTTGGGTTGAAGCAGGTTCAAAGGCTCAGGCAATTCGCTGATACTGATCCGATACCTTGAAACCCACTCCCGATAGGGTTGTTGAGAAGCAATTTTAGCTTTGATTTCGTCATCATCAATAATGCGGCCTTGTTCGGTATCGATCAAAAACATCTTGCCGGGTTGAAGACGTCCCTTGGTTCTCACGTCCTCCGGCGCAAATTGAAGGACGCCTGTTTCGGAGGCCAAGACAACAAGATCATCCTGCGTGACGAGATAACGCGCCGGCCTGAGGCCGTTTCGATCCAGTGTCGCACCGATCATTTTTCCATCGGTAAAGGCAATGGCGGCGGGGCCATCCCAGGGCTCCATCATCGCCGCATGGTATTCATAAAAGCCACGACGGTCGAGATCCATATGGGGGTTTCCTGCCCAGGCTTCTGGAATAAGCATCATCATGGCATGGGGTAATGAACGCCCTCCCATGACTAAAAACTCCAAGGCGTTATCAAAACAAGCCGAATCACTTTGCTCTGAATCGATGATGGGGAAAAGCTTTTCGAGATCATCTTTGAAAAGGGAAGATGAAAAACGTCCCTGCCGTGCCCGCATCCAATTAACATTGCCTTTCAGGGTATTGATTTCACCGTTATGGCAAGTGAAACGAAAGGGGTGTGCGAGCGGCCAACTTGGAAAAGTATTGGTTGAAAAACGGGAGTGCACGAGTGCCAGCGCGCTAGTGGTTTCCGAGTCGGTCAAATCGGGGAAAAAGAGAGGCACCTGATCTGGTAAAAGCAGTCCTTTATAAAGGATAGTGTTACACGAAAGACTACAAACGTAAAAATAAGATTTTCCTTCAATGGCAGAGTTGAGTACGGCATTTTCAACGCGACGACGCAGCACATAGAGTTTTCGTTCAAATTCAGATTCGCTTAAGATATCACGTGCAATAAAAATTTGACGAATCGTCGGCATACTTTCTTGAGCAAGATATCCAATTTGGCCGACCTTTGTAGGCACGTCACGCCAACCGATGAGTCGATGGTCTTCTTCTTGAATCATTTTTTCAAAAATACGTTCACAGGCAGCACGCTCTTTTGGGTTTGGCGGGAGAAAAACCATGCCCACGCCATAGGCCCCAAGCGCCGGAAGATGAATACCTAACTCAGCCGTTGATCGCTCTAAAAGCTGATGTGGAATTTGTAATATAATGCCCGCCCCATCACCCGTACAGGGATCACAACCCACTGCGCCGCGATGAGTGAGGTTTTCAAGCACTTCCAGGGCTTTTTTGATGATGTCATGGGAACGGATGCCTTTGATATTGGCCACAAAACCAATCCCGCAACTATCATGCTCGTTTTGAGGGTCGTAGAGCCCTTGTTTCTTTGGGAGTTGGGCTGAAAAAGGTTGGCCGTTTTTTTTTGAAAAGGTTAAGGCGCTTTCCATAATTCTCCGAGATTTATCGATATATCTACAAACCCAGTATTTTTTAGGGTGTGGTTCTTATCCGATGGTTTTTTCTTATCAATCGATAAGTAGCTAAGCAGTATAGCTTAGGCGGCGGGCTGAAGACAAGATCTTGTCTGACGAACTTTTAGAGAGAGAGTTGTTTTTATGTGAAAAATACCACTAAAACCACCAAGAAATTCGTAAAAATAAGATTTTTTTGAGTTGGTGAGACAGAAAATGAAGTGTTTGAACTGTCGTCACCTCACTTAATAAGATTGATAAATCGCGAAACCTTTTGAAACAAGTTCATCATTGATATTGATATAATCAAGTCCATCTTTAAGCCAAATTTCGACGAGAAAACGACCATATTTTCCTTTTTTATCTCGCACGGTTTGTACAATAATTTCCTGATTTTCGATGCGATTTCTCAGGTAATCCCTTGCTTCCAATCCCTTTTCTCGTTCCTCCCCTCTGACTTCGGGTGCATTGATACGATTTAAACGCAAGGATTCATTTCTGACAACAATACTGAGGCCCAAATCAATATCAGCCCTGATCGTGTCGGCATCATAAACAGAACGTACACTGGCTCTGTAAGTGTATAAGTGGGTTTCATCTATCATAGACGTTTTCTTCATATTGTTCTCAACTGAATGCTTTAAAAGAAAAGCTCCCGTCCATCTTGTCTTGTTGGTATAGTAGCGAAACCCCTGATAAATTGCAAATTCGTATAAATATTGTGACCATGAGCCTAAGCTCTCAGCTTCAGAGTGTTTCTGTTGTTTTGATCTTTGTAGTGAAACTCGAGGCATTTAGGGATGCTTCCCTTCTTGCTAGAATATTAGATCAAACGATACTATTACATGTCGATGCTTCTGACTCATGGCATAGTTGAAGACATTGCGCTCATGGGTATTTAAAATGTTCATTAAAAAAGAGTCCATGCTTTTTTCTAAAAAACGGGCCAAATGGCACTCACTACGAAGTAATCGTTGATAATCTGGAGTGGTGATGAAAATTGAACAAAATATTTGGGTAGAATCCGCCGGCTGGAAAGAAGCCTCAAAAACAGGACTCGGAGCGACGGATCATCTGGTATTGTTGTTCGGGTCGACTACTATTTTAAATCAAAAACCGCATCTCGAAGAGATTAAAACACCTTATCCACAGGCACATCTTCTGGGCTGCTCTACCGCAGGAGAAATATGTGGGACTCAAGTTTACGATCATTCCCTCGGCACAATCGCAGTGCCATTCGAGCATTCAACAATAGAGTGTGCCCAGTAGAAAATCAATGAAGAAAGAACCAGCCTGCAGGTGGGTGAAGTCCTCGCCAAGTCCTTGCTTCACGATGACTTGGCTCACATTTTTGTGCTTTCTGACGGGATTGCGGTCAATGGCATGAACTTGTCGAGGGACTGACCACCCATCTACCGAGCGGTGTCACGCTGACACGGGGCTTATCTGGCGATGGAGACCGTTTTCAGGAAATGCTTGTTTTGTTGGATGGTTTTCCATAAAGTGGGAATGTGGCTGTTGTAGGGCTTTATGGGAACCGATTAAAAGTGGGCTTTGGTTCTCTTGGCGGTTGGGACTCTTTTGGGCCAGAACGCCTGATCACCCGCTCTGGCGGATTGAAGAAGAAGTGGAAGGGGTTCTGGATGTTTTTGGGAAAAAATACCATCCTCACAGGCTTTTATTCCTAGGGGGAAATCTCCCCCTTTACCTCAAAGGGCAAGTCCGGACTCCATAATCAAACAATGACAATCACAACATTGTCGGAGACTTAGATTTGGAACGAATTCACAGTCTATTAAGACGTCAGTTGCGGCGTTATTTTGGAAACCCTGGGACGGTTCCAGATGAATGGCAAGGCCTCATCAAACTCATCAAAGAAGCCTATTTTCAGTTTAGATGAGGATCGTGAGATGATCGAACGTTCTTTGGATTTAAGTTCCAAAGAACTGATCCAAGCCCATGCAAATATCCGAACGATCTATGAGCGCATTATTACAAGTAGTGTGGATGGGATCTTTACCGTTGACCTCAACCTAAACTGCACCGTTTGGAATCCGGGCATGGGAAAAACTCAGTGCGGAAAAATTATTTAACAAATATGAACTGGTGGGAAAGTTAGGCGAATTGAAAGAAATCAGTTTTAAAAAAACAGATTAGCAGCCCAGTCGCAATCGGACTTAAACGGGTCTTTATTAACGTTGATTTTGAGTTATTAGAGCGATTCTCTTGTCCCGATAAACCGCCTAAGCTGGATATCATCCTTGAAATTTCAGAGCGAGAGGCACTGAATCATGTGAAAAGTATTTTACAGATAGCTCAAACCTGGCGTAGTAAAGGCTATAAATTCGCCATTGATGATTTTGGCGCAGGATTTATCTCACTTCCCTTTATTGCGAGGCTTGTTCCTGAATATGTCAAGTTGGATCGGATGACCATCTTAGATGCGGTGTCGTCTTTGAAATTTAGAAAATTTTTAAATTATATGATCTTGGCTTTAAGAAATTACTCAAAAAAAGGCATTATCGCGGAAGGCATTGAAACCGAAAAAGAACTCCGAGTTGTGAAAAAAATGGGGGTTCACCTGATCCAAGGCGATCTCTTAGGAAAACCTGAAATCGTTTATACTCCAACAAATCGCTGATAGAACAAACCCTGTAACTGCATCACTTTTCAATTGATGAGAACTCACCCTCAAGTGATCCCAATAATAAATTTTTTAATAGACCAAAAAGAAATATGCTCTTAAGAGCTCGTCGCACGCGTGACCGCAAGGGTATAGGTTTTACTTGTTAGTTCGTCTTCCGAAGTGACCCGAACAGTGATCGGATTGAGGCCTTCATTAAGCGCGACAGGGTTTTCTGGAGATCCATCGTTAATCGTGACGGTTGCGCCACTGAACTCTGCCGTCGGTGTCAAAGTAATATTCGAGGTCTCAAAAGAGACCGATGCGACATAGTCTAATATATCAGCATCAAAGTCGGGTATTAATGATGTTGCATCAGAGAGCGTCAGGCCCGAAAGGTTGGCATTTCTAAATGGGAATGAATAAGAGATCGAATAAACAGCACCGCTATCTTGTCGGTTGTTATCTGTTTGATCTCCATTAATCCCCGTCGCAACGCTATCCTCGAAAGGTGCGCCGACGACCAAGAGATTGTCAGAAAGGGCGAGACCGACACCAAAGCGGTCTTGCGCATCTGCATTCGAGCCCTTGATGTAGGTCTGCTGAAGCCAGTGATCCTTTTTTCGTGTAAAAAGATAAACAGCTCCCGTGTCGAGTGCATTGTTATTATTTGAGAAACCATCGAAATCCCTTGTATCGCTATCTTCCAAAAAAGCACTTACGGCCAATACATTATTGAATAAAGAAACATTGGTTCCAAATCCGTCAAACCTGTTTGTGTTCGAGGCTTTGAGATAAGCTTGCTGTGTCCAAGAAACACCTGTTCGCTCAAAGATATAGACGGCTCCGCTATCCGATGCGCTGTTATTTGAATCATCTCCATTAATCCCGGTTGCTGCGCTATCTTCGGATCGTGCCCCGACAGCCAGGGTATGACCGAGGAGACTCACACTGCCGCCAAAGGCATCAGAGATCTCACTGTTACTTGCTTTAATGTAGGCTTGTTGTGTCCAGGTATCATTTGCTCTCGTAAAAACATAAACCGCGCCGCTATTCTTGTTATTATTGTTTTCCCTGGGATTTTGGCTGAGATTGATCCCCTTAAACGCGCTGGCTTCAAATGGAGCGCCCACAACCAAGGTGTCCCCCGAAAGAGAGACGCTTCCACCAAACAGATCGCCTGCCTCCGTATTAATCCCTTTAGGGCTCGCCTGTTGTGTCCAGTCAGATCCACTTATAGGATCACCTGTTCGTGTAAAAATATAGACGGCCCCGCTGTCGAGACCGGAATTGTCAGCAAATTGAGCGCCCACAACCAGGGTGTCTCCTGAAAGGGTCACGCTGCCGCCAAACTGATCACCTGCTTTAAGACGCGGTATCGTAATGTCTTCTCGACTCCAAGTCGCTCCTATTCGTGTAAAAAGATAGACCGTCCCGCTATCGCTTCCTTTCCCATCATCAAATCGTGCGCCCACAGCGAGGATATTCCCAGAGAGGGCAAGACTGCTCCCAAACCCATCCTGTGGTGAAATGATCAAACCTTTAAGGTAAGCTTCTTTTTCCCACTCACCATTAACGCGCGTGAAAACATAAACGGCACCGCTATTTTCTGCACTATTATCAAATTCACTCGTACCGTCACTATCTTCTCCGGGTGCTCCGACAGCCAGAGTGTCTCCGGATAACGCAATACTCCAGCCAAAATGGTCGTTAGAATCGCTATTCGAGGCCTTAAG
The DNA here is from genome assembly GCA_029261135.1 of Nitrospirota bacterium. GTDB lineage: Bacteria > Nitrospirota > Nitrospiria > SBBL01 > JAADHI01 > JAADHI01. The sequence continues at coordinate 59,190 of JAJDBX010000057.1, forward strand.
GTAAGCCTCATATGCGAAGTCCCCCGCGACCTGGCGTGTGAGGTTAATCGTATAATCCTTTGTAATGATGCCGTCTGGCGCGGTGACCGTGACAAGAATCTCATTATCTCCTTCCGATAGATCAAGGGAGAAAGGCCCTGTGACGGCGGTCTCATTAATATGGACTGTGGCACCGCTCAAGCTCACTTCAATCTGGATCGTTGTCGCGACACTCAGAAAACCGACGGTCGCAGTGTAACTTGTAATCCCAGAATCGAATTCAGGACTCAAAATGACATCCGAGAGCGATAATGCTTTAAGATCGGCGTTTGCGGGCAGTTGAATCGCACGACTGAGGGTGATCCGATAGCTTTGGCTCGTGACACCGTTTGACGCAGTCACCAACACTTCAATGATATTGTCCCCTTCATTAAGCGGGATTGAAACAGGTGATGCGGCAGGCTCCCCATTGACAGTCACTCTTGCACCGCTGTTTCCAGCGTTCGGCGTGACGGTGACACTCGAAACCAAGGGAGGAACAGAAGCCGTATAATCGGTAATGGATGGATTAAAATCAGGGCTTAATGTGCCGTTGGAAAGAAGGATATCAATTAAATTTGTATTTGAAGCACCTGCGCTGCTCTCGGATTCGTCACCACAGGCTCCCAGTCCAAGTGCGAAGAATAAAGCCGTGAAAACAAACAAAAATGATTTAATGGATTGAGCCATTTATCATGTGCTCTCGGTCAAAGTTTGGACAAAAACCGAATGCGACACCCCATTCTTCATAAAACAAGATAACTTGAGCGGATTCAAATCCAACACAAAATTCTATATATTATGTAAATTAGAAATAAAAATCAAGTCATTTATGATCTAAGAGATGATCGTGTTGTACCACAGGGGCAAAACCCTAAAGTGTTCAAAGTGCTTTTTGTATGGCGTCATGCTATCGATTTCCTTGTCAGATTTGAGGGTATTATATGAGCTGAATGCGATCACGTAAAGCCGAAGACCATTATGTAAGTAGAAAATGTGCAGAGCGTGGGGAATTTCAAGCATTCAAATTGGAGATGACCGCATTAGAGGCGGCATTTCGATCCTTGATGAATTTGATCATAGAAAAAATGGGTAAAAACGTATTCAAAAACCCTGGGCCAGCACAAGAGGAATTGGCTCAAATCCTTGTACGAAACGCTCCGCTGATTTCGTGACCGATGTCGGTAAAAATCCAGATCTCTGCTTTATTAAAATCGTGCGCCTTTGTGCAATGATGGATACCGAAGAGCCAGGGTTTTTCAAATGTGGGTTGGATGGACATGTATAGCATTGATTCCATGTTAAACAAGGTTTTAATCTGCTGATATTGCTCAGGCCATGCTTTCTGGTCGTCGGACCAAAGCGCACTGTTTACACCTTTAATTTCGTGAAAGAGATTCGATATGAACGGCATGAATGGACTATTAAATGGTATTTTACAACTGGATCGACTTTATCGTAGGTTTTTCCCCATAAAGTGACACCCGGTCCATGGGGTAATTGACATTCACGATTTTAATGCGGTTTGCGGGGCGATCAGAGGAATTAATTTCGCCGATAGCAACGACCCTGTATTCACAGGGGACAAGGTTGGAGATAGAAAAAAGAAGATCTTGTAATGATTGGTCTTGGTCTATCCTTAATGAACGATTAATGATCTCCAAAACCCAAATCAATTCATTTTGATGATAAATCGCTTTTGTCCAACATACTTCATCACCCCTGTAACATAGTTTTGGCGAGATAGGAACAACTATATTATAAGTAACAAGCTATTCATAATTTAGGATATTAAATGGAAAACGGCGAAATAACTACTGGCAGTCCGTACAGATAGAAGTTAAGGGGTTTCTCATGATTCGGCCATTTTTCAAAAATGACCTCAAAGGCTGAGAAAGGAATAAAAGTCTCTCGGTTGACCACATTAAATCGAGGCAAGCGCGTTAGATAGGGCTTCCCAGGCAATTAAGACACAACGACGGCGTGCAGGAAAGTCTCTCACGGATGACAAGGCCTCAAGCGTGTGGAGGGGTTCTTTGACCTCGAGACTACTGCCTTGACCAAACCAGACTTGCATCTTTTCGCAGAGTAGCTGTGCTTCTTCTTTTTTTTTGCCAGTGACGACCTCAGACATTATGGATGCCGAAGCGATACAGATGGAGCACCCGCGTCCTCTGAATTTCACCAAATCGAGGGTTTCTCCATGCTGAAAAAGCCCCACTTCAATTTCGTCGCCACAACGCGGGTTATTGCCACGATGAATAACATTGGCCCCTGTGAGCTCACCCCTATTTCGTGGATGACGAAAATGATCTAAGAGGACATTTCTATAAATAACATTTTTAATCATGGGCTTCCTATTCAGAGCAATAATCGTCGGGCTTTGTCAATCGTAGACAATAATGCCCCAATATCTTCTTGGGAATTGTACAAACCAAAACTGGCACGGATTGTGCCGGGGATATCAAGAGTATTCATGAGTCGCTGACAAGCATGATTTCCGACCCCGAGTGCGACATCATGCTCTCCGGCCAGCTGGGCAACATCATAAGGATGAACCCCGCTGAGACCCCGGAATCCGGCCATAAACGGATATCTTGAAATTTTGAAAGTGCTTCGACTGTGCTATTCCTTAAGGTCTTCACATGATGTTTGATGGTTTCAAAACCCTGATCAGAAAGATACTCAGCCGCTTGGGAAAATCTGTTTTACAATCTCGCCCCGGATTCTTTGTGGTGACGAGTGGACGATTTTTTGTGACAGACATCTTGTGTGCTCCTCATTGCGTTTCGGGTGATCTGTGCTTGTTTGAGATGGGTTCTATCTCTGAGCTCTTCTTTTCATGAAGGTTCAAAGATATGTTGGGATCATTTTCTGTCAAGAGCAACAACCGTTTTCGATGAGCTTTTCTTGGGCCCTGATCCAATATTTTGGATCATAGTGGCAAGCGCGAAGGGTCGGTAGCACTTGCGTATTCCGAGGATAATATCTAAAATACCTTAAGTTATCAAGAGGCTCCGATTTCAGCAGGATATTTTAAGGGATCAAAGTATTTTTATCAGGTGAGGTTTCGCACAAAATGTAATATTGACGATTTTTTTAAGGACATCTCGTGTATTTTAAAGACGGGCTAAATGAGACGTTTTCTCTTTAAAAAACAATCTTTTTTTTTGATCCTTTTATGGGGCTGGTTCTTATTGTTGGGTTGCGCAGATGACGCCATTCCCGTCAATACTCAGCAGAGTGATAAGGTGTCCCCCCGAGTCATGTCTGCCTTGCCTAGTGGAAGCAGTGTCCCCGTATCGGCAAAGATCGAAGTTGCATTCAGTGAGGCTGTGGATTTATCCTCTTTTTCGCTCGGATCTGAGATCAGCCCTTCCATTTCAGGAGGTGAGAGTGTTTGTGTTTCTCAAGCGGATTGCACAAACATCCGGTTTTCCCCATCAAGCCATTTAGATTACGCGACGACATATACCGCCAGCCTGACAAGCCTCTTGAAAGACTTGTCTGGAAACGGGCTGGCGAATGCCCCGCATACTTGGCTATTTACCACAGAAGTCTTTACACCACCCCAGAGTTTTAAAAATATTACGATTGATGGTGCGCCAACAAATGATGCGGGCGATGTGGGAGAATCGTCGTCGATCGGGATCGATTCCAATGGCACAATTCATATCGTTTATTTTTCAAACGCAGAATCCATCCCAAAACATGCTTTTTGTAGCGCTGAATGTGAATTGAGCAAAAGCTGGTCCATTCAGTCGATCGATGAAAAAGGCTCCAGTCCGCAAATGGGGCGCGACATTAATCTTGCAATTGAGGGTTCTGATCTCCATGTGAGTTATCGTGATGTCGTCAGCCCGAGTGATGCCGCAAAAACAAACCAAGGGGTTTTGAAATATGCATTAGGTGTAAAACCTGGAAGTAGCTGGATTTGGACCTCCCCTGCTGTGGTTGTGTACGACGATACCAACGAAGGCGTGACAGATACCCATATTCAAGTGGAGTCTGGGAATATACATATTACCTATCGATATGTTCATGATATAGACAGTGATGAAAATGATTTTGATGTGCTCGCTTATGCCACTTGCAATACAAATTGCAGTACGGACTCGGCAAAATGGTTGTCGGCGGACGTGGACTCCGGCCTTGATATTGCGGCATCAAACCACCTTTTTGTCACCTCGAATGCGATTCATCTCAGCTATTATTTTAACGGCACCTTAAAATATGCGAGGTGTTTAAGTCCTTGCACGTCATGGTCGAAAACAGTTGTGGACAACCCTGGGACGGATAAGGATGTTGCTCGAAATAGTTCAATCGCAGTGGAATCTTCAGGGGAAGTGGATGGGGCAATTCATATCACGTATTCTGATAGTTCAAATGGAGATCTTAAATATGCCCGGTGCATTGTCACTTGTACCACCACAAGCAATTGGCAAACCGCCCAAATCGATACCGAGGGGGAGGTGGGGCAAAGTAACCAATTGGTCATCGCCCCAGAGAGGCTACACGTAAGTTACCGTGATTCAAGAAATAGAGACTTGATGTATGCGACCTGCCTTTTGACAGCGGATTGCTTGATTTCCTCTAATTGGACGCGACACCGGATTGATGCCGTGGGAGATGTCGGGTCGGATACCGCTCTGGCGGTTCAATCGAATTCCACCATTCATCTCAGCAGCCAAGATCGGGGCAATCTTGCCTTAAAGTATGCAAGCGGCATCATTCCTTAAGGGCTAAGTAACTGTCGCAGTTGCTCACATCAATTTTCAGTTTTTAAAGAAAAAATTTTTAAATAACAACAAGGAGGTAACAATAAAGGTCTGGGAACAAACTCATGATAAGCTCAATTTTTTATCCTTAAATACAGTATTTGATTTTTTCAAAACAATTCTGCTAGTATGCAAATTGAAATTTGAGGGTTCGTCTTCCAGGGGTAATAAGTCGCAGTGACCTATCGTTTTTCTTTTAAGCGTACTTCCCTATTTGTGTCAAATAATTGTTCGTCGTTCTTTTTGAAGAATAAGGAGATTAGTTTATGCCTAAAGGTACAGTGAAGTGGTTTAACGCCAGCAAAGGGTTTGGATTTATTGAGCAGGAAGGGGGCGATGATGTTTTTGTCCATTTCTCTGCCATTCAGGGGGATGGGTTTAAATCACTCGATGAAGGTCAGGCTGTTGAGTTTGAAATTACCAGTGGTGCTAAGGGAGATCAAGCGACCAATGTTGTGAAGATTTAGCTCCTCTTAGATTTTATAAAAAAAGGCGCTCTTGACCTTGGTCAAGAGCGCCTTTTTTTATAAAGTAATCTCTTTAAAATCAGGAATCATTTCTTTCATATATTTTTTGAGTTTTTTAAGTAAATTAGCTTCAATTTGCCGAACACGCTCTTTTGAAATACCATATCTTTGGGCAAAAACATCCAATGTAAAGGGCTGCTCTGACAAAATTCTTTCAGAAAGGATCTCAAGTTCTCTGTGATTCAGGTCTTTTGAAAAATCTTTTAGCTTGGTTCGAAAAAGGCTTCCAAGCTGTTTTTTGGCCAGAAGTTCTTCTGCGCCTTCCTGATCGGATGGGAGCAGATCCCCATAAGATGATTCCTCATCTTCCCCGACAGGAGTACTCAGAGAGACTTCAGAACTCCCGAGACGCTGTGTCATCTCAATAACTTCTTTTTCTTTGACATCCAATTGCTGAGCCAAGAGTTTGGGGGTCACCATCATGCCCCGTTTTTCGAGTGCCTCTCTCTCTTTAGACAAGCGGAAAAAAAGTTTGCGCTGCGTCTCAGTGGTTCCGATTCGAACCAATCGCCAATTTTGTAGAATGTACTTTAAGATATAGGCTCGAATCCACCATGCGGCATAGGTCGCGACTCTGGCTTTTTTATAGGGGTCGTATTTCTTGACAGCATGCATTAATCCGACATTCCCTTCTTGAATCAAATCCATTGTATTAAAAGGGAGTTTTCTATATTCCATCGCGATTGAAACAGAGAGCCGAAGATGGGACAAGACCAGCTGTGTGACTGCATCCAGGTCTCCCTTTTCTCTAAATTTGATTGCAAGCGCTTGTTCTTCTTCTCGACTTAAAAAAGGGTATCTTCGGATTTCCGCGAGATATCCTTGAAGCGGATCGTATGTTGATAGACCCCGCTCATCAATTTTGGGAGGAAGCTGGGGGTCGTCCCCTTTTTGTTCAAGGTCTATAATTTCGTTCATATCAACTTGGTTCAAGCATAAAAGGGGATGTGGTAGATGAATACTTAACCGCTTATACCTTATAAGCCATTGTATATTCAAGTATTTTCTGAGAATATTGCCTTGTTTGTTCTTAACCATTGCTGTTTCAGGTAAACATTTGTGATTAGGAATCAAGTTCATTCTTCATAAAATGGTTGTGGGGTAAAAATAGAGATGGCTGTCATATTGATGACAGCCATCTTAAAGCACTCTTGCGGGAATTGGAGAAAAGTTATAACATTCCAAACGACAAGTGTGCGGAAAATCATATATAGAGTTTCTTGGATAAATTGAGATAAGCGTAGGAGAAAAGATGTCACAAGGTTTTGAAGCGGAGCTGGTTTCCCTGAAGGCAAAAATTCTGAAGATGGGGGCGCTTGTTGAAGCCCAGATCGCAAACTCGATTAGATGTCTTGTGGAGTCTGATCTGACCCTGGCACAGCAAACGATTCAAAATGATGATCGTGTCAATGCGATGGATGTCGAAATCGATGAGGAATGTATTCGTCTCCTTTCCATTGGTCAATCTGAAGAACGTGACCTACGCTTTATCACAACAGCGATGAAAATCACAACCAATCTTGAGCGAATGAGTGACTTCGCTAAGGATATCTGCGAACGTGCAATTGAACTTTCAGAAGAGCCACTTTTGAAACCCTATATTGATCTTCCTCGCATGGCAGAAGCGGCGCAAAAGATAGTGCGGGAAGCACTCGACGCCTTTGTGAATAAAGATGCTGCGCTTGCGCGGAGGGTTTGTGCCGATGCTGTCTTTATTAATAACTTATCCGGTCAGATCTTCCGGGAGTTACTTGACTACATGGTGGAGGATAGTGCAACGATTACCCGTGCGATTCGTATTAGTTTTGTTTCAAGAGATATCGAGCGGATTGGTGATCGCGCGACCAATATTGCGGAGATGGTCGTTTACCTTACAGAAGGGAGACTGATCCGAAATACTTCGATGGGTTCTGTAGAATAGCCCTATCTGTAATAAGGACTTCCAAATTAAAAACTTCCAAGAGGCACTCTGAACACTCTACAATGTATTTTTTGATCCGTGGCCATTTTTGAGGCTAGAGGGCTTTGACTTGACACGATTGATCCTCTTTCTTATAATTGCTCGCTTATAGTAAAAGGGTTGAGAATGGATATTCAGGTGAAAGACATCCCTGCACAAGGGCGTCACATCTCTTATGATGTTGAATCTTTTGATTGGGATTTAGCAGAAAAAGGGCTCGTATTGGTGGATCCGATCCATATTGCTCTGGATATACAGCGGCATTCTGAGGATGAGGTCTATTTAACGGGAGAACTCTCTACAAAGCTTCAGAGTGAATGTGTCCGTTGTTTAAAATCCACTCAATTACCCCTGCGATCTGATTTTCATCTTGAATATGTCCCTTTCCCGGAAGGGCCTTTCGAGAACCAAGAAGTCCTTTCTGCAGAGACCCTTGGAGTGAACTTCTATGACGGGAATCAGATTCATATTGATCACGACTTACAAGGACAGCTTTTTCTCGCTGTTCCAGTTCATCCCCTTTGTCAGTCTGAATGCCGGGGGCTTTGTCCTCATTGCGGATCAGATTTAAACTTTACCACTTGCCAGTGTGATGCCAGTCCGACAGATTCTCGGTGGACTGTTCTGAAAAAATTTAAATACAAGGAAAGCGATGCCAAATCCAAAACATAAGACCTCTAAAACACGCAGAGATAAAAGACGAACGCACATAAAATTATCGGCGCCAACGACTGTCCTCTGTCCCCAGTGTCATGAAGCAAAATTACCCCACCGTGTTTGTCTTAGCTGTGGCACCTATAAACGCCGTCAGGTGATCGAAGTTAAAGAGGGTTAACCCTCCATTGATTTTCGACCTTAGGAAACGGTGATGTTTGAGTTGTACTTTATCGCCTGATAAACAATTGATGCCTGATTCAGACCTTCTTTAATTTTGGAGCATGATGTCTTGCCTTTCCTCATGAAAAATAGATCATGAAAATTGCCATAGATGCGATGGGAGGGGATGACGCGCCGGGAGTCATTGTTGAAGGCGCGATTATTGCCACTCGAGAATATGACATTGCCCCGATTCTGGTGGGAGATGAGGCTGAAATACGCCAAGAACTTTCAAAGCACAATGTCATGGGTCTTCCCATCTCTGTTGTCCATACTTCTCAGCGTGTCGAGATGAACGAATCTCCTTCGTCTGTCATTCGGAAGAAAAGAGACTCCTCTATTTGGGTTGCGACAAAACTGGTCAAAGAAGGTGAAGCGGTGGCCGTCGTGAGTGCCGGAAATACAGGTGCAAGTATGGCATGTGGTCTCTTCAACTTGGGGGCCTTGAGTTGTGTCGAACGCCCTGCCATTCCAACCCCGCTACCCACCTTAAGTGGCACGGCGATCTTGATTGATGTCGGGGCGAATGTCGATTGCAAACCGACTCATTTATTCCAATTTGCGATCATGGGCAGTATTTATGCCGAAGAGATTTTTGGAATATCTGATCCAAGAGTCGGGCTTCTCAGTATTGGTGAAGAGGATACAAAAGGAAATGAACTGACGAAAGAAGTGTTTAAAATATTAAAAAAAAGCAAATTAAATTTTGTTGGCAACGTCGAAGGCAGAGATGTCTATTCCGGTGACGTAGATGTGATCGTTTGTGATGGCTTTACCGGCAACGTTGCACTAAAAATTTCTGAAGGACTTTCAGATGCCGTGATGGCACTTTTGAAGCAGGAGATTTTGTCCTCTACCCTAGGGAAGCTGGGATATGCCTTACTCAAACCTTCTTTTACGCGTTTTAAAAAGAAAGTCGATTATGCAGAATATGGTGGCGCGCCGCTATTGGGATTGAATGGAACCAGCATTATTTGCCACGGACATTCTTCTCCGGATGCGATTAAAAATGCGATTAAAGTGGGTAAAGAATCCTACAAACGCGGTGTGATACACCATATCCAAGAACAAGTTGAAGCTCAGATGGGTCTCTCCAGTGAAGAAGAGGGGTGTTGATGGGCGTTCAAATCATCGGCACAGGCGCGTATGCACCAGAGACAGTACTCACAAACCGAGATCTTGAAAAAAAGATTGATACTTCTGATGAATGGATTTTTGCCCGTAGTGGCATCCGGGAACGTCATATTGCCGCAAAAGATGAGACAACCTCTGATCTCGCTGCGAAGGCCGCACGCCTGGCCTTAAAACGGGCTGGGGTAACTGCTTCTGAAGTGGATCTGATTATTGTTGCCACGTCGATGCCGGATATGTTTTTCCCCTCGACGGCCTGCATCGTTCAACACAAGCTCGAGGCTTCTCAAGCGGCAGCTTTTGATCTTTCCGCAGCCTGCTCAGGGTTTGTGTATGCTTTGTCGGTCGGAGAGCAGTTTGTCCGCTCAGGGACATTCAAGCATGTCCTGGTGATTGGGGCCGAAGTCATGTCCCGTTTGATTAACTGGGAAGATAGAAGAACCTGTGTCCTTTTTGGTGATGGTGCTGGCGCGGTATTGTTGGCCCCTTCATCGGATTCAAATCACCGCGTGCTGTCGACGCATTTACATACGGATGGAGCACTATGGGATCTCATTTGCGTGCCGGGCGGTGCGGCAGCGATTCCGCCTTCTGAAAAGGTGTTGATTGAACATCTCAATACCATCAAAATGAAGGGAAGCGAAACATTTAAAATCGCGGTGAGAAACCTAGAAAGTGTGGCATTGGAAGCATTAGAGGCAAATCAACTCAAGGTATCCGATATTTCCTGGCTGATTCCACATCAGGCCAATATACGCATCTTGAATGCTGTGGCAGACCGTCTTGGATTTCCCAGAGAGAAAATGATTATCAATCTTCATAAATACGGAAATACTTCAGCGGCCTCGATTCCCTTGGCCTTTGATGAAGGGGTACAAGATGGTCGTATTCAAGAAGGCGATACTTTACTTTTTCTCGCTTTCGGGGGCGGCCTGACATGGGGCGCTGCGGTTGTTCAATATTAAGGGTTTTCCCTTAATCATTCTGACACCGTTTGGTAAAAAAGGAGCTTAAATTGGATAAGCAATTTTTAGATGGCGCGGCACTTATTTTAGGCGCGTCCAGTGGATTTGGCGAAGCAACTGCCCTGGGTTTGGCAGAGGCGGGGATGGATATCATCGGCATTCATCTTGATCGAAAAGGAACGATGCCCAATGTTGAACGCATCACCTCTCAAATCGAAAAAAAAGGAAGACGCGCTTTATTTTTTAACATGAATGCCGCAAGCGCTGAAAAACGAAAAAAGGTCTTGGATCAGCTTGCGTCTGAAAAGATCACGGTTCGTGTTTTACTCCACTCGCTCGCCTTTGGATCCTTAAAGCCTTTGATTGCAGCCACAGAGCGGGAAGCCATTACCCAAACTCAAATGGAAATGACCTTAGATGTCATGGCCAATAGTTTAGTGTATTGGACGCAGGATTTGCTTCAGCGTGGTTTGTTTGATCGTGGGGGGCGGATTTTTTGTTTAACCTCTGCAGGTGGGTCACGAGTTTGGCCTTCTTATGGTGCGGTGTCGGCAGCAAAGGCGGCGATTGAATGTCATGTCAGGCAGCTTGCACTCGAGCTCGGACCCCATGAAATTTCAGTCAACTCAATTCGGGCGGGTGTAACCGATACGCCTGCTTTGAGAAAAATTCCGGGCAACAAAGAGATGATTCGTATGGCCAAAGGGAAAAATCCTTGGGGTCGATTGACCACCCCGGAGGATGTCGCCGGGGTAATCACCCTGCTCTCTCATCCTAAGGCAAATTTTGTGACTGGGAATGTGATCGGAGTGGATGGTGGAGAGTATATCGTCGATTAGGGATATATTTCAAAACCGGCATTCAGTTTCCCGCCGTTCGTTTTCGCTTTAAAAGCGTAGCATGTTTGATCAAGGTTCGCTCTTATATACGAAAGTAAATTAAATGAGTATTGCATTTCTTTTTCCCGGTCAAGGGTCTCAATTTGTGGGTATGGGAAAGGCCCTTTATGATGCGTCTCCGTCTGCGCGTGAAGTCTATACTGAAGCAGAACAGGTCCTCGGTTGGGATGTCGCAGCACTTTGTTTCAAAGGCCCTGAATCGAAACTCAATCAAACAGCATTTACACAACCGGCCTTATTGACCGCAAGCATTGCCTCATGGCGGGCTCTGGGATCACCTATTTTAGAAGCATCTTATGTCGCCGGCCATAGTTTAGGAGAGTTTACCGCCTTGGTCGCAGCCGGTGCATTCTCCTTCGCGGATGCAGTGCAACTTGTGCATCAAAGAGGCCGCTTTATGCAAGAAGCTGTACCTAAGGGCAAAGGTGCGATGGCGGCGATTATCGGTTTAAAACGGGGTGATGTGGAATCCATTTGTAAGATCGCCTCAGAAGTTTCAGAGATCGTTTCTCCTGCAAACTATAATAACGCCATCCAAATTGTAATTTCTGGGGAGATCAACGCCGTAAAAAGAGCGATGGCGCTGGCGACTAAAAAAGGGGCAAAGCGGGCGATCCAACTGGCTGTGAGTGTGCCCTCCCATTCTCCTTTAATGAAAGAGGCCTGTCTTCGGCTTTCGACAGAATTAGAAAAATTAGAAGGGGAAGATCTCCAAAAACCACTGATCAACAACCTTGGGGCAAAAGAGATTCGTACATGGAAAGAGGCAAAAGACGGACTGGTTGATCAGCTTTCCTCCCCCTTACTTTGGGAAGAGACGATCACACTGATCCTGCAAAAAGGGATTGAGCAATTTGTAGAAGTGGGGCCGGGTCGCATTCTTTCTGGATTGCTCAAGCGCATTGATCGGTGTGCAAAAGTCATGAATGTGGAAGACCCTGCGGGACTCGAAAAAGCCTTGTCTTTTTTGAATTCGGGTTCTTCATCCTAAAAACATAAAGGAGACTTATTTTTGAATATTGAGGGGAAGGTCGCCATCATTACGGGGGGCGCTCAGGGGATAGGAAAAGCAATTTGTGAATCTCTTGCGGCTCTCGGGGGGACTGTGATAGTCTCGGATCTTAATCTTGAGGGTGCCGAAGCGACCGCTTTAGAATTGACCCGAAAAGGATATCAGACAATGCCTGTCGCGGTAAATGTCGCGGATGCCGACTCAGTGAACCAGATGATTTCTGATGTACGGACAAAGTGGGAACGGATTGATATCCTCGTGAACAATGCCGGTATCACGAGAGACACCTTGCTCATGCGGATGAAAGATGACGATTGGGATGCTGTCCTTGCAGTCAATTTGAAAGGAGTCTTTCATTGTATGAAAGCCGTTCTTCCGGTGATGTCTAAACAGCGAAGCGGAAAAATTGTCAATATTTCGTCCATTGTGGCAGCCATTGGAAATGCAGGACAGGCCAATTATGCGGCTTCTAAGGCTGCCGTGGTGGGTTTAACAAAAACTGTGGCAAGAGAATATGCCACACGTGGGATTACGGTGAATGCCGTTGCGCCCGGTTTTATCGAAACAGCCATGACCGCCTCGTTATCTGAATCGGTGAAAGAAGATCTTAAAAAACAAATCCCTCAACGACGTTTAGGTTTGCCCTCAGATATTGCGAATGCTGTGGGGTTTCTTGCGTCCGAGAATGCAAATTATATTACCGGACAAGTCTTACATGTCAATGGTGGGATGTACATGGGAGGGTAAGATTTTCACATAAAAATCTTACCTGAAGAAACGTTCAAGATATCAGTGATAGTCGCCCTCGGCCTGAGTGCTTAGTGGTACATGCTATCAGAATTTCACTAACCATTTCTTTCAGGAGGTAAAAGACATTGTCAATCGAAGAGCAAGTCAAAAAAATTATCGCAGAACAGTTAGGGGTTGAAGAGGGAAATGTGGTCTCCGGCGCCTCATTTGTTGAAGACCTTGGGGCCGATTCTTTGGATACCGTCGAGTTGGTGATGGCATTTGAGGAGGCATTTAACATCGAAATTCAAGATGAAGATGCCGAAAAAATTCTGACCGTTCAAAGTGCAGTTGATTATATTCAGAATAAATCATAAGTGAATTAAACCATGCAAGAACCCGCTATCTCTAATGCGAAAAGACGTGTCGTTGTCACAGGCTTGGGGATGATTTCCCCCCTGGGGATTGGCGTTGAAAACTCCTGGAAAGCCCTCTGTGCGGGCGAATCGGGGATTGATCGCATTACATACTTTGATCCCACAGAATATCCAGCCCAGATTGCAGGAGAGGTCAAGGGCTTCAAGCCGACTGATTTTATTCCTGTCAAAGAGGTCAAAAAAATGGATACCTTTATCCATTTTGCCGTTGCGGCCGCCCAGATGGCGGTTCATGACGCTGGATTTCAGATACGTCCTGACAATGCTGAGCGAATGGGGGTTTATGTGGGCTCAGGGATTGGCGGATTGCAGGCGATTGAAAAATGGCATACGGTTTTGGTTGAAAAAGGACCAAAACGTGTAACGCCGTTTTTTATTCCTATGTCGATTATCAACCTTGCATCGGGACAGATTGCCATTAACTTGGGTGCCAAAGGGCCGAACTCTTGCGCGGTCAGTGCCTGTGCAACGGGCAACCATTGTATCGGAGATGCCTTTCGTATCATTCAACGCGGGGAAGCCGATGCGATGCTGGCCGGTGGGGCTGAAGCAGCAATTACCCCCTTAGGAATGGCCGGTTTCGCCGCTTCACGGGCGCTTTCTGTGAGAAATGAAACACCACAGGAAGCGAGCAGACCCTTTGATAAAGGCCGGGATGGTTTTGTCATGGGAGAAGGCTCCGGTGTTGTCCTCCTCGAATCCCTAGAAACCGCCCAAGCCCGAGGGGCAAATATTTATGCTGAAATGATCGGGTATGGGATGACAGCCGATGCCTTTCATATGACTGCGCCGCCTGAAGGAGGTGAAGGGGCCGTGCGTTGCATGCGGCTTGCTTTGAAAGACGCAGGCATTTCTCCAGATGACGTGGACTACATCAACGCGCATGCCACATCAACAATGGCGGATGCAATTGAAACAGCGGCAATCAAGACGGTTTTCGGGGCACACGCCTACCAACTTGCCTTAAGCGGCACCAAGTCGATGACCGGGCATTTATTAGGTGCATCCGGCGGCATTGAAGCGATCTTCTCTCTCTTGGCGATTAGAGACCAGATTATTCCACCGACCATCAATTTGGATGATCCAGATCCTTTGTGCGATTTGAACTACACCCCCAATAAATCTGTTGGGCGAGATATTTCAGTGGTGCTTTCAAATTCATTCGGTTTCGGAGGAACGAATGCCACCATCTTTTTCAAAAAATTCCATTCTTAATCCAGTTCCTTTCCTGTAATGAAACCCAAAGAACTTTCCTTTCTTGAAACAGAAATTTCCTATTCCTTTAAAGATTCGAATCTATTGCGGCAGGCGCTGACCCACAGGTCATTCGTCAACGAAACAAAGGAGCCGAATCGCAAAGACAACGAGCGTTTTGAGTTTTTAGGGGATGCTGTCCTTGATCTCGTGATGTGTCAAAACCTGCTTGATCGATTTCCAGATTTACCGGAAGGAGATCTTTCTAAAATGAAGGCTAAAATTGTAAGCGAAGAAACCCTTGCCGCCATTGCGAGAGAGATTAATTTGGGGGCCTATCTTTTTTTGGGAAAGGGGGAGATACAAACTTTTGGAAACGAAAAACCTTCCCTGCTTTCTGATGCCCTGGAGGCATTAATTGCCGCGATTTATCTGGATGGGGGTTTTAATCAAGGGCTTTCTGCTGTGCGTCCCGTGATTTTAAAATTGTTTGATGTCTATTTAAAGGCTTTGCGACAGGGAGAAGTTAATTTTGATTATAAAACTGCGCTCCAGGAATTTTCCCAAAAGGTGTTCGGAAAATTACCGTGTTATGAAGTGATTCAAGAAAGCGGCCCGGATCATAAAAAATGTTTTGAAATTAAAGTGAGTTTCAATGAAAAATCGTATGGTACCGGGATAGGAAAAAGTAAAAAATCCGCTGAGCAAGAAGCCGCTCAAAAAACGCTCACGATGCTTCAATCTGAAACATAGACGCAATTGGCTAGCGTTTTTCCAGTAAATTAAACCCAGATGGGGGCTGAGCAGAGCTTCCGTCACTACAGTGAGGGAGATCGTGAGGGTTTGGGATGCTTCTTCTGGCCTGAATCGTTCAGAATCGTTTTCAACTCTGACATAAACTGGTTCACGTCTTTAAATTCACGATAGACAGAGGCAAAGCGGACATAAGCGACTTGGTCAAGCGCATGAAGCTGCCGCATCACCTCTTCTCCGAGAATACGGCTTTCGACTTCATTTTCGCCCCGTTCTTGAATGGATTTTTCGATACGGGAGACCACGGATTCCAACTGATCAATACTTACGGGTCGTTTTTCACAGGCCTTTTTTAATCCCGAAAATATTTTTTGCCGATCAAAAGGTTCGCGGCGACCGTCCTTTTTAACCAGCATTGGCAAGTTTTCTTCAATCCGTTCGTAAGTGGTATAGCGACGAGAACATTGGAGACACTCCCGCCTTCTCCGAATCGCACCGCCTTCTTTGCTTAAACGGGAATCAACGACCTTGTCTTCAAGACTGCTGCAAAAGGGACACTGCACTTAAGGAAAATTCCTATCTTGTAAAAGGGAAGCGTTTACAAAGGGCTTCTGCCTGTGTCCGCACCTGTTTTAAAACGGATTCATCTTGGCGGTTTTTTAAAGTGCTGTCGAGCAGGGTTGCGATTTCGGCCATTTCCGCTTCCTTCATGCCGCGTGTTGTCACAATGGGCGTACCAAGACGAATACCGCTCGCATGTACCGGCGGGCGTTGATCAAAAGGCACCGCATTTTTATTGACCGTAATCCCGGCAATGTCGAGGGCCTCATCTGCTTCTTTTCCCGTCACGCCCTGATTTGTGAGATCCACCAACATCAAGTGCGTATCCGTCCCCCCTGAGACAATCTGATAACCCTTTGAGACCAAGGCCTCTGCAAGTGCTGCAGCATTGGCGAGAATCTGTTGTTGGTAAGCCACAAATTCTTCAGACAAAGCTTCTTTGAATGAGACGGCTTTTGCCGCGATGACATGCATCAAGGGGCCGCCTTGAATACCAGGGAAGACCGATTTATCAACCCCCTTTGCAAATTGTTCTTTGCATAACACCATGCCGCCGCGCGGGCCGCGCAGTGTTTTATGGGTGGTGGTCGTCACAAAATCAGCATAAGGCACCGGGGATGGATGCACCTTTGCGGCAATCAGTCCGGCAATGTGGGCCATGTCCACCATTAAATAAGCCCCGACGCTATCCGCGATCTCACGGAACTTTTTAAAATCGAGCGTACGGGAATAGGCTGAAGCCCCGACCACAATCATTTTGGGTTGTTCTTCTTTGGCTTGTTTTTCGACGACATCGTAATCGATCCGACCGGTTTCTTTTTCTACCCCGTAAGAAGCGGTTTCATAAAGCTTTCCGGAGAAGTTAACCTTAAACCCGTGCGTCAAGTGTCCGCCATGAGCCAAGCTCATGCCCATAATTTTGTCCCCCGGTTTAAGCACAGAGAAATAAACCGCCATATTTGCTTGCGAGCCGGAGTGCGGCTGCACATTCACATGCTCTGCGCCAAAGAGTTGCTTTGCACGTTCAATCGCGAGATTTTCGATAATATCGACATACTCGCAGCCGCCATAGTAGCGTTTTCCGGGATAACCTTCCGCATACTTGTTTGTGAGCAGCGAGCCTTGCGCTTCCTGCACTGCAGGACTGACAACATTTTCAGAAGCAATTAAAACTATTTTTTGATCTTCTCGTTCTACTTCTTGGGCAATGGCTGCTTCAACTTCAGGATCAAATACTTGTAGATTGCTTCTTTTTTCCACGTGAATATCCTTATCGGTTTAAGCGTTATTCGATTGTATCGGCGGGAATTTCCGGCGCATTCTTGAGCGTCTTTTCAATCTCCGTAATTTTATCAAGACGCCGTTGATGCCTTCCACCTTCAAATGGGGTAGCAAGCCAGGTTTCCACGATGGTAAGTCCAAGCTCTACGTCTAAAACCCGACTTCCAAGTACAAGAATATTGGCGTCATTGTGACGTCGACTCGCTTCCGCTGTTTCTTTGTTATGGCAAAGCGCCGCGCGAACCCCTGAAAATTTGTTTGCCACGATCGACATACCAACACCGGTGCCGCAAACAAGAATGCCTTGTTCAACCTTGCCTTCGGAGACCAATTTGGCAACTTTCATTCCATAATCAGGATAGTCAACGGAGGCGTCCGCGTTCGTTCCAAGATCCACCGCATTGATTTTTTTTTCGGCAAGATATTGGAGAACACGGCTTTTAAAATAGACGCCGGCGTGATCTGAAGCAACATTAATTTCCATCGGATTTCCTGCTGGGAATGGTAGCGAATCAGCTTTTGAGTGTCAAGGGAAATTGGGGCTGGGGTGCAGCAAAACAATCCTGAGTGCTCAAACTCAAAATATTTCGAATCCCAAAATCTGAAGGTCGGAAAATGAGTTTCGTTTCCAAAAGAAGCCTCCAGAAAGTATGGTTTTTCTTACGAGCAATAAGAGACAATGTTTCGATGGGCATTTGTTCAATCTTGGTATCCGGAGATCTGCAAGATCGTAATTTATGGCAAATGTTTGATTCAAGCTTGGTCAGGCTCCCATTAAAACATCATTATTTCGTGAGCCGTGCTTGCCATTTCCCCTTGCTTTTGGCAAGGACAAAGCGGGTACGACAGACAGGACAAAAGACTCCTTCTCCCTCAGAGGCCTCCGGTGTAATGGCAATGGTCGGACCGTCATGAGGGCAAGCAAGAAGGGGGATATGTCCTTCGCTATGGAGGATGGTCCTCTGTAGTTTCCCTTCGTCCCAAATACTCGTGAAGTGATCCACAAATTTGGGTTCAAAAAGACGGCCCTTTTTCCCTTGAAGATAAGATAGGGCCTTTTCGGGAGTCATGGGTTGACGATAAGGCCGATTACTCGTCAGTGCGTCAAAGACATCGGCGATCGCAATAAGACGACCTTCCTCAGGAATTGCTTCCCCTTGTAAGCCCTCTGGATATCCGCTGCCATCATAGCGCTCATGGTGGGAATAGATACCTCGAATAACGGGTTGAAGGAAAACAATCCCTTGAAGCAGTCTTCTCCCCTCGACTGGATGCGCCTTGATCTCTTCATATTCTTCAGCCGTCAGGCTACCAACTTTTCGTAAGACGCGATCTTGAGTCGATATCTTCCCAATGTCATGAAGAAAACCTCCAATTTCAAGGGATACCACATGTTCTGAGGACCATCCAAGACGCCGCGCCATGGCGGTGGCATACTTGGCAACACGCCATGTATGTCCCGCGGTATAAGGATCTCTGCTTTCAATCACATTGGCCAGCAGGTTGAGTATCACGATATTTGGCTTGTTCAAGTCTCCCCCAAAAGCGCATTTGAGAAGCCTAAAAGGATCAAAACTAAACATAACGCGTCCTTCCCTGATGAATAAATTATAAAGACATCTCTGGAGGAAAAAGCCATCCCGACATGCCTTTATAATTTGGCGCTCTGATTTACTGTAGATCAGCCTGTAGCGGACTGCTGATTCCTTTCATATTTTTCGGGTTTCCATCTGGATGGTGTGCAATTTCCACCAATTTCCAAGATCCCAATTCTTCAGTGGAAATCCTCGCCGTATACTCGCCATTTCCAGAACCATCTGTTGTAAAAGAATAATCCTCATTTCCCAACCCAAGCATCTCCATTTTGGGTTTTAGAAACAGAAGTAAGGATGGCTTCATGTTAATGAGCCAGACGGGATACACCGCCTCCGGTTTTAGTCCTTTCGCCAGGATGGAAACCTCTTTTTTATTTTGTGTTCGGTCTTCGATGACGATTTGTCCGATGGTACCAATTTCATCAGAGCTCGATTGTAAAGTAATCGTTCTGTTCGCTTCTGCTTGATAAGAAGTAATCACGCTAAAAAGAACAGCCAAGGCAAATATCACAATTTTATTGTGTTTCATGATCCCCTCCATTATTCAATTTTCAGTGATCGAATCTTTCTTATGCTTACAATTTGTAGATTATACGAACTCTATAATAGGACACTGTATGCAGGCTTACACATCCTCAAAATTATTTTTAACTAAATAAATTCATATACAAACAAAACCACATCCTTAATGATTGAAATAGTGAGAGTTACTGCATATCCTTAAAAAAGGGACGCGGTCTATCATCCCTTGATCTCTATCGCATGGATTGTGGATTTGGCATATTCACACATGACCCCCTCAGATCCTGAAATGTGCTGAATGGAGTTAAAAAGGAGCGCATTCTAATGAACCCGAACAATTAAGAAACAAACCACCCTTTCCCAGATGAAAAAGCAGTCTTTGCTTTGAGATAAGAGGCAGCAATACACCGCTTTCAGATATCTGCAAGTCAGGCTTCTTCTAACCCAGACCTCATTTCCGTTTCATAAAAAACTATTTTTTTCACGATGACGCTTGACAGTTTAATTATTTGGGAATATAATCCCAAATAATTAAACGTAAAACAAGGCAGGAAGAACCATGAATCAAATTTCATCAATTCAAAAACAACACAAAGGAGAACAAACCATGAAAGATCTTACAAATAACAATCAATCACCAATCAGAAACTTTGGGACATTATTACTACCTATCCTCTTTGTATCACTACTTTCTGTTTCTTGCGGAAGCAGCAGTGGTGGTGGTGGGATTGGTAGTGAAAGTGAAGGATCTGACGACAAAGGGATCACAGGAATCAGCAAAGGAACAATCACCAGCACTGGGGGTCTGACGGTGAACGGTGTGACCTTTAAAACCGAGAACACACAATTCACGGTTGACGATAATCCTGGGACTGAAGACGATTTAGCCATCGGCATGGTGGTCAAGGTGCAGGGCACAATTGACACCAACGGCACAACAGGCATTGCCACTGAGGTTGAGTTTGAATCAGAAGTCAAAGGCCCCATTAGCCAGATCAATCTCACTGGAAATAGTTTGACTGTGCTTGGACAAACAGTAATTGTTGACGATTCGACAATCATCACCGATACCATCGACACAGCCCTTTCGCTTGCAGACTTGGGCGAAAACGAACTGCTCGAAGTCAGTGGTCTTCGCTTTGAGGACAACCGTATTCAAGCAACCCGCATCAAACGCGAGACAGAAGTTTTTATTGATGATGCCACCGAAGTCGAGCTGAAAGGAAAGATACAAGCCTTAAACACAACAGGGAAAACGTTTTCACTGGGCGATCAACGTATTGATTACAACGGTGCGGGTTTGATATTTGAAGGCATAAGCCTGAGCGATATTGCCGAAGGTCTGATGGTTGAGGTTGAAGGCACACGTAACGACACGGGCGTACTCAATGCCACAAAAATCCAGAAAGAAGATGAGACCTTCGATGCCCTCGAAAATGAGACCCTCGAATTGGAAGGTTTGGTGTCAAACTTTACCTCCAGCGCTTCTTTTTCGATCAACGGTCAAACCGTCGAAACCAAGGACAATACCCTTTTTGAAAATGGCACAGTGAGCGATCTCGAAGCCAATATTCGCCTGGAAGTCGAAGGTGTTTTGAATGCAAGCAGGGTGCTTATCGCGACAAAGGTGCAGTTCCGCGGCAATCGCATCAAGATTGAAGCGACCATTGAAAACATCGATCAACTGGCAAATACCGTGACTTTACTCGGGCAAACCATTCTGCTTAATGCATCGACTGAAATGGAAGATGACTCATCGGCCAATGATCTTGATTTGACCCTTTCAGAACTCTCTGTCGGGGAGCGTTTAGAAATTAGAGCCTATCTTTCTGACAATGTCATCACCGCAACGCATATCGAGCGGGAAGATGCAAAATCAACTGTCATACTGCAAGCCCCGATTGATTTGCTGGCAGATCCTGATTTAAGCCTGCTTGGCATCAATATCAAAACAAGTGGCGCCATATTCAGCGATCTTGCAGACAACACGATTTCCATTGGAGACTTTTTCCCTCAGGTTCAAGTGGGCAGTCTGGTTAAAGTGAAAGGGGCTTTTTCCTCCGGAGAAATGATTGCAGAAGAGGTGGGATTAGAAGACTAATCCAGATAAAATAGGAGTGCCCTTTGTGCAATCAGAATGATTACACAAAGGGCACTCTAAAAAACAAACAAAGTCACCTTCATTTGACAAACGTAAGCATTGGGATTATATTCCCAATGTATGACAGGAAAAATAAATAACATATTATTTTCAGCCGTACTCAAATTATTACGTCCTTTGGTCAGAATTTTTCTACGCAATAATATTCCTTTCGGTACCTTTTCGGATTTGGCCAAATCCGTCTATGTCGCTATCGCGAATGAAGAGTTTGGCATACAGGGAAAAAAGCAGACAGATTCTCGCATTTCGATTATTACAGGACTCAACCGTAAAGAGGTTCGACGCGTGAAAGCGCTCCCGAAACTTGATGAAGCCGACGAAACCATCATGAAGCAATATCACCGCGCCGCACGTGTGATCAGTGGATGGGTTCGAGATGAAACATTTACAGATCAAAATAATCAACCGCTTGAACTCCCGATAGAGGGCGATGGCACAAGCTTTTCGACGCTCGTTAAAAAATATAGCGGCGACATGCCGGTTCGCGCTATTTTAGATGAGTTGATCCGCGTCAATACCGTCGAGCGCTTGGAGAATGGAAGTATTCTCCTTAAAACCCGCGCCTACCTCCCCAATACCAATGAGGGTGAGAAACTCGGTATTTTAGGAAACGATGTCACAGACCTGATCACAACCATTGATCATAATATCTGCTCTCAGACGAATCGTCTTTTTCAAAGAAAGGTCAGTTATGACAACCTGCCCAAAGATATTTTGGGTGAGTTACGCAAAATCACAGCGGATCGTGGCCAATTTCTTTTGGAGGCGATGGATCATTGGCTCTCTCAGCGTGACCGGGATGCAAACCCTGCTGTGGAAGGAGGAGGGCGTATTCGTGCTGGCGTCGGCATTTACTATTTTGAAGAAGATCTCGATAAAAAAGAGGATCAACCATGAACCATCCAAAACCAACCATAAAATTAAAAACAAGGTATTTATGGAAATTATTATTGCCTTTTTTGTTTGTCACGCTACTTTCTGTTTCCTGTGGGAGTAGCACAACGGGCAGTGCCGGAACGGGCGATGGGAGTCTCGGTGGCGGTAGTGGTGGCGGTGGTGGCGGTGGTGGCGGTGGTGGTGGCGGTGGCGGTGGCGGAGACCAAACCGCATCGGGCGGCATTGGCGGAACCGGCATCAGCCAAGGGACGGTCACCGGCTTCGGAAGCGTCTTCCGGGGAAAAGTTGAATTCAACACTGATGGCGCAGATTTTATCATCAACGATAATCTAGGCGGCTCCGAGGATGACCTTAGAATGGGTCACGTTGTGACGATACATGGCACAGTTAACGAAGATGGCATCACCGGGAAAGCAACAAAGATCGAATTTGAAGCGGAAATCCGAGGCCCCATTGATGCCACAGATGATGTCAATAGCAGTCTCACCGTTCTTGGTCGGACGGTGATTGTTGATGATTCAACAATCATTGAAGAAAGTAAGGGGGAGGTCATCAATAATCCTTTTACATCTCTTTTAGAAAACCACATGGTCGAAGTCAGCGGTTTGGTTTTTGACGATGGTAAAATTCAGGCAACACATATCAAGCGTGAGACTGTTGAATTTATCGCCAATTTGACAAAGCTTGAATTAAAGGGAACCGTCCAATCACTGAACACCTCAACTAAAACCTTTTTCATTGGCAGCCAATTGGTCGATTTTAAAGCCTTATCACCACTCAGCTTTAGGCTTTCAGAAGGAGATTTTGTTGAAGTCAAAGGCACACGTGACCCATCAAATAGTCTGAATGCCAAGATTATTGAGCTAGAAGATCAATCACTCCCTGCGGACGAAGATGAGCATGTCGAACTCGAAGGTCTGGTCACAACTTTTGATACTTTCAATTCATTCTCCGTGAGTGGACAAGCCGTCACCACCAACACATCAACGTTTTTTGAGGACGGCGCACCCGATGACATCGCCCTCAACGCCCGACTCGAAGTGAAAGGTACGATGATAGGGGGTGTTTTGGTCGCTAAGGAAGTTGAATTTCATGGCAATCGCATCAAGATTGAGGCCAATGTAGAAAAAGTTGATCCCTTAAGCAATAAGGTCACTTTTTTCGGGAAGGAGATATCGATCAATGCCTCGACAGAAATGAAAGATAAAAAACCTGGGACAAAAGATCCCTTTATCTTTTCAGACATAAAGGTGGAAGATCGTTTAGAAATAAGAGGATATGTTTCTAACGGTTTGATTACGGGCACCAAAGTCGAGCGAAATAACGACAAGCGTGCAGAGTCTGTCCTTTTCCAAGCGCCTGTGGATGGATTAAATAATCCCGATCTTAGCCTCCTGGTAGTCACCATCATAACTTCTGAGGCCACAGAATTCAAAGATGAATCTATAGACACCCTGATTGTTGATTTCTTCTCTCAAGTTGAGATTGGAGATCTTGTGAAAGTAAAGGGTGACCTTCTTTCGGGAAATATTCTGGCTGACGAAGTAGAACTAGAAGACTAAATCCACTTCTCTCACTTGATTAGTTGAAGTTGGCGTCGTTCCTCTTTAAAGACAATCAGGGAAACGCCAACCTTCTTTCCAATTGAGAAACCCGGCCCTCACAACAAGACCGCTACACATCCATACAAAATTATGCTACGATCCCCTCCCATGAAACACCCGCTAAGAAGCCTTATTCTTACACTCTTAATTACCACACCACTCTTCTTTTTTTTAAAGGGATCGTTTGGCGAAATCATCTCACAGAAAAAGGCCGATCCTTACACGCGAGAGGAATGCCACTACTGCCACAAAGGGCCGCAAAAAAGTCAAATCGACGACAGTAAAGGCCCCTGGTGTGTGCCCTGTCACACCATGCACGATGTTGGAACCACCCTCGGTTTGCAAACCTTTTTTAAACAACGCACACGAACCACTGGAGAAGGACAAAATGGATCTAAACCCGGAAGGCTCATCCTTCAAAAAATGATACGCATTCCGGCAGGTGAGTTTATTATGGGTGAAGATTTTACAAAAAAAAGTCTAGGACCTCGCCATACTGTTTTTCTAGATGATTATTACATTGATCAATTCCATGTCACCAATTACTATTACCAAACCTTTGTCAATGAAACTGGCAGAAAACCGCCGCCCAATTGGATTGGAGGCCGCTTTCAGCAAGGCAAGGGAAACCATCCGGTTTCATTCGTCAATTGGTTCGATGCGACTGACTATTGCAATTGGGCGGGAAAAAGACTTCCCTCTGAGGCAGAGTGGGAAAAAGCCGCCCGCGGCGACGATGGACGGATGTTTCCCTGGGGCCCCAAATACCTGAAAGACCATGCCAATGTGCATCAGGAAGGCATCCATGAAACCACCGCCATCGACCAATATCCTCAGGGAATCAGTCCTCATGGGCTTTACGATACCGCGGGCAACCTCTTTCAATGGACATCAGACTGGTTCCTCCCCTACCCTGGCAACAAGGTCCCTCATCCTAATTTTGGAAAAACGCTGAAGGTACTCCGCGGAGGATCATTTTTTGACTGCAGCAACTATCGCTGCGGCATCTCATTTCAAACCTTTAACCGTATCTCCCTGCTGCCTCAGACACACGCGATTTCCGCTGGATTCCGTTGTGCAAAATCTGCAAAACAAGAAGAGATAGAACACGATCAACAATGATTTTAGCAATAAGGAGAATGCGAACCATGAACTTTAGGATTATCATCCCCATTTTATTGATGCTTTTATTTTTTCCGATCAATGCAAAGGCAGGCGAAACAAAATGGGTTCTGTTTGGACAAGAAGAAATGTTTGATCATTACTACGACGAAGCAAACTTTTTACGCACCCCGGATAATATTATCGGCATCTGGATCAAGGTCATTCCTAAAACCCAAGTCGCAAAAGAGGTTCTACTAGAAATCCGCCGAAGACGGGCCTTTATCATGGAAGGCTACGAAGACTATGAATTTACCGTCTCGGCCATGGAGATCAATTGCACAGAAAAAACAAGAGCCATGATGGAAAGCTGGGACTACGGAAAACTCGGCAAGGTACTGGATAAGGTCGGAGCCACCGTGCGAAATTGGAAACCCATTGCACCCACAGACCATCCTCACGCCTTCTATCTCAAGACCCTTTGCAAAAAACACCTAGAATAATTTCAGAAATAAAATAGGGCCGACGTCATGAAAAAAATCGCACTTCACTGGCAAATTCTCATCGCGCTCGCGCTCGCACTCATTGTAGGCATACTCATTCGCCAACTGCCCGAAGGCTTTCAAGCCAGTGCGCTCGCGACCTTTACCTTCATTGGGAAACTCTTTCTACAAGCCCTTCGCATGCTAATTGTGCCCTTGATCGTTTCATCCATTATCAATGGGGTTTCAGGCATCGGGACGGGGGAGGATGTGGGGCGGCTCGGCTTTAAAACCCTCTCCTACTATATTGTGACCACACTTTTTGCAACACTCATCGGATTAACGGTTGTGAATCTCATGACCCCCGGCATCTCAGACGGCAGGCCCGTCGGCGACCTTATCGGTCTTTCTGAAAAGGGAAGCGATATCATCGCGAAGATCGGCAGTCAAGAGCAAATAAGACTGGTTGATATCTTTCTTCGCATGATTCCAATCAATATTGTTTCGGCAGCCGCCAAGGGTGAAATGCTCGGCCTCATCATTTTCAGTCTGCTTTTCGGCTTTGGAATGACCCGCATTAAAGGACGTCACGCCGAAATACTTGTCGGTTTCTGGCACGCCATCTTTTATGTCATGATGCTCTTGACCGATTGGATCATGCGTTTTGCACCCATCGGGGTCTTCGGACTTGTGGCCAAAGTCGTCCTGCTCACGGGCTTGGATGCCTTAAAGCCACTGCTCTCATTGCTCTTCACGGTGCTCTTTGCGCTGGGGCTCCATTTTTTCCTCGTCCTGCCGCTCCTCCTCAAGTTTATTGGCGGAATAAACCCCAAAGACCACTATAAAGCCATGGCCCCTGCCCTTCTGACGGCATTTTCAACCTCCTCCTCCTCTTCCACCCTCCCCATTACGATGGACTGCCTTGAAAAGCGAGCAGGTCTTTCCAATCGAATGACCAGTTTTGTAATTCCGCTCGGTGCAACGGTCAACATGGATGGCACTGCACTCTATGAGTCCATTGTCGCCATGTTCATCGCCCAAGCCTATGGCATTGATTTGAGTATTATGACGCAGTTCACCGTTGTCCTGCTTGCGCTGCTGACTTCGATTGGCGTCGCAGGTATTCCCTCAGCAAGCCTTGTGGCCATTGTGATTATATTGGAAGCGGTCGGCCTTCCGATTGAAGGGGTTGGGCTCGTGCTCGGGATTGATCGCATTTTAGACATGTGCCGTACGGCAGTGAATGTCTTTAGTGATACCTGTGGTGCCGTCATTATCGGGAAATCTGAAGGGGAAGCGCTCTATTCAAAATAATATTGGCTTAACAATCTCTATTTACTACTAAATAACAAATAAAATTCCTTATTTACAATAATCTCTCGATTTGAATCACACAATTCGTGTAGACTCATGCGTTATGAGAGAGTCAAAAGATACCAAGAAAAAGGAGCGTTTGGCTG
This sequence comes from Nitrospirota bacterium, assembly GCA_029261135.1. Classification (GTDB taxonomy): domain Bacteria; phylum Nitrospirota; class Nitrospiria; order SBBL01; family JAADHI01; genus JAADHI01. The sequence continues at coordinate 86,133 of JAJDBX010000057.1, forward strand.
CGAGCGTGATGCAGCACAAGCTCAAAGGCATCATGATTATCGATCTCGGAGGGCAAATCCTCATGGTCAATGACGCCTTTTCTAAAATCACAGGTTATCCAAGCCATGAAGTCATCGGAAAAGACCCCACCTTTCTTTATTCAGAACGTGAAGGCAGTGATCTCTATAAAATCATGTTGGAAACACTCTATCGTTGTGGAAAATGGCAGGGCGAAGTGTGGAGCCGGCGGAAAAATGGAACAGTCTATCCAGAATGGCTCAGCATCAGCGGCATTCTAGATGAAGAAAAACAAATTACGCACTACGTTGCAATTTTTTCCGATATTACAGAACGAAAACTCTCTGAAGAACGACTGGTTTATCTTGCACACCACGATATACTCACCGACCTCCCGAACCAACGGCTCATGACGGAGCGCTTAACCCAAGCCATTAAACAGGCGGAGCGAAAAGAAAAACAACTGGCCTTCCTCTCCATTGATCTCGATCGCTTTAAACAAGTCAACGAGGCTTTTGGAAGACCTTTAGGTGATGAATTGATTATTACTGTTGCGAATCGCTTAAAAAGTGCGGTGCGCGACTGCGACACCATTTCTCACCTCTCTGGAGATGTTTTTGCGATATTGCTCGGAGAGAGTGATGAAATCGAACACACCGCGACCATTGCGCAAAAGATCTTGCACCTTTTGTCAAAACCGATTCACCTTGATGGCCATCCCATCATCATCAGTGCCAGTATCGGAATCAGTCTCTACCCCTCAGATGGGACAGACAGCAGAACCTTAATCGGACATGCCGATCAGGCCATGTCACGGGTTAAAAATCAAGGCTGTAACGGTTATCAGTTTTACTCCGAAGAAATCGGGGTTCGCTCACTTGAACGCATCGAACTAAAAATGGCGATACGACGCGCCTTGGAACGAAACGAGTTTGAACTCTACTATCAACCCAAACTCGACCTCAAAACAGGGGAAATTACCTGCCTCGAATCACTCATCCGCTGGCGTCATCCCGAAAAAGGGCTCATTCTCCCGGCGGCCTTTATCCCCATGGCCGAAGAAACCAACTTGATCATTCCGATTGGCGAATGGGGGCTTCGCGCCGCCTGCGAGCAAGCACGAAAATGGCAAGATAAAGGATTACCCCCTTTGCGCATTGGGGTCAATTTTTCTCCAAGGCAATTTCAACAAGAAAACCTCGTCGAGAGCGTGCTCAGCGTACTCGAAGAAACGGGGCTGAACGCCTCCTCGCTTGAACTTGAAATTACAGAAAGCATTGCAATGGATCAAGTCGACAAAGGCATTAAAACCATGAATCAGCTCAACCAAAATGGCATCACCCTAGCGATCGACGACTTCGGGATCGGCTATTCTTCACTGGGCTACCTGAGGCAATTTCCAATCCAAACCCTCAAAGTAGACCAATCCTTCATCAAAAATCTCACCACCAATAAAGATGATGCCGCCATCACAGCAGCGATTATCTCTATGGCCCACAATCTTAATCTTGAGGTCATCGCAGAAGGGGTTGAAACCAAAAGTGAGCTCGGTTTTTTACAAGAGCATGAGTGCGACGGGGTACAGGGCTACTATCTAAGCCGACCCCTCCCTGCCAATTTATTTGAAGATTTCTTCCAAACAGGAAACTATCGAGCGCTTGTTACCGAGGAGTAAACCATTTTGCGTTTCACGCAGACCTGCTTCATTTACCTGTTTTTGTTTACCGGTGGCTGCGCCACATACCAACCCACAAAAATAAACAATGTCTGCACCATTTTTAATGGAGAAACAGACTGGTATGAAGCCGCGCGAGATGCCAATCAAAAATGGGGGACGCCCATCTCGGTCATGATGGCGATCATCCATCAAGAATCGCGATTTATTGACGACGCCCAACCACCCCGCCCCTGGTTTTTATTTATTCCACTCCCTCGCCGTTCTTCGGCCTACGGCTATGCACAAGCCCAAAATCCTGCATGGAAGGACTACATAAAATATACAGGAAACGGTGGAGCCGACCGGGATGATTTTGGAGATTCCATCGATTTTGTCGGCTGGTACACCCACTTCACGCAGCGCACACTGGGCATCTCAAAGTGGGATGCCTATCGCCAGTACCTCGCTTATCACGAAGGTCGCGGAGGCTACAAACGCGGGACATGGAAGAAAAAAAAGTGGCTCACAAAGGTGGCCACAAAGGTAAAACGCAAATCCGCAACCTACAACACCCAACTGAAAGGCTGCAAAGCAGACCTGGATAATGCGGTGGATGGTTTTTGGTTTTTTTAAATTTTATCTATAAAGACTCGGCTGTCCGAGTACTAAAACATCACCAACTGTCCTTCCGGTTCGGCATGGTTCTCTTCTTCAACTAAGGCTAATGCCTGCTTCAAATCCCAATTGCCATCAATCCACACACCGACACGACCACAACCTGAATCGAAACCAAAATGATTCATCTTGCTATTCTCTACGTTCATACGCAGGTGCAGCCCGTGCAATACCATAGGAATCGCAACTTCAAATACAATGCCATAGTCCAGCAATGTATTTTTTAAACGACCCAGCAATTGCTTCACGACTTCACCAATCCATTCATCGGATAAGGCCATTTCCCCTTTGCTGTAGACCTTTTCAATGACCGTTTTTTCTACGGCAACCCCCAATGCACCACCTAAACCTTCTGCGGAAAACCCGATGACTGAAACCACATCAAATAGAGGTTCATCTGTCATTTTTTCTGAAATATCGATCCCATTTTTCTTGAGTATCGTCTGGGTCGCATAGGGGATCGTTTCTTTTAAGACATCGCCAATCGTTATCATTGATTCATCTCCTATTTTTTGTCTGTCATTCCTATTGCTCAGCCGTTTCTCACGCAGTGTCTCTAAATACCGATGGATCACGTCGAAGTCTGGATGCTTCAAAAAAGCACCCGAAACAAAGACGATGATCTTTCTTGTCGGAAGATCGGCTCAGAGACTTTAGACTTGGACGAAAAAAAAGGGTATCGGATCTTAAGGAAACGATTACAAAAGAGGGCCTTATTCTATTTCTGACACTGGGGTAAGACGAACAGAAGAAATCTTGGCTTCGACTTTCTTCTCAGCCCTTGCGGCTTTTTGCGCTTTTTGATCGGCCCGATTGAGCCATTTTCGGATGCGGTTGGAGTCGCCGAACTTGCTCAGCCTCCCCCATGAATTCAAGAGCACCATGATGACCGGACGTCCTGAAATTTCGGTCCACATCACCAAGCAATGTCCAGCGTCGGCGATATAACCCGTTTTACTCAGCATGATGTCCCATTTCCTATTGAGCACCAATCGGTTGGTATTTCTAAATTCAACCTTCCATCCTTTACGAAGATCGGTCACAAAATCTTCCTTAATGGTTGAAATCTCCCGTATCAAAGGATAAAAATAGGCCGCTTTCACAAGCCCGACAAGGTCGTGAGCTGTTGACATATTTCCACTGCGCAGCCCTGAAACCCCCTTGAAGACCGTATTTTTCAGACCGAGCTCTTCAGCCTTCTTATTCATCTCAGTAATGATGGCTTTGTGACCACCGGGAAAGGTACGACCCAGTGCTGCAGCGGCGCGATTATCAGAACCCGCCACCATAATCTTCAAGAGATCTCCGCGCTTCATTTGGGTACCAAAACTCAATTTGGATTTGGATCCACGCAAGCGATCGCGATCGGTCCGCTTGATGTGGATCACTTCATCCATGGGCAGTTTAGCATCGATCAGTACCATCGCCGTCATGAGCTTGGTGAGCGAAGCAATCGACCGTTGTACATCCGTCTTACGTTCAAACAAGGCTTCGCCACGCTGAACATCGACAATGAGTGCCATTCCTGAACGTAAAAAAAGTTTTTTTGGATTTAAATATGGCAGCAATGAATATCGACTGACTTGCTGAAGAAGGGGTTTCTTCAAGTCTGGGCTGGATTCAGCTTGACTGAGCGTGCTAAAAACAAGTTCAAAGGAAAAGAAAAGAAGCAGGATAAGCCATAAGCAAGTCTGTTTTTTTTTTCTGATGTCTATTGTTCTCCCCTTCAGCGACAATATTTTACGAAACACCTGTCAGAACAAATCCTATCGAAGAAGCCTACCAGCGTCAAGCTTAAAAAACTGCACATTGACGGATTACCCATAAGAGTTTTCACTAAACTGTTGTTGTATCTGCTCTACGGCTTCAATATTTTCGAGCAGGGCATTCACGCAATCCTTATCCAACTTTTTTCCAGCAATCCGTTTAAGTTCTTGAATCGCCTGCGCATTACTCCATGCTTCCTTATAAGGGCGCGTACTCGTCAAGGCATCAAAAACATCCGCCACTGCAACAATCCGTGCTTCAAGTGGAATTTTATTCCCCTTTTTCCCCGAAGGGTAACCACCCCCGTTTACCGATTCATGATGGCATTCTGCAATATTGCACAGGACATCCATATATTCAATATTTTCCAGACCAAAGTTTTTTACAAGATCGTCAATGATTTCACGGCCCTTTCGCGGATGGGATTTCATCACTTTGATTTCAGCATCATCCAGCTTTCCCTGCTTAAGTAAGATCTGGTCAGGGATCCCAATTTTTCCGATATCATGTAAGGGAGAAAACATAAAAACATGTTCAATATAATCATCATCCAGTTGATACTTATCCGCAAGCGCAGAAGCGATCAGAAAACTATAACGCGACATCCGATCCAGGTGACTCCCTGTTTCAGGATCACGCACGCTGGTAATACGCCCCGTGGTTTTTATTGCAGCAGTCAGTGTACGAATTGCAGTCAGTTCATTGATGACCATCAATGAAATCAAATGGCCGTAGATGTCGATTTGGCGCAGAACGCCTTCAATAAACACTTCTGTTTTATCTGAATTAAAAAAGATAAATCCCAGAAAAACACCATCATTAAAAATGGGCATCGTGTAACTGGCCGCGTAACCCTGACGACCGATTCTTCGGGTATGTTCATGCGCACCCTGCTCAAAGGTGACCAAATTATTCACCACACGCGGCAAACCCTTTTTTACGATTTCTTTGAGTGAGGGCGCATCATCGAGAAGAGTTTGATAATGGTCAAGGGGATTTTCTTCACCGCTACTGTGCAAGAAGGTCTTTAACACTTTTGTTTCAGGATCGTAGATTGCGACAGCAACCCGAACGATAAAGGGGAGTATTTCTTTAATCGATTCGTGGGCCGCGATTAATTTTTCACGCAAAGGAAGGTGTTTATTCAGATCTTCTAGAACATCAAAATGTTTAAACATGCAGACTCCGATTAATCATCTCAAACTATCTTTAATATTATACCTTATGATGCGTATCGGTATTCGTCACAATGCAATAAATCGAATATAAGCGGGAAAACCTCTATTAAGATATAAGGAAATTCATTCATGCTTAAGAAAAGCGAACACTTATAAAATAAGCGGTTTGATGGGAGAAAGTACGGCGGCCGGACTGTCTTTCCATATTTTGGGGTCGGCATCAACATAAAGCTCAACCTCATTGCCATCGGGGTCTACTAAATACAGACTTTGGCTGACCGTGTGATCGCTCATCCCGGAAATTTCAATGCCCTTTGCTTCAAGCTCGCGCTTGGCATCTCGAAGAGTATCAAGGTCGTCTCCAATTTTAATCCCAATGTGATAAAGGCCCAAGCGACGCCCCTTTGGCGAGGCTGGGGCATCGCCAACTTCGATCAATAAAAGTTCGTGATGGGTGCCAGGCCGGCGGCCTTGCCATTAAAGATCCGTCCGATTTCCTTAAAACCAATCAGGTCACGATAAAACGCGAGTGCACATTCGAGATCTTTAACATAAAAAACAACATGTCCAAGGCAATCTGCTTTCATAATGTGCCCTTTCTTCTATTTCTTTTTAATGCTCATCGCACAATAAATAATCTCAATTGTCTACCCAGTCAAGAGATCCTCCTAAAAGTAAAACAAGGCTGATTTTATTTGACACCTTATTCACCATAGTACGCTAAAAAAAACAACAGAAACACTTCACTTTTTTGTTAAAAACTATTTGCATTTCCCTATTCCTTATCACGATATGAATCGCTATGCTCACCTCATTTTTTACAACAATGTCTTTATTTTGAATAACATTCCGTTATTACAATGTGATTCGAGGAAGTCTGAGTCATCATTCTTTAGAAAAGGAAATTTGTGAGCACTGAAATAGGTTTAAATATGCTGTTTCACCTGATCGGGGGATTGGGCATATTTTTGTTTGGCATGAAAAGCATGTCAGATGGCTTACAGGCCGTCGCAGGCAGCACACTACGGCGCCTGATCGCCATGGTCACTGATAACCGCTTGATGGCCGTAGTGGCTGGCATTGGGGTGACCTGTTTAGTGCAGTCGAGTTCGATTACCACGGTAATGGCCGTGGGTTTTGTCAATTCCGGTTTTATGATGCTCAATCAAGCCATGGGGGTCATCCTTGGCGCGAATATCGGCACAACCATTACCGGCTGGGTCTTGGTTTTAAAAATCGGAAAATATGGGCTTCCGATACTAGGACTGGGTGTGTTTTTCTACCTTTTTAGCAAAAATGAAAAGGTCAAATATATCGCCTTAACCGCTTTAGGCTTAGGCATGGTTTTTTTTGGCTTGGAGTTGATGAAAAACGGCTTTAAACCCCTGCGCGGCATGGACGAATTTAAGAGCTGGTTCTTACTGGTCGATTCAGGAACCTATCTGGGTGTTTTAAAAACCGCCGCTGTAGGGTGTTTATTGACCGTCATCGTTCAATCCTCATCCGCAACCCTGGGCATTACAATCGGTCTCGCACAAACAGGACTCATCAGTTTTGAAACAGCAGCCGCATTGGTCTTAGGAGAGAACATCGGGACAACAATCACCGCATACTTGGCCTCTATCGGCGCCAGTACCAATGCGAAGCGCGCGGCCTATTTTCATGTGCTTTTCAATACCATTGGGGTGTTCATGATTACAGCCCTGTTTAGTTTTTATCTTCCGTTGGTACGGTGGATATTGGATACCTTTTCAGGAATCCCCGATGTATCACTGATGGTGATGAAAGATGGCATTGAAACCTACCCCTATATTACAGCCGGGATTGCCACAGTGCACACGGTGTTCAACGTGGTGAACACACTGATCTTTTTTCCCTTTCTCCCCGCCATTGCGACCTTCTTAAATCGCGTCGTCACAAAAAAGGCCACAAGAAAAAAACGGCTCCTCACGCATTTGGATTTTCAAATGTATGAATCGCCGTTTGCAGCCGTAGAGCAAAGTCGATTTGAAATTGAAAAACTCTCTTTCCAGACAAGATCAATGTTTGACACACTTGAGAAGTATTTAGAAGGGGGCAAAGATCGACGAAAAGCAGCCGATCAAATCTTCGAGATTGAGAACATGATTGACGAAGTACAAAAGGAAATCACCGAATTTCTGACCAATGCCAAAGGGCATAATCTGGGACATGAGTTAAACATGGAATGTACCCGCTACTTATTGCTCGCAGATGAGTTTGAATCCGTGAGTGATTACATCATGGCTATCGTCAAGCTCTATCTGCGCCTTGAGGAAAATGATTTAGAATTTTCTGCTGACCAGAAACAAGCCTTAAAGACCATTCATGAGAAAGTCAAAGCTTTTTATAAACATTCAACTGAGGTGACTCAGGTTGAAAATTGGAAAGAATTCTATCAAAAAACATTGATAATCCGGGACGGCATTACGAAGCAGATTAAAGATTTTCGCCGGGAACATTGGGAATTTCTCAGTAAAAAACCGGGAGACCCGCTTTTAGGCACCTCTTTCACAGATCTTTTGGTATCGTATCGCAAAATAGTCAATCACCTCGAACATATTGTAGACACTTATGTCGAAAACTAACATGATTGACTTTGACTCCCGCTAATCCTGATTTAAAGAAGTACTGATTAATTTTAAAGTAAACCAGTCTTCCACACGACTGAGCATATGCTCAAAATCTTCATCCTTGCTAAAAGGGTGATCGGCGCCCTCAACCCGCTCAAAATATTTTTCGCATTGCAAGGCATCAAAAAGCGCTTCACTTTGCGAAATGGGGACATCTTCATCGGCATCGCCGTGCACAATGAGTATCGGCACTTTGATGGTGGCCGCATCCTGATAAGTATCATAGTTGAGCAAGTCTTCATAATAACTGTATTCAAGACGCGCTCTGCCATCCGGACTCGAAAAAGTCAGCAGGTTATTTTCTTTCCACATGCGCATTCCCGCTTCTCCGAGCCGGTCACGCCAAAGGGGCGGGTAATTGGATACCGGACATTTCAAAGCCACAACAGAAACGATTGGATGCCGGGCCGCAGCATGAATCGCAATCAGCCCGCCAAAACTTGAGCCTAATAAACCGATTTTAGAGTAGCCCTGCTCACTCAGCCCCTTGAGAATCGCATCCACTTGGTTTAGACAGCGGGTCATCAACATCTCTTGCAAGGGGCGAGGATGCGCACCGTGACCATCAAAATCAAACCGGCAGGTCGCGATATTTTTTGGGAGCAGCCTTTTCGTTAAATCCATGTTGGTGCTGCTCTCATTATCTGACATAAATCCGTGACAAAGCAGAACAACCTTATCCGTTTGTGTGTCCGGCTCTGCCAAAACCATCGTTGTTCTTTCCCCTGCGCTAACTTCGATATCAATCCGTCTTTCCATCAGATAAACTTCTCCTTTTCAGGTCTTCTTTTATTGACCCTGCTTTTTCTTTTGATTTATAATAAGCGTTTTTTGTGAGGAGCCTTAATGCCTTTTATCCCTGTTGCTAAAATCAGTGATATCCCACACGAATCGGGACTGCTTGTTGAAATGCAAAAACGCGACATTGCCCTTTTTCAATTAGAGGGCACAGTGTATGCAACCTCTGATGTCTGTCCTCACCAAGGGGCGTCGCTTTCTACGGGAACACTCAATGGCGAAAAAATCGTCTGCCCCTGGCACCAATGGTGTTTTAATGTCAAAGACGGTTCATCACCGCTCAACCCAAGACTCAAAATAAAAACCTACGAAGTAAAACAAGAAGGCGATCAAGTTTCAATTTTACTCCCCGACGAATAAAACCTTAAACAAATCTGCTGGGGCAAGATCTTTCCTTAATAAAATAGCTAATCCAACCAGCCCTCCAGACTGATTAAAATCGGAAGACATATTCTGGTCGGGTTGAGGTTTAGGCAAACACATAGATAGAGTCTGCGATGGTACCCCCATAACCCCAAATAAAGGTACCTATAATCAAGGCTCCTGCCTCAAATCTTCGAATTCTAACTTTTCGTAATTTTAGATATTTCTGAATTTCATCAGAATCATTTTGCAAAAATTCTTCCATCTTATTTATAGCGGCTTTACTCATAAAGCCATCTTCCTTGTCTTTGTTAAGGTTTTCGAGTTGTGAATTTGCTTGCTCTTTCATACTGTATATATACTGATCAATATTTCCTGTAATATCACTCCATGTAATAAGAACCCCAACTATCACAACAAGTGACCCCGAACTCTCTAAATGTTTCCAATCCTTAAAGAATACACTTAACGCAACTCCACCGAACAATATTAATAATACGGATAGGTAGATGCCTATCTCCATTTTGTTTATAGGCGTTGGATTTCTTGCCTGTTTTAGTAAGTATTGTATATTCAATACAAAGCCCAATAGATAACAGACCGTCCTACTAAGGTTTTAGAATCACTTTTCCAAAAAGGTCTCGTGACAACATTTTTTCCTGGGCGGCCCGTGCTTCAGAAAGGGGATAGGTCGAGTCAATCGCCGGTTTGAGCTTTCCGGCCCCCACAAGCTTTGCCACTTGAAGCAGCTCGGCCCGCCTTCCCATTTTTGCCCCCATGATGTTGAGTTCTCGTGAAAAAACATACCGAAGATCAAGCGTAACCGTCGGCCCTGTGGTGGCGCCGCATGTCACCAATGTTCCCCCTCTGGCAAGCGAACGCAGACTCTTATCAAAGGTCGTCGAACCGACATGCTCAAAGACCACATCCACACCGTGTCCATCCGTCGCATCCAGCACCGCTTTTAAAAAATTTTCTTTGTCATAATTGATTAAAAAATCGGCTCCCATGTCCCGAGCCCGTTCCAATTTTTCAGCACTGCTTGCCGTTGCAAAAATACGGGCACCGGCCAATTTTCCGATTTGGATCGCGGCGCTTCCCACGCCGCTGCCTCCCGCCAAAACCAAAAGGTCTTGGCCAGGCTTGAGTTTTGCGCGCGAAATCAACATGTGCCAGGCCGTCAAAAAAGAGAGCGGAAAAGCCGCCGCCGCTTCAAAAGAGAGCTGATCAGGAATGGGAATCACATTTTTTGCAGGGGCTAAGACAAATTCCGCATATCCTCCGGCATTCGATCCCGCGCCCAATATCTGATAGTTTTCACAAAGGTGATCGTCCCCTGAAAGACAATCCGGGCACTGAAAACAGGAAAGGCCCGGTGCAATAAAAACGCGGCGACCCGTCTCAATCGTCTCAAGCCCTTCCCCCAGAGAGTCGACTATGCCGGAAATATCGCAGCCTGAAATATGAGGGAGTTGAATATGGTAAGCGGGGATCCCTTTTCGAATCCAAAGATCGAGATGGTTTAACGCACAAGCTTTCACTTGGACAATAACTTCACCCGGCCCGGCGGTGGGTTTCGGCACATCTTCATACACTAAGTTTTCAGGGCCGCCAAAAGCATGAAAATGCACTGCCTTCATTTCAGTACCTCAGATAAATCGGAGATATTGACAGATTGCCCCTGAAGCGACGGGTTGGAAGCACTCGCCAATGCAAGCAATGCTTTTGCCACCACTTCAGAACCTTTTAATGTGCTGGGGTCTTCTTCGGGATAAGCCTTGGCCCTCATTTTTGTGCGAGTTGCTTCTGGATTGAGGGTGATGACACGAATACCAAATTGATCCACTTCTTCAGCCAGGCATTGCATCATTCCTTCGAGCGCAAACTTAGACACAGAATATGCCCCCCAGGTGGCGCGGCCCTTGCGTCCCACAGAGGAGGTGATTGAAAGGATGGTGCCGGATCGCTTTGGAATCATTTCGCGAACAACAGCCTGTGTGACATAAAAAGTGCCATTCACATTGATGCGAATCACTTCATCCCATGCTTCCGGCGGATAAGTGGCGATCTTACTTTTCGAACCCAGGACACCGGCATTATTAATCAGTAAATCAATCCCTCCCCATTTTGAAACAACTTGATTCGTCATCCGGTTTACGTCTCGCTGTGAGGCAATATCGACACGATGAAAGAGGACATCGCCTCCTGCCGCTTCGACCTCTTTTTTTACTCCCAGGCCTTCTCCCTCGCTCCGTGCACAAAAAGCGACCTTCGCTCCATGCTCACAAAAGAGGGAAACAGCGGCGCGTCCGATACCGCGACCACCGCCCGTAATCAAAACGACCTTTCCTTTGATTTCATCCATCATAGCGACGTAGCATATCCGAACTTCTGTCGGACTGCAATCACTTGACATCGAAATTCAAACGTTTATCATAACAAGAGCTATTCGATGTCTTGGAACTTTATTGCATGAAAAAATGCAAACCACACAAAGCATTTTTCAAAAGAACTCTGATCAATCAGCGCACAATTTTAGTCGCAGTGATCCTATCCGGCTTTATACTGATCATCCCGAGGTTTGTCTTAATGGCCCACGCCGACGAACTTTGTCTGGCTATTGAAGAAATTATTCAAAGCGGGCAGAGAAATTTCAAATCCATCACGGGAAAAATTGACCTCGTTTCTGAAGAAAATTATGGCTTGGTCACACCTCCAAATTTAAGAGACTGTTTTGGATGGCTCAACGGCAAAGCCTACCACTGCCGCACTCAGGATGGTTTATCAGAGGAAGAGGTGGCAAAATCCTATGAATCCTATCTGAGAATTTTTCAGAACTGCCTCACCGATCAGTGGCAAAGAACAGAGGCCAATTTCAAACGTATGAATCGCAAGCGTGTTTCCACTTTCACATCCGATTCAAGCCGCATTAAAATTAATATCGGGGAAGGCAGCAAACGAAACGGTTGGTTTGTTGATTTTTATTTCAGGCATTAAAATTCCCAAAGAAATTTCACGATTACTTTTAAGTAGGAGACAATAAGTATGTCCATTTTTAGAGAATATGATATCCGTGGCATTTACGGAAAAGACTTAACGGATACCCTCGCTGAGGAGATCGGAAAATCCTACGGCACAATTGTCCGGCGCGCAGGGGGAAAACAGATCTCACTCGGATATGATGTGCGGCTCAGCACTCCAGCCATCAAAGCCGCCTTTTTATCCGGCCTGCGATCTACCGGAATCACTGCAATCGATATTGGAGAATGCCCTACCCCTGTCTTGTATTTTTCGCTCCATAATCTTTCAGTCGACGGTGGCGTGATGATTACAGCCAGTCACAATCCAGGGGAGTTCAACGGCTTTAAACTTTGCCTCGGGAAAGGGTCATTGTTTGGAGAAAAAATTCAGCAGCTCAAGAAAATGATCAATGAAAAAGATTACGAAACAGCGGAAACCCCAGGTGAAGTCATCCTCGAAGAAGACTTTTTATCAAGCTATAGTGACTATTTCGTCAAACAATTCGGCCAATTTGAAAAAATGAAAGTCGTTTTAGATTGCGGAAACGGTGCTGCCGCACTCAATGCCCCTCAAATTTTTGAACGCCTGGGCTGTGAAGTCATCCCCCTCTTTTGCGAAGCAGACGGATCTTTTCCCAACCATCATCCCGATCCGACTGTTCCTGAAAACTTAGAAGACTTGATTGTCGCCGTCAAAGAAAATAGGGCAGATGTCGGCATTGCCTTTGACGGGGATGGCGACCGGATTGGTGTCATCGATGAAAAGGGAAGTATTATATGGGGGGATCGGCTCACCCTCTTTTTTGCCTGCAGCATTTTAAAAGAAAATCCGGGGGCGACCATCATCTCCGAAGTCAAAGCCTCCCAGATACTATACGATGAAATTGCCCGCCTCGGTGGAAAAGGAATCATGTGGAAAACAGGGCACTCTCTGATTAAAGCAAAAATGAAAGAAAGCGGCGCACTCTTGGCGGGAGAGATGAGCGGACATATTTTCTTTGCAGACCGTTATTTTGGATACGATGATGCAAGCTATGCTGCTTGCCGCCTGATTGAAATTCTGATCAAAGACAAGAAGCCGCTTTCGGCACATTTTGAAAAACTGCCAAAATCCTATACAACCCCGGAGATACGCGTCGATTGCCCGGATGACCTTAAGTTTGAGATCGCGGATCAATGTCGCGATTTCTTTGCGAAACATTTTAAGGTCATCGATATTGACGGCGTCCGGATTAAACTCCAAGACGGATGGGGATTGGTCCGTGCATCAAATACACAACCTGCACTGGTCTTACGTTTTGAAGCCAGCACCCCTGAGCGTTTAGCGAAGAATCAGGAAGGTATTCAAAAGTATCTCAATACACTTTTAGCCGATCTGCCGAAACACTAAGCTCATTTTTTTGGAATTAAATCGATAAAATTTTTGAGGGGGGGGAAAATATCAGAGGACTCTTCAGCATAATGGCTGCTGGCACCGTTTTTATGCAAGAGATGTTTGATCCCATAAGTGTGTGCCGCCAATAAGACATTCTCATTGTCATCGACTAATATAGAACGTGCTCGATCAAACTGGAGCACTTTTTCAGCGTCGCGCCAAAATCCAACTTCTTCCTTTGGCATTCCAATTTCCTTGGAGGTCAAAATCGTGTCAAAATAAGGCAGCAACAGCGTCTGCTCCAGCTTAATTTGCACAGTGCGTGGATGCGCATTGGTCACAAGGATGACTTTTATATTTTCGTCGCGCAAAAACAAAAGAAAGGGTTCAACCCCTGGATGAACCCGAACTTGTTTTCGTAACCCTTCTTTCAATGCAACAATATCTAGCCCTAAGCGATCCGTCCAGTAGAGCACATCCGTCCAATTCAGGGTTTGCTCCTCTTTTTTATACATTGCGAGTAATTTCTTCTTTGCTTTTTCATAGGAAAGGTTGTTCAGCTCTGCATATGTTTTAGGGACATACTCTTCCCAAAAATAATCATCAAAATGCCGATCGAGCAAAGTCCCATCCATATCAAGCAGGGCAAAATCGATTTCATCCCAAGGGATCACGGGAATATCTCCTAAAAAATAGCCACGCCCTTATCGCTATTAGTTTATGGGCAGAGGGTTGTTCTGTCAAAAAGGCGTTGGGGGATTAAACAAGAGGGAGAACGAAAATGGACTTCTTAATGCGTTTTTGTGGTTTCCTCAGGGGTCACTTTTTCAGTGACCAGTGTGACTTCATTGTTTTTTACATCAAGAAAACCAGGCCCAATGGTGAAGAACTGTTTTTCACCTTTGGGTGAGGTAAGGACAAGACGTCCTGGACGCAGAGTGGAAATAATCGGCGCATGGTTTACGAGTACACCAAAACTCCCGCCACCGCCAGGGCACAAGATGGAAAGCATTTGGCCATCAAAAAAGACCTTTTCCGGGGTCACCACCATCAGGTGAAATGTCTTTTCGCTCATCACTTTCTACGCTTTCTTCAGACGTTCTGCTTTCTCTTGGGCTTCTTCAATCGTACCCACCATATAAAAGGCCTGCTCTGGCAAGTCATCCAGCTTTCCATCAACAATCATCTGAAAGCCTTTAATCGTGTCGGCCAAACGGACATATTTTCCGGGTGTTCCAGTAAACACCTCTGCAACAAAGAAGGGCTGCGAAAGGAATCGTTGAATTTTTCTGGCACGTTGCACCGTCAGTCGATCTTCTTCAGAGAGTTCGTCCATCCCCAAAATTGCAATAATATCCTGTAGTTCTTTGTATTTCTGAAGAATTGTCTGGACTGAACGGGCAGTCTGATAATGTGTCTCACCCAAAACTTGTGGATCGAGCAGACGCGAAGTCGAATCAAGCGGATCCACCGCAGGGTAAATCCCCAACTCTGCAATCTGGCGTGATAGCACGGTGGTGGCATCCAAATGAGTAAAGGTTGTCGCAGGGGCAGGATCGGTAATATCATCCGCAGGCACATAAATGGCTTGTACCGAAGTAATCGACCCTTTTTTTGTTGAAGTAATGCGTTCCTGTAGTTCACCCATCTCCGTCGCCAAACTCGGTTGGTAACCCACTGCAGAGGGCATACGGCCCAACAAGGCGGATACTTCGGAACCTGCTTGAACAAATCGAAAGATATTATCGATAAAAAGCAAGACATCTTGCCCTTTTTCATCACGAAAATATTCAGCCATCGTCAGCGCAGAAAGACCAATTCTTAAGCGGGCACCGGGCGGTTCATTCATCTGTCCAAAGGCGAGTACCGTTTTGTCCAAGACCCCGGATTCTGTCATCTCTGCGTAAAGATCATTGCCTTCACGGGTTCGTTCACCCACACCGGCAAACACAGAATACCCCCCATGCTCTGACCCGATATTACGGATGAGTTCCATGATAATCACGGTTTTTCCAACACCGGCTCCCCCGAAGAGTCCAATTTTTCCACCTTTTGCATAAGGGGCGAGCAGGTCAACCACTTTAATCCCTGTTTCTAACACGGATGCAACAGGAACCTGATCTTCATAGGCAGGACTGGGTCGATGAATCGACCAACGCTGCTCGGGCTCCGGCACAGGCCCCAGGCCATCAATCGTGTCTCCGGTCACATTAAAAATTCGGCCAAGGGACTGTTCTCCCACTGGTACCGAAATCGGCTTACCCAAGTCTGTGGCTTCTATCCCGCGTACCAGGCCATCTGTAGACCGCATGGCAATACATCGAACAACGTCACCGCCAAGGTGTTGCGCAGTCTCAACAATTAAATCCTCATTCGTTTTAGGATTTTTAATCTTAACCGCATTCAAGATCTTGGGGAGTTGATCTGATGGAAATTGAAGATCAACTGTTGGACCGATCACCTGAAGAATTTTTCCCGTTGCCATAAATAAACTCTCCTTAATTAAAAATAAACTATGCTTTCATGGCTTCACCAGCCGTCACAATCTCTAAAATTTCGTTCGTGATCGCCGCTTGGCGCGCCTTATTCCCTTTTAGTGTCAGTCGAGCAATCATTTCTTCCGCACTATCCGTCGCGCTTTTCATTGCCACCATTCTCGAAGCATTCTCTGCAGTAAAGGATTCGAGTAGCGCAGAATACATCCTAGAAGCAATCTGGCGAGTCAAGAACTGCTCAATGATTGTTTCAATATCCGGTTCCAGAATAAAATCAGATTTCAAGCCCGCTTGCTTTTGTTGCAAATTAAGAAACTTTTTTAGTACCGGTTGATTCGATAGTGCCGAGACAAAAGTTGTATAAAGAACATTCACCTCATCTAGTGCTCCGGAAAGATAAGACTCGACCAACAGGTCTGTAATCGCAGCGATTTTCTGATAATCCGGTTTCCCGGCAAGATCAAGAAATTTCAGTAAAATGGGCCACTCACGGTTCTTAAAATAGTCATGCCCTTTTTTCCCAATGAGGATCAATTGCACTTCTTGCGATCGCGATTCGGCTAGAAATGACTCCGCTTGCGCAATCACATTACTGTTGTAGCCCCCGCAGAGACCCCGGTCGGAAGTCACGATGACTAATCCGATTGTTTTCACTTCTCTCGATTCAAAAAAGGGATGAGAAATACCATCAGAAGAAGCCATTAAATGCGAGAGAATCAACTCCATCTTCTCATGATAGGGCTTGGCTTTTCGATAAATCACTTCAGATTTTTTAAGGCGAGATGCAGCAACCATCTGCATGGTTCTCGTGATCTGCTGCGTTTTTTTAGCAGATCGGGTTCGGCTTTTTAGCTCTCGAAGGGTTTCCGCCATCTTTGTTTAAGCAACACCCCCAGGGTGCCATCCCTTCTTGAATTCAGTAATGATCTCATCCATTTTTTGATTTAATTCAGGACTGAGTTTTTGTTTTTCTTCAATTTCTCGACCAATTTCTGGATACTGATCCGTCATCATTTTTAAATAATCTGCTTCAAAAACACGAATATCTTCTGAGTTCAAGTCATCAAGATGTCCTGCCCCCCCCGCATAAATCACGATCACCTGATCGGAGAGCGAGTAGGGATTATATTGTCCTTGCTTCAGCAGCTCGACCATTTTCTCTCCCCGTTTTAACTGGGCAAGGGTAGATTTATCAAGATCTGAGCCAAACTGAGCGAATGCAGCCAACTCACGATATTGTGCCAAATCAAGCCGTAAGGTACCGGAAACTTTTTTCATTGCCTTGGTCTGAGCATTTCCCCCTACCCTTGAAACCGAAAGCCCGACATTAATCGCAGGCCGGACACCCGAATAAAATAAATCGGGTTCGAGGTAGATCTGCCCATCCGTAATTGAAATCACATTAGTTGGAATATAAGCCGAAACATCCCCCGCTTGCGTTTCAATGATGGGAAGCGCAGTCAAAGACCCCCCGCCGAGGTCATCACTCAGTTTTGCTGCACGCTCTAAAAGACGCGAATGGAGAAAGAAAACATCCCCTGGAAAAGCCTCTCGACCTGGAGGACGACGCAGAAGAAGAGAGAGCTGGCGATAAGCATTGGCATGTTTTGAAAGGTCATCATAAATAACCAAAGCCGGTTTACCGTTGTACATAAACTCTTCACCCAAAGTGCAACCTGCATAGGGTGCGATGTACTGCATAGATGCCGGCTGATTGGCCGTAGCCGAAACCACGGTTGTATATTCCATAGCACCATGATCTTCAAGCACTTTCACCACGGAGGCCACATTGGAAGATTTTTGCCCAATGGCAACATAGATACAGTAGATTCCACTATCTTTTTGGTTAATGATGGTATCGATCGCAATGGCTGTTTTCCCGGTTTGACGGTCTCCAATAATCAACTCCCGCTGTCCCCGGCCCACGGGGATCATGGCGTCAATCGCTTTTAAGCCCGTCTGAACCGGCTCTGTTACCGATTGACGTTGAACCACATTGGGCGCACCCCCTTCAAGCACACGACTTTTGTCTGTGACGATAGGCCCTTTTCCATCAATGGGACGCCCTAAAGCATCAACGACACGGCCTTTCATGGCTTCGCCCACCGGGATCTGCGCAATATTTCCGGTTCGTTTGACCAGGTCGCCTTCTTTGATCAACTGTGTTTCACCAAAGAGAATTGCACCCACATCATCTTTTTCGAGATTCAATAACATACCCATCACATCGTTCGGAAAAGTAACAAGCTCCCCTGCCATCGCATTCTTCAAACCAGAAATACGCGCAATGCCATCCCCGACACTGATGACCGAACCAGATTCTTCAAAGGTCACACTGGATTTATATTCTCCGACATATTTTTCTAAGATGCTTGTGATGTCATCCTGCTTAATTTTCAAGAGACCTCCCCTTCTCAGCTAATATCTTCCTTGAAATCCCTTCGCGCATACGCCCCAACTGCCCTTTTAGACTGCCATCAATAATGCGATCTCCCAAATGAACGGTGATCCCCCCCAATATTTCGGGATCAACGGACATTTTCAAAAACACAGCTTCTCCGGCAAGCTCTGAAAGCGTGGCTTCAATTTTTTGCGTTGCGGGATCAGAAAGAGGAACAGCTGTAATGACCTTTGCGGTAATTTTCTTTCTCGACTCTGCCGTCAGACTAAAAAAATGATCAATAATGCCCGGAAGCAGTTCTCCCCTTCCCTGCTCAACAGCAAGTGACAACTGATACTGCGTGATCGGAGACACCGAATCCCCCATGAGTTCGACGATGGCTTTTCGCTTCCCCTCAGCAGTCACTTTTGAATCTTTCAAGAAAGGGATGAGATCGTGATGACCGGATAAGGCCTCTCTCAGTGCCGTCAATTCGGCTTCAACCTGATCAATAAGTCCTTCACTTTTGGCCACCGAAAGGATGGAAGAAGCGTAACCCTGAATCACCACATGGATCGCGTCACTGGGTTTTGGCATAATCTTCCTTCACCTGAGCGAGTGCGTTTTCAATGAGCTTCTCATGATCTTTTTGTTGGAGGGTTTCTGAAATCATCTTCGAGGCGACCTGCACAGACAACTCGGCCACCTGTTCTTGGAGCTCCATCAGCGCCTTTTTTTTCTCGCGCTCAATTTCCTCTTGCGCTTTTTTCACCAACTCTTTTGATTCTTCAGCCGCTTTGTCTACAATTTCCCGTTTCAGCTTCTCCCCGACAGATCGGCCTTCTTCGATCATTTTCTGAACCTCGGCACGCCCTTCATCCAACTGGGACTGATATTGAACCAGCAGAGCTTCGGCGTCCTGTCGTGCTTTTTCTGAGGATTCAAGCTCTTCCTTGATTGAGATCGCGCGACTTTCAATCATCGCCACAATGGGTTTATAGGCAAACTTCGCCAAGAGCCCGACCAAAGTAATAAAGCATATCCATGTCCAAATGATTAATCCTGGGTCTGCCTCAAACATCTTTCTTCTCCGTTCTTATTTAAAGACCAATAAGAAGCTGACCACCAAGGCATATAAGGCCAAGGCTTCAACAAAGGCAACACCGATCAGCATTGTCGTTCTCAATTCTCCTGCCATTTCAGGCTGCCGAGCCATCGCTTCGACTGTTTTCCCGACTAGGAACCCCATGCCAATACCTGTCCCTAACGCTGCCAATCCAATACCCACTGCCGCACCTAGAAGCTCCATACTTTTCCTCCCATATTCATTTTAATCCGAAGCCGCGCTTCACAATTTCGCGATCTTTTTAATGTTCCATGTGTAAGGCATCTGATAAATAAGATGCCGTTAAAACTGAAAATATATAAGCCTGAATGAGTGCAACAAAAATCTCAAAGGCATACATGATGATCACGCCAATCACGGGCAAGGGCGTGACGAAAACACTCTTGAACAAAATGATCATCGATAAAAAAACCAATATAACCATATGCCCCGCCATCATATTTGCAAAAAGCCGGACGGCCAAAGAAAAGGGCTTTGCAAAAAGACTGATAAACTCAATCGGTAACATGACTGGCAATATCCATGTGGGAACACCACTGGGAATAAAGGCCTTAAAATAACCGACAAAACCATATTTTCGAATACCCGCGCCTTGCACACAAAAAAAGACAAGGATGGCCAGAGCCGCAGTGACATTAATATTTGAGGTGGGGGTGAATGATCCGGGGATCAATCCCATAAGATTGCACGATAAGATAAAAAGGAAAAGCGTTGCAATCAAGGGGAACCACCCCTTTCCTTCTTTTCCAATCACGTTAATCACAAGTTCTTCGCGCAGAAAATCAATGATCATCTCAATAAAATTCTGAAGTCCTTTTGGGTATCGCTTTAAAGTTGCAGCCACAAAGGTGAGCAGACCAAAGGTCGCAACCGTTGCAATGAACATCCAAAGCACGGGTTGCGTAATTGAAAGATCTAATCCACCCACATGGAATTCAACGATGGGATGAACTTCAAAATGGTGTAGCGGATCAATTGCCGCCCCACCGCCGGCTTCTGCCATTAAAACCTCCCTTGAGATTGGATACCACTCGTCTTCATTGCCGGAGTGCAGGCCTTTCGCGCCATGTTTAGAAGAAATAAGGTTATCACAATTATAAACGAAAGCAATACAACGGAAATATTCAATATTTCCGTCTTTAATATCAGGAAGAATACGGAGGCGATCAATCCGAGCCGAAGAAAAGCACTAAAGATTAAAAAACCCCGCGATGATGCCACTGGGCTACGGGAAGTACGAAATGCCCAACGATGAACTATGAGAGAATAGACAAGACCTAAGAGAACACCGACCAACACTGAAACCATCAATTCTTTTCGTCCTCTTTCTCTTTTACCTGTTGACTATCTTGAGTTATTTTTTTTTCAGAAACAATTAAACGAAAAATATTCAAAAACCCTGCGGCCGCACCCAGAACAAACCCTAGAATCAAAAACAGTGGCTTGCTCTCAAGCCACTGATCAAGCACACGACCACCCGCGACACCGATAAAAACGGAGACAACCATCTCAGTGCCAAGATTGCCATAGCGACGAAAAAGCTGCCAGCCACTTTCATCATGTTTTTGAGATATCAAAATACCTCAGAGACTAATGACACCGATACAAAAATCGGGGTTTTATATCATGCCTTCTATTTTATTGTCAATGAGATTTAGTCACACTGGAATTTCTCACCATCCTTTTAATACCTTTCGGAGCTTCTCGACATCATTCTCATCACACCAGACATAGGCAGAATAATTGCGGTCAAAAGCCATCGCATCCACTGCAAATAAATTAATCCCTTCTTGGGCAATTAAGTCGAGCGTGTCCGCAAGCGCACCGGGACGATCTTCCCCGATAAGATGAAAACAGCTGCCTTCACGGAAGGACCAGTCTGCTTCGCGAATCACCTTTTTAAATGAGTGTGGATCACGAGGAATTGCGACAATTTCCGCATTTCCTCGTCCGGTACCAAAGCTCCAAACACCTGCCAGATTCAATTCATTTTCTGACATCCGCTTTGAAAATCGTGCCAACTGACCCGGCTTATCATCTGTATCTATTGTGAAATAGGTCGCCCGCTCAATATCCATCTGAGTCTCCCCCCTGATTCTCTACATTTTGAAGCACACGAATGATATCGCGATAAGATAGTAAACTATGATCAAAAAAACAAGGACAAGAGATCAAAAAAGAAATTGGCGAGGAAATCCCCTTTTGATCAGTGAGAGAAGAACAAGTCAATCCACCTTGAGACAGGAATAAGTGGATCAGCTGTATTTATCTAAATGATTTTATAGTTTAACTGGGTGGGGCAGTCAGGTAACGCGCTGCTTTCAAGCGCTTTTTTCTGGCTTCTTTCTGCTTTCTTTTCCGTTTTACCGATGGTTTTTCATAAAAGCTTCTTCTTTTCAATTCTTTTAAAAGACCTTCTTTGGCCAATTGCCGCTTAAGCGCCTTTAAAGCTTTTTCAATTTGGTTATCGTAAACTTTAATCAAAAATCAATCCCTTCCTTTCCGCAAGTGGGTCATCTCGAATTCAGACATTTTTAAAGCTGAAATAAAAACCCCTCACAAGTTGCTCTGGGGGGATAACTCTCGGTAATCCAAGAGTCTATCTCTTTTTTAATATAGAGTCAAGGACGACTGTTCTATAAAAATATCGTGATCTAATTCTTGATCCTCCCTGGTTTTCATGTTGTAATATTCTGACAATTTATGAGCAATGAGCACCAAGTCCTATGATTCAGATCAAACCTATTTTAACCATTGTAATGCTGTTTTTCTCCACAAGCTTGAGTGGCTGTTTTTATGGGATAAAGACAATCCCAGAGGATTTGAAACAAGGTATTTCTTCAGCTCTGATGTTTGAAACGGTGATCCAGAACCCGGAAGCATCCATTGGGGAAAAAATCCTCTGGGGCGGCGTGATTCTCAAGGCGACTGTTTATGAATCCGGGACAGTGATTGAGATCATTCAAAAACCACTCGACTGGAGAGACCGCCCCATAGACACCGATCAAAGTGGTGGCCGCTTTCTCTTAGAAAAGGAGGGCATTTTCCTTGATCCGGCGATTTACCAAGAAGGCCGGGAAATGACTCTAGTCGGGGAGATCACGAAAGAAGAGCGCAGACCCTTAGGGGAAATGGTTTACCGCTACCCCTATGTCAGGGCTTCACACATTCATCTTTGGAAGAAACGGCCCAAACACATCGCAGCCCCTTATCCACCCTTTCCACATTGCCGATATCCTTTTTGGTATGGCTGTCCAGACCATTTTTATCCCAGTCCCTATTTTTATCGTGACCCCTTTCGGCCACAACCCTATCCTTTTTCCCCCTATCGGCCTCCCCTATTCTTTCGTGATCATCTCCACAAGGCTCCTTCCAGTCCGGAATAAATTTCCGGCATCAGACATCATCTGAAATTAGCGCTTCGCACCCTAAAGAAAGCTCTTCCCATTCTTCTGTTTCCGCTTCAATTTCTTTTTTGAGTTGATTGTGGCGGGCCATAATTTCGTGAAAGCGTTCTTTATCTGCATAAATGGCTTGATCTGCAAGGTGCGCAAGACATTTATCGTATTCAGCCGTTTTCATCTCTAGCGATTTTTCGATTGCGTCGATTTTTTTCTTTAAAGGTTTGCGAAGGCGATAGTTTTGGTTTCGCGCTTCCGCTTCAAGCCTTTTTTGTTCCTTCGCGCTATTTTTCTCATGAAATTTTTTTGTCGTTGTTTTTGATTTGAAGGCTGAATCAGTGGAAGACACTTTCATCTGTTCTTTTTTATAGAGGTAATGCCCATAATCCCCATAAAACCGTGTGACCCTCCCTTGATCAACTTCAATGATCGTGTTTGCGACTTCTTGGATCAAGTGGCGATCATGCGTAATTAAACAGAGTGTGCCGCTGTATTCCTTCAAGGCTTTGGACAAAATTTCGCGTGAAGCCATATCGAGGTGGTTTGTCGGTTCGTCCAATAAAATCAGGTTGGCAGGATGAACCAATAATTTGGCCAATGCGAGCCGACTTTTTTCTCCGCCACTCAAAACAGAGACTTTTTTGAAAACATCATCACCTCTAAATAAAAAAGCACCCAGAATCCCTCGAAGGCTTGTTTGTCCCTCAAGCGGCGCTGCAGTGCCAATTTCTTCCAGCAATGAATTCGACAGATCGAGTGTTTCTAATTGATGTTGACTGAAATAGGCGACATTGACTTTTCCCCCAAGCCTTCGCTCGCCCTGATTGATGTCTGTGACCCCCGATAAAATTTTGATTAAAGTCGATTTTCCTGCGCCATTTGGGCCAACGAGCGCAATCTTTTCACCGCGTTCCAATTTCAAATCAATCCCTTCAAATACACTTTTAGCATCATAAGATTTAAAAATATTATGAAGCGTGATGACATCACGCGCAGATCGCTCCGGTTGAGGGAATGAAAAGTTGACCTTTTTACCTTCTTTATTGGGCGCAGCAATTCGGTCGATTTTTTCCAATTGTTTGAGACGACTCTGCGCCTGCCGCGCCTTTGTGGCTTTAGCGCGAAACCGGTCAACAAATTGTTGTGTCTGTTCAATCTTTTTTTGTTGATTTTCATAGGTGGCTTGTTGGATTTCCGCCGACTCTGCTTTAGCTTTTTCAAATTGATCGTAATTCCCCGTATAAAAACAGAGCTTGCTTTGATCGATTTCAAAAACGCGATTGGCGAGTCCATTAATAAACGCACGGTCATGTGAAATCATGAGGATCCCACCGGGATAGTCCTTGAGAAAGCCTTCGAGCCAAACAAGCGAAGCGAGGTCGAGGTGGTTTGTCGGCTCATCCAACAAAAGGAGGTCAGGTTGAGAGACCAGCAGTTTTGCGAGAGCCACACGCATGAGCCATCCCCCGCTGAGTTGATCGGTGTTGCCACGAATGTCTATATTGACAAAACCGAGTCCCGCCAATATTTTTTCTGCTTTGTATTCGAGTTGATAGCCCCCGATGGCTTCAAATTTTTCCTGAAGTGCGGCATATTCAATCCCCAGCTTTACTTTAAGATTTTCATCCATGGTGGATTCTATTTTGGCCATGATTTCTCGTATTTTTTTTGAAAGCCGGTCAATTTCAGAAGCACCCGAAAGCACTTCTTCCAGTATGGTTTTTCCTCTTAAGTTGATCACTTCCTGTGTGAGATATCCGACACGAATTGATTTCGCGGAAACGACTTCACCCGAATCAGGGGAAAGACGTCCTGAAATAATTTCAAGGAGCGTTGTTTTTCCTGCCCCGTTTGGGCCGATTAAGGCGATGCGGTCTTTGGTCGAAAATTGAAAGGTGCCCCCGGAGAAAAGCATCCGGTCGCCGATTTTTTTTGTGACATTAAAAAGGGAAATCATGGGAACTGCTTAGCGGGATAAGCTTGAAGTGGTTTCTTCCCAATATTTATAGGCAAGGAATGGATCCCACATTGCACCGGTTGCAGACATGACGGCATCCACCCCCACTTGAAAGTACTCCAGAATATGCTCAGTCGTCATGATGCCGCCGACGCCCACAATCGCGAAATCGTATTTCATTTGCGCTTTCAGTTCGGCGATTTGTTTTGCTTGTGCGAGGCCGCAACTGCGAATGGCTGAACCGCAGACACCGGAACGCAGGCGCCCTGCTCCAGGGAGAGCCTGTTCCCCTTCTTCGTTGATTACTTCAAAAGAAAGGGTGTTGATACTGGAAATGGCGTCAACATGCGGCGCGTTGGCGTGGATGACTTTTGAAAGTTTGAAAGGGTCGGCAATATAGCCCATTTTGATGATTAAGGGCACGGAAGCGATTTCGTCTTTGACGGCTTTTGAAATTTGAGATGACAATTCGGGATCGGTAAAAATACTGCCCTCACCCGAAACCACGTTGGGACAGGAGAGATTAATCTCAATCACAGGTGCCCCGGCTTCAACCGCAATGGCCGCGGCTTTGACATAATCGGCTTTCAGATCACTTTCACCTGGCGTGCCGACAACACTGACGATAAGAAGCTGTCCTTCTCCTATTCCTGATTTGGCTTTTTGGATATCTTCCTGCCAAACCTCTGGCGCACGCGAAGGCATGCCGAATGAATTGGTAATACTGATTTTGCTCAGATCCTCCGGCGGATCCATACTGGCAAACAGCTGCCTTTCAAAATCGATTTCCCGGAGCTGCCGTTTTTGATTCAGATACATGCAGTTCGGATTCGGATGGCAGGCGCGCTCCTGAGAGCGAACGGTTTTGTACACCAGCAGGTCAAAGCCCAGTTCCGCGTAAGCCTTGATCCAATTGGCATTTAAAAGCGGCCCGGCAGGTACACCGAGCAGGGAATTGACCTGAAATCCTAAAAAGGATTTTTGTGGTGTGATATTTCTTTTTGGAGGGCTTTCTTTAAGAAAAGGCCCTTCTAAATAATTCTCATCATAAGATCGATGGATGTCATATGTCGGATCAGCACTCATATTTGGAATATTAGTTTCAATGGATTCACCAAAGTTCGAAAAAATTCATACGTCTGCTTTTTCAATGACCAAACGATAGTGTCCGTCTGGGACTTCTTCCAATTCGAGGACTTTATGCCCTTCCGCTTTCACACTGCGCGGCACATTACGAACGGGTTCACCCTCATCAATAATGACTTCTAAGATTTGTCCTTCATCCATCTCTTCGAGTTGAAGCTTCGTTTTCACAAAGTTCATTGGACACATGACCCCGGAAAGATCTAACTTGACATCTGCTTTTGCATCTTCGCTCATACTTCCCTCATTATGATTTAATATTAGCGTTTATATAAAACCGACCATAAAATTTTCAAGGTGTTTCAATTTGCTTTAGTAACAAAATAATAAAACAAATAAGCTAACTAGACAACGATCTAACCGCGGTCGGCGTTAAGCGACGTTATGTTTAGTGTCAAATTATTAGAATGCGGCCTTGTATGTAATATCAATCTGATTTTTGACAATACTATTTTCACTTATGTCCACGGGCATTATACGCTCTTCTGAAAACAAGTCTGCATAGAACAAGCCATTTTCTTTCACAAAGATGCTGTATTTCCCAGGCGGTAATTTTTGTTGATAGAAACCAGTATTATCCGATTTTAATTCTGCTACTAAATTAGTAGAAATACTTAAAAAGAAACCTCCTTCTTGATCGGCCTCTTCTACATCATCCAAAGTTGTCTCTTCATAGATATACACATCACGAATAACCGGAGTGATTCCTCCAGAACTCTCGCTTTTAGGGGGGCCAGGCATGTGATTACCTTCCCAAAACCAAACATTTCCCCACACCCCTTGTTGCACTGTAACTTTTTTGCTATTTTCTGGAAGTTTAGGAGAACTAGGGGATGAAGTATTAGTGTCGTTTCCACAGCTTATTATTGGAAAGACAACAAAAAGAAAAATAATGTAGGAAAAACACCTTAAAGATTTTGCCACTTTGTGCCTATATATTGAATTAAAATATAACAGACCAATCGAATGTACACTCAGCTACTTCTTCCGAATTTTCATGCTGGCGTCCATCCTGTCATAAGCATCCTGGCATTCCGTCACAAAGGCTTTCGCTTCAGACAAAAATGGAAGTACGGTTTCGGCATCCGCTCCAAAATCAGCCCAATTTCCGAGATCTTCCGTAAACATCTCAAAACGCTCTGTTAAAATCCCCTGCTCAACCAATTTTTGCTGAAACTCTTTTAAAATTTGATCGTCGTGCGGCGAGTCGGTGCCGAAGGTATACAATAAGGACCGCGCATCGAAAAGAATGGCTTTTTTGATCAAATCAACAATCTCAGCATTGTCATTCGTTTTGGCGGCTTCACCCGCTTTTTCTATCGATTCCGCCGCCATCCGAAGGCCGTATTCAATCATGTCAATCACCGTACCCGAACACTCACCGGGGCCGAGATCATCCAATGAAAAGTCTTTGACATCTTCCTTCCAGTCTCGATAAAGATCAGGCCGTTCTTCAGGCGGTGCAAGATCAGTGAAATGTGCCAGCTTTTCTCCGATGGCCTCACGACCGTAGCGGTCGATAAATTGATTGAAAGTTTCATCCCCTTGTTTTTCGGTACGATAAAGCCCGATGAGTTCAAGGATGGCGGCAGGAATGTTTTTTGCCGGCAGTTTTATTTTTGATTTTCCAATAATCGCCTGATTCGCATCAATGCCGCCGCCGAGATGAAGTTGATAGTGGGGCACGAGCTTCCCATTCACTTTTTTTGCGACGCCGTGAAGACCGATACCGGCAATGTGATGATGCCCGCAGGAATTAGGGCATCCCGAAATCCGAATGCGAACCCCCTCTAAATCGTCGTAGCTGGGAAGGGATTCTGAGAGAATTTCATTAATCGCCGCGCCGACCCCCATTGAGCTGGTGAGGGCAAGCTGACAGGTTTCCGCACCGGGGCAGGCGATGACATCCACCACCTTCTCCGCGCCTTTTTCCGCGAGACCAATGACTTGAAGCGCTCTGTAAAAATCGAGGATCTGCTTCTGTGTCACCCTCGGAAGAATGATGTTTTGCTGATGGGTGGTTCGCCCGCCCTTTGTTGAAAATCGTTCCGTAATATCTGCAATGCCCTTGATTTGCGCGGTCGTCATATCACCCAAGGGCAACTTAATTTGAACCGCAAAGGTGCCATCCGGCTGGGGAAGCAGATTTGTTTTTCCCCATAGATGCAGATTTTGACTTTCAGCGGGATCGCCATTTCCATTCGGAAGCACGGCGAGCAACTCGGATCTTTCTTTCAGTGCGGGCTGCGGCAATGGCGGGAAGATTTTGTCAGAGGCCTTGACTTTCGCCAGCTCCTCTGAAATTTTTGCTTTAAATTCATCCATGCCCCATTTTTCGATGATGAATTTCATCCGTGCCTTACTTTTGTTTCTTCGGTTTCCGTGAACGTCAAAAATGCTCAGCGTCGCCTCGCAAAGGGGCAGCACTTCTTCAATCGGGAGAAATTCGGTGTAAAGCTGCGCCAGTTTTGGATGGGAACCCAAGCCACCGCCAATAAACACCTTGAAGCCCAATTTTGTTTCGCCCTTCTCTTCGCGAGCGGCCGCGACAAAGCCCAAATCATGAATCGCGGCCAAACCGCATTCACTGGTGCATCCCGAAAAAGAGATTTTAAATTTACGGGGAAGATCTTGATTAATTTGATTCCACAGCAGATGATAAGCAACGGTTTCTGAAATAGGATTGACGTCAAAAAGCTCCGTCGGACAAAGGCCCGCGCGATGGCAGGATGTGACATTCCGTACCGTGTTGCCACAGGCCTCGCGGGTCGTCAGACCCACTTCGGAAAGATCGGTCATCATTTGCGGCACATTGTCGATATCGACGTAGTGCAGTTGAATGTCTTGCCGCGTCGTGACATGTGCAACACCATAGGAATATTTTCCACAAATATCGGCAATGCAACGTAGCTGTGCGGTATTCAGCAATCCGGAAGGAATCTTAATTCGCACCATTTGTTTGCCCGGTTGGCGTTGACCATAGATGCCATTTTGAAGCCGATACCGTTTGAATTTTTCTTCCGGGGTCTCTTTTTCTTTAAAACGTGCGAGTTGAAGACCGAAGTTCTTGATCTCATTTGATATCTCTTGAGAGAGATCTTTTCCTGTTGAATCCATGCCCTTTACCCTCGTAATAAATGTATGATGAATTGACGATAAGAATACACCAAGGCTTTCAATACAATCAACGCAAAACCCCTGCTTTTGTGAATTGACTTATTCCAGAAAAACGAGATAAGATGCGCGCCATGTCTTCCCTTCTTCATTATAAATTTTCCCTAATTACACATCATGAAATTGCAATTTCTTTTTCGAGCCCTTTGGGAGCAATGACTTGGAAAATACAACCTATACGTGAAGTGAAAACGAAACCTTAGGGCAGGTGAATTGTTGAGCCAAATTTAGAGATCAGACTTCATGGGGAAGCAATATCAAAGCATCAATGAAAAGTTAAAAACCTTTATCCAAACCCAGAAGATTTTTTTTGTGGCAACAGCTGCAAAAGCGGGTAGAGTTAATCTCTCGCCGAAAGGCATGGATACCTTTCGCATTCTCAATGACACACAGGTCGTTTGGTTAAATTTAACCGGTAGCGGTAATGAAACAGCAGCGCATATCGCAGCTTTTGATCGTATGACCATCATGTTTTGTGCTTTTGAGGAAAACCCGGTCATCCTGCGCTTATTCGGCCATGCGAAGGCAATTCACCCAAGAGATCCGGAATGGAAGGATCTTATCCTACTCTTTCCTGATATTCCCGGTGCACGTCAAATAATTCGTGTAGAGATTGACTTGGCTTTAACCTCTTGCGGTATGGGGGTACCCTACTATGCCTACCAAGGTGAACGCGAAGAGTTGAAGGACTGGGCAGAAGAGATCGGAAACAATGGAATCAGGCAGTATTGGGAAGATCATAATCAATTAAGTCTTGATGGGAGGCCAACTCACATATTCGACACTTAAAAACAATGGATTTTTACAAGTTCAAGGGGTCCTTGGCGCCTCAGAATAAGGCCAAAAACCTTATAGATTGTAAAGTTTCTAGATCTAAAGGAAAGGAAACACTTAATAATTTACCATTTTTATGTAAATAATTTGCAATAAACCCTGAGAGCGGTTAAACTAAACAGATAAGATTATATTGATTTTTTGGTGTTGAAGTACTTGGAAAGCACGTTTTTTGCGTTTACTGTTGGAGCCATCGCCTTTTATAAGGTGAGGATATATGAGTTTAAGCATGGTTTTTAGAAAATTAGCGTTTTTGTCTGTGTTTACGGTTTTGATGACGTCCTGCGGCAATGGCGGAGGGGGCGGGTCTAATTCTTCATTCACTATTGGAGGCACGGTCAGTGGTCTTTTAGGCACATTGGTTTTACAGAATAATAGCACCGACGACCTCACGGTGAACGCTGATGGAAGTTTTGAGTTTAGTCAAAAGATCAATAATGGAAAGAGTTATAACGTTACTGTACTCACGCATCCCAACAGCCCCGTGCAAACCTGCACGATCACCAATCCTGGCGGAACAGTCAGCGGAGTAAATGTTACAGACGTTTCAATTTCCTGCATCGCGGGGAATGCATTCACGGTAAGTGGCACGGTGAGTGGCTTGGTGGGTTCCGGTCTGGTCTTGCAAAACAATGGGGCCGATAACCGCGCGATTAGCGCAAGTAATGGCACGAATGTGGACTTTACCTTCCCCGCCCCTGTACTGAATGGCAAGACCTATCTTGTGACGGTCGCCACGCAACCGAGCAGCCCGACGCAGACCTGTACAGTAAGCAATGAGAGCGGAACAGTGAAGGATTCAAATATTATAGATATTGCTGTCACTTGTGTGACGAATGGCTTTACCGTGGGTGGAACCGTAAGCGGGCTATCCTCACCCACGTCAATGGTCTTGAAAAACAATGGCAGTGATCCTTTAACGATTAATTCAGATGGGGAATTTACCTTTAGCACAGGAATCTTGGATTTTAGGCCTTATCGTGTTGCCGTCAGTGTTCAACCGACGAATGGTCAATCTTGTCGTGTCGATAACAAAAGTGGCACAATAAATGGGACGAACATCACCAATATTACAATTGTTTGTGGTACAGGGATCCTTTCGGTTGGAGGGACAGTGAGTGGCATCGCAGGAACGGGTTTGGTCTTGCAAAATAATGGCGGAGACGACAAGCCGATTTCCGCCGATGGAAGCTTTACTTTTGGGACATTGTTGGTGGATGAAGCCGAATACCTGGTCACAGTTCTAAGGCCTTCAGGCAGCCCAAACGTGGGATGCAGTGTGGCCAATGGCAGCGGGGTAATCAGAAATCCAATTCCAGTGACTGATGTCGTGGTCACATGTCTGCAATATCGTACGATTCAAAGTCTTGAAAACGCGACTGAATCTTCGGGAAAACCAACATTGGTTTACGATACCTCAGGAAATGTGACCGC
>JAJDBX010000058.1 GCA_029261135.1 Nitrospirota bacterium
GTTCATACCCCGTGAAATAAAAACACTTCGGAACATTGTCAGAGCCGCTCTTTATTCAGGCTCCTAGATTCACCCGGTGACACGGGTGGTCTCCTCCTTTTTAGAGTAGAGACAACTCTTCTTGGCGACTTCGTGTCGCACAGGGTTTAATCCTGCAAAAGAACGTAATCGGCCACAAGGCTCTGTAGTAAAGCGATCTCATAACGTCATTTTTTGATATATAACTGGCGCTTAAAAACAGGCAGACTCGCCCATCTCAGGAATTTAATTCAGCAACCTAACGATTTCTCTTGGCTATACCTAACATATCCTGCTTTTTGTTCAGTTGTTTATTTCTGCCGCGATGTAATTGTGTAATCCTAATCCTTCTCTGCGCTTTGGTGACTTCTCTTGAGACCGACCTCAATGGGTTATAATAGTCTCTCTGAACTTTAAGATTTGATACCCGACAAATCAGCGTTATTAATATTTGCGTTTGGGAATCGGATCAGGAGATAGGTACCGCAATTCAGGTTCGTTGAGGGGGAAAAAGGGGGCAGATATTTTTTTCTTATATTTCTTAATATTTAAATTTTTGTTAACTTTGGATAGGTGGAGATATTTGATTTGAAGCAAAAGCGACTCGGTTGAAGCTTTCCAAAAGAAAGGGTCTTTCTCCCCCCTTTTTTCATGCTTTTATTTCACCGTATAGCCATCTTCTTCAATTGCTTTTGTCATCTGAAGAAGTGTCACTTTGTTTTCATCATAAGTGACCTGTGCATTATTTTCTGCGAGCATGACAGAAACTTCGGAAACCCCGTCGAAAACTTCTAGTATCTTGGTGATACTACCCACGCAATGATCACAAGTCATGCCTTCGATATCAATCGTTGATGTTGCCATAATAATGTTTCCTTCTCTTGCTAAAGGGCAATATTGACTTCCGACTCAATCATAAGTCAATAAAGAAAAAACAGCGTGTTCGTTTAGTTTTTCACGCCCATTGAGGCCAATCAGTTCAATGAGGCAGGCGAGTGCAACGATGTCACCTCCTAAGCGTTTAATTAGTTTGGCTGTGGCAGCCATGGTTCCACCCGTTGCAAGCAGATCATCAACAATCAAGACCTGTTCTCCAGGCAAAATGGCATCTTTATGAATACAGAGCGCATCAGTCCCATATTCCAGGTCATAAGGTTCTTCAATCCGCTCTGAAGGGAGTTTGCCCGGTTTTCGAACAGGAACAAAACCGACATTTAATCGCTCTGCCAGTGGGGCGCCAAAAATGAAACCACGTGATTCGATGCCAACCACCTTATTGATATTCTTGGTTAAGTAGGGTGCTGCGAGGCGATCCACTGCTGTTTTTAAGGCCAAGGGATCTGACAAGAGCGTCGTGATATCATAAAAAAGAATCCCCTTTTTGGGAAAATCAGGGACTTCTCTAATTTTTGTCTTTAAGTCCAAATCATACTCCATTCATTTTACTTGAAAATAATCTAAAGAAGCTCACTGGACTCAATCGATTTTTCTGCAATGATGTTTCTGAGCTTGCGCAGTGCGACGGCTTCAATTTGGCGTACCCGCTCACGTGTGAGGCCAAACACTTTCCCGATTTGTTCCAGGGTATTGGGGTCATCGCCTTGAAGTCCAAATCTGAGAACAATCACCTTGCGTTCATTGGGGTTCAATCGTGCGAGCCAACGTGTCAGACCTTCTCTTCGTTCGACACCTTCTGCACGACTCATGGGTGAGACTTGCTTGGTATCTTCAATCACATCTTTTAGTGAGATTGTTTTTCCAGCCGCGATCGGGCTATCTAAGGAATAGGTTTTCCTCATGAGACGTTGAATGTTGTCGATGTCTTTTTCTTTCATCTTCATTTTTTTTGAAATTTCAATCACTTCAGGTTCTCGTCCCAATTCCTGAACAAGATCATCTAGATGTGCAAGATAATGATTGACCCGCTCAACAACATGAACCGGAAGTCGAATGAGCTTGCCCTGGTTGATGATGGCTCGTTCAATGGATTGTCGAATCCACCAGGAAGCATAGGTTGAAAACCGGAAACCCTTTTCATGGTTATATTTTTCTACCGCTTTAATGAGACCGATATTGCCTTCTTCGATAATATCCGAAAAAGGGAGTCCACGATTAAGGTAACGTTTCCCAATGCTCACAACCAGGCGCAGGTTTGACTCAATCATGCGCTGACGTGCGGGCTCGTCACCCTTTTTAATCAGTTTGGCAAGTTCGACTTCGTCTTTAAATGTGAGGAGGGTTGATCGCCGGATATTATTTAAATAGGATTTCACCGCATCACCGGCCGGTTGGTCTTGTTCCGATGCAGTTGAGGTAGAAGACGCAGGCCTCTCCGCCTCTTCTCGCTCGGTCGTTAAACCCGGGAGTGTCCCGACTAAATCTTCTGTACGGTCTTCTGAGGATTCACTCTCTTCCTCTGTTTCTTCTTGAGTCCACTCGTCTGCCATGATTTCCCTCTAATTCGTCATTGCCTTAATTATAGGTAATTGAAAAAGTGTCGTCATGCCTTGGAGCCACATCCCATCTTACATCGACTTTGTCTACTCTAGCATGGCGAGGCCCCTCCTGAAGATTCAGGATAAGTGTTTCTATTTTTTCTCGTTCCCCCTTGACTTGGAGGGCCACGCGACCGTCAAGCAAGTTTTGAACCGAGCCTTTCAAATGGAGCGCTGTGGCACAGTCGTGTGTAAATTTTCTAAACCCCACACCTTGAACCAAACCACTCACAAAAAGATGTGCCGAGGTCATTTTCTTTGGGTTTTTCATCATTTCTTACCTTGGTCGGGGCGAGAGGATTTGAACCTCCGACCCCACCGTCCCGAACGGTGTGCGCTACCGGACTGCGCTACGCCCCGACTCTAGTTTTCCATTTCTAAGCCAAATGCTTCTGCGACAGAAGGATGTGCAATTTTCCCTTGCGCAACGTTAAGCCCTTTTTTTAAGGCATCATCAGAAGCGATTGCAGACTCAAACCCAAGCGTGGCGAGTCGTTCAATATAGGGAAAGGTTTCGTTTGATAAGGCAAAGGTCGCTGTTTTTGGAACCACACCCGGTATATTCGCGACACAATAATGAATCACACCCTCGACAGTGTAAATGGGATCTGAGTGAGCGGTTTTCCGGGACGTTTCAAAACACCCTCCTTGGTCAATCGCAACATCGACCACCACAGATCCTTTCATCATGTTCGAAACCATTTTTCTTGTCACGAGATGAGGCGCCGCTTCTCCTGATTTTGAAGCCGCGCCAATGACAAGGTGACTTTCTTGAATCACAGCGGAGATTTCATCGACGTAAGGGGGGAGTGTGACCACTGCTCCCTTAAAATAATCGTCCAGATAGGATCGCTGCATAGAGCTTTGTTCAAAAATCGTGACATCCGCGCCCAAGGCCAAAGCGACCTGTGCTGCATTTTTCCCGACAATGCCGCCGCCAATGATGGCAACCTTCCCTTTTGGTACCCCGGCGACGCCCGAAAGAAGTACCCCAATACCGCCGTGGATTTTCTGAAGATAATGTGTCCCGATCAAGACAGACATGCGTCCGGCCACTTCACTCATGGGTTTAAGCAAAGGACGTTTCCCGTTTTTGAGTTCAATCGTATCATAGGCGATGGCGGTGACATTCCGTCCTATTAAAAAATCAAGAAGGGGGCGATCTGCGGCTAGGTGGAGATAGGTGATAATGATTTGCTCACTGCGAAAAAAATCAAATTCTTCCGGCTGAGGTTCTTTAACTTTAACAATGAGCTCAGCAGAATTAAAAAGCACTTTTTTTGATGTAGAGATCTCCGCTCCTGCTTTTTGAAAGGCTTCGTCGGATAAACCGCTGCCATTGCCGGCTCTTGTCTCGACTAAAACAGTGTGTCCCTTTTGACAGAGCGATGAGACCCCGATGGGGGTAATCCCAACACGGTACTCTTGGTCTTTGATTTCTCTCGGTATGCCAATAACCATCTATTTCATCGGATCAAGAACATTATATTTTCAATAAGCACATCTTCGGAGCATAACCAGCTTAAGGCATGAAAGTCAATCTGATGTATTGTCAAGTCTGTGCCAATGCGTTGAAAGTCTCTTGAATTTTTTTTATATTTTTCAATAGGTTTTGGCGAAAACAGAAGCACTATTTCGTGAAGTTATGGTTCTGACTTATGCCCCGATGAGATGACAAGAAATCACTCTCGTGTGCATTGCGGATCGGTGCTCATAGAGAAAAATTCCTTGCCATGTTCCCAGCAGCAGTGCGCCATGATTGATTGGAATGGAGAGTGAAACGGCTGTCAAGGCAGCGCGGATGTGTGCAGGCATGTCATCCGGTCCTTCAGCGGTATGCTTAAAAAGGGGGTTCCCTTGTGGCACGAGTTGATTGAAGAAGCGCTCCATATCTCGAAGCACTTCCGGGTCATCATTTTCTTGAATGACTAATGAGGCAGAGGTGTGCCGAATATAAAGGGTGAGTAGCCCTTCTTGAAGTGGGAATAGGGAAAGCCATTCCTTGACTAGTTGGGTGATATCGTAAAGTTTTCGACCTTCGGTCTGAACTGTGAGTTCAGCGCTTTTTTGAAAAATGGGCACTCCTTTTGATCGAAATGTTGTTGTGGTGCTTTTTATGAAAGTTTTGTGGCATGGTCTTTTTTTGTGATTTCTTCTGAAAGTGCCAGGGCACTTTCTTTCATATTTTTTCTGATCCCCCGGCTAATTTTTAATCCGATACACATGACGATTGTGCCGAAAACAACATAAAATGGAGCGAGATAGGCCTGTATTGGTAAAGTGGAATTCCCCGGGGTTTGTAAAAAAATATAAAAACGATAACTCCAAATTGCAAGTAAGACAGACCCGGATCGGATGAGAGAAATGGCCCCTTTTCGATTCAGTTCTTTTTTTTTCAGGCCAATTTTAAGCAATGAATAGGAGATCCAAGCCGAAAGGCTTGCGCCCAAGAGATGCGGGGCAAAAAGCGGATCTTCCTGGTGCATCCGTATTACACGATATAAACGAATAATGCCCAGTATGAGTAGGATGGAACCTGAAGTGATTAAAAATTGATGAATTTTCTTTGACACGGATGCGTAACCCCCTTCAAAAAACGTATAAAAAGGGAAATAATGTACCATTCCTGTCGTAAAGAATTCAAGCGAATCAGAGGGAGCGGGCGCGTTGACAAAGAAAAAATGGATCGTTAGAATCATCCTTTTGTTTATCAACAAGCAGCGGACTTTTTAGGGATCTTTTCTATCAATGGCGATGCCGTGAAACAGATTGGAATCACACTCAGGCCGGATCACCCCAAGGGAGACGAAACCTTACAAGCTCTGAGGCTTTGGCTTCAAAAGCGAGGGAAATCTGTTGTGCTTGTTGATCCGCTGTATCAAAATGATGCTCCCGAGAAACTCGACCTACTTATTGTCTTGGGGGGCGATGGCACTTTCCTTTCAGCGGCGCGTCAGGTGGAAGGACGAGATGTCCCCATTTTGGGTGTGAACTTGGGGAGTTTGGGTTTTTTAACTGAGGTGACGCTGGATGAACTTTACAGTAGTTTAGAACGTATTTTTGAGATTGGTTTTTCGGAAGACTTGCGTCAAACTCTGCAAAGTAGCGTTGTCAGAGGATTGGAAGACCATCCTCAACCCCCTGTTTTAAATGATGTCACGATCCATAAAGGTGCGCTTGCAAGGTTGATACACCTCGAAATTACGATTGACGGGCAATTTGTGACTGCAATTCGAGCGGATGGGGTCATCATTTCAAGTCCAACGGGTTCAACCGGTTATTCGCTTTCTTCTGGAGGGCCAATTGTTCATCCCTCGGTTGAGGCTTTAGTTATTACGCCAATCTCGCCGCATATGCTGACAAATCGTCCACTCGTGGTTCCGAGTTCATCCCTTGTGGAGGTGGTCTTGAAAACGGAGGGAGAAGGGCCAGTGGCGATGTTGGATGGGCAAGAAATCTTTCCTCTTGTATCTGATGATGTGGTGAAGATTACGGCGGCGAAAAAACGTCTTCGAATGATTCTTTCCCCGAATCGAAGCTATTACCAAGTCTTGCGTCAAAAACTGAAATGGGGAGAATTTTGAAAGCAGGGACACCGGTTTTTATCGCACTTTTATTTGTTCTCGTTGTATTCAAGTTGCCCACAAGGGCGCAAACCCCACCCCCATTGGGTCGATCTTTCGATTCCCGATGGACGGGTTGGTCCATTGGAGAAGTGGTCATCAGGGGCTTAGCCGCAAAGGGTGATGACATCTGGATCGGTACCTCTAACGGCCTGATCCGTTTTGACCGTAAAAAAGAAATCCCGCAAGTCTTTAATGCCAGAAAGGCAGGTCTTCTTTCAAATGTCATAGTGGCGATCAAACCCGATGATCGAGGTAATGTCTGGATCGGTACTTACGGTGGTGGGCTTGTCCGCTTCGACGGAACAAACTGGGAACTCTTCACACCCTACGGGCATGGGCAAAAAACCTATGGGGCGAATTGGGCACAATATGCCCCGAAGGCAGGTTTGGGTGACCTATGGGTTTATGATTTGCTCTTCGATGCAGATGGATCAATGTGGGTGGCGACATGGAAAGGAGCCAGCCACTCCAACAAAGAAGGTTTTGTGACCTATACCATGGATGATGGGCTTGTCGACAAGTGGGTTTATACCGTAGAGCGTGAGCCTTCCGGTGTCCTCTGGTTTGGAACAGAAGGGGGCGTTAACCGTTTTGACGGAAAAACATGGGAGGGATGGACACATAAAGATGGTCTTGGCGCATCCATGCGAGAACCACTCAAGCGGCCTGAGAAAGAAGACAACTATTCCGATGATGAGGATCACCACTTGCAAAGTGGCCGGGAAAACCAAGAGACCAATCCAAACTATGTCATTTCTTCGGCCATTGATCAAAAAGGCGACAAGTGGTTCGGGACTTGGGGCGGCGGGCTTTCACACTTTGACGGAAAAACATTTAAAAACTACACTACAAAAGATGGGCTGCCGGGTAATATCATCAATGCCATCGAAATCGACCCCAAAGGCATCATGTGGATCGGGACAAACAAGGGTCTGAGTCGTTATGATGGAACATCCTTTAAAACATTTACCCGGAAGGATGGTTTGTTGGGGGATTATATTTTTGCGATCACCATTGACGACGATGGCCACAAGTGGTTCGGCACCTTTGGTGGTGTCAATCGATATACTGGCAATTGATCCTCTCTGAATGGGTTTGTGATTATTTTGGCAAACTGTTGGTCTACGATATCTGTTCTGTCCTTCCTTTCTTAAAATAAAAAACTCGATCTGATTAAGACAGAGTGCTTATTCTCTGTTTTTTTCAATGCTGTGATGCACGTTCTGCCCAATAAATGTGAACTTTGTTTCAGGATTCAGCGAAATCTCCCATAAAATTATTTGTGTAAGAACTTGAAATAATTGATTAATTTATTTTCAAGTCGCCACTTCTCATAGGCATTAATATTGCATTTTAGGAAAGCATTCTTGAATTTTGAATAAGTACTATGTTGGGTTCTGTCTGTTTCAGGGTTAATGCGACATCTGAACGACTTTCTATCCAATTATTCTTACGAGGAGGTTTGTTGATGAAACGTTTTAAAAAAATACAAATAATGATCGTCGCTGTTATGGGGGTCTTTTTCTTATTGGCTGTCTATTCATCTCAATCCACAAATATGCGTCAAATGACTAATGCCCGGGTTGTTTTGAATGAACAAGGGATATATCAAGAAGCGATTGGGCGTGAGATAAAAACAGCCGCTTGGCTCGAATGGAATCAGGGCCTTGTACAAGAACAGATTGGAGCATTTATTCTGGATTCCAGGGGACAAAGCAGGATGTCTCAGGAATCCCTTGGAAGTGGAATCGCCGCCACAGATCAGATTAAGTTTGAATCAATGAAGACACAAGAGCGGCTTGGGGGAGTTATTCTAAAAATGTCCATGGGCGCCACAATTTAATCTCGTTTTTTAGTCAAGCATTGGCTAAAAAACGAACAATGAGGTGCTTTCTGTTTGAACACCAACGATTCGATTTCTTACTTAATACAAAAAGGATACCATGCAGAGATCCCCCTTGTCTTAGAGTGATCTCCTGTAGGGCCCCTTCATCTGATTTTATCCCTTCTTTCCGAACACAGAGTGCTTTAAAGAGACTCTGATGAAGTCTGGGTTTTTCCTAGACCCTGATGATTTCTCGCAAAAAATCCAGGTTTGACCTGTTCTCATATAGATCTGATTGAATATTTTGATGTTTGACTTGCTGAAGGTCGAACATTATAATTTCGTTGGATTTATGTTTTTTTGAGAAACCTGAATGATTCAGAGTATGACAGGTTACGGACGGGCAGAAGGGGTTTTAAAAGGCCAGGCCCTCTTGGTGGAGATTCGTTCCGTGAATCATCGCCATTCCAGTGTTGTGGCACGACTCCCGCGAGCGCTTTCCGCTTTTGAAGAGACGGTTAAAAAGAAAGTTCAGAGCCGTTTTGAACGAGGACGCATGGATCTCTCGGTCATCCTTGAGCTCCCTCAGGAAACAAAAAAAGAATATGCCTTAAACCTTGAAGCCGCCGAATCCTATTATGAGTCACTAAAAAAATTAAAAAAAACGTTAGGCCTTTCGGGTGAAATTGATATTGCCCTGATGAGCCAGTTTCGGGACGTCATTACGGAAAAAGAAAAAGAAGAGCCTTCTGAGTCACTTGAACCCTTCCTAAACAAAATACTTTCTAAGGCGATGAACGCAATTGAGAAAATGCGAAAAGCAGAAGGGAAGGCGCTTGTGACGGATTTGATCGGGCGATTAGATTATTTGAGTCAACAACTTTCTATTGTGAAAGGGAAAGAAAAGCAGGTGATCCTAGTACGGCAAAAGCGCCTGAAAAGCCGTGTGGCTGAGTTAAGCTCAAGTGTTGATGTGGATCATGCACGGATCGCGCAGGAAGTCGCAATTTTTGCGGAGCGTGCGGATATCAGCGAAGAGCGGACGCGCCTGAAGGTTCATATCGATCAATTCAAAAAAATGTTGCGAAAGGGAGGCGTGGTTGGTCGATCCTTGGATTTTTTACTTCAAGAGATGTTTCGTGAAGTCAATACCTTGAGCGCGAAATCGGGTGATCAGGACATATCGATGGCGGTTGTTGCAATGAAAAGTGAACTAGAGAAGATGAGAGAGCAGGTCCAGAATATTGCGTAAGGACGGTGCTGATGGATAGAACCGGCATCCTCTTTGTGATTTCTGCCCCTTCGGGGGCGGGAAAAACCACACTTTGTAAGGCGGTATTGGATAAGGTGGAAGGCTTGCAGTTCTCTACATCCTATACCACCCGTCGTCCGCGGAAGGGTGAGATTGAAGGAAAAGACTATTTTTTTGTGGATGAGGCGCGGTTTAAGGCGGATGTTGCGGAAGGGGCGTTTATCGAGTGGGCTGAGGTTCATGGAAATTTGTATGGGACATCTCAACAACAATTGCACCGTCTTACATCGGAAGGCGTTGATATCCTGCTCGACATCGATCCTCAGGGCGCGATGAATTTGCAAAAGCAATCAGAAGATGCCGTTTATATTTATATTCTTCCCCCTTCTTTTGATATTTTAAAAAAACGCTTGCTTATGCGTGGGGCAGATTCTCCAGAGGTGGTCGAGAAGCGACTGCAGAAAGCGGGAGATGAGATACGCTGTTATCATCGGTATCAGTATTTAATCGTGAATGAAGATTTTGAAGTCGCACTAGAAAATCTAGAGTCGATTATCCGGGCTGAACGCGTTAAAATGCGAGAGAAATATCGTGCTTGGGTGGAAGAACGCTTTATTCATCTGTTATAATCCCCAATTGTTTAATTGCCCCCATCTTTCAGAAAGGAATTTTATGGACATTGTTTCTTTACCCATTGAGTTGGACACTTCTGTGATTGATTCGAAATATCGTCTTGTGATTGTGGCGGCGCAACGCGCACGCCAACTGATGGAAGGTGAACCCCCGAGAATTATCCCTCAACGTGATCAGAAAGAGACGACCATTGCGATTGAGGAGGTTTTATCGGGTAAGCTTGAGATTCTCTATGGGCAAGAGGCCGTGTCGGCCTTGAGGGAAGAAAGGCGCGTTCGAGAAGAAACCAGACGTCGTGCAATGCTCGCAGAAAGAGAAGGAGAAGGGGTTAGCCAGGCCAGAAAAGATTTAGATATTCTCCTGGGTGCACCTAGTGCGAAAGATGAGATCCTTACAGATCCATCAAGCCCCGGGAAAATATAGCTTTTTTATCTTCAAATAAGGAAAGAGATGCTTGCTGGAAAAAAGGTTCTCCTGGGGATTACAGGAAGCATCTCCGCCTATAAATCACTCCAAATCGTGAGGGATTTGACC
The DNA here is from genome assembly GCA_029261135.1 of Nitrospirota bacterium. Taxonomy (GTDB): domain Bacteria; phylum Nitrospirota; class Nitrospiria; order SBBL01; family JAADHI01; genus JAADHI01. Next base: position 10,384 of record JAJDBX010000058.1, read on the forward strand.
CAGGCCGGAGCCCAGGTTCAGGTTGTTCTGACAAAAGCGGCTGAGCGTTTTGTCCCATTTCTCACACTTCAGATTTTTTCAGGACGCCCTGTCTTGAGAGATCTTTCCGAGGCCAATCAAGAAATGGCCCATGTGACTTTGGCGGGAGAGTCGGATCTTGTCTTGATCGCCCCGATTACAGCACATTTTATTTCTAAGATGGCCATGGGGTTGAATGATGACCTCCTGTCGAGCCTCATTCTTTCGACGTCTTCTCCCGTTGTCATTGTACCTGCGATGGATATCGGCATGTGGGAGCATCCGGCTGTTCAAGCCAATGTAGATCGATTAAGGAGACGCGGTGTCCAAATTATCGGCCCTGAGACCGGACTGCTTGCATCTGGAAAAGTAGGGCTGGGTCGCTTTTCAGATGAAAAAAAGATTGTAACGCAGGTCATCTCTTTACTGTCAGAGGATCACCCTTCTTTGCTTGGAGAAGTGGTTCTTATTACAGCGGGGCCGACGGAAGAGGCGATCGACCCCGTGCGTTATATTTCTAATCGTTCGTCTGGGAAGATGGGTTATGCTTTGGCTGAAATCGCCCAAAAATGGGGTGCTCGCGTGATCTTGATCAGCGGGCCAACCTCGATACCTGTTCCGGAGGGACTGAGCACTATTTCTGTGAATACCGCAGATGAGATGAAAAAGGCGGTAGATCAATATCTTCCTGGAGCAAGCATAGTGATTATGGCTGCTGCGGTGAGTGATTACAGACCGAAAATCGTTTCTTCTAAAAAAATAAAAAAAAGCGGTGCTAATCAATCGATTGAACTCGAAGAGACCGCAGACATCCTGGCTGAAAGGCCGAATGGAAAACCCGGGCAGGTCGTTATCGGGTTTGCGGCAGAAACAGAAGATCTTATTCAAAATGCGCGAAAAAAACTAAAAAAGAAACGACTGGATCTCATTGTCGCGAATGATGTTACGGCAGAAGGTGCTGGTTTTGATGTGGATACAAATAGAGTTCAACTGATTCCTGCGCATGGTAAGACGATCTCTTGCCCCAAAATGTCTAAACACCGGATTTCCGTTTGTATTTTAAAAGAAGTGCTCAGGATTAAAGCGGAGGCTTGTTGATTTTTATTCGATTTGCTATGATTCCCCTCGGATTTTTATTGGGAGATACTGCTCTAGTATCACACGTTCAATGCGAATTAAAATCATCGAAATAGGTGGTCATGGCCGAAAAATTAATCACTCCTGAAATATCGAGGCTGACGGGTCTTCTGAGTGAAAATCCTAGATCAAGATTATTTGTTCCTTTGGCAGAAGCCTACCGTCTTTCGGGGATGCTGGATGAAGCCATTGCCGTTTTGTCTGATGGGATCAAAGTGCATGAGACATTCATTGCGGCACGGCTGATGTTAGGGAAAATTTATCTCGAAAGGGAGGCACTTTCAGAGGCAAAAATGCAATTTGAATATGTCGTGGCCATTGCGCCTAGCAATATTTCCTCTCTAAAAAGCTTAGCCAATGTTTTGGAAAAAGAAGGCCACATTCAGGAGGCAAAAGAACCTTATCAGAGCATCCTTCAAATTGATCCGACGGATAAAGAGGCCGGGGAATTTTTAGAAGAGCTGGATAAAAAGATGAAATCTCCACTTGAGCCCCCCGAAGAAGCCACTTCCACTGTTTTGCCTCCCGTGGGTGATGAGACAGTGACTCTCCGTGAGGTGGTGGAGAATGGCTCAGAAGTTGAGATGTCTCTTACAGAAGCGACAGCCAAAAATCTGGTTTTCAAAGAAGATCTTTTACTTGATGAACAGGGAGTGACCACCCCCATGACCGAAATGGTTCCCGCGCTAATAGACAATGAACCCCATATGACCCAGACGCTTGCTACGCTGTATCTATCGCAGGGGCATTATAAAGAAGCCGTAGATGTCTATGAAAAATTACTGATGAATGACCCTTCTGACCTGACCTTTCAAAAAGGTCTTGGGGAGGTACTTCAACATCTTCGGGGCAAAGATAAGCCGATGACAGGTACTACGGTTTCATCTGTCGAAAAAAGAATAAGGCGTTTGCAATTGTGGCTTGACGCGATCCAAAAAGAAAGGCATCAATGACCTTTCAGGAACATATGGCACACGCAGTCAAGCGAATAAAAGATCTATCGGGTGCAGCCATTTCCGACAGCGATGGTATTATTGTTGAGGAATATCATAAAGATGCCTCGATTGATATGGCTTTGCTTGTTGCGGAATATGGCCCACTATGGAATTTGGCCGATAAGGCGGGAACCGCGTGTCATTCAGGCATCGTACATGAGATGAGCATTGTTGCGGATAAAATGAATCTGATTATTAGGAAAATCGCGCCAGGCTACAACCTGATTTTTGCAATGGGTTCGAAAGAAAGTTTGGGTAAAGGTCGCTTTTATGCCGGGATCATCGCAGAGGATTTGATGGAAGATTTGGGCCTGTGAAGCAGATCCTCGTGTTACACGGTCCGAATTTAAACCTTCTCGGCAGTCGAGAACCTGAACAATATGGAACCGAAACCCTCGAAGAAATTAATTGGGAGATGGCGACTACTGCAAAGAAACAAGGGATTGAAGTCGTTGCTTTTCAGTCCAATTCAGAAGGAGAATTGGTCAGTCGTATTCAAGAGGCGCGGGGTCGATATGAAGCCATTATTATTAATGCAGCCGCCTATACCCATACCAGTATTGCCATTCGAGATGCCATTCTCGCGGTGGCGCTCCCGGTCGTCGAAGTGCACTTGTCCAATATTTATCAGCGGGAATCATTTCGTCACGTCTCTCTGATTTCTGATGTGGTGATTGGACAAGTCTGTGGCTTTGGAGCACAGAGTTATCTCTTGGGCTTGTCGGGTGTCATTGATTATTTAGAAAACCTCGGGGATTCGGCAAAAAAATAAATGGAACAGTCCATTCTAAAGTTCCTGCTGTTTAAGTCTCATGTATGAAATAATAGAATTATTTGAGGATTTAGGATAGCGTTATGATATCAACCGCAGATTTTCGAAACGGCGCAAAAATAGAAATTGATGGCGCACCTTATATTATTGTCGAGTTTCAGCATGTGAAGCCCGGAAAAGGGGGCGCCTTTGTGCGGACAAAGTTAAAAAATCTGAAAACCAATCATATGTTGGATAAAACCTTTCGCTCAGGCGAACGTTTTGAAGAACCAGACCTTTCTGAAATGGAGATGCAGTTTTTATACGCACAAGGTGATGAATATCATTTCATGAATACGGAGACCTACGATCAGTTGTTTGTGACAGAAGCGCAGCTTGGATCCTCAAAAGATTTCTTGAAGGAAAACATAGTTGTAAAAATTTTGTTTTATGAGGGGAACCCGCTTGAGATTTCCTTGCCTCTTTTTGTAGAATTAAAGGTTGTTGAAACCCCGCCAGGGGTGAAAGGGGATACTGCAAGTGGAGGGACGAAGTTGGCGACCTTAGAAACGGGTGGATCTGTCAAAGTTCCATTGTATCTGGAAGAAGGGACCGTGATAAAAATTGATACGCGAACGGGAAACTATGTTGAGCGTGTAAAATGAAGCAAAAATCTCGTCATCGATTCTTGTTGAGACCCCTTTTTGCCGCTGTTTTTCTTCTGATGCCTAAATGAGAGGCCCACAATGGACTTAAATGAAATTAAAAAATTAATCGCTCTTATGGATGATGGAGCATTATCTGAAATCGAGGTTGAAGACTCCGAACGGCGGATTTGTCTCAAAAGAGCGCTGACTGTACCTGCGGTACCAAGTGCGGCACTTATTTCGACTCCAGTAGAAAACCTTTCCCCTTCCCAAGAAGTGACAGAAGAAAAAACGGAACTCCTTGCCAGGCAACACCTGATTACATCGCCGATTGTCGGGACATTTTATATCTCGGCCTCCCCCGCCACTAGTGCTTACGTCGAGGTAGGGGATTTGGTCAAAAAAGGTCAAATCATTTGTATTGTTGAGGCGATGAAGCTGATGAATGAGATTGAGTCTGATGTGGATGGCCGTGTGGTCAGGGTGTGTGTTGAAGATGGTGCAGCAGTGGAATATGCCGAAGCGCTCTTCGCGATCGAACCCGCATAAGAGGAATAAACACGATGTTTCGTAAAGTCTTGATCGCAAACCGAGGGGAAATCGCTCTCCGAATTATTCGTGCTTGTCGGGAGTTGGGGGTTCAGACCGTCGCGGTTCATTCTGAAGCCGATGCCACTTCACTTCCCGCCCGATTTGCAGATGAAAGAATCTGTATCGGCCCTGCAGATCCGGCAAAGTCCTATCGCAATATCCCCAATATCCTCAGTGCAGCTGAGATTGCCGGGGCAGACGCCGTGCATCCCGGTTACGGTTTTTTGGCTGAAAACAGCCATTTTGCAGATGTTTGCGAATCGGCGGGCCTTAAGTTTATTGGGCCATTGCCCGAATGTATCAGCCTAATGGGGGATAAAGCCAAAGCGCGTGATCTCATGGCAAAAAATGGGGTGCCCATTATCCCAGGAAGCGAAGGTGTAATTTCAGATGAGAATGAAGGGATCGATGTCGCTCGAAAAATTGGCTATCCTATCATTATCAAAGCGGTTGCAGGCGGAGGGGGGCGTGGCATGCGTGAGGTGCATGAAGAGACCTCATTTTCAGCTGCCTTTCACGCTGCGAAATCGGAGGCAGAATCTGCTTTTGGGAACGGGGATGTTTATGTCGAAAAGTTTTTTATTGAACCCCGACATATTGAAATACAGATTTTAGCAGATGACAAAGGAAAAATGATCTATTTGCCGGAACGGGATTGTTCTATTCAGAGAAGGCATCAGAAATTAGTTGAAGAAACGCCTTCTCCCGTGGTGGACGATCGACTCCGCAGGGAGTTGGGCCGTGCAGCATTGGCGGCGGTCACGGCTTCTCATTATGTGAATGCGGGGACGGTTGAGTTTCTTTTGGATCGAGATCATAATTTTTATTTTATTGAAATGAATACCCGAATCCAAGTGGAGCATCCGATCAGTGAGTGTGTGACAGGCATAGATTTGGTGAAAGAGCAGATTCGTATTGCTGCCGGAAAACCCCTTTCATTCAAACAAAGCCAGGTCAAACTCAACGGTCACAGTATTGAGTGTCGTGTCAATGCTGAATCACCAGAGACTTTTACCCCTTGTCCAGGGGCCATTACGGCCTTCCATCTACCGGGAGGGCCGGGAATTCGAGTGGATTCCGCAAGTTACATGGGCAGTGTCATTACGCCCTATTACGACTCACTCATTGCGAAATTGATTGTGCATTCCTCGACACGAGAAGGGGCAATTGCAAAGATGAATGGTGCCCTTTCTGAATTTGTGATTGAAGGGATTGAAACCAGTTTGCCTCTTCATAAAAGAATCTTCAAAGACTTGAATTTTCTGAAAGGTCGGTATTCGACCACATTTCTTGATCACTTTCTTGCTTCACCCAAAACCTAGTTCATTGACTGGATGTTGTTTTCCCCGCTTTATCTGATTGTTGACCCCTCGCTTTATAAACAGAAGGGATCACAGCGCACATTTTTAGAATTCATAGACGAGGCCATTGAAGGCGGTGTGCGTTGGATTCAATATCGAGATAAAAATGCCTCCCGAAGAGAGCAGTTTGAAAGAGCGAAACAACTTCAGGGTCTGACACGGGAGCGCAATGTTGTATTGATTATAAATGATGAAATTGACCTTGCGCTGGCGGTCAAGGCCGATGGCGTTCATTTGGGACAGGATGATTTTCCAGTGGAAATGGCTAGAAAATTATTAGGGGAAGAAAGCATTGTGGGTCTTTCAACTCATAATTTGAAACAGGTGAAACAGGCTGAATCGGAAAACATTGATTATATTGGGATTGGTCCCATATTTCCAACGAAGACAAAACGGTCTCAAGAAATGCCTCTCGGTATCGAAGGGCTTGCCAAGCTTTGTGCCGTAACCGCTCTTCCGGTTTATGCGATCGGAGGCATTCAATTTTCTCATCTTCCGAACATTATCTCTACGAGAGTAACAGGCCTTGCCATTGCTTCAGCACTGGCAGGTGCAGATCAATCTGAAGTCCAAAGATGGATCACTTGTTTGGATGATGGGATGCCGAGTGTATAAGATATAAAAACTGAAGGATTTATACACTTAGATCAAGGTTAGATCCGATATTGTTCAATACCTGAAAGAATTGATCGACTTTCCGATTAAATTGGAAAACAGGGGCTGACTCTTGTTGTGATTGGGATGATGTTTCGGAAGGACTTTTTTTATTTTGAGTCGGATCTTTTTTTTTCTAAGCCCTATGTTTCCCCTATTTCATCGATTTTTACTGCCCGAAGCGTAATGAGTTCTTGTCTCGCATTGGCTTCCATTGCAGAGGCTTGACTTGCAACACGCCGATCCAGCGCGGAGGGATTTCCCGGCGCATTGGCAGTCCGTCGGACTGCCCTGGCCTTTAGAATCGTCGCCTCGGGGGCCATTTCCAACGGGAGAAGAATCAATCCCCACCTCACCTCCGATGGCATAAAGTTGTCCATCGGGTCCTTTTTGATAGGGATCGCTTGCCGCGCCTCTTGCGTAAGGACCTGCAGCCGCAAGGGGCGCGGCTGCAGGTGCCCGCACGACACGATCTCGTGTTTTTAAATCCTGCACAATTTTTTGATCTTGTAAGCTAAGTTCCTCTTTTATTGGAGTGGAAGATGTCTCTAATTTTTTTCCCGCTAGGGGGGGGGTCTGTTTGCTGATGTTCTGAAGTGGTTTTTTGCAGAGAAGAAGTATTGTTTTCTCTGTTCGAGGAAAAGGCAAAGAATGTATTCTGTGAGGTTTGAATTCTCATGAGTATGACTATTTTCCCATGTTTTGTGAAGAGGGTGTTTGAATATCGTTCGATTAGAGTAATTGATCAATTTTTTCCTTGAGTTCGAGATTCATTTCAAAAAACTGGCAAGACGCCTCGATTTGTTCCTCTGGGTCCTTTTTTGAGCCTAAACTCGGGAATGGTCCAAAGATGGGGACGACTGTTCTTTCCGACAATATTTTTAAGTTGCTCTCTTCAGAAGTTGCTCTCTTCTTAGATGTCCGATTTAGAACCACGCCTAAAAAAGTGATCCCTTGTGCCGTGCCATAGCGAAGAGTCAGTAAGGTGTGATTGAGGGTCCCCAGTCCGCTTCTCGCTACCAAAAGTACAGGGAGTTCTAAAAGGAGAATCAAGTCGATGAGGCTATGAGATTGGGTTAAGGGAACGAGCAAACCGCCCGCCCCTTCAACAATTAAAAAATCATGGTTTGTTGAGAGCTGATGGTAGGATTTTTGGATGTCCGCCAAAGACAACATGCCTTGTTCTCCCTCAAGTGTCGCAGCATAAGGGGAGAGAGGGTATCGAAAGCGGCAGGGTGTGATCTGTTCAATGGGATCTAGAGAGCGGGCCGCCTGTTTTAAGTAAAGCCCATCACTGGGCGTGAGTTCATTTTTCTCCAGGCGGCATCCTGATTCCACCGGCTTCATGACCCCGCAATGGATTCCTTTAGAAACCAGTGATCTCGCGATGGCACCGGAGATCAGTGTTTTGCCCACACCTGTGTCCGTTCCAGTAATGAAAATACCTTTAGGTTTGTTCTGTCTCATCAAATCCGGCTGTCGAGATTAAACACTTGCCCTGAGATATGTTTCATTTCAGAGAGCATTCTGATAAATTCGGAGACTTCTTCAAGGCTTGAAGGCCGCCCGAGCGTATTTTGAGAAGTCAGATGGTCGGTTTGTTCAGTGCTGAGTGTTGCAGTCATGTTTGTTTTCAAAAAACCCGGACAGACGGTATTGACTTGAATCCCGTATTTCCCGAGTTCCTTCGCGGCTGTTTTAGACAGTGCGATGAGGCCATTTTTAGATGCGGTGTAGGCTGATTGTCCGGCGCGTCCAGTCAAGGCCGAGAGGGATGCAATATTAATGATATGTCCTTTCTCTTTTTTTTTCATGAGATTTGCCGCTTCTCGAATACAGTAATAGGCTCCCGATAGGTTGAGGTAGATTTGCTGATCCCATTCTTCCGTTGTAATTTGATGAAAGAGTCGATCTTGATTGATAGCGGCATTGTTGATCAAAAGGTCAATCCCACCCCAGGCATCGTAGAGTTGTTCAAATACTTTTTTGGCTAAAACAGCATTGCTTAGATCGCCAGAGAAAAGGATGACCTCGTTGCCTTTTTTACTCAATGTATTCAAAAGGGTTTTCCCTTTAGGATGGTTTTTAAAGAGATGAATGCCAATACGTGCCGGTTTTTTTGAAAAAGCGTAACAAAGGACTTCGCCTAATCCGCCTGTCCCTCCTGTAATCAGTATGTTTTTCATCTTAAATTAGATCACCTTTAATGACCGACCCGCCTTTTCTAGTTGATAGAGCAGTGTGTCAATCTGGTGCTTTTTGTGATTGGCCATGATCGTCACGCGAAGCCGGGCGGTTCCCTTTGGAACGGTGGGGGGGCGTATCGCAGAAACATGGATGCCGTTCTCGAGCAGAGATTTTGAAAATGTGAGTGCTGTTTCACTGTTTCCAATCAATATTGGGAAAATAGGACTTTCAGTCTTGAGGGTGTTAAATCCGAGATGAGACACTTTTTCGTAAAAATAATTCCTATTTTCCCAAAGCTGCTTAATGAGGGTTTGATCTTTTTCGAGCAGGGCCAGGGCAGCGATCCCAGAGGCGAGTACGCTGGGTGGGAGTGCGGTTGTGTAGACAAAAGGTCGCGCTTTGTTGATAAGATAGTCGATTAGTATCCGGTTACCAGCAATAAACCCCCCCAATCCTCCAAGGGCCTTACTGAGCGTGCCCATTTGGATGAGTCTCGGGCTTGTGAGCTGAAAATGTTCCGCTGTCCCTCCCCCGAAAGATCCGAGAACCCCTGTGGCATGGGCATCATCAAGAAAGACCCCGACATCATATTCTTCTGCGAGGCGAAGTATTTCGGGAAGGGGAGCGATGTCGCCGTCCATGCTGAAGAGTCCGTCTGTGATAATAAAGGCCTTTTGATCCTTTTTTCGGTCTGAGAGAAGTTTTTTAAGGTGATCCATGTCGCAATGTTTATAGAGTCGAAATGTGGCTCCGGAGAGACGGCATCCATCGATGAGGCTCGCATGATTGAGACGATCCGCCAATATGAGATCGTCTTTTTGAAGAATCGCCCCGAGGCTTCCAATATTTGCCATGTAGCCTGTGCTGAAAACAAGCGCTGCCTCGGTCTTTTTTAGTTTCGCCAAAGCTTCTTCGAGTTGTTTATACAGATTAAGGTTTCCCGAAACGAGGCGAGACGCCCCTGAACCCACTCCCCAACCCTGGATCGCGGCGATCGCGGCGGATTTGAGTGATGGGTGGTTCGCTAGTCCGAGGTAATTGTTCGAGGAAAATAGGAGCAACTCTTTGCCATTTTCCGTGATGATGTCATCTGGGGCTGAATCAATTTCTCGTAGTGAGCGGAGAAGGTTTTGTTGTTTGAGTTGTCTGAGAAAATCTTTGTATTGATGCACCTGTTTGTCCTATATTCTGTCACAAATAGATAATATATTCGTACTTGAGGTGTCAACGCGAGGTTTTAGAATAGGGTAGTGTCTCAGTTTGATTTTCTTTTTATTTCATAATCATCAATAATATTCACAATATCTTCCATCCCCCAAAGTCGGCTTGAAACTCCTGCGGCAATAGCAGGACTGACTTTAAGTGATTTGTGAATCCGCACAAAATTATAATATATGAAATACAAAGCCAGTGCATGACAATGATTCTCTAGTTTTTTAGAGAAAGCATTTGTTAAGCGGGTAAATCGTCTCATACTCATCCGCATATTCAAGTTATGATGCTCAACATGTGATGTGCTGATGTAATCATGTTCTGGGTTTCCTACTACATCTTTCTTTTTAGCTCCATTACAAATAGAAGGACTATATTTTCTTTCTGGCCCTTTATTGGTGGGTTCTCCGTAGAGTTTTATTAGCATGGCGTAATCTACATCACCGCCGAATGCACCCTCTACTGCTTCAAGATAAGCTTTGTGTCCGTCTGTGGTGAGTTGAACGCGATTTTCTAGCCGTTTTCTGAGGTCATCCATGAACTCAATAGCATAATCAGAATCACGACCACCAACCAGCCAAGAAATAATCAGCTTGCTGTCAGAATCCAGTGCTGTCCACGTCCATACGCTACCCGCTTCACCGATCTTATTCTCTGGGACGTTCTTTTGTTTTGAGTAGCAGAATGACCAGATTTCATCACACTGGACACGGGAGGCTTTTACATTCCGGACATGTTTATCATGGTAATCAGCACAAGCCTTGCCAGCATCCACTAAGAGCTTAGTGACTGTGTTGATTGATACGCCCACAACCCTTGAGATAGATCTCATAGAGGAACCTTCCACTAGCATGTGAAGGATTTGAGTGCGCTTTTGCATTGGCAGCTTGTTCATGGTCTTAATCTAACATGGTGAAACATTAATAGTAAGCATTAAGTTCATTATTCCCTATCTAGGGGAATAGGGCATTGACAACTCTTTTCCACCTCTGTATGATCCTGTGCATGACTTCTTTGCCACTGGATCCGATACTCGGGAAACATCCTGGAATCTATCTCCGGGAACTCCTAAAAGCTCGCGGTTGGAATCAAACCGACCTAGCCTTTGTTCTTGGTTGTCCGATAAAAGGCCTTAGCCTTATCTTTTCGCAAAAACGTGGTATTAGTCCTAAGACATCAAAAGCTCTTGGACATGCTTTTGGCCTTCCACTAGATTACTTTGCTGACCTCCAAAAAGCTTATGACTTGAGTCGCGCAGAGGAGCCAAGCCCCGACATTTCTTTGCGTGCAAGAATGCGATCCCAATATCCTATTAGAGAAATGATCAGGCGAGGATGGCTTAAGGCTGACGATGCTGCCGAACTCGAAAAGCAGTTGGCGAATTTCTTTGAAGTAGTTGATGCAGCCGAGATTCCCTATATGTCTCATGCTGCAAAAAAAAGTAGTTATGAGGAAAAAGAAATCCCGCCCGTACAGTTAGCTTGGTTATTTAGGGTAAAACAAATCGCAAAATCAATTGCTGTTCCTAAATATTCATCCAATGCTTTAAAAAAATCAATGGATCATATGCGTGAGATGTTAATTGCGCCCGAAGAAGCACGGCATGTTCCTCGTATCCTTAACGAATGCGGTGTCCGGCTCATTATGGTAGAAGCGCTTCCAAAGTCGAAGATTGATGGAGTGGCATTCTGGTTAGATCAACATTCACCCGTGATAGGGCTATCGTTTCGCTATGATCGCATCGATAATTTTTGGTTTGTTCTGCGCCATGAAATCGAACATATCCTTAAAGGACATGGCAAAGACACGGAGATGATCGACGCTGAACTAGAAGGAGAGCGCGCTAATTCTTCATCGAGCAATATCCCGGAAGAGGAACGGATCGCAAATGCCGCTGCCGCTGATTTCTGTGTCCCTTCTGAAAAGATAGAGTCTTTTATAAGGCGTAAAAAACCCTTCTTTTACGAAAAAGATGTAGTAGCATTTTCAAAGATCAACAATGTTCACCCAGGGCTTGTGGTCGGGCAAATTCAACGACGGACACAACGATATGACTATCTACGAGCATATCAAGTGAAAGTACGCCAGATTGTGGTTCCTGGTTCAATAGCAGATGGATGGGGGCAATCAGTCCCATTTATTACAAGTAATTGGAGATAACAATGACTAAAACTGGGTTGATGCAAAAACTTTGGAAGCAATACGAGAAGGAACACCAATACCAACCAGCAGGGACAAGACCGGTTGTGGAATGGGCTTTAAGCAAGGGCTTGTTGGAGTTGCCTCCGGTGGATCCGAAAGATATCCTTGCATCTCAAATGGCGGCGGCTCTACGAGCTGAAACCGTTGTTGATAAAAAAGGTCGGGATCGCAGAGTTAATCACGCAGTCAAGATAACCAAGAATGGGGTTCAATCGACCTTTTGGGGAATTTTTGGATTTGCGAGTGATGAACATATGCAAATGTCTTTTGGGCAACGCCGTGAACAGGTTGTCGGTGACTGTTTTCACCTTCGCACTGACGTTGACGCTTTCAATGATGAAAGACCGGTAGAAAAACAATATGATTTGGATCTTAACTTTACAGAAGATGTTAACGAGCGGTTGGTCTATACGGACGGTGAAGTAGCTTAATCCCTCTTCTTCCAGCGTGCTTGAGCAGCCAATCTTGCAATCTCTGATCGTTCTTCGGGCGTGAGTTTTTTAGAGCGTGCTTCTGCGCCTGCTTTGCCCGAACGGACACGGCCAGATTTTTCTTCTGTTTCTTCTTCCTCTCCTGTTGCTATCTTGGCTACGGTAACGGCACAACCGACAACATCGGCGGGTCTTTTTTGTCCCTTTGGGCCTTTTGGCATATAAAACCTCCGAGTACATTATACTATTTTCCCGAAGGTTTTTAAATACGGCCATTATTCAAACTGAGACACTACCTAGAATAGCCTTGACATCTCTGGGCCTGATCGCTACAATTAAATTGGATGCTTTGTCACGATTTTGATAGATAAAACCTTTAAAAAACAACTAGATCTGGTGTCTTTGGAGGAGAAAAATGTTTGAGAAATTTACCGACCGAGGGAGAAAAATTATTATTCTTGCTCGTGAGGAAGCGGAACGTCACCAGAACGATTATTTAGGAACTGAACACCTTGCCTTAGCCATTTTAAGGGAAAGAGATGGGGTTGCGATCGCCGTCGTCAAGAAGATGGGGCTTTCCGTCGAGCAGATTCGATTGGAGGTCGAACGTAATCTCCCCAGTGGGAGCAATACCATGACCTTTGGTGAAATCCCCTTTACCCCCAGAGTTAAAAAAGTCATCGAATATGCGGTCGAAGAAGCCAAATTACTCGGCCACAATTATATTGGAAGTGAACATCTTCTTCTGGGGCTCTTGAGAGAAGAAGAAGGCATCGGTGGAAAAATTGTGAGAAGCTTGGGAGGAAATCTCCTGACGGCGCGGCAGCTCACTATTAACCTTTTAAGAAAATCTCCTCCCCGAGAAAAAGAGAAAAAAAGCAGTACCCCTGCCTTGGATGAGTTTGGTCGTGATCTGACTAAATTAGCCTCTGATGATGGTCTGGATCCCGTCATTGGTCGCCAAGATGAAATCGAACGGGTTCTTCAGATTTTAAGCCGACGTACAAAAAACAATCCTGTCCTTATCGGCGAATCCGGGGTCGGGAAGACCGCAATTGTTGAGGGTTTAGCCCAAAGAGTGGTTACGATGGATGTTCCAGAGAATTTATTTAACCATCGGGTGATTGCGCTGGATCTCGGGTCTCTTGTTGCAGGAACCAAGTATAGAGGCCAGTTTGAAGAACGCCTTAAAGTGGTCATGAAAGAGATTGCTACTTCAGGCAATGTCATTATTTTCATTGATGAACTCCATACCTTGGTGGGTGCAGGTGCCGCAGAAGGAAGTATTGATGCAGCGAACATGTTGAAACCTGCTTTAGCGAGAGGGGAGATGCAGTGTATCGGGGCGACGACCTTGGATGAATATCGAAAACATATTGAGAAAGATTCTGCCTTAAAACGACGATTCCAAGCTATTTATGTTCAGCCGCCGACCCCAGAACAAACTGTTGCAATTATCAAAGGGTTGAAAGACCGCTATGAGACACATCATCGGGTCGATATTTCGGATGAGGCTGTTGAAGAAGCGGTTCGTCTTTCAGATCGTTATATTACAGATCGTTTTCTTCCGGACAAAGCAATCGATGTGATTGATGAAGCCGGTTCTCGTTCTCGTCTGATTGCTTATTCTCGACCCGATGAGCTTCGGGGTCTTGAACAGGAATTAAAAGAAGTCGTCCACGAAAAAGAATTGGCCATCCGTTTGCAAGATTTTGAGGAGGCCGTTCGCTTCCGAGAGGAAGAAGAACGTATTAGAAAGCTACTTGAAGAAACTAAACGGGAGTGGAAGAAAAACCAGGAAAAAAACAGGCCCGTGATTAACCAGGAAGAAATTGCCTGTATTGTCTCAAAGATGACGGGTATTCCACTTTTTAGAATTGAAGAAGAAGAAACACAAAAACTGATTCACATGGAGGATGAACTCCATAAAAGGATTATTGGCCAAGAAGAAGGGATTACAGCCATTGCCCGTGCGATTCGGCGTTCTCGTGCAGGATTAAAGGGAGATCGTCGCCCGATTGGTTCCTTTATTTTCCTCGGCCCGACCGGGGTGGGTAAAACAGAATTAGCACGTGCATTAGCAGAATTCCTGTTCGATACCGATGAAGCACTCATTCGTATTGACATGTCGGAGTACATGGAAAAATTTTCAAGTTCGAGATTGGTTGGTGCGCCTCCCGGGTATGTGGGTTACGAAGAAGGTGGGCAGCTGACAGAAAAGGTTCGCAGGCGGCCTTATTCTGTGGTGCTTTTTGATGAAATTGAAAAAGCCCATCCTGACATGTTTAATCTTCTGCTCCAAGTTTTGGACGATGGGTATCTCACCGACAGTCTTGGCCGTAAGGTCGATTTTAGAAATACTGTTTTGATCATGACGTCCAATCTGGGAACGCGAGAACTTGGAAAAGGTGGTGGTCTTGGGTTTCAGAAGCCCTCTGAGTACAATCAATTAATGCGGATGAAGGATGCTGTTCAGGTCGAATTGAAGAAGTCTTTCAATCCAGAATTTTTAAACCGGATCGATGATATTGTTGTTTTTCACCCCCTTGAAAAAATCCATCTTGAGAAGATCATTCATCTCTTAATCAATGAATTGAATGATCGCTTGAGTGAGAAAGGTCTTCAGCTTGAAGTGAGTGATGAACTTCTGGATTGGTTGGTTCAAGAAGGATATGATCCGGTCTATGGTGCCAGACCCATGCGCCGTTGTGTTCAGAAAAAGATCGAAGATCTTTTATCGGAAGATATCTTAAAAGGCCGGTTTAAAGACTGCAAGCGCATTAGTGCCATCTTAAAAGACGGGGCCCCCATCTTTGTTGAAATTGAGGAGATGGCAGAGGCCGAAGTTTAGTCGAATGTTAGAGTTAAACTGGAAGCTAAGGGCCCAGCCGTTGTAGAAGCGACTGGGCCTTTTTTTGTTTCAGGGGAGACAATCATTCAGCCAGATTATCTATGTAAGATATTATGAGCCGATAGAAATATGTCAGGCTTTACCCTTCACCCGAATCGAAAAAAAATAATGGGAAAATTCTATTTGGTCGGGACGACTGGATTTGAACCAGCGACCTCTCGCACCCCAAGCGAGTGCGCTACCAGGCTGCGCCACGCCCCGATTAAGAACAGTATCTATTCTTAATTTAACAGATGAAGTAAATCTTCTAGTTCTCTTTTGACGATGTGGAGGGTTTGATTTGCATCAACTTTCTTGATTTTATGTGAGGGTTGCCGCAAACGCTTTCTGGCACCTGCGATTGTCATCTTTTCTTCGTAAAGTAAGTACTTAATTTCCTGGATCAGGTCAATCTCTTTTTTGATGTATATTCGTTGGTTCCCCTTGCTTTTTTTAGGGTGGAGTGTCGGAAACTCTGTTTCCCAAAACCGAACCACATAAGCTTCAAGTCCGGTCAGTTTGCAGACATCACTAATTTTATAAAATAGTTTTTCCTGAACTCTGCTCATTTTGCCTGTTATTCATTCACAAACTTTTTAAATACCTGACTTGGTCGAAATGTGACAACACGACGAGGGGTAATCCCGATCTCTTCCCCTGTTTTTGGATTTCGTCCTTTTCGTGCTTTTTTCTCTCGAACCACAAAATTTCCAAATCCTGCGATTTTTACCGTTTTGCCTTTCTCTAATTCAATCCTAATCGAATCTAGCACCATTTGAATGATGTCGGTTGATTCTTTTTTTGAGACACCCAACTTCTCAACGACCTCATCAGCAAGATCGGCTTTTCTCATCAAAACTCCTTTTCTAAACTGAAAGCGTGACTGAATACGAACAGACTTCAATACGAGAAACAACAAGCTAACTATATAATTTTATATTATAAATACAATAGCTTAGAACGAAAGTCAAGAATTAATGATGTAAATTTTTGGTGAAAAGAGTGCGTTGTGAAAGAAAAGAGCTTGTCCATTGTGCCCACTGTATTAACATTGTTGAAATACTAACTTTTCGGAAAAAAAGAGAGCGGATAGAGTACGGTCGTTTCTCCCTCTATTGAGGAGGGAAATTTCCAAAGGCTGATCGCTTGAATGAGTGCTTTTTCAAAAGAAGGGTTTCCAAAAGATGAGGTTAAGATGTGGCCTTTGAGTACCTTTCCCTTGGGAGAGATCGTAAACTCGATAATGAGATTTCCCTGTAGATTGGGATTTTCTTGGAGCAAATGGTTGTAAACATTTGTAAGACGCCATTCTTCCTGTGCGATGGCGGAAGAGAGAATTCCAAAATTGTGGCCGACCCCTTGAACGATTTTGATTTTAGATTTTCGCGGATGAAGCGACGATTTTTGCTTCATGAGTCGGGTTTTTTCAGAAGAAAGCAGCGTTTGTTTTAAACGTGCGATTTTTTGAGTTACTTTAGACAACTCAGGTGAAGGTGTTCCTTTTACTAAGGGTGATGTCCTTAATTTTTTCTGTATGCGATTTTTGGCAAAGAGCGGATTTCTTGATTTTTTCCCTTTTTTTTGATGATCCAATAAACCAAGCAATCCCGATTTTTTGATCTTTTCTTTTGAAGGTTTCCGTTTTGGGGGTGAGGGTGGTGGAAGCTTATTTTCTTCAATCTGTTTTTTGATTGAGGCCAGCCTCTTATTTCCTGGCGCGGGTAAGGTTGTGTCCTGTACTTCAGCAGGTTTTGCAATTTCTTGCGCTGAGGGATCGGGTGTTTTAAGTGCTGAAGGGACGATGAGTTCTGGAGCAGGTCCAGACTCAGATGTGGACGAAACTGGATCGGAAGGATCTGAAGATATTGGCTCAGACATCGCGACTTTCTCTTCAATGGGCCCTGATATTCTTGGGATTGGTGCTGTACCAACAATCTCTTCTTCTGGTTCACCTTCTGGTTCGGCTTCAGGGATAACAGGTTCTTTTATGGTGGATTCTTGCTTTGGTATCTCTGCTGAAGGTGGGATCGGAATTGCAATATTGTTTGGCCTCTTGATCAGCGAACCCAGGGTTTCTTCGGACATGTCTTCTAATTCTTCGTCTAATTCGGGATCCAAGATCGGTTCTGAAGGACTTGGATCAAGTTCTTCGGCTTCCACTGAGAGAGCTTTTGCGCTGAGAGTGGGCGCAGGAGCGATGATTTGTTTCTCAATCGGTTTAGCAGGAGGTGGTGAAACCACGACCGGGGGCGGTAACTCGCTGAGATCAACCATTGCGATCACCTCATCTTTTTTTACTTCCTCCGTCGTAGTGTGGTGACTCCCGACAATGGCAAAAAAAAGGAAGAGTCCGGTGTGGAATAGAATCGAAAAAATAGGAAAGAATAGAAATCGAGATGATTGTGAATGATTAGGATGAATAGCGTACTTCATAAGTCTTTTAGTGCTGGGTCTTATAGTTGAATTCAGGCTTCAATTTATTCCGATTCATCTTCTAAAAAATCCCGATCACGATTTCTGTTTTTGAAAAAAGAGAGATCAGATCGGGTCAAATGATCCAGTATTTCTTTGGGAATATCAAGTTCATCATTTTTATCCCCCTCCCAACGCAACGCTGTTGAGAGGGCTGGCCCTGCGATCCGTTTTTTTTGGCCAATCACAGCCTCACCCAATTGGGTGCCGACGATCAATGACTCGTCAAGCAAGATGGTTTGATCTTCAGCAAAGAGAAAATCGGGGGCAATGAAGGCCATCAAAAAAAATCCCACAACAATTGATCGGGAAATGGACTTCACCCCAGCACCTCCTGCTCGCCGCGATTAAAGAGATCAAGCTGTTGTTCTAGCATAAAAAGATGCCGCTCACTTTTTGAAATCCACTCATTGGCCATTCCGGTTTCCCTGCCGACATCGATATTTTGTTGGTAGACCTCTTCTGCTTTTTCAATGTAAGGGAGCGCTTGCTCAATCAGTAGATTTTCATACAGTTCTTCTTCATCAAATGAAAGGTCTTCAGGACGTTCAGATTCTAAAAGCGCGCGGCTAAAGGTTTCAAAGAGTTCCCCAATCCGGTAGTTCGCATGCAGGGCGAGTATGGGAGAAGGGTGGGCCATCGCGGTGTCATAATTTTCGAGTAGTTGATCAAAAAGTGTCCGTTTCTTTTGTAGGTTTTCTTCAAGGGGAGCGACAAGTTTGATTTCTTCATAATCATTCCGTTTAGATTCGGCTAAAATAAAGTGGGCTTTGGCAGCGTATTGTGACACGGTGTCTTCCGGGCGGGTCTCGTGAACAATTTGAGAAAGAATGCGATTTGCGGTGACGCCCCTGCCGATTTTAATGTTCGCTTCCGCTGCCATGAGCATCCATCGGCTCCGCCCATCTGTTTTTTGACCTGCTTTGAGGGTCTTGGCCCTTTTCATGGCCAAGAGAGAAACTTTTTCCCATGACTCTGAGATTTCGTAAAGTGCGATAGCCTGTTCAAGCGCCTTTGTGGCCAAAGTCTTGTTAATGGGAAGCTGTGCCGCTTTTTCATAGGTTTCGGCACTTTTGAACGGGCGTTCTGTTTCCTGGTAGAGCACCGCAAGTCGGATGAGCGCAGGATGATGTAGGGTCGATTTAGAATAAAGGGCTGAAAAAAGATGGAAGGCTGTTTCGGATTTTTCTTGTGTCGGAGGTTGCGCCCAAAGTACTGCAGCTTCAAAAAGAGAAAGAGGCCCCATTTCGTTCTCTGCCCCAAAGCGGTAGGCTTGCCAGAAAGCCTTGGCCGCCTCTTGATCTTCGCCCTGGCGTTTGAGCAATTCTCCCTGTTGAAAGTAAGCCAAGACCCGCATGGGGCTCATTATTTTTTCTAGCCCCAGGTTTTTGTTTCCCGTTAAGAGATCGTTGATAAAGTGAATGGCCTCTAGATAGGATTGTTCCTTCAAAAAACCTTGTGCGACAAGGCGGTAAGCGGCCAAATCGATTTCCCGGGATGCGGTTTTATTGTGAAATTCAGGTGAAACTTTTTTTGCATAAAATCGGCTTTTTTCATAATCCCCGCGTTGAAATGCAAATTCGGCCAATCGCATCGCGATCTCTTTTGTGCGGTCATCGCTTGGGAAACGGGAAGCAAAGCGCTCATAAGCCGCTTCGATTTCAGGGCCTTCCAATGCGTGTTTTTCTAACAAAAGCACTTCCTGATAAGCCGCTTCTGCTGCCATTGAATGCAGAGGATCGCTGTAGGCGCTTTTCCGGTAGGCCAGTAGGGCTTTATTATTTTCTTTCAACTGAGTTAAAGCTTCGGCATAAATAAATCGGTCTTTCCCGATATCGTCTTCCTCTGGAAAAATAGAAAGATAGTCCGCATACCAGGTGAGTACGGATTGATACAGATTTTCTGTCCCTGTTTTTTTAGCTTCCGAATAATAGTGGGTCATCAGAAATCTTAAATGGGTTTTTAAAAGGGGTTTGACGCCATTTCTATCGGAAACCTTGTGTGCGCTTCCCCAAAGGCTGTCCGGTCGGTAGGTGTTCACAAATTCTGTTCTGGCTCGGACAACATTTTCCATCGGGACGCTTTCTGATTGCTTAATCAGGCGCACCATTTTTTCGTGAAGCAAGGGTGTTTTAAGATCGTATGGATAGGCCGTAATCCATGATCGGATGAGTTGAAACATGTCATCCACTTTATCCTCACCTTGATAATGCTTGGCGACCTTTACATAGAAATTGTAGCGATCTATCGGATCAATCTTGTTGACCTGATAGATCAATTCTCCGGGGCCACCGATTTTATCGAGGGCCAGTGCAAGCAAGCGAAAGGGTTCGCGCCGTTCTTGTGGTGTGCGCACCGACACACAAGGGCCTTCCCTTTTTTCTTGCAGTTCATCTCTAAAATCTACCTCTTGTTTGATTAAGGTGGAGATGGCCTCGAGCGGTTTTTGATCTAGATAAAAAGCCCAGGCCTGTTTATATAGCGCCAAATGTTGGAGTGGAGAATCGGGGCGATCAACGAGGTCTTGGTAGTAAGCGGCTGCTTTCCCGTAATCTCGCTGATTAAATGCAATTTCCCCCAAACGAAAGGCACTTTCCAAACCATAAGGCTGATGAGGCGCAAGAGCGAATATTGTTTCTAAATATCTAATCGTCTGGCCGATATTTTTCTCTAACATGGTCTGCCGAGCTTTTTCGTAAATCTCCCGAACCTTTACAGGGTATTCCTTTTTTGGGAAGTGCTCCGTGGGGTGTTGAGCGCTTTCATCAGGATGTGGAAAAGAAAAATCACCGGTCAAACGAAGCTCATGTCGTTTGAGTGAAAGGCAACGGCGGACCATCTCCATTTGAAGACGGCGTTGTTCGCGGTCAATCTCCCGCTCTCTCTCTTTTAGTTTTGACAAGATCTGTCGTCTCTGTTGAAGGTCTATATACCAAGAAAGTGTTGTGATTTCCCTTTTTTCTCCGACCTCTTTTTTTAGTTTTGATAAAGTTTCTAAAAGAAGAGATGCGGGCGGGATTGAGTGCGAAGAAATAGAAATTCCCCGACGGAGCATGGCGGTTTCCTCTTCCAATATTTTCATCTGTTTTTTTAATTCGTCCCGCTCTTTCTGATCCATTTCAATGGCGCCGCGAAGATTACCTTCTTCAATAAGGAAACGGCTTAAAATTCGATAGATTTGGCTGTGATAAGGTGATTGTTCCTCAGAGACATCCAGTGCCTGAAGAATACTAAATAGGTTGTTGGTGGCCCCGAGTTTGAAGTAACCCCAAGTTAAGGCCAGTAAGGCAAGATCTGTATTGTTGTCAAAAAGGTTTCCCATGCTGGCAAATGCAAGGTCATATTCTTTTTGGTTGAGATGATAATACACCTTCAACAGATGAATGCGGCTGACCCAAACAGACTCAGAACCCCCTTCAGCCCAGACAAGGGCTTGGGCCAATACGTCCTCGAGTTTTTTATTTTCCTGCAAGCCCCAGTAAGCCAAGGCTGAAAAATAGTACTGCTCTGGTCGCTCTTGCCCAGGAAAATGGAGTTGGTTCAGTAAGCTGAGCGCTGCTTGATACGCTCTTTTTTTTAAAGCACCCTGACTTGCACCCAAAATTAAATCCGGATACCCTTGAAAAAGCGCTCGATTTCCTTGATAGGTCTTATAGATCTCTGTATATCGCCCCTGTTTCAGGTTTAGCTTTAATTTGAGTCTTGCCCCCTCATCTGACACCGGTTCCGGGGCACGGGACAACAGTGCCTCTGCAGAAGACCAAAGCCCCGCATCTAAGTAGCCTTGAACCTGTTGAGTAAAAGTGGGGGGATTTAAAAGAGGGACATTCGGCGTATATTTTCTATGGAGCTGAATCAGGTTCTGTTCTAAGGAGAGCCAGGGGTCTGCTAGAGGCGGTTCTTTGGCAAATCCCAGTGCTGGGGAAAGCGCCATGAAGAGGAACAAAAAAAACCGGCAACTCTTCATCGATAATAACCCAAGCTTGTATCCCACACGTAAGCACACTCGAGTCGTAAGATGTCGCAGATGGTTCTATTTTGTCAAGGGAAATTGGGAAAACGGAGCGGGTTTTTAGGGCAGGTGAAAAGTCAGATTTTCTGGTGGGGTCATACCTTGAAATGATCCAATATGGAGTAATATTCGATCAGGCCGCCTTATCCATCCCTTTAAAGCTTTGGTTGGCCCAATTCAGGGCTTGCATGTAAAGTTCAGAGACCCCTTCATCATCGATACGAAGCTTCTCATTGAGCTCAGGGATGGCCGTCCAGTTCCCTTGTTCGTAGGCAAGAACAAGATAGTAGATATCTCTAAACAAGCCTTCTTTCCCAAGGAGCGCATCTTTGATTGCTTCTTCAATCGGAATTTTTTGCAATACCTCACCAATAGGCATGTCCATAATCCCATCAATCAGAGAAAACATTCCCATCAAAAAAAGATCCTGAGAACGCGCGCTGAGCCTGAGCTTTGTCGCCAGTGACTCACAAAATTTGGCACGAACAATGGCTTGCACCACCACTTCATCTGCCTCAGAGTCGGCCATGCTGGCCAAGGCCATGAGTGAGGTCCATTTCTTCACCTCCCTTTCACCCAAGAGAACCAGGGCATGGCCAATAGATGAAATTTTGACTTGCCAGCCAAAAAAAGCAGAATTGATGTAACGAAGCAGTTTATAGGAAAGAGACAATTCTCGTTTGATGATGTCTTCTAAACCCTGATAATTTAACTCAGGTCGCTGCACTTCTTGAAGGATTTGCATGTAGTGGAGTTTAAAACTGGGGATGTCTTTACTCGTCATGATCGTGGGCTTGCTAAAATAATACCCTTGAAAATAGGTATAGCCCATCTCTCTCGCCTCTTGATACACTTCCCAGGTTTCTACTTTTTCGGCCAACATTTCAATACCTTTTGGAATGAATATCTCAGCCATTTCTTTCTGCTCTTCTTTGTTGGAGAGCAGAAAATCAACCTTTACAATACTGGCCAAATCGAGAAAGGGTTCATACTTTTTTTCATAGACAAAATCATCGAGGGCAATCATGTATCCTGCCTCTTTAAGGTTTTGACAGGCCGCGAGGGTTTCCGGGTCGGGGTCGATATTCTCGAGTAATTCGATGACCGTCTGCTCCTTAGGCAGCATGGCACAATACTCTTCAATTAAGGTCTCTCGCGTACAATTAAAAAAGGCTTTTTTCCCGGCGGTCAGCACGTCGAATCCATGAACCAACACGCTGTCTCCAATGACTTTTGAAGAGGCCTGGTCAAGGTTGGAGCCATTAAAAAAATTATCCATCCCGGAACGAAAGAGAAGCTCATAGGCATACACTTCTTGTTTTTTATTGAAAATCGGTTGTCGGGCAATAAAGGTATCCATCGTTCTCCAATATTAATGGCTTTTCTAAGGGAGAGAAGAAGGCCAATGAACTCTGATTCTAAGTATAGAAGAGAAATGGGAAAATGGTGGGATGAACACATTATTTTTCGAAAAATTAATATGTATTAACCGGACGACAGACGGAGTATAAATCCGATGCCTTTTATTTGGTCATTCAATTGCTTAGAGCTATTTTTAATCGCAACACAGGTATTTTGAAACTCCCTTCGTGTCGGGTAAAGCCTCCGCAATTGTTCAAAAGCGTCTGGGCGGTCCTCTTCTGGGATCTCTAGTAGGCGCTGCATCTGTGAATGATCATGGTCTAGGTTGCAGACTTGTCGGGTTAAAGCGGACAAAATTTCAATCTCACTTTTTCCCTCGGCATCCATCTCAATGGTTTGGGTTTCATTCAGAGGGACATTACGGGGTGGATACCATGAAGCGGGTGTGCCGAGTGAGGCGCAAACCGCCTCATAGATCATCGACGTGCCTCTGATTTTCCCATCCAAGGCATAACCTGCAATATGAGGCGTTCCGATTTCGACATGAGGCAATAGGTCCCAGTTGAGGGTGGGTTCCGCTTCCCAAACATCGAGTATGGGTTTTGCCAGATGTTTCTGAGTCATGTCTTGAAATAAGGCTTTATTATCAATGACTCCTCCTCTAGATGTATTGATTAAAACAGTATCAGGGTGGAGTTTTGAAAATACGGATTGATCAAAAAGGTGGTAAGTTGGATCCTGACCTTTGTTAGTCAGTGGTACATGGAGGCTTATAAAATCTGCTTCACAGGCTTCGTGAAATGACCGAAAGTCTGATCCTCCTGTTTTTCTCTCAAGCGGGGGATCATTTAAAATCGTTTCCATTCCCAAAGCCTGTGCTTTTTCCGCAAGCAATTTCCCAATATGGCCCACGCCGATGATGCCGAGGGTTTTTCCCTCCAAGTACATATTTTTCCGAAATGCGGTGAGCAATATTGCAGTGATGACATATTCGGCCACCGAGTTCGCATTGGTTCCGGCGGCGGAGGCAAAAAGAATCTTGCTTGCTATTAAATACTCGAGATCGACATGATCATCACCCGTCGTCGCTGTGCCGACAAATTGTATTCTGCTGCCTCGAAGTAAATTTTCATCCACTTTTGTAATCGAGCGCACCACCAGAATAGAGGCATCTTGAATGACTTTGGCATTAATGGCCGGACCCGCTGTTAAGGACACATTTCCCAGTGTCCCAAAAGCCTCCAAGCCAAAAGGGATATTTTCATCGACAACAAGCTTCATCAGGGGCTTCTGTCAAAATTGTTTATTTCCATGATGTTTGGTTCTGATGGAAATAGGGGGATTTTAAACTAAGAAATTAGGGATAGCTTAATTACGAGAGATTTCCTTTGGTGTTTTTGCTTTAACCGCGAGGGCGTGTATCTCACCCTGCATTTCTTCTTTAAGTACATCGAACACCATTCTGTTGCGATCCAAAAGAGAAACGCCTTCAAATTTTTCTGACACGAGGTGAACGATAAAATGTCCGCCGCCACCGGCAGCTGCGTGTCCGGCATGTTTCCAGCTTTCATCAATGACCTCAACCGATGTGGCTGAAAGGAGGTCTTTCATTTTTCGTTCGATCTTTTCTTGGGTTGTTTGATTAGACATGTCTTTCTCATTTTCCATAAAGGATGTTTTCTGCGAAAATGATTATCGCAAAGGCAAAGCCGTGACTTCAAGGTTTTTCTAGTACGAGACGAAATCCAAGACTGGTGTAGCGCTTATTTGGATAGGTCCAGTTTCGATGAGATGGCAGCAACCCTTGTGCCGAAACATACCATGAGCCACCCCGCATGACCCGGCCTTTTCCCGTTTCAGGTCCCTGAGGGTTGCTCCTCTCCGCACTGGCATAGTAGGTTTCACTGTAACGGTCTTGCGTCCATTCCCAAACATTGCCGCTCATATCGTAGAGCCCTAGCCCATTTGATTTCTTTTTGCCGATGGGATGGGTTTTCTTATTGGCATTTGTGCTGTACCAGGCGTATTGGTTCATTTCCTTGGGGCGAGAGGAAAACTTCATATGTAAACCGCCTCCTCTCGCGGCATATTCCCATTCTGCTTCGGTTGGGAGCCGATATCTTAATCCTGTTTTTTGCCGTTTCCATTCTAGATATTCAGAAACGTCTTGCCAGCTCACACAAGTGACCGGGTGTTTGTCTGTTTGTAAAAAACCAGGCCGTTTCCAATTCACTTCCAATCCTTTTCGCCAGCCAGTCTTCATCCAAGAAAGACAACCGTCTTCTCTTTCAGCGTCTGTTTTATACCCTGTTTCATGTATAAATATTTTAAAGTCACCGACGGTCACTTCATATTTTCCAATATAAAAATCATTCAGGCAAACTTCATGCACCGGAATGGCTGAGTGAATCGCATCTTCTAAAAAATTCCCCATTTTGAAACAGCCTGCCGGTACTAATACAAATGGAATTTCGTGATCTAAACCAATTTCAAGGGGCGATGGCATGTCGAGCGCGAGGAGGGTTCCGCTAAATAAAAGTGAGATCGTGATTAAAATGCGGGCAATAATAACCTCCATATTTAACCTCTCCCTTCGAGTTTATCTTATTTTATGCGGATATGGATCGTTGAGAGGGAAATTTAAAAGTTTAAAATAGGATGGCGTAAATAGAACTATCGTCCTCCTTCCATTTGGGCTCTAAATTCCCAGGGCGCAATCGGGTCTTCTCCCAGCCACAAACCCAGCTTGGCTTCTCTCGCCGCATTTTCTAAACGCCACAAAGAAAGATCTTCAGAATCATCCCGATACCACCAGGCAAACCCATTTTTTACAATTTCTCTATTTAAGCTCCGGCCATCTTCTAAGATCACCTCTGCAAGGAGTCTCCCGTCGGCATCCATCCCTTTTAAATTGATCACAACCTTTTGTCCAAAAGAAATTTCTTCTGTAAAGTCTTTTGCTTGTTTGCTATAGCGTTGTTCTATGTCTGGGGTATCAATCCCTTGCAGTCGCACCACAATGACCTGTCGGGATTTAAGTACTTTGATCATGTCACCCTCAAGCACAGCCACCACCTCTGCGATCATGGAAGATGGTGTTGCAAAACTCACTGAAGCAAAAAGAAGAAGAAAGAAGAAACTCAGCAAGGATGGTTGTAGAAGATGGTTTTGAGATGGCATCCCTTTTTTGATCAGATGAGAAAAAAAACCGTTTAGTACTCGAAGATGCATTTAAAAAATCCCTTTCATTCTGTACCCGCATTGCCGATGTCAATTTGCAACTATACTGAACTCCGCCCAGTTTTAGCATATCCAGATATCGCTGACAATGCTGTTCTTAGTGATTGCGGATGAATCCCTAGGATTGTCACTATAAATCGCTTCTTTTGTCCTCCTGAAAAATCAAAACAGTTCGTTCAGATGTCACTAAAAATAGGATGTTTGGCAGCATGTGTTGAAGTATTATTAACGATCCCCGTGATGGCAAGAGTCGGCCAGATCAATATCAAGCAGCGCTCACCCGCCCTCACACCAGTGAAATGAATTTCACCGGAAGACCAATGAAGGGCTTTGTGTATGGGGATCCCGGAGGTTTTGAAGATGAGAACGAGCTTTGCAACTGGGTAGCGCTGTGCGAAAACTTCGTCAATGGGCTTCCGCCGAAGAAGAGAATTTTATCTCATGATTGATATCATCTGGTTTAGTGTAGTAAAGGTTTTTTTATTTCATATTTTCATTTTCATCTTGCATGCCCTGGGATTAACCTTAGGGGTTGCACCTTGCCCAACTCTGGTCATTTGAGAGTCTCAACAGAGCTCTAACCTTGCTTCATTCGGGCTAAGGTGCAGATGGAGAGTTACAAATGCTTAAACCGAAGGTCGACAAGGTCGCCTTAATGATGAAACCGGTAATCTCTCCATCTACACGCTAAGAACTAATCCAGGTTAAGCTGCCTCCTTCAACACGGTTTTCATTTCGGTATAACCATGGACGTATTCACTCTGATTTCGTACAAGGGCAAAGATAATCCGGAGAAGTTTTCTGGCGATCGCGACTAGGGCTTTCTTTTTTGCCATCCCCCGATCAAGATATTTCTGATAAGTCTGGCGCATAATGCCAACTGGGCATACCATATGGACAGCCATGCAATACAAAATCTTACTTAAGAAAGGTCGTCCTCTTTTGGAGATACGGCGATTCCCTTGATGTGAGCCGGAACTGATCTCAAAGAGGTCTAAGCCAGCAAGTTTCGTGACCTCTGATATGGTTTTATACTGTCTGAAATCACCGACTTCACCAATCAGTCCAGCCGCCGTGACCTCCCCGATGCCTTTAATTGAAATGATGGATCGACTATAAGGAATCTGCTTACAACCTTCACTTTTTGGGAGGCTAGAAATAATCGGATTCACTTACCGATTTTTCACTTCAGAATTGTCGGAAATATTGATGGATATCACGTATAGGTATTTGACTCAGACTATTACCCATCACAGTTGATGAAATACCTTCCTCCGCTCAACATTCGGGTGTTTCTGGGGGTGCTTTACTGACAATCACTGCCCGCAGATGAGACCCTGGTCATCCGATAACCCGTGATCGTAATCCGGGACGATTCCGGGAGCGTAGTTGTCCACTGTCTCAAATGGTCACGACCGGCATCATCCAGGGTGGAAGAGGCGTGCTCAAAATAGACAATTTCTTTACTGAAGGGCACATCTCTCCTGGACGGATCGGTCTTTTTATCTTGCACCCCTAAGCGGCAATCCCCCTCACCGCAGGGATAAATCGGATGCAGATAAGGGTGTGGATACAGGCGGAGGCGGCACCTGAAATCGCTTGTTTGGAAAAATAAACATCTGAAAGAGCTGATCCGGGGCTTGGGTGCTAAAGGGCACATCAATTACTCGAAGCTTCTTTGGCACCCCCTTTTCTTTCATGCCCTTCGTTCTTCCACTCGCTCCTATGCGGATGGATCGAAAAATATGCATCGGGAGCGGGTCGGAGGGGCTTATTTCTACCAAAGCCTTTGTTTCGGATGGTGAACGCATATCAGAGGGCATGCTTCCCCGCGAAGCGCAGGCCCCCATGCTCAGTACGGTTAGCAGAAGAACACACCATTTCAGCATCAGCCTTCCTCTCCGGAAGGCCTCAGGACCTGCTCAAAAGGCCGGTCTGAAATCAGATAAATAAGGCCGCTGTCATCCCCGTCACCCTGCGCTAGAAGCCGGGGCCGCTCAAAACTCGCGGCCAGCCAGGAACCTTTCAGTGCCAGCGGATCTAAAACCACTACTTCAGTAGAGGGATTATAAAGACGTACTGCAGTCACATAAATGCCTCCCCGCCGCCAGCCTGCAAGCGGCTGGGCCACAATTTCTCCTTGAGCAATAAGGTCTGGAAAATTGTCCTTCGAAATCAAAACATCAAAAACCCCTTCGGGTGGAGCTTCCAAATCACCCCACATTTGCGAGGCGGCATAACGGGTCAGTGCGACATAAGTCGCTTCGTCATCCCCTCGCCCCGCAGGCGGGACATTAGAATCTGTCCCCTCTATTGCCGCATCCAAGACCGTATCCCCCGATTCAAAATAGGGATGCCGCGACAAGGTATCCACTCGACCCAGACTGCGTTTTTCCGCTTCTTCATCCGTGGTAAAGATGTGCGGCGTAATCAAAAGCACCAGCTCGGTTTTGGTCCGATCCCGCACCTCTCGGCGAAACAAGGCGCCGAGAATAGGAATATCGCCTAAGAACGGAACCTTCTGCATGCTCTCGCTCACACTGTTCCGGATCATCCCGCCGACCGCAACCGTCAAGCCGTCCTTGGCCAGCACGCTCGCTTCCAGGTTGGCTGTACTGACCGTATCAATCGGGAACTCCTGGATATTACCGGAGGCACCCGCAACGGGAATGACCGAGCCGCCGATCTGTACGGAGGACGTATCCTGCGCGATCGTCAGGCTGACAGTACGGTCTGCATTGATCCGGGGAAGAATCTGAAGGGTATTCCCGATATCGCGTACTTCGGTTTGCGCAGAAATGGTCGTCACCGCGACGCCGGTGCTCCCCGTCGTGCTTTGGCTTGTGACGCCAGTCACCAGCACACGTTCCTCCCCGATGAACAGCCGCGCGGGACTGTTGTTGGTCGCCAGCAACATCGGCGTCGCCAGGACATTGACCTTGTTGTCTCCCTCCAGCATCTGCAGCCTCAGACGGATCCGTTCGCTCAACGCCTGAAAAATAAAGGTGCCACCTTCAAGAGGGAAATTTCCCAGTCCCAGGGCCACATTCGGTCCGCGTTCATCCCCGATGCGAAGCGGGTTTCGTGCCTGACTGCTCGCAGGTCCGATAGCAGTCCCCGAACTGGTCAGGTCAAAATCAAAGACCGAGCGAAAGGAATTCCCCACTGTCAGTTCCAGAATCTTCATCTCAAGCAAAACCTGCGGCGGCCGCCGGTCCGTCTCGGTCACCAATCGAGCGATCTCTTTCAGCGCGGCCTTGTCACTCGTCCGGACAAACAGCAGATTGTGCAGTGGATTCACCGTAATAAAAATGGGAACCTCGCGCTGCGTCACATCGGCCAGCTTCTGCTCGGAAACCCGTTGCAGTGTGTCGTTACCGGCTCCCTCAGACAACACTGCGAGTTTATCCGCAGATAATTTAAGATTGTCTGTTCTGATCTGCCTTGAAGCGGAGCCGCCTCCGCCTGATCTGCCGCTGCCATCGCCTCTATCAGACGAACGCCCACCGCTATTGGTCTGACGCCGGTTCAAACCGGAAGAGCCCTGTCCGGACGCGCCGGGGCCCGATCCACCACCGAGGCTCGTCTCCCCCTCACCTTCAACATTGAGGGAAAGTTCAACCCGGTCGCCGAACAGGTTTTCGATCGTCTGCGCTGCGCTCCTGACGTTTTGATGACGCAGGGTAAAAACCTGCGTCATCTCATCCCGAAAGACAACGATGTCCTTTTGATATTCACCCGCCGTCATAATCCGGAAGATCCGGGTTTTTTCGTCGAAGCGATACCACAGCCCAGCCACCTTGCACAATGTATCCACGGCATCTTTAACCGACATGCCTTGAAGATAAAGCGTCACCTTCTCTTTCCCCGCCTTGCGCGAGGAGACGATATTTACGCCTGAAAGCTCCGCCATCACCCGTACGGCATCGACGATTTCCGCATCCTTGAACTCCAGCTTTTCGATACGGAAATCCTGCCCGCTCCCGGCCCGGGCCGGATGAAATGCGGAACTTAAAATAAGCAGCGTGATGAACACACACATCACCAAGCCTCTCGAATATGGATTCCATTTTTTCATCGTACGATGACCATCTCCCCTAATGTGCCAACTGTAACGGTTAATGTGAGATGATTCATCTCCAGGACTTTGATGACCGTATTGCGTTCGGCGCCGTAAAGACTAATCGTATCCCCCTCCCGAACCAGGTAAACATCTCTTCCTGAAACATCAAGCAGGGCCAGCCGGGCGCCATCCGCGCCGCTGACAATACCGCGCAGCTTCAAGTCCGGCGTAGCAGAAGCCGCCGGAAGGGGCGTAAAATCAGGGCCGCTTTTCTGGCCGCGCGTCGCCGTCTGCTCCATCAGCCGCGTCGTTGCAAAAGGATCCCGATCAAGCTCAGGATGGGGGGGATCAGGCACAAACGATCTCGGAGCCCGTCGATTTTCGGCTGGGCGATCTCCCGAAAATTTTTCCTCAAGCCGGTTTTTATGACGTCTCATGCTATCCAGCGCCGGGGTCAAGTCCTCCACCACATTCGTCAGTAAGTCCTCCAAACCCTGTTTCTCCTGAGCATAGGCCGGAAGAAACGATGAAAAAACCATCCACAAAAAAACCCAAAAAATTACGATAATGCTTTGTTTCATCAATACATTCCTTCCCCTGAGGAGTGGCCAACCACCCCAACTAAGACCCTTTATCCGGACAAAGACATGACCGCCTGGAAAAACGCGGCATAAACAAATCCCACCATGCCCCCGATGATTAAGATCAGGAGCGGTTCAATCGCCGCGCTCATACGCTTGATCCCCGCCTGTAGTTCCTTGTCATAATATGCCGCCAGTTCTTTCATGACTTCATCGAGCGCACCCGTCCGTTCACCCACTGCAGATAGATAAATCACCTCCTTTGGAATGACGGGAGACCGCGCTAAACTGCCCGACAAATCCTTCCCGTTCAAAATGGCTTCGGCCGCTTTTTCCACCGCACTCTGGATCACCCGATTCCCAATAACGCCTCCGCTGATACGAAGGGATGAGAGTAAATTCAAGCCGCTTTTCAGTAGGATGGCCAAAGACCAGGTTAGTTGCACCATGGCCGCCTTGGTAATGACCGTCCCAACGACCGGCAGAAACAGAAAGAAGCCGTCGAGGGACAGACGGCCTGCCTTTGTTTTATAAAACCGGATCAAAAAAACCACGAACAGCACAAATGCCAGTAGTAAGTACGGACCAGCCGTGATAAGCACGCTGGAAACATCTACGAGGCTTTGGGTCAGCGGCGGAAGGGTTCTGTTCGTTTTGGCGAAAAATTCAGAAAATTTGGGAATAATGACAAACATCAAGAAGATGGACACCCCGATGGCCGCAATCACCACAATCACCGGATAGATTAGACTGGTGATTAAATGTCGTTTCAAATCCGCCTTATGCTCCAGATGTTTAGCAATCCGATCCATGATCACATCCAGCTCTCCGCTCGCTTCGGCACTGCGAATCAAGCAAACCCCCAGCGTGGGAAAGATCTTTGCCTCCTCCTGCATCGCGCCGGAAAAGGCACTGCCACTCCGAATACGGCCACCTATCCGCTCAATCGCCGCAGCCAGACGGGGCGAGCGAGTCAATTCCCGGGAGGTGTCGAGACTTTGCAGCACCGTCAAACCCGAACGTAGCATCAAACCCATTTGCTGAAAGAAAAAAACCTGATCTTTAAGCCAAATCGGCATCAGGCCGCGGAAACTATACTGCTTGGGCCCCACTTTCACGACCTGATCCACTTCGGCGGGATCTTCGATCCGCAGCACACGCAATGCCCGTCTGCGAAGCACAGCGGCCAGCATTCTCGGGTCAGCCGCTTCCAGACTGCCCGATTGTTCACTGCCCTGTTCATCCAAGGCCAAAAAACGGTAAAGCGGCATTTATTAAGACCTCGTCACGATGCTAATGGCTTCGGCGGGACGGCCACCCGATTCAATTCTTCCAGGGCGGTCGAACCGGCCAATACTTTTTCACAGCCGTCAAACCAGAGCGTCGACAGACCTGCGGCCACTTCGGCAAGTTCCCCCTCACTTGCACCCTGCGCAATGCGATCAGAGACCTGCCGGTCAAGCCAAAGGGTCTCGA
Organism: Nitrospirota bacterium; assembly: GCA_029261135.1. Classification (GTDB taxonomy): domain Bacteria; phylum Nitrospirota; class Nitrospiria; order SBBL01; family JAADHI01; genus JAADHI01. The sequence goes on from JAJDBX010000058.1 coordinate 42,666, forward strand.
AGAGACCTAATCGGCCGCTATAACCAGTGCCCATGCAATTTGCACAACCCACCGGATCGAAAAGTGTGATTTGCCCCTCCCGTGCCAGCAGTGCTTTTTCTGCGTCTGTCGCCGGGCGGGCACGGCGGCAGCTTGTGCACAGTTGCCGGACCAAACGTTGCGCGACCACCGCCAAGAGCGTCGCCGCAATCAAATAACGCTCGGCGCCGATATCCGACAGCCGTGTTACAGCAGAAACGGCATCATTCGTATGCAGCGTGGAAAAAACAAGGTGACCGGTCATTGCCGCCTTAAGCGCCACACTGGCCGTCTCGGCATCGCGAATCTCACCCACCATCAACACATCGGGGTCATGGCGCAGCAGGGAACGTAAGGCGGACGAAAAACTCACTTTACCTGAAACCTGTATCTGGGACAGCCCGTCAATAAGATGCTCCACCGGATCTTCCACCGTCATAATATTGCAATCGGGGTCATTAATTTCATTCAATGCGGCGTAGAGCGTCGTACTCTTGCCACTCCCGGTCGGGCCGGTCAGCAGAATCATCCCGTAAGGCCGTTTGATGACCTCGCGAAACTGCAGCAAACGCGTCTTTGACAAGCCCAGACCCTGCAAACTCAGGTCTTCCGCCCCCTGGCCCATGATCCTTAAGGTTGCCCGTTCACCGAAACGGGTCGGTATCGTCGCCACACGAATATCCAGATCTCTGGCGGCTGGCGGCGGCAGATGATAGGTAATGCCGCCGTCCTGCGGTTCGCGCTGTTCGGAAATATCCAGTCCGGAGAGGACTTTAACCCGGCTGATGAGACTCTGCCCCTCCTGTGTGCTGAATTCAGCGGGATAATCCTGCAGCCGCCCGTCAACACGCAGACGCACCCGGAGTCCATTCGCATGGGGTTCAAAATGGATATCGGTCGCGCGATTCAGGTAGGCCTGCTTGAAAATGCGATCCAGTTCGACAACCGATTCGGATGTGCCGAAATCGACCAAATCGGGATCCCCGACCGGGGGTTTTAACAAACGGCCCGTTTCACGGATGGCGGCTTTCATCGCCTCCGGATCAGCCAGGGCCAAAAGGATTGGACGGCCCAGGATACGCCGCAACATATCGAGCGAGATCTGGTCGTCCGGATTGTCGGTTGCAACGAGAATCTTTCCCTCCTGCTCGGAAATCGGCAGCAAGGCTCGGCGGTAGAGCAGGGCGTCCGGGACTTTTGCCAGAAGTGAAGGATCGGCCTGAAGCGCGCGCGGCGCAATGTAGGGCAGACCGCGCACATCGGCCAAAGCCCGATAGAGCGCTGAGACCGGAAAGCGGCCATGATGGGTGACCGCATCAAGCAGATCAATGCGTTCACGACGGGCCTTCACCTGCAAGCGCGCAAGCGTCTCGGCATCAATCATCCCGTTTTCCACCGCCGCGCTAATCAGCATACTCGGCTTAATTGGTATCCCCATTAAAACCCTTTATGGCCGGTGTAAGAGTTCATCAAAAAGCTTCGGGTCTCTCGCCATGCGCCGCGCCTGCTCGGCATCCACCAAACGACGGCGCACGACTTCCGCCAAGGCCGCGTCGAGCGTCTGCATCCCCAGGGCCTGTCCCGACTCCATCGCGGACACCAATTGCTGCGACTTGCCGTTTCGGATCAGGTGGGCCACGGCGGGGGTTCCCATCAATATTTCAACTACAGGGACACGACCCTTGCCGTCCGCAGTCGGGACCAGATGCTGCGCCACCACCGCCCGAAGTACCATCGATAACTGCTGACGCACCGCCTCCTGCTCGTTTCCGGGAAAGCCCCCGACAAAACGCTCCAGCACACCGACCGCATCGCCCGTATGGAGTGTGGAAAAGACCAGATGCCCCGTCTCGGCCGCCATCAAAGCCGCCCGCATCGTTTCGAGATCGCGCATTTCGCCGACTAAGATCACGTCCGGGTCTTCACGCATGGCGGCACGCACCGCGCTGGAAAAATCGGGCACATCTGTATGCAGCTCACGCTGATGCACCATGCTCAAGTGGTTCCGGTGAATCGTTTCGACCGGATCTTCGATGGTCAGGATATGACAGTTGCGCTGCAGATTAATGAGATGCAGCATCGCAGTTAAAGTCGTGCTCTTACCGCTGCCCGTCGGACCCGTCACCAGAACCAGTCCATGGTGCGAACGGGTCAGATCCTCCAGGGCAGGGGGCAGCCCAAGGTCTTTCAGCGTGTGAAACGCAGTGTCGAGTCGACGAATCGCAAGCGCGGCCTGCCCCCGCTCATAATAGGCGTTGATGCGAAAACGCTCCCCCAGAGCGAGAGAATACCCGATATCGATCGAACGCTGGCGCTGAAACAGCTCATATTGCGCGTCATTCACGACGGCCCGCACCAGAGCAACCACCTCTTCCGGTGTAAGCGGGTTTTCATCAAGCGGCCGCAGTTTCCCGTGCAGACGCAGTGTCGGCGGGCAATCCACTGAAAGATGCAGGTCGGAGGCGCCTGCCGCCGCACAGCGGCTCAGCAATGTCTCCAGGTGATGGCGATGATTCAAATCTCTTGCTTCGTTCACAACGCCACCACGATTTCGGCGTTTAAATGCGCGCTGCCGCCGCCAGGAGGCAGCTTAGACATCGTCGTGAACCCGAACTGCAGTACCACCACTTGGCGGGTCAACTCAGCGCTTCCTTCAATAAAACGGCGCAAACTCTGATAGTTTCCCTCAAGGCGCAAACGTTTCAAAGGACGTAAAAACCCTCCGATCTTGAAACGGGTCACCATGTTTTCAGGCAGGCCTGAAGTCGCGGATCTCGCTCCTGAACCGCCTTCACTTTCAAAGGGGAGGGTCTCTCGAATCGTCACACCGCTTGCCCGTGCGAGCGTCGAGATATCGACCATCAG
>JAJDBX010000059.1 GCA_029261135.1 Nitrospirota bacterium
GGTGATGCACCGAAATTCCCGAACCCGATGAGTCTTGAACGACTAATGCATCATTGGTCTGCTTTAAATAAAGATGATGTGATGCTGGATATTATTTCCTTAACATTGAGTAAAATGGCGCAAGGTGGGATTTATGATCAACTCGGCGGCGGATTTTTTCGTTACGCCGTAGATAATCAATGGCAAATTCCACATTTTGAAAAAATGCTCTACGATAATGCACAGCTCGCACCGCTTTATTTTTCAGCCTATCAAGCGACTGAAGATCCTTTTTTCAAAGAGATTGGCATCGAGATATTAGAGTATGTTCTTCGCGAGATGACAGATGAAACAGGTGGGTTTTACGCCTCGCAAGATGCAGATAGCGAAGGCGGGGAGGGTTCTTTCTACACCTGGTCTCCAGAAGAAGTCATTGCAGTACTGGGTGCTGAATCCGGAGAAATCATCAACCGATATTATCAAGTTACCGAAACAGGGAATTTTGAAGGGAAGTCCATCCCTCATCCGAGCGATTTTATCAAAGGATTGGCTGATGGGATGGGTAAAACGGAAGTAGAGGTGAGCGAGGTGATTCGGACGGCCAAAGAACGTTTGCGTGGTGAACGTGACTTACGTCCGAAGCCCTTTACAGATGAAAAGATGATTGTGAGTTGGAACAGCCTCATGATCGGGGCCTTTGTTCAGGGATATCAGGTGACGCGCAATCAACGCTATCTGACCGCAGCGACGAAGGCCACTGATTTTATCCTAAAAAATTTGATTCAAAATAGACAACTTCTACATACTTTCAAAGATGGTGTGGCAAAGCTGAGAGGGTATCTGGATGATGTCGCCTACTTTGCCGATGCTCAGTTGGATCTATATGAAGCGACGGGAGAGACGAAATATCTTGAAAGCGCAAAATCACTGGTAGAGGGTCTTATCTCAGGATTTTGGGATGATGTGGATGGCGGTTTTTATTATACCCCGAGTGATCACGAAACCTTGATTGACCGCACTCGACCGATACATGATCAATCCGTCCCTTCCGGGAATGCGGTTGCGGCAAAGGCTTTATTGCGTTTATTTTATTTCACAGATGAACCCTTATATTTCGAAAAAGGTGAAAAGACCCTGCTTGCCTTTGCCACTGAAATGGAAAAACATCCATTTAGTATTGGCAATATGATTGCCGCTGCAGATTTTTATTTAAGAAAACCCAAGGAGATTCATCTGGTGGCTGATTTGGATTCGCCTGACTCGGAGGATCTTTTAGCAAAAATACACCAGCTTTACCTTCCCAATAAGGTGCTGTCGTTTAACCATTCCGAGGGGTTTGATCATGCGACTTGGACGGATAAGAAATCAGTCGCGGGTAAGCCAACGGTTTATATCTGCCAAAACTTCACTTGTAGCCCACCTCTAACCGAATGGGAAGCAATCCGACAAAAAATTTTAGGATGACGAAATGAGTGCCCAAGTCTTAGATCGTCCAAAAGTCATGACTGTGGACGATGAGAAAGTCGAAAAAGATCAACCTTGGCAGGTGCTTCTTTTTAATGACGAAGTCCATGCCATTGATGAAGTGATTTTTCAAATCCAGAAAGCGACGGGAGCCTCGCTCGAAGCGGCATTTGAGATTACGATGGAAGTGCACCGCCAAGGAAAAGCCATTTGTTTTGAGGGAAGTTTATCCAAATGTGAGCGAGTTGCGGCGATCTTACGCGAGATCGCTTTAAGTGTTGAAATTAATTGTAGCCCTTCGTAACCGACACGATTTCTGTTTTGCAATAAGCACAGGCCAACCAGGTCGCTTTGATCTTTTTTTTGCACTGAGCGCACTTGGATTGGATATCGTATTTGCAATGGGGGCAGATCATAAAATCGGCATGAATTTCTCCCTGACACTCTGGGCAGGGCCTGACAATGTCCGCAACAACCTCAACCACACGCTGAACTTCTTCAAGCGTCGTAATCCCCTTATAGACTTTTGAAAGGCCATCTTCCGCCATCGTGCTTAGCCCTTGATCTTCGGCGACATGTCGAATTTCGTCGTCGCTTCCACCGAGGGCAATGACCTCTTTTATTTTTTCTTCGATGGGCAAGACTTCAAAAGTCCCGATACGCCCGCGAAACCCGGTCTGATGACATTGCGGACAGCCTTTTCCGCGAACAACTTGCGGCGCACCATTCTGTTCATTTTCTGAAGAAGACAAATCGACTTTGCACTCTACACAGATTTTTCGAACCAGCCGTTGTGCGATGATCCCAACTAAGGTGGATGAAACAATGTATCTCGGAATGCCCATGTCGATGAGACGTGTAATCGTAGCAGGGGCATCATTCGTGTGCACCGTGCTGATCACAAGGTGTCCCGTCATCGCAGCCCTAAATGCGATCTCTGCGGTTTTTAAATCTCGAATCTCTCCAATCATAACCACGTTAGGGTCTTGGCGAAGAATGGAGCGGAGGGCTATGGCAAAGGTGAGTCCAATATCAGGATTAACTTGAACCTGATTCAGGCCATCAATGTCATATTTAATGGGATCTTCGACCGTCATGATGTTCACAGTTTCTGATCGAAGCATGTTAATCAAGGCGTAGAGGGTCGATGTTTTTCCACTTCCTGTCGGTCCGGTCACAAGCAGGATGCCTTGGCGTTTTTGGCACATTTGCCTCATCTTTTCTAAATCTTTTTCCGAAAAACCCAGGCGGTCTAAACCGAGGAGGACGGAGGATTGATCCAGTATCCGGATCACCACCTTTTCCCCATAATGGGTCGGGAGGGTGGAAACCCTCAAATCGATGTCTCGTTCATCCAGTTTTACCCTAATCGCACCGTCCTGCGGGAGGCGACGTTCTGAAATATCAAGAGAGGCAAGGATTTTAATCCGGGAGACAATGGCGCTTTGCGCCCATTTTGGCAGGGTCATTTCATTCTGGAGTATCCCATCCACTCTAAAACGTATTAAAAGGTTGGCTTTTTGTGGGTCGAAGTGAATATCGCTGGCGCGGGTTCTGATGGCCTTCATCAGCACTAAATTAAACATCCGGACAATCGGGGCCATTTGACTCTTTTTCTTGAGATCTTCCGAGGGAGCAACCTGTACAGGGGCGGAAACGGGCTGAATTTCAATAAAACTGCTTTGCTTATTGTCGGATGCATGTAGGATTTCTTCAAGAGAATCACTCATGTCGTAGTTTTGTTTGATTGCATTTAAGATTTCTTTCCGCGTTGAGATCAGCGGCAGGACTTCGAGCTCACTTTTGAAGCCGATATCTTTGATGCATTCGTAGTCCAGCGGGTCGGCCATTGCGAGGGAAATTTGTTGTTTATTGCTCGTGACTGGAATACAGAGGTATTTTTTTGCAATCTTTTCCGGAACAAGCGCGATCGCCTCAGGGTCAATTGAGGCGGTTTCCAGGTGAATATATTCGACCCCGAGCTGGTTGGTCAGCGTTCTGACAATGTCGAACTCGGTCACCATTTTAAGCTTGACCAAGAGTTCGCCCATGCGCATATTCGATTCTTTTAATTTTGCTACAGCCTGGGCAAGATCCGTTTTTGTAATGAGACCTGCTTCAAGTAAGAGCTCACCCAGCGGTTTTTTTTTCTTCACAGGATTAAACATCATCTAATGATAACCGAGACTGGGTAAATCGCAAGATCAAGCGAACGATTGATTTATTGATTTGATGAAGAATCTGCAATTTTAGATTGGTTTTTCTGCATTTTCTGTCTTGCAATAGGGGCAGATCGCCCATTCATCTTTGAGGTTTTTTTGGCAGGTCTTGCAATTGAGTTGTAAGTCGAACTTACATTTTGGGCAGGCGATAAAATCGGGGTGCACGACTTCCTGGCATCGTGAGCAGAGAAGCTGAACCTCTTCCCCTGCTTCGATCACCCGAAGCACTTCCTCAAGTGTGGTCACACCCTCATTCACCTTTTCAGCACCATCTGATCCCATTAAAGTAAAGCCTTCTGTTTCGGCAACCTTCAAGATCTCCTCATTTTCGGCTTCCGAAGAGATTAGCTCTCGAATTTTTGGACTAAGGGGCAATACTTCAAAAATCCCTTGTCGGCCATAAAACCCGCTTTGACCACATCGCTCGCATCCTGTTCCTTGGTAGACAGGAGTCACACGTCCACTCTCTTTTGACTGGCTTGAAGATGTTCTTCTGTCTTCAGAAGTGCTGACTTCAATCTTACAATCCTCACAAATTTTTCGGACAAGACGCTGTGCAATAATGCCGATGAGAGACGCAGAGACAAGATATTTCGGAATGCCGATGTCGAGCAGGCGAGAGATGGTTTCAATTGCGCCATTGGTATGCAGGGTACTGATCACGAGATGACCGGTCATCGCTGCCCTGAAGGCAATCTCTGCTGTTTCGAGATCTCTGATTTCTCCGATTAAAATAACGTTGGGGTCTTGACGGAGGATCGAACGAAGGGCGCTGGCAAAGGTCAATCCGATTTCGGGTTTGACTTGGATTTGATTGACCGCTTCCATATTATATTCAACAGGGTCTTCAACCGTCATGAGATTGATTTTTTCAGATCGTAGTTCACTCAAAAATGCATACAGTGTGGAACTTTTTCCACTGCCGGTTGGGCCGGTCACCAGAAGAATCCCTTGGCGTTTTTTAGAAAAAATTTCAATTTTTTCCCGGTCTTTTTCCGAGAGGCCGAGAGCATCCATTCCGCTGGGTGCTGCAGATTGATCTAATATCCGAAGGACGACTTTCTCCCCATAGAGCGAGGGCAGCGTGGCGACCCTCAAGTCAATATCCCGGCCTTCATATTGTGTGCGAATGGCACCGTCTTGAGGGAGGCGGCGTTCTGAGATGTCGAGTGATGCCAGCACCTTTACCCTTGAGACTAAAGCCCATTGCACAGATTTTGGAAGGACTATTTTCCCTTGAAGGATGCCATCGACCCTGAAGCGGACTGAAAGATCATAACGGTGGCAATCGATGTGGATATCACTGGCACGACGCTTCATCCCTTTCGTAAAGATGAGTTTAAAGAGCCGGACAATGGGTGCCTTTTCACTTTCTTGTTTCAGCTCTTCGTCGGGATCGATTTGTCCCATTGTTTGGGTGGGTTCGATCTCGAACTCTTCTTCTAAGGTTTTATTATCAACAAGAATATCTTCTAGTGATTCTTCAGGTAATTCTCCTGGTAATTGTTCTATGGACGAATCCAGAGAGGGTTCATTTTCATCATCATGCCTTGCCCATGACTCACTACGGGTGTAGCAGCGTTCGATCGCACCCAAAATATCTTCTCGCGTCGAAATAAAGGCTTTGATTTCAAAATTGGTTTTGAATTGAATATCTTCAATGCACTCATAGTCAAGTGGGTTCACCATGGATAAGGAGAGTTGTCTTTTATCGACAGAAATCGGAAAGCAGAGGTATTTTTTTGCGAGTTCTACGGAAACCGTGCCAATGGCTTTTTCATCAATCGTCGCTGTTTTAAGGTGAATATAAGGGATGTCCCGTTGAATGGAGACCGTAGAAGAGATATCAAATTCAGAGACAATATTACGATCAAGCAAGATATCTCCGACGCTTTTCTCGGATTTTTGATGTTCAGTCAGCACCTCATTCAACTTCTCTTGAGTGATCAGGCCCGCTTCCATAAGAAGCTCCCCGAGACGTTTTTTCTGGTTTGTTGGTTTCTCCACAGTACGACAATGATATCTTAACCAGGACAATCCGCAAGTCAGGGCTTATGAGACTTTTCGTGAAAAAAAAGGGTTGTTTTGAATAGATGAGGAAATAGTGGCGGGAATAATGCCGTATTGATCTAAGCGGGTTTAATGATCTCTACTGACCACATAATCGGCGATGGTCATCAATGCGTCCCGATGCGTCGAGTCACTGAAAACAGAAAGCGCTTGTTTTGCTTTTTCAGAAAAACCTTTCGCGCATTGAATTGAAAATGCAACTGAGCCGTAGGTATGCATGAGTGCGGTCACATTCTTTAAGTCTGCTTGAGAAGACCCTCCGCTTGAGATTATTTGATGGAGCCATTCCTTCTCCTCTAGCTTACAATGCTTCAGGAGGTGGAGCAATGGCAAAGTGATTTTTCCTTCCGCCAGATCTTCACCCAGAGATTTCCCAAGCCGATGGCCATCGGCTTCGTAATCCAGGGTGTCATCGGCCACTTGAAAGGCCATGCCGATGTATTTCCCAAATCGGGCCAGTGCCGACTTTTTTTCATCGCTTGTTTTAGCGATGATCCCGCCGAGCTGACAACTGGCCGAGATCAACATGGCCGTTTTATACTCGATAATTTCCAAATAGTTTTCTTCGGAGAGATCGACATTCCGATTGTGGGAAAGTTGCAAGGTTTCCCCCTCCGCCATTCTTAGACAGGCGTTTGAAAGCAAGGTGTTGATCTCAAAATTATCCATACGAACGGCATGGCCGAGTGCAAGGGTATAAAGATAATCACCGACCAGGATGCTGGCTTGATTCCCCCACAGCGTTCGTGCGGGTGAGATGCCGCGCCGGACCTCTGCATTGTCTATCACATCGTCGTGCAAGAGCGTCGCGGTGTGGATAAATTCGACGATGGCACTCGCCAGAAAGATCCGTTCTTTTTCTAGGTAATTACAAAGATGTGCGCTAATGATCACCAGTAGGGGGCGAATCCGTTTGCCACCACTGCTTAAAATGTGCTGCGTGACTTTATTGACCAGATCGACTTTGGATTGGATTCCCTTCTGGATTTGATCCTCTGTTTCGGCCAAAATCGCATTGTGGTCAGACCAAACTTGATCCATCCTTTCCACGTAAAATCCCCCTTAAAGAAAGGGAATACTAGGCGATGCCACAACTGAAGTCAAGCGATAAGGCGGGCAATCATTGTATCCCCTGATCCTCTTTTATGTTAGGGTACCACCCTATTATGCAAGACCATCAAATTGATTTGATCCTAACAATTTTGAGTCAGCTCGTCTCCTCTTTTAAACCCCCGGTGGTCGGGGTCGTGGCTGAAGAAACAAACGATCCCTTTCTTATATTAATTTCTTGTATTTTAAGCTTACGAACCCGGGATGCCACGACCGGGGCGGCTTCTGCACGCCTTTTCGAAATTGCAGACCGGCCCGATAAGATCCTCCAGCTGACAGAAAAACAGATTACAAAGGCCATCTATCCCGTCTCTTTCTACCGGAACAAAACGAAGTCAATCTTGGCTATTGCCAAAATTCTTCAAGAAAAGTTTTCAGGCCAAGTGCCGGATGATCTCGACACTTTACTCACCCTTCCCGGTGTGGGCCGGAAAACGGCAAACTTGGTCGTTTCTGTGGCGTTTAAAAAACCCGCTATTTGTGTCGACATCCACGTGCACCGTATTTCGAACCGCTGGGCTTATATTAAGACAAAAAAGCCGGATGAGAGTGAAATGGCGCTGAGAAAAAAACTCCCGATGAAACATTGGATTACCTATAACGACCTCCTGGTTCCCTTTGGACAATATGTCTGTACCCCCCTTTCACCCTTCTGCAGTCGCTGCCCGATTTCGGATTATTGCCCAAAAGTGGATGTCCAAAAACACCGTTGATTATCCTCTTGGATGGGCACTTTGATGAATTTTTTTCAAACGTTCGCGGGAAACATGGGTATAGATTTGTGTCGTCGAAATGTCGGCGTGGCCGAGCATCAGCTGAATGGATCGCAGGTCAGCACCTCTCTCCAAGAGATGGGTCGCAAAGGAATGACGCAGCATGTGCGGGCTGATTTGTTTCTGAATGCCCGCTTGCCTTGCATAAAGTGCTAACTTTTTCCAAAAGGCCTGCCGCGACATTTTTTTCCCGAGTCGGCTGAGAAAAAGCGTGTTCGTCGTCTTTTCTTTTAAAAGTAAGGGCCGGGTCTGTGCAAGGTAGTTTCTTAACTTAAGGCAGGCGCAATCCCCAATTGGCACAATCCGTTCTTTCCCTCCTTTTCCACGTGTGATGAGATAACCCGCTTCCAGATTTAGTGTACTGAGCGGCAAGGCCATAAGCTCTGAGACACGGAGTCCCGTGGCATAAAGCAACTCGATCATCGTGTCGTCGCGAATTGCTCCAGGCTTATCGCCTTTGTTTAAATTCAAAAGGGCTTCGACCTCTGTGAAATGCAAGGTTTTGGGAAGGCGAAGAGGTTTTTTCGGGGATTTAATTTGAGCCAGGGGATCTTGTTGAAGCAGGCCTTCGGCAGAGAGAAACTTAAACAAACCCCGAAGAGAGGAAAGAATGCGTGCAATAGATGAATCGGAGAGTGTTTCTTTTCGCAATTCGGCTAAGAAGCGAACAATTTCATTCCGCCCGATTTGAGTGATGTCGATCGCAGTGCTTTTATCCTCCGATTTTAAGCCCTGGGTTTTAATGATGAATTGAGAAAACTTATTTAAGTCCTGTGCATAAGCAGAGAGCGTATTTTCTGAAAGCCCCTTTTCAGCCGCGAGATAATTCAGAAATTGATCAATCATTTGATGCATTGAAGCCTTAATGGGTAGAGCAGGTGGCGCAACGGTGCATGCCTCCCATTGCGGCCCCCATGAGGTCATAAAGGTATTCCCGCTCTCCTTCATCGATCCGATCAAAGAGGGTTTTTCCCCAATCCTTTAAGTAAACGGTTTTTAAAAAAAGATGAACTGGATTCTTTTCATCAAGCCCTTCTTTTTTTAAGGCATTTTTGATCCACTTCATAACCCCCCTTTTTGTCGGAGCGTCATATTCTTGTAAGGCGTCATCCGCACGGGTCAGTATTCTCGAAAACTTGAAAAAGTCACCGGGGTTTTCATTGAGATATTTTGTCGAGATCATTTCTAAACCCAGCAAATTTAACTTTCTCTGTGGGATCAGGATTTCTGAGTAGTTTATTCCGGACCGGCAAGACACAAACAAAAGTGAGCACAATATGAATAGGATCGTCGGGCGAGATCTTAAGAAAAAATGATGTTGATTCATTTTGTCGTGAATGGTCAATCCCATCAGCACTGAAAGATGTGTTTTAATTTCTAAAACGAAACAATCAAACATCAAAGATTGAGAACATCTTTGAGCCACTCATCCCGGAGGCCATTGGAATAACCGACCGCCCATCAGATGAACATGAAGATGAAAAACCGTCTGACCTGCGCCTTCTCCTGAATTCATCACCGTTCTAAAACCGCTCTCTAACAGATTTTGTTCTTCCGCCAATTTTCGGATGGCTAAAATGAGATCTGCCATGATCCGTTCATCACCGGGTTTAAGATCTGCAAGACTGGGGATATGGGTTTTGGGGATGATCAAAAGATGGACAGGTGCCTGCGGGATAATATCCTCAAAAGCCAGAACCGTTTCATCTTCGTAGACCACTGTACTTGGAATCTGTTTTTGAACAATATCGCAGAAGAGACATTTTTTTTCAAAATGAAGCTCGGTCATGATTGGGACTCCTTATTTGTCTTTGCGGGAGGCTTTCTCTTCCAGACCAGACCGTCCGGTTCTACTTTCAAGTTCATCTTCAATCGCTTGAAAGGGAATATCGTAATACCCTAAGGCCACGAGCAGGTGATATATAAGGTCGGTCGCTTCATGAATGATTTCTTCCCGATTGCCATTTTTTGCGCCAATAATGAACTCGCCCGACTCTTCCGCGACTTTTTTAAGGATACGGTCAATGCCGCCTTGAAATAAAAGAGAGGTATAGGATTTTGTGGGGGGGGCCATCTTTCTTTGAAAAATGGTCTGAGAAAGTGACTCTAGTCTTGAAGGATTCAACTTCTTTGCTTGTTCAGTCTCGGGAAAATTGATCAGTTCACCCTCAGGCGTGAGACCTCGAAAAAAACAGCTCTGTGCCCCCGTGTGACAAGCCACCTCAACTTGCTCAACTTCGATGAGCAAGGTATCTTCATCACAATCGACGAGAATGTTTTTAATTTTTTGGATATGCCCGGATGTTTCCCCTTTTCGCCAGAGTTTTTTCCGGGATCGGCTCCAAAAGTGAGTTTCACCTGTTTCAAGACTTAAGGCGAGTGATTCGGCATTCATATAAGCCATCATCAAGACATCTTTATTTTCGGCGTCCTGAACAATCGCCGGAATAAGCCCATCCTTAAAAGTCATTTTTGCAAGATCAATATCCATGGGTTCGATACAAGCCACTGAGGGTTCAAAAGGAAACCAGTTTAGCTCAGTTGATAGAATTTGTACAATAGGATCCTTCAGCTTTGGCTTAGAATCCCAATTTCATTCAAGGCCTTTTAGAACTATTTCTTGAACTCAAAACATGAAATGGGGTATATAATCGGTTTAACTTGCTTCAAATCGTAAAAGACTAAGAGATATTTTTTAAAAATTCTAAAACAGACAACAACCTTCATCTTCCTGGTGAGTCGAGGCGACCTTGTGTTTGATGTCATATTACAACGAAAGGAAATTTGAATGAACAATGAATTGGCAGCCCTACTGGATCCGAAAAAGCGATCCGATACAGAGCGGCAGCAGGCAGTTGAAAAGCTGGTATTTAGCCTAAACAAACCGGATCCTGAAATTTGGAAGACGATCATTCCCCTGATTGAAAATGAGCCTGTATCATGGATTCAACAGTTGGAAGCCCGTGTTCTGAAACGCCTTCCGTATGGCATTGAATTTATGACAGCAGTGCTTCCCCTTGTAGAATCGTCCTCCAAAACAGTACGTTCAGAAGCTGCAGACATCATCGCACAGGTGGCAGGACGTCTTGCGCTTGAGAAGAATTACGAAGGCCTAAAAGATTTTGAAACCCATCTCTTGACGCCCTTAGTTGAACAACTTAAACGAGAAAATATCGCGGCCGAGCAGAGTACATGGAGCGAGTTATACAAAACCCTTTCTTTTTTGAGTGATTCCCCTCCCGTGACCGAAGCTTTGGTGGAATTGCTCCCAAAAGGAGGCGACAATGCCTTACTTCTGTTTGCGCAATATCTTCAAGGAAAATCTCCCGAGAGTTGTCTTGAGACGCTCTTGTCGGGTTTTTCAAAATCAAAATCAGATGACACTTCGATTCATGTCCTACGTACATTGACCGTCGCATTGCCCAAAGGGGGTGAACCCTCTGGATTTGCCACCACGGAACCCATGATTCGGGTATTGCTTGCAGGGCTGCAAAGTAAAAGTGAAAATGTGCGCCGAGAAACGATAAATGTCCTGACCACCCGGGCCAAAGCCGCCGTAAAACTGGGAAAACCCCTTCCTTTGGAAGACGAGCTTTGGAATGCACTTTTTACCCTTTATTCGAGCAAGATTACCGATCCCTATGCCCGGGATAAAGACGTCGCAAATGTCGCAATCGCTGCGCTTCCCATTAATCAAGAACGACTTCTGCGCCTCTTCGAATTGATGCACAGCATTGAAGACGGGATGGAAAAACAAAGTCTCGTCGGGCTGATCGGAAGTTTCAAAACAGAAGAATCCCGAAACGAGTTGTTGAAACTACTCCGTGAAAATTTTGCAGGTCTTCGCCTAGAAGCCCAGAAAGTCACGGTGGAATGTGCATCAAAATACCTTCCAGACGAAGAGGTTGAGGTAGAACTAGACAAACTGCTTGGAGGGAGAGGCCTTCACTCCGATATCTTGGCTAAATTAGGAGACAAACTTTTTGCCCCGCTGCCGAGTTTGAAAGCTCGATTAATGAAATGGCTTAGTTTAAATGAAAAGACCCAACGACCGATCATGGAGCAATTCCCGCTGCCGATGATGCATACCAAGGTGATTCTCGCCTCCAAAAAATTGGCGACCGATCCTGATATCCATGCCTTGCTGCTTACACTCGAGCCTCTCCTGATGATGAATGATGCCCAGGTCAGGTTGCATGATATCCTGAAGAACTCTTCACCGTCATCATGAACGAATTCGCAGCGGAACTCATCGCCAAAATTGAGCCCTTATCTCAAGCGAAGATTGTGTTTGTCGGTTTTACGCTTCCATCATCGTTTGGCGGATCGACTGAACTCGAATTTGGAAACACCGATCAGTCGGAGTCCTTGGGCCTCAGTCCAGAAGCCCTTCAGATGGGAAAAAGTTTTGTGAAATCAACCATTGAAGATCTTTTTTCCGAAGATTCAGAACTAGAGGAAACCGAGTTTTATATGATAGAAGCGGGTTCGACCATTACAGTAACCGCCTTCGAAGAAGAATAAGCACATTGACAACTTGATGTATTAAAAAAGGCTCAATTTTATTGAGCCTTTTTTAATGATCCCTTCTTAAAATATTTTGGAGAATACATGAAAAGCTTATGGTCTGATAAAACAGCAAAGGGACTCTCCGGTTTGGACTTGGTGGTCTACACCTCACGCATTATTGGCGCCAATACCAACCTTGTGCTTTGGGGCGGAGGGAACTCATCAATTAAAACGGTCGGAAAAGACCACACGGGAAAAAAGACCTCTATTTTATGGATTAAAGGCTCGGGTTCGGATATGAGAACCATCGCACCCAAAAATTTCACCCCCCTTCGCCTGGATGAGCTCTTGCCCTTGAAAAAGCGCAAAGAGATGTCGGATGACGCCATGGTCGATTATCAGATGAAATCTGTGCTCAACCCGAAAGCACCGAAACCTTCCATCGAAACCCTCTTGCATGCCTTTCTTCCCGCAAAACATATTTATCACACCCATGCGGATGCCATCTGCACATTAACCGATACAAAAAATAGTCGAAAACTGATCAAAGAAATTTTTGGGGAAAGTGTTGCCGTCGTCGATTATATTCGTCCAGGTTTTACCCTTTCAAAATGGGTATCAGAAATCTATGAAAAACATCCGAATCTCAGGGCAATTATCCTCGACAAGCATGGCCTGATTACTTGGGGTGATACCGCAAAAGAAGCCTATCAAATGACCATTAAGTTGGTCAGCGAAGCAGAACGCTTCACCGCAAAAAAACTAAAAGGCAAGCAAGCACTGGGGCCAGTCCAAATCAAAGGACTGCCGCAGAAGAAACGTCGTGCTGTCGCGGCAGCCATTGCGCCCATCTTGCGAGGTGAGGTCAGCCAAAATAAATTGATGGTCTTGCAATACGAGGATGGTCCAGACCTTCTCAAATTTCTGGGCTCAAAAAAAGCGCAACAAGTGAGCCAAGTGGGCCCTTTTACCCCGGATCATCTCATGCACACCCGTCCGTGGCCGCTCTTTGTGGAAACAAAAAATCCAGGTGATCCCCAAAAATTGGCGGACGACCTTCGAAAAAGCCTCGCCGCTTATCGCAAACGAGGCCTGGATTACTTTAATCGCTACAAAGAGGATGGCGTAACCATGCTTGATCCCAACCCAAGGGTCATTTTGATTCCCGGGCTTGGCATGTTTACAACGGGAAAAGACCCGCGTGCTGCAACAATCGCCCACGATCTCTACATGCATACTTTTCCGGTCATTGAAGCGGCAACGGCAATCGATGCCTACAAAACAATTCCGATGCAGGAAATCTGCAATTTTGAATATTGGCCGATGGAAAATTTCAAGTTGTCGCTGCTTCCTCCTGAAAAAGCCTTCTCCCGAAAGGTTGTGCTGATTACAGGGGCAGCCGGTGCAATTGGCGCTGGCATCGCTGAATCTTTTGTGAAGGCAGGGGCTTCCGTCATACTAACGGATGTCATGCTTGAAAAAACGGAGGTCCTGGCCGATCGCTTGAATCAAGAGGCGGGAGGGATACAAGCCGTCGCGATTGAAATGGATGTGACCGATGAAAAAGAGGTCCAACGCGGCTTTGAGGATGCCGTACTTGCTTTCGGAGGTTTGGACATTTTTGTCTCCAACGCAGGGATCGCGCGAACCGCATCTGTGGACAATCTCAGCTTGAAAGATTGGGAAGCCTCCCTTTCTGTCAATGCGACAGGGCACCTATTGACCTCTCAAGCGGCACTCAAAGTCATGAAAGCGCAAAAATTAGGCGGGTCAATCGTTGTGGTGACCACAAAAAATGTACTGGCTCCCGGAAAGGATTTCGGAGCCTACTCTGCCTCTAAAGCGGCACAAACCCAGCTTGCGCGCATCATGGCGATTGAAAATGCGCCGGAAGGGATTCGCGTCAACATGGTTACCCCCGATGGCATCTTTGAAGGATCGGGCCTCTGGTCTAAAGAAATTCGGGAAGAACGTGCAAAGGCTCATAAAATTTCCGTCAAGGACGTTGAAGCGTTTTATGCCAAACGAAACCTGATGCAGCGGCCCATTTATGCCAGCGACGTGGCCGAAGGGGTGTTGTTTCTCGCCTCAGAGTCTGCTGCAAAAACAACCGGTGCGATTCTCCCGATTGATGGGGGCTTAAGAGAAGCTTTCCCAAGATAGATCTATCGTTAGGGAAAACACTTTGTTCTGTGAGACCATTTGTGGCGTCATTCTGGCCGGTGGGCAATCACGCCGAATGGGAGAGGATAAACCCTTCATCCAGCTTGGCGAACATAGCTTAATCGAGCGCGTTGCCGAGGCACTTGCTGCAGTTTTTTCTGAAGTCATCATCGTCGCCAGTGAGAAGTCCCTCTCAGATCATCGATATGAAGATCTCCCTTTTCGTGTCTTTTCCGATCAAATCAAAAATGTGGGTCCGATGGGCGGGCTTGAAACCGCCTTGCAGTCTGTTTCGGGCAAAAATGTGTTTATCGCCGCTGCAGATATGCCCTTTTTAAGCCCGAAGGTCATTCAAGCCATGCTGCCCTTTTCAAGTCAGTATGATCTCGTTATCCCGCAACTCGCCGGGAGATCTCATCCACTCCATGCGTTTTATTCACAAAATTGCCTCCCCGCCATTCAAGCCAGGATCAAATCAAAACACTGGGCCCTTCACCGCCTGAAAGATGAGGTCACGAGCTACCTCTTTCCCGAGGCAGCCTTCCGAGCAATTGATCCAAAGCTGCAGTCTGTCATCAATATCAACACCCCTGAAGATCTGCTCTCGGCAAAGCGACGCTTAAAAAAGGCTTGAGTTTTATTCTATAGGGGCTTCAGGGAAGTTGATGCCGCCCGTGTAAGAACTGTGTCTCGCGCAATTCTTTCGGGCATCAACTTGAACGATTTGTGATGCCTTGATTACACTGTACTTGCGATTTTGTATCTGTGTTCGCTTCTATAATCTAATGCACGCACGGAGGAAAGAGGGATGTTTACTTGTGTTGATCAATTTCTCGCAATAAATCATTGAGTATATTCGGCTTTGTCATATAAGAAGAAACCCCGTAAAAATTATCGTAATCGGTCTTCATTGTCACCGCCAGAATCTATATTTGATCTATATTTAACTTGATGTTCAATTTTTCGTGCATTGGCCAAGTTTACTATAAGCTGCTTTTTCTGCTCTGTTGCTTCGCTCCACTGGAGAATTTCATCAATGCTGCGAAAACAACCCAGGCAGACATCTTCCTCATTGAGACAGCAGTTCCTTACACATGGAGAGATCATATTGACCACTGAGGAATCCCTTTGTCGTTACCAAGCCAAAATACTAAATAAAATTGCATCGTATCTTGTGCGACGGGTAA
This sequence comes from Nitrospirota bacterium, assembly GCA_029261135.1. Classification (GTDB taxonomy): domain Bacteria; phylum Nitrospirota; class Nitrospiria; order SBBL01; family JAADHI01; genus JAADHI01. The sequence continues at coordinate 15,478 of JAJDBX010000059.1, forward strand.
TGTGCTTCCTATTCAAGCACATCAATTTAAAAACTCATTTGTTTCGTGCGTTAAACACTGCCCTTTTTGCCTTTCTTATCTTTTTTCTCTTTGCGCTTTTCTTTCAAGGTTTTTTCTGATTTTTTCTTCACTGATTTTTGAGAATCTTTTCCTTTGGCCATGAATCTCCCTTTTGTTAGGTTAATTAACAATCAAATTTGTATCTTAATTGAGTGCATAAATTCAACAGGGAATGTCACTTTCCCAATGAGTGGAACCCAGCTTTACGACATTTTCTGGAAGTCTTTCATTCTGATCATTCATCTGTCCTCAATTTTTTGTGATTCGACGGTATGCGATTGTTTGTTTTTAGCCCGGCATCTTTCCTAGCTCAGACACCTCAAGTGACCCGCCCATATCAAGAAAGGGGCAAGCTTTTGCAATCTTCAATGCCGCCTCCATAGAATCCGATTCAACGATGGTGTAACCCGACATTGAGGTTGTGCTTCCAGAGGTCACACTTCCATCAGAATTTACAGTGCTTGTATTCTTAAACGGGTTCGCAGGACTCACAACTGAGTCGCCCAATGAAGATAACCATTCTTTATATTTCGCGAAATGTCGCTGACCTTCTTCCGGGCTAGAGGGCTGATCGCCGCCTAGGTAAGTAATAATGTATTGAGCCATATGCGTATCTCCTTTGTTAAAATTTAATTTTTACTGTACTTGAAAAACCCTAACGTTAGATGGTGCCAGTGGTGGTGTGTCTAGGTTTATTTCCTCATTTAGAATTTCTTGTTCTCTACGCGGTGGGGATTCTTTATTATCCGCTGAAGGATCAACAGCCGCTATATTGTTTATTGGAGAAATATTCAATGTTGGAGGAGCATAACTATACACCTCGAAGGGGTCATCATTTCCACTAGATGAAAATACCAGAAAACCAGTTACTGTAATAAGTGAAAAAATGAGTTTTTCACTTATTACTTCAATTTGACTTTTTTTAGGTTTCACCATTTCACTAGTTCACAAGAAAAATGACTTTCCCCTCTCTGTTCAGAGTTCGAATCAAGTCCCCAAAAAAAGGACTTTTATTATCATCAAACAATACGAAATTGGAACTCCGCTCATATATATTTGAACTGGCGAAAGAATCAAGATCATAGTAGTGCTGCACGAATGTTTTTCCAGCGGAAGTGACTTGGTATATGCCCAATTTGTCAGTATATAGTTTTATTGCAACGTGACTTGAATTCTTTGTATCGTCTAACGAATCTGTTTTAGTCAAACTTTCAATCGAGTTGTAGTTAGTATTTGATTTCCCGTCGTTTTCAAATGAAATTGACATTAGAGCGATCATAAGTACAATCACAAACATCATTAGCATGTCTATAACAACCAAATAATATTGCTTTTTCATTTCAATATGCTTTTTAAAATCAATTCATATACTTGGCATATATTCGTCTACGCACCTCATACAACAAAGTACTCGAGACGCCCAATACACTTGTAAATATAGCAATTTTGATGATTTCCACCAACTGACCATAGTTAGATATACTTTGATTTGTTACTTCGAGTGAATACCATACTGAGATTATTGTTCCCAATAAACCCAGAGGGATCGCGTAAGTTTCTGTTAGATGGTCAATCATATGTAGAGGATCTGTTTCCAAGGGCTTTCTGATTTTACAAATAAAGTAACCCAAAACAAACATGACCAATTGAACCACCATCATTAGCAAAAGGAGAACAAGAATAATATAAACCAAAGCCCCTCCTACAGTGTTTGCAAGAGTGTTTGAAATATTTGCCAGCGCCATTGGATAGTACAACACTATATTTTTATTGGATTTATCAACTTTTATATATTTCTGAAATAATTCAGTAGCAGAAATAACTCGACCATCTAGTGATATTCTGTCAATAAATACCGGTTGCCTATTGTTGATAACGTCACTGCTTACTTCGATTGAAATGTGAGCTAACGCCCCAGTCCCCTCGTTGGCACCTTGGAAATACAACCAGTGATTATCCTCTGAATTTTCCAATTTATAGTTCGATTTTATACCTTTCGTTTGATTGATGAAGAATATTTTAGATGCTTCGATAATTGGGCGATCAAAATGAAATGAAAGTTTTTTAACATCGCCCTGAATAGAAAACGAGAGTTTCCCAGAAATCACTTTAAGAATAGGTGCTCTTACAATTGACGCAATCAACTGATTGTCAAACCACCCAGGGTTGGCATTTGCTGTAACCATGATTGCACCATAGATTATTACAAGAACAACTACGACAGAAATCACAATATTAGATTGAGGTTCGAGTTCGAGTTCAGGTGTAGATTCAGATTTAATATTTGACACTACTAATATCCACTTTCAAAGGCTCACACATAACATATAATATACGGCCCAATTGCCGTCTTATAATACGCCTAGATTTTTCTTATGCTATTTTTCTCTTTAAGACTCAATACTTTACACAGTGCAGATTCAAATATAATTTCAGTAAATACCGCTAAGGAGAGAATCAGGATAAAACTCTAATTCCGCGTCCAATACAAACATCTTATTTGATTCTGGATCATCTGCCTCTCAGGCTGCTTATATTTGCTAGAGAAAGTCGCTGTGTGAGGATTCCGTTATGGTTTGGGGCAGAGTGGGAGCGCTGTCTTTAATGGCTTCGGAGCGGATTTTGTCGATATCAATTTCCAGCTCTTCGATGCGTTTTGCTTTTTTTCGCCGATCCAGCATTGATCGAATCCATCCCGGCACAAACAATAAAAAAGAAAATAAAAACCCGATCAGAAAACCACCCGAAACGATCAGGTAGAGCGGAAGGGCTTTGGTTTCCATCCCCCATAAAAAATGAAGCGAAACCAACTGTTCTTGATTCAGATAAAGCGAGCCAAAAAAAAGGGAACCGATTGAAAGAATAAAAAGAATGCGGAGCATGACACCCTCATTAAAAGTGGAGTTTCAAAAGCCGATAGGTCTCACCGATATCTTCCGGGATCACCCTGCTCTCTGAAACGACCGTCATAAAATTGGTATCACCCGCCCATCTTGGCACGAGGTGAAAGTGCAAATGGTCATCAATGCCGGCACCACCCGCCTTACCCAAATTTAAACCAATATTGTGCCCTTCCGGTTGAAAGGCCTTGCGAAGTGCAGCCAGAGAAGTTTTGAGTATCTGCATTAAATTTGCCGCGATTTCATCCGAAAGCTCTTCCAAGGTATCCACATGCTGATATGGACACACCATCAAATGCCCGCTGTTGTAAGGGTAGAGATTCAACAATACGAAGCCATGCTTTCCGCGATGCAGAATCAGGTTTTCTTGATCCCGATCTTCTTTCGGCTTGTCACACAGGATACAGCCCAAGGGTTTCTCTCCTCTAATATAGTCAATACGGCCAGGGGCCCAAATCTGTTTCATTTTTTCCCCGGAAGCGCCAAGCCCAATTCGGCCATAATCAATTGCAAATCCTCCCAAACCCGCTTTTTTTCACTAGGATTCCGAAGCAAGTAGGCCGGATGAAAAGTCGGCAACACTTTAAGCCCATTCCAATCATGGAACTGTCCGCGTAAATCAGAAATGCGCGTTTGTGTATTGAGCAGGGTCTGAGCCGAAAATTTCCCCAAAGCACAAATCACTTTTGGGGCGATGGCCGCTATTTGCAGATCCAAAAAAGGACGGCAGGTCGTGATTTCATCGGGCGCAGGATTTCGATTATTCGGGGGTCGGCATTTCACAATATTTGCAATATAGACCTGATCACGAGAAAGCCCCATGGCCCCGATCATTTTCGTCAACAACTGACCGGCCTTTCCCACAAAAGGCTCACCTTGTAAATCTTCATCCGCGCCGGGCCCTTCCCCCACAAACATGAGATCCGCATTGGGATTGCCCACGCCAAAAACCAGGTTTGTCCGACCCAGAGCCAAGGGGCAGCGTTGACAATCGCCCATCTCAGCGCGTACCTGCTCAAGGCTCAGCGGCCCGCTTGGCCTTATGTCTGTTTTCGTTTCTGCTTGGGCTGGCACTTGTAAGGGTTCTATGGGGACTGGTGCTAACATTTTCCAGGTATCGACGCCTTCTTCTTGCATCCAAGCCACCAAATCGCGGACGTCTTGGGCGACCCTTTGAATCTCTGCTGAAACCTTCATGCGCTGTCTTTTGCCGAATCAATCAAGGGAAGCACCGTTTTATTTTGAGAGACTTGGGCCAGCCAAGACTGATGTTGTGAATCTGTGGCCTGAATAACAATCTCTCGCTGATCGCCTTCGAGATCACGAAGATAAAGGTTTAATCGCCCTTTCGGCAGAATCGCTTCGCCTTTATCGGCCCATTCAATGGCAGAAATACCGGCTTCATCGAAATAGTCTTCTAATCCAAGTTCAGCGATAGCATCCAGATTTTCCAAACGATACAAATCAACATGGGCCAAAGGTAGACGCCCTTCATACTCTTGAACAATGCTGAAGGTTGGACTATTCACTGTCCCGTTCGAGACATCAAGTCCTTTTGCAAGACCTTGCACAAACTGCGTTTTTCCTGCGCCTAAATCACCGATTAAGGCAATGACCTTTCCCCCTTTCGCCGTTTGTCCGAAGATTTCTCCCAAGCTGAAAGTCTCTTCCCGACTTTGGCTCTTCAGGGTGACCGATAAACGCTTATCCATCAGGCTGGCGTTTGGCATTGCTCCATCGCCTTTGCAAGATTCACTAAGGAACGTACATTTTTCAAAATATTCACAGATTCCGTATCAGAAAGTCCGTCGTAGGGTTTTCCCACCACCAAGGCATCAGGACCCAGTTGCAGGCTTGAAAATTCATCCAGTGCTTTCAGCCGTTCTTTGAGTGCAGCCCCTTCATAAATAGCCTGCGCTTCTTCTTGATTTTGTGTGCGAATTTCATAACCCCCTTTGATTTCAGAGAGCGGCTCACCCGCTACCTGTACGGGTTCGGGTGCGGCACTAACCGGTTTATAAGCATCGGCCTTGAGCAACAAGAGACTGCAGATAATCTCTGATTTTAGACTGTAAATATAATACAAGATGTGTTTTCGTCCCACTTTGACCACTTCAAAAAAAAGATCAATCTGCCGTCCTTCAATTTCTCCGCTAAACCGGGGATAAAAAAATCGGCTTTCTTGAACCACGCTTCCGGAAAGCTTGTTTGAAAGTTGATCTAAGTTCTTTCTAATCCGTTTTTTATCAATATAGCCATGCACAACCATCGCCAGCGCAATCACGCTGATGACGAAAAGAAAGAACAGGGTGATCCCCATTTGAGACATACTTTGGTGCTCCTTATTTATTTCTTGCTAGATATGTTTTCACCACATTGGGAATTTGATCAATGAGATCAGAGGTGATCAAGCCCGCTTCGCCTCTTTTCATCGCAGCCAGATCCCCTGCCAAACCATGCAGATAAACGCCTAAAATCGCGGCATCCTGAGGAGAAAGGCCTTGGGCAATACAGCCCGCAATGATCCCGGTTAAGGCATCGCCGATGCCCGCCGTGGCCATGCCTGGATTTCCGGTATTGTTGACCCAAAGCAAACCCCCAGGCAAGGAAATAATGCTATGAGCGCCTTTTAAGACAAGGATGACATCCCATTCTTTCGCAAATTGGGCCGCAATATTAAAACGATCCTTTTGAACCGCTTCGGCCGATAAGCCAATCAAACGCCCCATCTCACCGGGGTGAGGCGTTAAAATCACCGGGCCTTTTTTTTGTTTTAAAATGGAAAGATCCGTGGCCAGCGCATTGATGCCATCCGCATCAATCACCAAAGGGACGGATACAGTCACGATAAGACGCTTGATCAGTTCTTGTGTTTCAGGATCTTGTGAGAGCCCCGGCCCAATCGCCACGACCCGCTTGCCTTCGATCGCTTCGATGAGTCCTTTTTCCGCCGATAAGGCAATCGAGCCGGATTCCGATTCCGGCAGAGGGACGGACATCAACTCCATCGTCTGAAGCGATACCCCTTTTTCAATCGATTTTGGCAAGGCAAGCGTGACCAGTCCCGCCCCGGAACGAAGGGCCGCAAGGGCGGTCATTTGAGGCGCGCCTTGTTTGCCGAGGGAACCGGCGATCACCATCAAATGTCCCATCGTCCCTTTATGAACCCCTTTTTCTCGACCGGGGAGCATCCCTGTGACATCGTCGGGCGTAATCAACGACACCTTCAAGTCGGCTTGATCCATCATGGCCTTTGGAAAACCGATATCCACCACACTTAAACTTCCACAGTGTGTCAGGCCGTCTTGCATAAAGTGACCTCTTTTTGGCAGAGCCATCGTAATCGTTGCATTCGCCTTGATCGCAGACCCTAAAATATGACCTTGATCCGATGAGATACCGGAAGGAATATCCACCGCAACGATGGTTTTGGAACAGGCATTCACGATTTCAACCCAACGCGCATGATCCCCGCTTACGGGTTTGGAAAGTCCCGTTCCCAAAAAAGCATCAATGACGAAATCACTGGCTTGAAGATCTTGCCTTAACGCTTCTTCTGTAAAATTCCCCTCCGCATAAAGTTCACCCTCGGTCTCAGTCCAGATATCGAGAGAAACCTTCGCATCACCAGAAATACCTGCCGCTTCTGAAAACAAAAACAGGGCCACCTGTGCACCGCGCATCCTTAAATGACGCGCTGCCGCAAGGCCATCCCCCCCATTATTTCCCCGTCCGGCAATAATCGTCACGCGCTTTCCGGTTACTGGAGCAAAGCTCTTTTCAATCTGATCGACCAAGCCTCTTGCGGCATTTTCCATCAAAAGGAGTGATGGGATTTTATACTCAGAAGTCGCCCGTTCATCCAGCAACTTCATCTCTGCGGCACTTACTATTTTCAATTTTTATCTTCCATATCCTGGCCCTGCAAGATCACTTGGCCAATGGCATAATCTTTGTCGTGGGAAATACTCGACAAAATATCGGAGACCCCGATCTGATCTGCAAAATGCTGAACCCGACCTGACAATCGCACAAGAGGGCGACCGCTCTCATCTCGAAGGGTTTCGATTTCTTTCCAGGACATGCCTTCACTAAGCCCGGTGCCAAGCGCTTTCAATAAAGCCTCTTTAATGGCAAATCGACCTGAAAAGTGAACATGGGAACGATGTTTTTGAAGACAGTAGTCTTGCTCTGCTTTCGTAAAGACACGATCTAAAAATTTTTGATGCCAGCGTTGGGTCATTGTTTCGATTCGACCAATGTTCACCATATCGATACCGATACCTAAAATACTCATAATGAAGTACTCAAAATAAAGGAACATCTATCCAATGGCTGAATGGATCAGGGCTTTCATCTCAGCCACCGCTGTACGGATCCCAACCAAGACCGCGCGTGAAATAATGCTGTGACCGATATTCAACTCTTCAATCTCTGGAATTCGGGCAATGGGCAGCACATTGTGGTAATCGAGTCCATGGCCCGCATTGACCCCTATCCCTAAACTGGTCGCGAGTTTCGCCGACTCCACAATATCGTAAAGATTCTTTTGCTGTGCCGGACCCTTCACATTTGCGTATCGACCGGTATGAATCTCGATAAAATTCGTACCCACTTTCTGCGCCGCTTTGATCTGATCGGGTTCTGGATCAATGAAAAGCGCGACTGCAATCTCTTGATCGTGCAGGGCCTCAATCACTCTGATTAGATTCTCTTGATGAGACAGCACATCTAAACCGCCCTCGGTGGTCAACTCCTCTCTTTTTTCTGGAACAAGAGAAACCAAGTCAGGTTTGATGGCTGATGCAATGCGTACCATTTCATCGGTGGCCGCCATTTCGAGGCAAAGCTTGGTTTGAATCACTTCACGTAAGAGGCGCACATCGCGATCTTGAATGTGTCTCCGATCTTCACGCAGGTGCACCACAATGCCGTCTGCGCCCGCCAATTCTGCCAAGGATGCCGCTACGACCGGTTCAGGAGAGGCCCCTTTTCGCGCTTCACGCACTGTGGCCACGTGATCGATATTGACACCAAGTTTCACCCTTTGTGTCGATCTTTGATGCATCACCTCTCCTCAGAAATCCTAAGTGAATCATTATTACAGAATCAAAAAAACCGGTCAAGGAAGCGCTTTCTGGACTTCGGGAGGATTCTTTGGTCAAATTTAATAAGAAAAACAATGGGGATTTCCTCTTTCTGTTTTGAATTGTTTCAAAGATATGGTATTGTGCGCTGTCAGATCAGGGGCGGGTTTGTCTTTAATTATTTATGCCCCATCAAATCTGATTTCTCGTGTGTTCAATTCAATGCTTAAGGTTCGATTCATGGCTGAGGCAATATATAAACGGGTACTTTTAAAGGTAAGTGGTGAAGTGCTTGCGGGTGAAGCCGATTTTGGCATTCAACCGGACATGATTGACCTGATTGCCGAACAGATTAAAGAGATGGTGTCCCTGGGTGTTGAAACCGCTGTTGTCATTGGCGGGGGCAACATTTTTCGGGGCATTGCCGGAAGCGCCTCCGGGATGGAACGAACCTCCGCCGACTACATGGGTATGCTCGCAACAGTATTGAATGCCCTTGCACTGCAAAACATTCTTGAAGGCAAAGGGGTTTATACGCGGGTGCAGTCAGCCATCGAAATGAAAGAGCTGGCTGAGCGCTATATCCGGCGAAGAGCGATCCGTCATTTGGAAAAAAAACGGGTGGTGATCTTTGCTGCCGGTACCGGGAACCCTTATTTTTCAACGGATACTGCCGCAGTGTTACGTGCGATGGAAATTAATGCCGATGTGATCTTAAAAGGGACAAAGGTAGACGGCGTCTACGACAAAGATCCGATGAAAGATGCGAGCGCAAAAAAGTTTTCAGAACTCAGTTATATTGATGTCATTGGCAAAGAGTTGAACGTCATGGATTATACAGCGGTGACACTTTGTATGGATAATAATCTGCCATTGATTGTATTTAGCATCAAGGAAAAAGAGAACATTCGGAAAATTCTTTTGGGCGATAAGGTAGGAACACTGGTTCGAAAACCCACAAGTTAATCTTCCCAACAAAAAACGAGGACCTTATGTCGGACGACATCAAGAAAAACATGAATGAAAAAATGGAGAGTGCGATTAAGCATTTAAGAGCGGAACTAAGCACCATAAGAACTGGTCGGGCGTCTCTTTCCCTCTTTGATTCCCTGAGAGTTAATTTTTATGGTACACCGACCCCCGTTAACCAAATGGCGTCTATGTCTATCCCTGACAGCCAAACGGTGCTCATTCAGCCCTGGGATATTTCTCAGATTCAGGAAATTGAAAAAACCCTGAGTGCTTCCAGTTTGGGCCTTTCCGCCTCAAATGACGGGAAAGTGATCCGAATTACAATCCCACCTTTAACGGAAGAACGCCGAAAAGACTTCGTTAAACTGGTAAAACGCATGGGTGAAGAAGCGCGAATTGCGATTAGGAACGTCAGAAGAGAAGCCAACGAAACATTCAAAAATGAGCAAAAAGAAGGCCATATTTCTGAGGACATGGTGCACACAGAGCACGAGAATGTCCAAAAAATGACTGATCAAAAGATCGCGGAAGCCGAACAGATTCTAAAAAAGAAAGAAGAAGAAGTACTCGAAATATAAAGTAGGGCTCAGGCTCTAAATGAAGTATCCATCCAAGCCCAACCCTCCAATTGAATAGAACCCCATGTTGAGTCAACTGACCAGTGCAAGTTTCGCTGAGATTCATCTCGATGCACTCGAAGAGAACCTTCTTCAAGTGCGCGCCCAAGTTGGAGACTGTCCCATCCTGGCCGTAGTGAAGGCAAATGCCTATGGACATGGCGCCGTTCAGATTGCGCAATTTTTAGAAAAAAGTAAAGAAAACATATCAATGTTCGGGGTCGCATTTTTAGAGGAAGGCATTGCCCTCAGGGAATCTGGGGTTGACACCCGCATCCTTGTTTTGGCCGGACTCCCAATCGATCAAATTCCCCATTATATTCAACATAAGCTGACACCCGTTATTTTTGACCTCGAAACCCTTTCAGCCCTCAATCGAGAAGCCTTAAAAACCGGGGAAAAAGTCAAAGTCCACCTTAAGGTCGATACCGGAATGGGCCGAATCGGACTCTCACCTGCCGATGTGCTGACATTTTTTGAAAAAGCACTGGCCTACGAAATGGTTTCCATAGAGGGACTACTCACACACTTTGCCGAAGCGGACTTGCAAGATCTTTCCTTTGCTCAAAAACAATTCACATCCATTCAAGAAATTCTTGCTCTGCTGAAGGGGAAAGGAATAAATGTTCCTTTCTGCCACTTGGCCAACAGTGCGGCCATTCTCCATTTTAAACCCGCGCATCTGAATCTCGTCCGTCCCGGACTCATGCTTTATGGTTATTCCCCTCTGCAAGGGAAAACTTCAATCCAATTGAAACCCGTGATGCAAATCAAAGCGCGTGTACTTGCACTCAAAAAAGTTTCAAAGGGCATCCCACTCAGTTATGGCAGAACCTTTACCACAAGCCGGGAAAGTGTGATCGCTACGATTGGAATCGGATATGCCGATGGGTATCCTTTTTCGCTCTCCAATTGTGGACAAATGATCGCCAAAGGCAAGCTTGTTCCTGTGGTGGGCCGTGTTTGTATGGATATGACCCTGCTTGATGTGACAGAAACGGAGGGTCTTTCTGTAGGCGATTTTGTGACGGTCATTGGGGCAGAAAATGGAAAAACGATTTGGGCGGATGCACTCGCCCTTAAAGCAAATACCCATACATACGAAATTCTTTGCGGCATAGGAGACCGGGTTCAAAGGCGATACCTCAAGGGGTAATTTTTATGTTCTACCGCTATTGAAAAAAATTTTATTCCCCTCGCGACACCCCGGAGTCATTCTTTCAGCGTACATTTTTATTTACCTTTGCACTTGACTGTCTAAGCTTCACATGTATAATAAAGCCCCATTTTAGGGGGACAGATGGAAGACGATCGATATTGGCTTGCCTTAAACCGAGTTCCCGGTGTGGGCAACATCCTTTTTAAACGCCTGATCGAAGCCTACAAACAGCCCGAAGTCATCTTCGAAACAAGTGAAAAAGCGCTTGTTCAGGTCGAAGGTGTTTCAGAGCGTATCGTAAATGCCATCCATTCTTTTCAGGGGTTCGATGGGGTCGATCAAGAACTGGATCGGATTGAAAAATATCACGGAAAGCTCCTCACTTTGAATGATGCAGAATACCCCCGGCGCCTTTTTGAAATCGATGATCCCCCGCCTTTTCTCTATGCTAAAGGAAACTGGGAAGAAGAAAACAGCAGTAATCCCATAGCGGTTGTGGGCGCACGTCGAACAACGGCCTACGGGAGAAAAATTGCCGAACAGCTTTGTTTCCAGCTCGCAGAGAATGGCATCACCATCGTCAGTGGTTTTGCAAGAGGCGTGGATGGGGTGGCGCACCGCGCGGCGCTCAAAGCCGGTGGGCAAACCATTGCGGTCCTCGGCTGTGGGATTGATGTGATCTATCCCCCGGAGCATAAGAAGCTTTACCACGACATCATGGAACAAGGAGTCATTTTCTCCGAGTTTCCAATGGGTACGCCCCCTATTGCCCACAATTTTCCGAAGCGTAATCGGATGATCAGTGGTTTGTCACTGGGCTGTCTCGTGGTCGAAGCGGGCCTGAAAAGTGGATCGCTGATCACGGCCCGTTGTGCAATGGAACAGGGAAGAGAGGTTTTTGCTGTCCCCGGTTCTGTTTATTCCGAACTCAGTGCAGGACCACATCAACTGATTGCTTCAGGGGCAAAATTAGTTAAAAATGTTGAAGATATTCTCGAAGAAATTTACCCGCAACAAACATTGAATTTGGCTCAGGCAAAACCGGCTCTTCCGACGCTGGAGGCAGAAGAAGCTCTTGTTTTTCAATCACTTTCATTTGATCCAAAACACATCGACTTATTGATTCAGGAAAGTCAGAAACCGGCAGCGGCCATTTCAGGCCTGTTACTGACACTCGAATTAAAAGGTGTGGCACGACAGATGTCCGGCCAATATTATGTTAAAGTATAACCAAGCAGGTCGAATGAAGATTGATTGATGGGGTTTTAAGTCATCGATCGGATTAAGATAAGGAGGTCAGGTTGGCAAAAAAAGCCAGCACAACAAAAGCAAAGCCGAAAACGAAACGCTCGCTGATCATCGTCGAGTCTCCCGCAAAGGCAAAAACCATCACGAAATATCTGGGCAGAAAGTATAAGATGATGGCATCTGTCGGCCATTTAAGGGATCTGCCCAAATCGCGTTTCGGGGTGGATATCGAAAAAGACTTTCAGCCCGAATATATTGTGATTAAAGGAAAGGGCAAGATCCTCACTTCGATAAAAAAAGCGGCGAAAGAAGCCGATCAGGTCTTTTTAGCCCCGGATCCTGATCGTGAAGGAGAGGCCATCGCTTGGCATATTGCAGAAGAACTCAAGCCCATTAACCCCAATATTCATCGTGTTCTTTTTAACGAGATCACAAAAAAAGCGGTGAAAGAAGCGGTCACACATCCCAGCGAAATTAATATGGATTTGGTCAATGCACAGCAGGCCCGGCGTGTCCTGGATCGGATTGTCGGTTATAAAATCAGTCCTTTACTTTGGGAAAAAGTCCGGAGAGGCTTATCTGCGGGTCGGGTTCAATCGGTTGCAGTCCTTATCATTTGTGAAAGAGAAAAAGAAGTCCTCGCTTTTGTGCCGGAAGAATATTGGAGCATTGATGCCACCCTACTCGGCAAAACCCCTCCTCCTTTTGTGGCAAGGTTAATCCAAAAGGGGGGAGAGCCCTTAAAAATCCATAATGCCGAGGAATCTGAGGCGCTCACAGCACAACTCCAAAATGCAAGCTACACCATAACCAAAGTTGAGAAAAAGGAGCGAAAGCGAAACCCGACACCTCCTTTCATTACCAGCCGGATGCAGCAAGAGGCCGCGAGAAAACTCCACTTTACCCCGAAAAAAACGATGATGTTGGCGCAGCAGTTGTACGAGGGGATTGAAATTGCAAAAGAGGGTGCAGTCGGTCTTATCTCTTACATGCGTACGGACTCTGTTCGGATTTCTCCGGATTTTCAAAGTGAATCTCTCTCTTGGATTGGGGGAAAATACGGACAAAATTATGTGCCAGATACCCCCAACCTTTATAAAAGTAAAAAAAGCGCACAAGAAGGACATGAAGCTATTCGGCCCACCGGCATTGACCGAGAACCCGAGCTTTTACGCGCAGACCTTTCTCATGACCAGTTCCTGCTTTATCAACTAATTTGGAATCGATATGTGGCCAGCCAAATGCGGCCGGCGATTTTTGATGTCACACGCGTGGATATTTCTGCAGAAGATTTGACCTTGCGGGTCACCGGTTCCATTCTTAAATTTCCCGGCTTCACCATTGTGTACAGCGAAGGAAAAGATTCCAATCCAAATGCAAGTCAGGAGCCTTCTGATGCCGAAAGCTCGCTACCCGAGCTTTCCGTGGGGGATTCGCTCACCTTGCAACAACTTGATCCGAAACAACATTTCACACAGCCCCCCCCTCGTTACAATGAAGCCTTATTGATCCACGATTTAGAAGACAAAGGCATCGGGCGTCCGAGTACCTATGCGGCCATCATTTCTACCATTCAAGACCGAAAATATGTTGAGAAAAGAGAAGGCCGTTTTTATCCGACAGATCTTGGCGATACCGTGAACAACCTATTAACCGAAAATTTTCCCGGTGTGATCAATGTTGAATTCACCGCACAAATGGAACAAGCGCTTGACGAGGTGGAAGAAGGGGGGAAAGATTGGATTGAATCCATTCAAAAATTCTATGATCCCTTTGCCAAAAACCTTGAAAAAGCCCAAACTGAGATGCGGGATGTAAAACGAGAAGAAGAACCAACCGATATCATCTGTGATAAATGTCAGAAAAATATGGTCATCAAGTGGGGTCGCTTTGGTCGCTTCCTCGCCTGCCCGGGTTATCCAGAATGTAAAAACACAAAAGAATTCGTTGAAAAGGAAGGCGAAATCAAGATTATCGCCAAAGAAATTGAAACAGACATCGTTTGTAAAAAATGCGGAAAACCCATGGTCAATAAAACAGGCCGCTTCGGACGATTTCTTGCCTGTTCCGGTTATCCCGAATGCAAACATACTGAGCCGATTAGCCTCGGGGTAAAATGTCCTGAAAAAGATTGCGGCGGAGACTTGACAGAAAAACGGAGCAAGAAGGGAAAAACCTTCTATGCCTGCGGGAACTATCCAGACTGTAAATTTGCACTTTGGGATCGTCCTGTTGCCCGCCCTTGTCCGCAATGCAATACGCCCTTAATGGTTGAGAAATATGATCGAAATAAAGGAACCACTGTCCGTTGTCGTATAAAAGAATGCGGCTATGTTGAGGCCGAACAAGAGCTGCGACAAAGCGCATAATGATGGAGTAGTTCCTTCTTGAGCCATCCCTTTACACACCTGATATCAACTTTCTGCAAAAAATCCGCTCTGCTTGACCCCTCATAGATGATCTGATATAAATCGGCTGATTTTAGCCGAAGTGGTGGAATTGGTAGACACGCTAGGTTCAGGGTCTAGTGGGGGCAACCCCGTGGGGGTTCGAGTCCCCCCTTCGGTACCAAAATTCTCTAAATAATTCAATATTTAGAGAAAAACATTGCCCCGTTTTTGTGTCCCGAGACTGCCCCCAGAGTAATCATTAAGCACATTATCGATAAGTCAATTTTCCTTCATCCAGTTTATGTTCTTTCTCGAGAAATTTTGTAGCCTAAGATTGGCTCTTTGTAGAAATTTATTTCTACCTGAACCACATTGACGATGCAGTAAGAAAAACGTGAGCAACGCTTCCGGAAACCGAGAAAATCTATGACTGTCTTTTTAAATAGTGATGAGGGAAAGAGTTAGTGATTTGCTCCATCTTCCCATATTATAGCGACAATCGAAAACTCACGTGATGCAAAATGAGTCGCTCTGTATCATTTCCATTTTTCTTTGTGGCGAAACAACGGTTGCGAACATATCCGAAGACAACTAGACTAAGAAACGCGTCTCACTCACACGCGGTTTACAATAATTCTGCGTAGTAATAATTTAACATTCAAAAGGTTTAAGGCTAATTGGAAGCCTCCCTTAAAATAGGGTCATAATCAAATAGAGTTCTCCCGCGGAAACTACATAAAAAAGGAGAACAAGATGGAAAAAACACGATACAGCGAGACATAGATTATCAAGGTATTAAAAGAAGTGGAAGGGGGCGTCTTTTGAAGGAGGTCTGCCGGGAATATGGATCATCGAATACAACGAAGAGAGACCTTATGACTCACTGGGTGACATGACCTCAGTAGAGTATTTGGTGGCCAAGAATCCTCTGGAGAACTCTAAATGGAAGCGCAACTAATTTGGGGAACTTTACAATCCAGTTCATATGTTCCATTGATCGAACTTATAGTCACATCGACTGCTTCTTGAATATTGTTTTACGCTTTCTGACCTTCCCCTGTTTTCACGGACACCATGTTAAGCTAAAACACTCTGTTTCTCAAATACCATGGGTGCTTTATAATTGATCGCAGAGTGTTTTCGTCTTTGGTTATAAAAGACCTCAATGTATTCAAAGATTGAGGT
>JAJDBX010000060.1 GCA_029261135.1 Nitrospirota bacterium
GATGAAGCCGTTTTGCTTCATCCATCCGAAAAAGATTTATATACAAAATATGTGGAAGTTCAGGAAGCAATCCTGCATTTCTGGGTTACGCAGTCTTATTCACAGGTGCTTGAGAAGCTCTCAACCTTGCATGATCCGCTCAATCAGTTTTTTGATGATGTTTTGGTGATGGACAAAGATGAAAAAGTGAAACAGAACCGTTTGAGTCTTTTGTTTGCTGTCAGCAGACCTTTTAAAGAATTTGGTGATTTCTCTAAAATCGTGGAATAGTAAATACCTGAGTCCGCATTGGAATAAATTAGGAGAACTGAAATGAAAGGCAAAAAGAAATACGTCTATTACTTTGGCGATGGCAAAGCCGATGGGCGTGGAGATATGAAAAACCTGCTCGGCGGAAAAGGGGCGGGTTTGGCCGAAATGTCACAGCTCGGGATTCCGGTGCCTTCCGGGTTTACGATTACAACAGAAGCTTGCCTTGAATATTATCGGCAGAACAAAAAATATCCTAAAGGCATGTGGGAGGAGTCTTTGGCTGCCCTGAAAAAAGTGGAACGATCAATTGGCCCTAAATTCGGCGATCCCAAAAACCCGCTCCTCGTTGCGGTGCGCTCCGGGGCGCGCGCCTCAATGCCCGGCATGATGGACACCGTACTCAACCTCGGACTCAATGATCAAACGGTTAAAGGCCTGTGTGACCGCTCTCACAATGAACGCTTCGCCTATGATGCCTATCGTCGTTTTGTAGCGATGTTTGGCAATGTGGTGCTCGGAGTCAAGCGGGAGATTTTTGAACGGCGGCTTGAGGAAGAAAAAATTGTCAATGGCATCCAACTAGATACCGATTTGAGTGTGGATTCTCTCAAAGCACTCGTCTCATCATTTAAAGAAATTGTGCTGAAAGAAACAAAACATCCATTTCCAGAAGATCCGCTGAAACAGCTTCGGCTCGGGATTGATGCCGTCTTTAATTCATGGTTTGGCAAACGCGCCAAGACTTATCGCCGTTTGAATAATATCCCGGAAACCTGGGGGACCGGGGTCAGTATCGTTGCGATGGTATTCGGCAATCTGGGCGACACCTCTGGAACCGGGGTTGCTTTTACGCGTGATCCCTCCACGGGAGAAAAAAGATTTTATGGAGAGTTTCTTTTTAACGCGCAGGGAGAGGATGTAGTTGCAGGGATTCGAACCCCACTTCGAATTGATGTCCTCAAAAAGAAACTTCCCACAGCCTATAAAGATTTGATGTCGATTTACAAAAAATTAGAGAAACATTACAAAGACATGCTGGATATTGAGTTTACTATTCAAGACGGTAAACTCTTCATGCTGCAAAGCCGTGTCGGAAAACGCACCACAGCTGCAGCGCTACGGATTGCGGTTGAGATGGTTAAAGAACGCCTCATTACGCAAAAAACAGCTATTTCCCGTATAGACCCCCATCAGTTGGATCAGTTGCTTCATCCCATGATAGACCCAAATGCCCTGCTTAATATTCTTGCGCAAGGACTACCTGCCTCTCCGGGAGCGGCAATTGGAAAAGTGGTTTTTACCGCAGAAGAAGCTGAGCACATGGCCGAACGAAACGAAAAGGTGATTTTGGTTAGGACGGAAACCTCTCCGGAGGATATCGGCGGCATGCATGCTTCGGAAGGGATTGTGACTGCGCGCGGTGGAATGACCTCCCATGCGGCAGTCGTCGCACGGGGGATGGGAAAATGTTGTGTGGCCGGCTGTGGAGAGATTTCGATTGATGAAGCGGCGCAAACGTTTACGGCCAGAGATGTGACGGTAAAGGCCGGTGATTTTATCAGCCTCAATGGTTCGACCGGAGAAGTCATCTTAGGAACAGTTCCACTCATCCAGCCAAAAATGAGCCCTGCATTTAAAACCTTGATGGGCTGGGCCGATAAAATCCGGAAACTAAAGGTGCGCACCAATGCGGATAACAAGCGGGATGCCGCCGTTGCCAGGCGTTTTGGCGCAGAAGGGATTGGGCTTTGCCGTACAGAACACATGTTTTTTGAAGAGGATCGTATTCTTGCTGTTCGAGAGATGATTCTTGCCGATTCCCTTGAAGCGCGAAAAAAGGCTCTTGCCAAACTGCTCCCCATCCAAAAAGCCGATTTCATCAAAATTTTAAAAGAGATGGAAGATCTCCCGGTGACAATTCGACTTTTAGATCCGCCGCTCCATGAATTTTTGCCCCAAACAGAGAAAGATTTAAAAGTGCTTTCCCGGGAGATGGGTGTTCCCATTTCGGTCGTGAAATCAAAGGTCAACAGTCTGCATGAGTTCAACCCCATGTTGGGCCACCGTGGCTGCCGTCTGGGCATCAGCTATCCTGAAATTTACGAAATGCAGGTTGAGGCGATCATTGAAGCGGCTTGTACTTTGAGTCAAAAAAAAATAAAGGTGACCCCCGAGATTATGATTCCGCTTGTGGCCACCCGGGAGGAACTGGGAAAACTCCGAACCCTCTGCATTGAAACCGCCCAAACTGTCATGACGCGGCGCAAAAAGAAAGTGAGCTATACAGTGGGAACGATGATTGAGCTGCCGCGGGCTGCCCTCGTTGCGGATCAAATTGCAGCGGAGGCCGATTTTTTCTCTTTCGGCACCAATGATCTGACGCAGACGGTCTTTGGGCTTTCTCGGGACGATGCGGGGAAATTCCTACCTGACTACGTTGAAAAAAAGATACTACCGCAAGATCCCTTTGTCGCGATTGATCAGGAAGGGGTGGGTCTTTTGATGGAAATCGGCGTTCAAAAAGGAAGGTCGGTCAAACCAACACTCAAAATAGGGATTTGTGGCGAACATGGCGGGGAGCCGAACTCTGTTGCATTCTGTCACAAACTGGGCTTGAATTACGTCAGTTGCTCGCCTTATCGAGTTCCTATTGCTAGGCTCGCCGCCGCACAGGCCGCGATTTCAAGTGGAAATGAAGCTGGGCACCGCGCGACGGTTTAGAGCTTAAGCAAAGAGGTCAATCAGACTCTGTTCAGACTCTTGGGTTGCTTTTAAGGCGGCAATGTTCGCGCCCAATTCTGTTTCTGCGATCACTTGATTGACCGCCTCCTCAGCAAGATTCACATTTGAACCTTCACGCAGCGTTCCATCTGCTTCTGGAAGCAGTGGGCCGGAAGTGGTGCTTTTTTCAATATGAACGACAACACCGCCGGTACTTCCTTCACTTTGGATCACCGTATCCTTCTTAGATCCTTCAGTGCTAAGATTCGCAACGTTGTTGGCTGAGGTTTCTTGTCGTGTGAGACTTGCTGTAATACCCGATACTGAATTATTAACTGAAGAAACCATATTATATTCCTCCTATCAACTCTTATCGGAAAAAAAACTGAAACCTTTAGCTTTTTTTGTGAAAAATGGAACAAATAAAAAAAACTCTTTTAAAATCAGTGATTTATTTTTCAATGCTTGGGCAATAAGTGTTATGCTTCCGAGACTTCTTTTTAAAAATGTCCGTTCCTGTCAATTGTAAAGGAACGATTTCTCTCGAAATACAATCACTTTAATGAAGTGTTAAAAACAAGTGGAATAGCGTAAAATACAGACATCAAGTCTTTTCTGATGCCTGTATTTTACAAGAGAGACTGCGCTTTCTGAACCGATAGTTTGTAGAAGGTTTATTATTGGCCTTTTATCTTCACCCAAAAGATCAATTGCAGCGAGGAAGGTAAGTCATGTCACTTCCCTTTCAAGCTGTGGTGCTTTGGACGGACAGCCTTATCTACCTTTTTCTGGTAATGGCGATTTTTTTTGCTTTTTATGTGTCCCGAAAGGAGCACCTCCTCTCGCCGTGGCGGCAGATTCGACGCAGAGGGCTTGCAATGTCAGCCCTTGTGGTTCTGATGTTTTATGTTTCGGTTGGCTTACTTGATTCAATCCATTTTAGAAAGCAACTCCCTGAGACCGACATCAATCTCGAAAGACAATACGCGCCAGAAGTCTTGTCCTTACTTGATGTCATCACCGGACAGCTGAAAAAAAATGTGGAACGCACCTACTCCGCACCTTTAGCAACACATGCCTTTAGCAAGGAAATGCTTGAGGGGCCGGATGGTGTTCAACAACGCGTTTTTCCCCGGTTGACATTTGGAGGGGCTCATCTTCTTAGCCCTGAAACAGAACGATCTTCTGATTTGCTCAAGATGCTAGTGAAACAATCACTTAAGGGAATCCTGCTCTTTTCGATTCTGACTTTTCTTTTTATCTGCATATTGAGTCAGAAGTATCAAATACGGCCAAAAGAAATGCTTCGAAAGGTTCTACATGGTGAAACAGAAACCGCTTGGCGTTCCATTATTTTCACGGCAGGTTTGTTCTTAATTCTTATCGAAATCCTCGCACCCTTAAGCATAAAGTACCACCTGTTTGGAACAGATAAAGTCGGTCAAGATGTGCTCTATCTTTCCCTGAAAGGGATCCGTACTGGACTGGTGATTGGCACCCTCACAACACTGGCGATGCTTCCCTTTGCCATTTTTTTGGGAATTTCGGCGGGATATTTTCGGGGAAAAATTGATGATGCAATCCAGTATCTGTACACAACCTTAAGCTCCATTCCAGGCGTATTACTAATTGCTTCTGCTGTTTTAATTCTTCAAGTATATATGGATAAGCATTCTGAATCCTTTTCCAGTATTACTGAACGCGCGGATATTCGACTTCTGTTTCTCTGTCTCATCCTTGGGGTGACCGGATGGATCGGACTTTGCCGACTCCTTCGCGGCGAAACCCTCAAATTAAGAGAAGCAGAATATGTCCTGGCAGCAAAAGCATTGGGGGTAGGTCATGCCCGAATCATTACACATCACATTTTGCCAAATGTGATGCATATTGTATTAATCGCCGTGGCATTGGACTTCAGCGGTCTTGTTTTGGCTGAAGCCGTCTTATCCTATGTCGGTGTTGGAGTTGATCCTGCGATGATTTCATGGGGCAATATGATCAACAACGCCAGACTTGAAATGGCACGAGAGCCCATCGTTTGGTGGTCCTTGACCGCCGCCTTTATTTTTATGTTTGGCTTGGTCCTCTCGGCCAATGTTTTTTCAGATGCGGTACGGGACGCCTTTGATCCCCGACTTCGAGGTAGGTAGGATCCGAACATGAAGTGGGTCACACTTTCAATCTTGGCCTCGCTTGCTTTGGCAGTACATGCCCTTGCGATGGCCAAAATGACCAAGTCCGGTTTTCAAATCGGAAGAATCAATTTGAATGTCTTTTTGCTCGTTGTTGTGATTATTTTAATTCAACAAGTTGTTTCCGGAAAAGGCTTTCAGCTCCCGACCTCACAACTTTTTCTGGTGACCATTGCCGCACTGGCGGCCTATGCCATCCTTCAGCTTTCACTGATGGCTGTGGAATCTGCACCAAATCCAGGTTATGTCAGCGGCATCATTAATTCCAGCACGGTAATTATTTCGATTGCATCCGTCTATTTATTTAACGCTCATTTTAGCCTCACAAAATCGATCGGCATTCTCTTGTGTTTAATCGGGGTCTATTTGATCAGCAAGTAGCATTTCGTTTTATTTATGGCGCACAATGAACCCTTGTCGTCGTGCCCTTTGCGCTGTGGTACTGCTGAATCGTTTTTTCAGCACAATCCCCTTGCTGTCCCGAGGCTGTCATGGCTTGTTTTAACATCAGCGACAATTGGCGCAGAATACGAGGTTCTGCTTTTATTGCCTTCTAAAAAAGAGGTTTTGAGATGATCGATAGAAGGGTCGTAACCAGAGCCCGCGAGTTTAGATCCATCATTCGGAAAAAACGCCTCCAGATCAGTCCAAAAAGCTTTCTGTGCCTTCAGGCTTAGTTTGATTCGACTGCTAGAATTTGTCGTTTTCTCTTATTCGCTGAATAACACCAGATAAAAACCGGCCTCTTCCTTGGTTTCCGAGAGCACGCTGAAGAGACAGGGCTTGGACGGTCTTCATATTATTGAGGTCAATCGCAGATCGGGGCATCTGCGTATTTGTATGAGTCTGGGCATTTACCTTATGGGAGAGCCATTTTTCCCATTGGAAGTTTAAACTATCTAACCCTCGATCTTGTTTCTTTTTAGAGGTCGTATTTCTTTTTTAAAAATTGAGATGTTTACCTCAGGCGGGGGCCCACAGATGTACCCAGTTTGAGGTTCGTATCGAATTAAAATATAAAAGGCAATATGGTTTAGCCTATGATTCAGATTTTTTCTTGCCCCACAGACACTGACGTAGTATGGTTTTATCGAAAATAAGAGATGAAATCAATGCAAGATGGTGAGATTACTTTGAGTACGAAAAGAGATCCGCTTTTAAGAGAACAATAAGTCAATCGATGAATAATAGTCTTCTTCAAATTAGAGATCTTAAAACTTGGTTTTCGACAGATGAAGGGGTCGTCCGTGCGGTGGATGGAGTCAGTTTTGAAATCGCACGAGGAAAAACCTTTGCGCTGGTGGGAGAGTCCGGTTGTGGAAAATCAATGACGGCGCTTTCAATCATGAAGCTGGTGCCACAACCGGCGGGCAGAATCGCTTCAGGACAGATTTTACTTGAGGGAGAAGACCTTTGCCTTCTTCCTGAATTCGAGATGAGAACCCTTCGCGGCAAGCGGATTTCGATGATTTTTCAAGAACCGATGACGAGTTTGAACCCGGTCATGACGATCGGGCATCAAATTAGAGAAACCCTCGAATATCATCTAAAGTTGCGTAACACTGCGGCAAAAAACCGCACCATCGAATTACTAGACTGTGTTGGCATTCCTGATCCATCGCGTCGTTATGATGAATATCCCCATCAAATTTCAGGCGGAATGAAACAACGTGTGATGATCGCAATGGCACTTTCCGGAGAACCTGATTTATTGATTGCGGATGAACCGACGACAGCTTTGGATGTGACCATTCAGGCGCAAATTTTGGATCTTCTGGCGCGGCTGCAACAAGAACGTGGCATGGCTATCCTATTGATTACACATGATCTTGGCGTGGTCGCCGAGGTAGCCGATGAGGTTGCGGTCATGTATGCCGGAGAGATTGTGGAGCGCTCTGAGCGCGGTGCCTTTTTTGAAAATCCAAGACATCCTTATTCTCAAAAATTACTCAGCTCTCTTCCAGGGAACAAGAAGCGGGGTGAAGCGCTTGAAATTATTCGTGGTGCAGTCCCCCCCTTAAATCGTCCATTTCGGGGCTGCCGCTTTTTCAACCGCTGCGATCATGCTTGGGATCGCTGTGAAAATGTTCTTCCCGCTTGGACTCTCCTTGAAACAGGAGGGATACGTTGTCATCTGGCCGAGACGCCTGAAAAAGAAGTCCCCTCTGAAACCGAGGCTGAGGCTTCCAAAACAATCCCAGCTTCTATTCAAGATGAAAATCGGTCATTACTTCAAGTCGACCATTTAAAAATCCATTTCCCGATTCAAAAAGGTTTGTTGAAACGGGTTGCCGGGTATGTAAAAGCGGTTGACGGGGTGTCCTTAAAAATCAATGCTGGAAAAACCCTTGCATTGGTTGGGGAATCGGGTTGCGGGAAAACAACGGTGGGAAAAGCAATTCTCCAACTCATTCCTCAGACAGAAGGTTCAATCTTATTAGAAGGAACGAATTTATCCAGTCTATCGGGAGAAGCCCTCCGAAAAAAACGACGTGATTTTCAAATTATTTTTCAAGATCCGTATTCTTCTTTAAATCCACGCATGCTGATCGGGGATATCCTAAAAGAAGGGGTAACTGCACTAAAAATTAATAGAGTAGACAAGAAAAACGATACATGGATTGACCAATTATTAGAGCAAGTGGGCTTAAGCCCTGATGCGAAAAACTTATATCCTCACGAATTTTCAGGTGGGCAACGACAACGAATTTGTATCGCGCGTGTGCTTGCAGTACAACCCAAGTTGATTGTCTGCGATGAGCCAACCAGTGCCTTGGATGTTTCGGTTCAGGCACAGGTCTTAAACCTATTGAAGCAGCTTCAAGAAGAATATCAATTGGGTTATCTTTTTATCACACACGACCTTTCCGTGGTGGACTACTTTGCACACGAGGTTGCAGTGATGTACCTCGGACGTATTGTGGAATTCGGTCCGGTCGAGACCGTTTTAAGCGATCCTAAACATCCTTATACCCGAGCACTACTTTCTGCGGTTCCTCAGGTTGATCCTGAAAAAAAACGGAAGATTATCCGAATTGAAGGAGATCTGCCTTCCCCCATCCACCCACCTAAAGGCTGTTTTTTTCATCCGCGTTGTCCCGAGGCCATGCCCGTTTGCCGTGAAGCATATCCGAGCCCTTCTCAATTAAGTGCGTCTCACCAGACAAGCTGTTTTATTTACTCTAGATAAGGCAACAAAAACCCTTCATTTCTTGATGTTTCAGGAAAGGACATGTTTTATTATGAAACATGTCCTTTGTTTTTTTATGAAACATTAAAGCCCAGACCCCACAACAAGTTCTCATAACCATTTGTTTTAATGCATAAATATATTTTGGCACACCTATTGCTTAATTGAAAAGCATTGTTGAATAAAACATTAAACTGAAGGAGGATACAATGATCAATCAAATATTAGCGATTAGCTTTGGGGTACCAGCCGCTTATCTCATTTTTACCTTGCTTGCTTTTTTCTTGCTCAAAAGAGTGAGAGCGGAATTAAGAACAACATTTAATGAAGTCACGCGTGAATTGAAGACCTTCATGAAAAAAGGCATTCCAGTGCCAACCGATTACAAACGCATTGACATGCCATTCACCGGGGAACCTGTTTTGACGCAACCTGAACTTCAGATTCAAAAACATGCTCGGATTGTAAGATGAAGGTTGAATCACAAGCTTCCGGATATCTCACAAATATTGGCAAGTTATTGGTCCCTATGGTAGGATTTGCTCTGAGGAGCCTCTGATTCAATCTGTCTTGAATTGTGTGCTGGTTATGCGACACACCCTGCAGAATAAAAATCTTCCGCACTAAAATTCGAGATTGAATCAGAGGCTCCTCACCTGAAACCTCTGGGAACAAAATTGAAAAGGTTCAATCTTTTCTTCATCTTATTTTCGCTTTTATGCATATCGACAGAAGTCTCTGCGCTCAATGAAACCTCGCATCTCCTACTAGATCAACTTTTTGAAAAAGGGAAAAAAGCCACGCGCGAAGAGCTGCTTGAGATGTTGATCCCGGTCGCAGGGAATCCCCTGCTGACCCACATGCGAAAAAATCGTGAAATGGGTTATCTTGTTTACATTTCAGGCTGGCATCTTTCCAAATCAGAAAAAAATAGTTTATATACAGAGGTTTTCCGATTACTTGATCAACAGCGTAAGGAAATCTATTTAAAAACACACGCACATCTGGGTGATCAAATTAGAGCCGCCATCAAAACAGGACGTCTTCTTGTGGGGATGTCGCAAGAGAGTGTTAAGGCAAGTCTAGGCAACCCAGAGGAGGTCAAACCTGCAATCGGCACATTTTTTAATACAGAGCGATGGACTTACTACAGCAAACGAAAAGTGCTTTTTTTTAAAAAAGGGGTTCTTTCGTCCTTCAAGAGCCAGTAATGACCTGAAATGACACGATTTTTTCATGCGATCTTATGGTTCATCTTGTTTTTTGTTGCGGTGTCAGCCTCTGCTGCAGAGCCCAAATTTTCTTATTCGTTTAATGGGACAGTGCTGGATGTCCTAGAAGGCGATTTACTCAGTATTTTACATCAAGGGAAACGCATCAAAGTGCGTTTGTCCGATATCGACTGTCCCGAAGTCGATCAGGCTTTTTATAATGAAGCAATGAAATTCAGTGCGATACTGGTTTATTCCGGCCCAGTCAGGATTGATGTCAAAGAGCTGGACGAGCAGGGCAGAGCCGTTGGAGAAGTGGTTCTCCTCGATAAAAGGCTCAATCTCAATAAAGAACTCGTTAAGGCAGGGCTGGCTTGGTGGCAATGGAAAAAATCTGATGATTCTTCTTATGGCGAACTAGAAGTAATTGCCCGAGAAATGAAAATCGGTTTATGGAAAGACAAGAACCCGACCCCACCTTGGGAATTTCATATCAAAAAAGGCGGTTCTTAAGCACAGGATTTTTTTTGATTTCATTCTTTATTCTCACCACTCACGGGGAGCTCGACGGAAAAGGTACTGCCAAGCCCCTCTTGGCTTTCAACGTGAATTTTACCCCCATGTGCTTTTACGATTTGCTGGCACTGAAATAGACCAATACCCCATCCTGCAGCACGTGTTGTCCGAAGCGGTTTAAAAAGCTTTGTCGAAATGAAAGTTTCTGTCATGCCACAGCCTTCGTCTTTTACAGAAAAATAGACTTGATCTCCGACTGCTTGTGTTTCAATCGTGACACTTCCCTCTTCATCACTGGCATTACATGCATTTATAATCAGGTTCCGAATGACATTGGCCAGTTGTTCCGAGTCTGCTGAAAGTTTCGGCAACTCACCAAAAATAGAACAAATTCGACCCTTCAGTCCAAGAGCACGATCAAGTCCAGTCAGCGTATCATCAACGAGATCATTAAGATCGACTTCTGATTTGGAAAGGACGAGGCCTTTAGAGACCACACTGATATGTTTAATAAGCTGATTCATTTTATCTGCAGTATCCTTGATTGTAATGAACGCATCTTTTTGAAAATCAGGATTTGAACCATGTTTTTCAACATTTTGGGCGAGGAGGGACAAGGTCGAGGTATAATTCTTCAAATCATGAAGAAAAAATGAGGATAGGGTATGGATGGCCTTGAGTTCTCTCATAACGCCCAATTCTTCGATGAGCCGTACCCGGTCAATCTGACCAGCGGCTTGGTCGGCGATGGTCATGAGGAGTTCCAGATCGTGATAATCATAATGTTCGTTTGTGATCTTTCGCCCAAGTGCGAAGATGCCGATCATTTCTTGGTTCGAGTAGATCGGAATCCATGCTGAAATGGGGTTTGCTTCAAAAAAGGCCGAAGACGATTGACTAATTTCTTCAAAAAGTAGACTAGTGTCCCTCAGTTCAAGTGGATTACCTCCCTTTTTAATCGTGCTCACCAAGGATCCCTCGTCAGGCCAAATGGCCGGGGCTAAAGCAAAACCGCATCGGCTCGCAAGGTAGTAACGGCTTCGCTCTCTGTCTAATAACCAGATCGCGCTATCATTTGTCCCAATCGTTTCGGCCAACCACTCGACCAGGGAAGGTAAGAGTTCGGGCAAGCCCAATCTAGATCCGACTGCACACGTAAATTCTTGCCATTTACTCCGATAATCATGTTTATTTTTATAAAAATTTACACTGATAAAGCTCTGTATCTTTCTCCGAAGTCCTTCAGAAAGTAGAAGAACCACCATGGCCAAAAGTGCCATAAAGACCCCAAGGGGGATGAGGCGGACATACGTTTCTGCACCAAAGCGCTGAATCCCAATGATCGCGAGTCCGACGAGTCCGAGGTAAGCACCCACAGCGAGTAAGGTGACCGATTTATAGACGACATAGCGTGAAACAAAAATATCAACATTAAGCAAACGATGACGCACAAGGGCATATAAAATCATGAAATACGTCAGAATCAGTGCGGTTGAATAAAAGGGGAGTCCATCAATAAAAATCGTTGAAAAAAGAAGAACTTGTCCTGTCCGATACACCTCAAGCGCCAGGATGCCCCCCGCCCCAAGAAGCATGTATTTAATTTGATCCCGAACCGTCCCGGACGAATCCCGAAAAGTTTGCTCCAGATTCATCAATATCAGAATCAAAACACAGAGATAGAGTATAAAAAACACAAATCCAAACCGATTAATAGGCAGATTTTGCGATGAGAGGTTCACAAGAGAAGACGGTTCAAAAAGTGGAAAAAGGAGTAAGCTCACTAAAACAAAATACAAACTCATTAGAGGCAGTTTTTTTCGTAAAATCACACCCTCATTTGCGCGGGCAAATGTCATGGAAAAAAGGAGCCACCCGCCACCCATCAACACTTTACTAAAAACAATCATTTTCCCATAGAACTGCGTTCGACTTGGGTCAGAAGAAAGACCCACAAACACGGCGCCAGTCTCTTGTAGCGCAAGTCCAAGCATGGCAATCGTAAAACCGAGATTTGCGGGGCGTTTTGTCCCTTTCAATCCAACAAAAAATGCGAATCCCAAGCAGAACAAAACACTCAAAAGAGGAGGAAGACTGAGCTGTGAAATAAGACCTATGATAAACGACCTTTAATAATAAATTTTAGATTGATCAGTACAACAATTAGAAACGAAATTATACCCGCTTAGAGATAAGCTGGCTAGAGGAGCTTGGATCCGGGCAGGGCTTGAACGATAAAAGGGGACACCTGACGAATATACTGCACCCCAAGGTGAACGGCACTGTCAGAAGGAGCCCCTCGTGGGATAGGTACGGAGACCCGAATCATTGCCCCATCTGTTCTACCTTGAGTAATCGAGTCCCAGATGAGATAGATTTTTGCCCAATATTCACTGGTAATGACTCTTCCCCTATCCTGATACCAATACAAAATAAGCTGGCGATCTAAGCCTTTTTGCACGATCACTTTATTGATCGTCTGTCTGGTTTCAGGCCCTTCCCCTGTTGCCATCGTAATTGGCAAACTTTCTATCTCGACAATTTCCCAACCACTACCGGGCAAACAGTTTTTGGGGCTGTGATAGGTTTTTCCCGTCCGTTGACTTGCATAATAACCCGCGTAAAGCCAAAGGGAAGGGGACTGCCCCGTTAACGCTTCGCTGGACACATAATGACGATTGATATAGTCAGTGACCCCGAGCACATCCACCGTTTTTTCTTCAAAAGGGCGGTCTTGTCCCGACCATTGCTCAATCTGAATGGGAACAATGGAGAGGGGTTGCCTCAACAAGGTCGGGCTGTCATGCAAAAGAATGTTCCGGTTCACATAAATCCCTGAACCTAAAATAAATATTGAAACGATAAGAGAGAGCCAAATGGGGCGTGGCTGCCCTTGAGGGATTTTCTGAATGGTGATTTTTTTGGAGGTCTCTTTATCGGGGAACTTCGAGAAAATATACCCAACAATCAGCAGCATGACAAACGCAACAATAAAAACAAGCCATCCTGTAAAGGTGTGATAAAATCCTTGCGCCGCTTTTTCTCCCACGTACTCCGCAAGTATCCCCGTTCCGGTCACACGAAACGCGTTTGATAAGATCGCAATCGGGATCGTTGAGAACATCATAAGCCCGCGTTTCAAACTCGTTTTCTGTGTAATATAAGCAAAAAGTGTGCCGATTGCGGATAAGGACATGAGCGAACGGATGCCACTACATGCCTCGGTAACGTCCATCGTCGAGGTGGCCAAATAAATAAGGTTCCCTTCACGGAGGACTGGAATACTAATGACCTGAAGACAAAACGCAGCAGTTTGTGCTGCAAAAAGCTGCAAAGGGAAAGCAACCGCATTAAAAATAATTGCAGGAAGGGGAATCATAAAAAATAAAAAACCAATAGGAAAAAGAAGTGTTTTAAATGTATTAAATCCTAAAAAGGAAATGACCAAACCAGAGATCGTGATGAGTAGCGAGATTCGCATGAGGAATAGCTCAGACCCGGCATTTCCAAGAGTCAGGAGGCCCACACCGCTCAAAAGAAGCAGAAAGCCACGATAATCCGGTCTGAAAAAACGTGTTTTAAGGGACATTCGGTGATCAAAAACAAAATAAAGGCTAATCAGAGGAACCAGCAAACCATGGGAATAATCAGGATCATTCCACCAGTCATCTGCTAGACCGAGGAGTACTGGAGAGTAAAGTATAGATATAATCCCGATTATTACGGCAAATACCCAAAATTGAACTGTTCTCATAAGCTGAGGCCATTGAGTGGTCAACATTCAACCTCGTGGATATTCTTTATAAAAGTCCAGAACGATCATGCCCCTTATATTCAATATAAAAAAATTTCGAAGAGAATACCGATGACTGTGATAAATTGTAGTAGAAATAGAGACTCAGCACAATACCCTCAAAAGAGGGGGACACGATTTAAAGGTGTTTCTTGACAAGGGATTTTGGAGGTTGGTACTTTGAAAAAGCGGAGGAACTCTGGATGGATGCATCGGCTTTAAAGCGCTTGATCCGTTTAGAGCAGCTCCTTTTTAGAAGGCAATTAAGTGCCTCAGATCGTGATCTTAAAAGTGCTGCAATTACTGAGCGCTTGCTTTGTTTTGACCTATTTCAAAAAGCAGGCTCAGTTCAGTTGTACCTTTCAAGCCAAGAAGAGGTGGATACAACATCACTGATTTATGCCGCACATCGTCTAAAAAAGCGGATTGCCGTTCCGGTGCTTGATATCAAAAATAAAACACTTATTTTTTCAAAATTGTTTCGCATTGATCCCGATATCTTCGAAGTAGGCCCATTTGGTATTTCTCAGCCCAAACCTGCGTTTCAAAAGAAGATGGATATGGATGTAATAGACTTTTGGATTGTGCCGGGGATCGCCTTTGATAAAAAAGGAAACCGTTTGGGTTACGGCGGAGGATACTATGACCGTATCCTATCTCAGACGCAAAAACCCGTCCTTGGACTTGCTTTTGAGCTTCAAATTGTTAAGGATGTCCCGATAGAATCGACGGATGTTCCGGTGGATGTGATTATTACAGAGGAAAGAACCATTATTTGCAGAGAGGCTGAGATTGAGCGCAACACGAATTGACGGTAAACAAATTGCGAAAGAGGTACGGGATGATATTCAACGAGAGATTTCAGCACGGGGTGCAAAAGATGTTCCCGGTCTCGCCGTGATCTTGGTTGGGGAGGACCCTGCTTCTCAAGTCTATGTTCGAAATAAGCGAAAGATGTGCGAAGCGGTGGGCATTTACGCCGAGGAATACCAATTACCCGAAAACACTTCGGAAGACAAAGTGATCAAACAAGTTGAAAGTTTAAACCAAGATCCGAAAATCCACGGGATTCTCGTCCAACTCCCCTTGCCAAAACAGATCAACACACGCCGTGTGTTGGATACCGTGAGTCCAGACAAAGACGTTGATGGCTTTCATTATATGAATGTCGGGAAGCTCGTCGCCAATCGCCCCGGTTTTGTGTCCTGTACGCCCCTGGGTATCATTGCCTTACTTGATCGAAGCAAGATCAAGATCGAAGGTGCGAATGCCGTTGTGGTCGGGCGCAGTGATATTGTCGGGAAACCGGTAGCCTTGCTCTTACTGCACCGGCATGCGACCGTGACCCTCTCTCATTCCAGAACACGTGATTTAGCCGCTGTATGTCGAGAGGCCGATATCTTGATCGCCGCAATTGGAAAACCACAATTTATTACAAAAGATATGGTCAAGCCCGGTGCAACGGTGATTGACGTGGGGATTAACCGCTTGCCCGATGGCCGCTTGGTGGGCGATGTGGATTTTGATCCGGTCAGTGAGATTGCCGGAGCCATGACCCCGGTACCGGGCGGCGTCGGGCCCATGACCATTGCCATGCTGCTTTCAAATACACTGCAATCGCTCAAATTTACGGAAAAACGCGGAAGATAAGAGAAAACGGATGACTTACAAATTCCCCAATTGCACACATA
Organism: Nitrospirota bacterium; assembly: GCA_029261135.1. Taxonomy (GTDB): domain Bacteria; phylum Nitrospirota; class Nitrospiria; order SBBL01; family JAADHI01; genus JAADHI01. Next base: position 15,567 of record JAJDBX010000060.1, read on the forward strand.
ACCATCTTTGTGAAGAGACGGGCGGCATCTGCCCCATCGTGGGCTGCCCGAAAGAATTGGTCAATGGCCCCTGTGGCGGAATCCGAGATGGGGGAAAATGTGAGGTCATTGATGATTTCGATTGTGTCTGGGTCACGATTTACAACGAAATGAAAAAAAATAACGAACTCGATAAAATGCTTCAAATCCAAGAACCGCGGAGTGGTAACTTCTATGCAGACCTTATCAACAACAAAGAGCAGAAGTCTTAGATCAAGCTGATGAAAGATAACCTGAAAATCCCAACCCCGATTAAAACTCTTCAAGAAGCCTGTGAATCGGGTGACTTTATTGTCACGGCAGAATCAGCCCCCCCAAAAGGGAGCGATATCTCCCTTTTCACAGAGCGTGCTAAAGGGCTCTTGGGTAAAGTCCATGCACTGAATGTGACGGACAACCAAGCGGCCATCATGCGAACCAGTTCCTTGGCCATGAGCAAGATCCTGTTTGACTTAGGGCATGATCCCGTTTTTCAGGTCACCGGGCGGGATCGTAATCGGCTTGCCATTCAATCAGATTTACTTGGTGCACAGGTCTTGGGTATACGCAACGTACTCTGCCTTACAGGGGATTATGTCACGGTGGGCAACCAAAGAGACACAAAACCCGTTTTTGATCTGGAATCGGTTCAAATTTTAAAAGTCTTGGCGGATCTGAACGCGGGGCGAGACATGGTCGGGAATACACTCAAAGGCGGGACGACGCTTTTCCCCGGCGCAGTGGCAATTCCAGAATCTGATTCATTGGAACCCCTTTTGATTAAATTTCAAAAAAAAATCATGGTAGGGGCGCGATTTTTTCAAACACAGGCGGTGTTCGATCCAGAGCAATTCAAGCGATTTATGGATTTTGCTCGGAAATTTGATGTGAAAATTATCGCCGGGATTCTTCTGCTTCGATCTGATAAAATGGCACGCTACGTCACAAAAAATATCCCAGGCATCCGCGTGCCGGACACACTGATCCGAAAACTCGAAAAGGCAGGGAAAGAAGGCGCGCTCGAGGCGGGGATTGATATTGCGACTTCGACCATTGAAGCCATTCGAAACATGTGTGATGGGGTACATATTATGGCCATCGGCGCAGAAAGCCAGATTCCCGTAGTTCTCGAACGCGCCAACTTGTTACCGCTTCAATCAGAGCCTGTCGCAAACCTAAAAAAGAGCATGCCCTAATGAAAACGCAATCAATCACTGTTCCAAGATTAAAACAAAAAAAGGCGAAGGGCGAAAAAATTTCCGTGCTGACAGCCTACGACTTTCCATTCGCAAAATTGATAGATGAGGCGGGAATGGATATCATCCTTGTGGGGGACACCCTCGGTATTGTCGTTCAAGGAGAAGAAAGTACACTCCCGGTGACGATGGATCAGATGGTTTATCACACCCAGTTGGTTTCCCGAGCTGCCAAACGGTCGCTTGTTGTGGCTGACATGCCTTTCATGTCCTATCAATGCAGCCTTGAAGAAACGCTAAAAAATGCAGGGCGATTACTGAAAGAAGGCCGGGCAGCGGCGGTCAAATTTGAAGGGGGTGCGCATGTCTGTGACCGTGTGGAAGCCTTGAGCCAGGTTGATATCCCCGTGATGGCACATATTGGCTTGACCCCACAGTCTGTCCACCGAATGGGTGGTTATAAAGTGCAGGGACGTGAAATAGATCAAGCCAAAGCCCTACTCGGCGACGCGAAAGATCTTGAATCTGCCGGCGCTTTTTCCATCGTCTTAGAAGGCATCCCCAATGCCCTTGCCGCAGAGATCACCAAAGCCCTCACAATTCCGACCATCGGTATTGGGGCAGGCCCCCACTGCGATGGACAAGTGTTGGTCATGCATGATTTATTGGGGCTTTTTACACGCTTTCAGCCTAAATTTGTCCGGCGTTACGCTGATTTAACAACGATTGCCGCCGATGCCTTTGCCCGATATCAATCCGATGTACTGTCTGGAAAGTTTCCCACCGAAGAAGAAGGGTATCAATAAAGCGCGGATACAATGAACAGCACTCAAGAAAATAAAGAAAAGAAGCTGGTTGTCGTGGGCGGAGGGCTTGCGGGTTCTGAAGCGGCCTGGCAGGCAGCTTCTCGTGGGATCGATGTCACCCTCTATGAGATGCGCCCGGTGAAGCTGACCCCCGCGCATGAAACGGGTCATCTCGCCGAAATGGTGTGCAGCAATTCGATGGGTTCACTCAAAGCGGTCAGTGCACCAGGATTATTAAAAGAAGAAATGCGACAACTGGGCTCTCTCATTATCTCAACCGCAGAAAAAAATGCCGTTCCCGCCGGTGGCGCGCTTGCAGTGGATCGAACGCTTTTTGCCGCTGCAATCTCTGAGGCGATCAAAAAACATCCGCGCATTACGGTGCTTCATGAGGAGGTGAAAGAAATCCCCTCCGATGGAGCAGTCGCGATCATTTCATCTGGTCCGCTTACTTCAGATGCATTGACAGAATCGCTCAAAACCGTGGCCGATGAAGAACATCTTTATTTTTACGATGCAATTTCACCTATTGTTGAAGCAGACAGCATCAATATGGACATTGTCTTTCGTGCCTCGCGTTATGGCAAAGGGGGAGGTGACTATTTAAATTGTCCGATGGATGAGGGTCAATACGATCTGTTTTATGAAGCCTTAATGTCGGGTGAGCGCGTCAAGTCAAAACCTTTTGAAAAGATTCAATATTTTGAAGGGTGTTTGCCGATTGAAGTTCTCGCTGAACGCGGCAAGAAGACCCCACTTTTCGGCCCGATGAAACCTGTGGGCTTGGTTGATCCAAAAACAGGAAAACAACCTTTCGCCGTCATCCAGCTTAGAGCAGAAAATCGCTTTGGAACATCTTATAGTTTGGTCGGTTTTCAAACCAAACTCACCTGGCCTGAGCAGAGACGGATTTTTAAATTGATCCCAGGTCTGGAGGAGGTCTCATTTTTAAGGCTCGGCAGCCTTCATCGAAATACCTTTTTAAATTCGCCTCGTATTTTATCCGAAACATTACAATGTCATGTGCGCCCCAATCTTTTTCTTGCGGGACAGATTATCGGGGTAGAGGGATATGTTGAATCAGCTGCGATGGGTTACCTTGCGGGCATGAACGCCGCCAGAAAGTTATTGAACGAAGAAATGGCCGTGCCGCCAGAAACAACAGCGCATGGGGCTTTGGTTCAATACATTACAAAGAGCCCCCCTAAATTTTTTCAACCAATCAATACAAACTTCGGACTTTTTCCCCCGGTTGAAACCAGTGTAAAAGGGCCGCGTAAAATGAAAAAAGCGGACCGTTATCAAAAAATTGTCAATCGTGCTTTGGGTGACTTGTCGTCATGGATCAGTCAATACAAGATTTTGAGCAATATCTCGCAGTAGAACGAAACGTTTCTCCTCACACGCTCCGGTGCTACCTGTCAGATCTCGCAAGCTTTCGCGCCTACCTTCTTGAAAAGTCAGGGAGCGATAAAGCATCGGGTGAAACCCGGCCTCTCTGTTCGCCCAAAGAAATTGATTATTTAAGCATCCGAGGTTTCCTTGCCCACTTACGCCAAAAAGGTTTGCGCAAAGTGAGCCTCGCCCGAAAATTATCTGTACTCCGGACTTTTTTTGAATATCTTATTGAAAGAGGAACTGTTTCACTCAATCCTGCGAAGAGAATTTCCAGCCCCAAACAGGAAAAGCCCTTGTCCGATTGTTTGACGGTGGATCAAGCCTGTCAAGTGGTCGTGTTGCCAAAAGGTGATAAATGGCCTGCTTTGCGGGATCGCGCTATTCTTGAAACATTCTATTCCACGGGTATTCGTCTTTCAGAACTGGTCGGACTTGAGATCAGTCACTTGTCTCTGGATTCGGGCATCATCCGGGTCTTTGGTAAAGGACGAAAAGAGCGTATCGTCCCGATTGGTTCAAGCGCGATTGAATCGATACAAGCCTATTTGAAAGCGCGGCCTGCATCGCACAAGGGACTTTTTTCAAATCAGCGAGGGGGGCGCCTGACCGACAGAAGTGTGAGTCGCATCGTAAAGCGTTATCTGACGCAAATCGATCAACCCGGCGGCAGCCCACACACCCTTCGCCATACCTATGCCACACATTTACTGGAAGGCGGGGCGGATCTTCGCGCTGTTCAAGAATTACTTGGGCACGCCAACTTGTCCACGACACAACGCTATACCCATCTACAAATGGATCATCTCATGCAAGTTTATGATCAATCTCACCCACGAAAAACGGAATAAATCAACCTGATCGCAGCAAAAGGAGGATTGAAAAGTGGATGTATTTCAAAAACCCGCGATTATTGATGATGATGTGCTCAAAAACCTGGGCCCTTTTGCCTCATTGGCAGGTACATGGGAAGGCGATCAAGGTATTGATACGTCCCCATCAAAAGCTGGGCCAGTAGAAACCCCCTTTCGGGAGCGAATAACGCTTGTCCCGCTTGGCCCCGTCGTCAATGGGGCACAAGTGCTTTACGGCCTGAAATATGCGACAACGGCTTGGCCATTGGATCAAGAGAAGCCTTTTCATGAAGAGGTCGGGTATTGGCTGTGGGATGCGAAAGAACAACAAGCGATGCGGTGTTTTATTGTCCCGCGTGGCGTCATGGTCAATGCCGGAGGGCATGCCGATATGCATTCAAGTACCATGACCCTGTCTGCGGAAGCGGGTTCAGAAATCTACGGGATTCTGTCAAACCCCTTTTTAAATGATGCCTTTAAAACCCTTCGTTACGATCTAAAAACTACGCTTCATGAAGATGGATCCTTTGGTTATTGGGAAGACACCGTGCTTAAAATACACGGGCAGGAAGAGCTCTTCCACCACACAGATCAAAATAGGCTGAGTAAGTGTGATTAGGCGCTCTGTGCTGTTTGATTTTTAGCCGATCAGATGATATCTTATGAGCGCATTTATGGAGGTCGGCTGTGCTTAAAAATATTCGGGAAGGGGCCATTGAAAACCCTTGGTTTTTTCGCATCCTCATGCTGGGCATTGCCGCTGTTTTTGCGGTATCCATGGGATGGTGGGGTTTTACCAATGATGATTCCCAAGACAACGCCATTGCACAAATCGGCGAAACCTATATCACCGTCCAGGAATACAAGGATGCTTACCGAAATGAATCCCGTTTTTATCGAGAACTTTTTCAGGATGACTTTGATGATGAAGCCCTGCGAAAGCGGGTCATTGATAGCATGGTTGATAATAAGTTATGGTTACAAGAAGCGGATCGGATGCGACTTGGAGTAAGTGATGCGGCCTTAAGAAATTCTGTCACTTCCTTGGCGGCCTTCCAGACCGAAGGCACATTTGATCCCAACCTGTACAAGCAGGTTTTATCGAATAACCGTCTTTCGCCTGAAAGTTTTGAAGCTAAGCAGCGCGAAACCCTTTTGATCAAAAAGGTAAAATCCGTAGTTAAGGGGGGGATTTCCTTAACACCGATAGAAATTAAAGAAGCCTCGGAAAGTGACCCGGAAGATCCTGATCCGAGCCGAACCATCGAAGCGCGCTTAGATCAAAAAAAAGAACGGGCTGCGAGAGCCTACGTCATCTCCCTTAAAGGAAAATCTTCCATCTCTATCAAAGAAGAACTTCTGTAATTTTTTCTTCCTTAAAACCGGTCGATTAAATTCAAACAACTTTAATGACTGGCTTTGAGATAGAATCTCTCTCCGTTCATAATAAACAATATGAACCTGAGCTTATTTTATCCGCATAAACAATCATTTGAGTTCATTCCATTTTGTCTTTTTATATGGTAGAATTTATTGTCAAGAGTGAGATTCCTAATGTGCTGAAAAGGAGTTGATAGAATGGAAGAGCGACGCCGACAGAAAAGGTACCCTGTTTCGATAAATGCTAAAATCTCATTAGGTGAGGATCAAGAAGGCCATGACCTCTCTATCAAAGATATCTCAAGAGTTGGGATTAAATGTATTTCACAACAAGCTTATGAGATGGGTCAGGAAGTATTTATCAAAATTGAGGTGGCAACACCAGAGAATGAGGTCAGCAACGATTCAGTACAAGGGAGCATTGCTTGGGTCGCTAAACTTGAAACAGGAGAAGGCTATTTTTTAGGGGTTGAATTTTTTGAATTAGAACAACAACATAATAAACTATTTGAAAATATTAAAATCCTTGAGGATGTACTATTTCCCATCTAGATTTTTCTGAATAGCAGGATTGCCCGATTCCATTTAGAGACAAGACTGCTAGGCCTCTTCTTACATTCAATCATAAAAAAATGACTCCTAATTTTCATACCCACACATATCGGTGTAAACATGCGACCGGCGATGTCATTGATTATGCCCGAGCGGCTTACAGGCAAGGGAGCCGTGAATTGGGGATCTCTGATCATGTCGCATTACCGGACAATCGATGGCCGGAGACTCGCATGTCCTTCGATCAATTGTATGAATATGAGCAAGCCATTGAATCGGCCAAGACTTTGTTGCCGAAAATGACAATCCACAAAGGTATGGAGTGTGAATATGATGTCGCCTACCATGCCTATTATGAAGACGAACTGCTTGGTGAAAGAGGCTACGACTATCTCATTGGTGCAGGACACTACACACCTCTTGGCGGAAAATGGCTGAACTCTTTCGAACAACTCAATACCCCTGAAGCCTTAGTGGCCTATGGCAACTATTTAATGCTTTCGATGGAAACAGGCTTGTTTGCCTTCATTGCGCATCCTGATATCTTCGGCTGCAGTAATGACCGTTGGACTGAAGATTTGCAAGCATGCGCTCACGATATTTTACAAGCTGCCGAAACCACAGCCACGCCTTTAGAAATTAACGGCAACGGATTTCGGAAATCGAAAATATCAGCAACAGAAGACCCACGAAATCCCTATCCTTGGCAACCCTTTTGGGAAATGGCTGCGGACTACAAGGTGCAAGTCATTTGCAATGCCGATGCGCATCACCCCGAACAAGTACTTGCCAACATGGAAGATGGTGAACGATTGGCAGAGAAGCTCGGTTTAGATGTGGTCCACACGATAAAAACTTCAGTATAAATTTCTAAATCGGCCACTTAGCGCTCAAAATCTTATCAGACAAACCCTAAGATGTTGTAACTCACAAGTTTTTTCAAGACCACGCAAAAATAAGACCCCCTCTAAAGCATTAAATTAATATTATTTTTGTATTATCCCTCCTTGGAACAGAATTGGTTAAGAGTAAGCAATAGTCTAAGGTGAGGGGGAAAAATGAACCGGATTATTTTTCAGTGATGGAAGGGCTTTTCTCGATGAAAAGCCCTTCAACTTCATGCCCATGATTGGATTCACTCAATTCTCGAATATTTCTTTTGTATTGGCTGCTGGCCTTGCCGAAATGACCTTGGGACTTTTCCTGCTGTTTGCCTTTGCGCCGCGGTTTGTTACGATCATTTTGGGACTGGTTTTTTGTCAACAACAATGCTCATCGGCCCCCTTGACCTACTCGGGAACCTTCCCTTAACGAGCGTCGATGTCCTTCTGATCTTCCAAAAAGTTGACCGTGCTTTTTAGCTGACCGCCATTCCTTCCATAAGCCCTTCAAGCAAGCGATCGATGTCTTCCCTTACGTGCTTTTCGGTCACACAAATAAGCAGATGGTTTTCCAATTTAGAATCGTAGTTTCCGAGATCGATCCCTCCAAATATTTGGTTCTCTAAAAGATGCTTTAAAATATTGCACAGCGGTTTTTCAGTTTTAATCACAAACTCTTTGAAAAAGGGTGCGTCAAATGGTCTTGTATATCCGGGGAGCAGAACGATTTTTTCTTGTGCGTCATGGGCTTTGGCCAGACAGAGCGTTGCCACTTCTTTGAGTCCCTGTTTTCCCACCGTTGCAAGATACACGGATGCGGCGAGGGCATTGAGGGCCTGATTGGTGCAAATGTTTGAGGTGGCCCGTTCCCGCTTAATATGCTGTTCACGGGTTTGCAGGGTGAGGCAGAACCCGGATCGGCCCTGTGCGTCTTGGGTTGCGCCCACGATGCGGCCCGGCAACTGACGGATCATTTTTTTTCGGGTGGCGAAAAACCCGATGTAGGGTCCCCCAAAGCTTTGTGAATTTCCCATTGCCTGGCCTTCGCCAACGGCAATATCGGCATTGAATTCACCCGGTGTTTTCAAAATTCCGAGAGAGATGGGATCGACGTCCATCACAAGAAGCCCCCCTTTTGAATGTACAATGCGCTCAACGACCTGGACTTCCTCCAACTGCCCGAAAAAATTGGGATGTTGAATCAAAACCGCTGCAACACTTTCATCCATTGCCTCTTCAAGTAATTGACAAGAGAGTCGTCCCGCTTCCATTGGGACTTCCTCAACATGGGCTTCCGGCAAGCCGGAAAGGTAAGTTTCAATGACTTGACGGTGGTGAGGATGAACGGAACTTGAAACGAGCACCTTTCCCCTTTTTGTAAAACGCATGGCCATGAGTGCCGCCTCGGCCAATGCGGAAGCCCCGTCGTAGAGGGATGCCCCTGAAACCTCCATATCGGTGATTTGGCAAATCATCGACTGGTATTCGTAGATCGTTTGCAGCAGACCCTGACTGAGTTCAGCCTGATATGGGGTATAGGCAGAATAAAATTCTGAACGGCTGATCACATGATCTACCGTGCTCGGGATAAAGTGATCATAGCTTCCGCCCCCTAAAAATGAGAGCGCCTTGGTGGTATTGGTGTTCTGCCGACTCAGGCTTAACATCTCCCGTTTGAGTTCCATCTGGGATAGCGAAGGAGGTAAGTCTAATGGGCGATTCAACCGAAATTCAGCGGGGATCTCCAGCAGCTTATCAAAAGAGGACACCCCAATGGCATCCAACATTTCTTTTTCTTCATCTTCTGTCTTGGGAATGTATTCCATATCGTTTCCTTATTTTTTTTTCCGGTAAAATGGTTTTTTCACAATCACCGCCGTGGACGCCTTCCCGCGGATATCCACGAGCAGCTCACTGCCGACCTCACTAAAATGAACATTAATATATCCCATGCCGATCCCTTTTTTAAGCGATGGCGCATAATTTCCAGAGGTCACGCGGCCCACTTCTTTTTGATCAGAATAAATAAGGTGTCCTACTCTGGGGATACCTCGAACCAAAAGTTCAAATCCGACCAGCTTTTTGGGAACCCCTTGTTCTCTTTGTTCAAGGAGGCGATTTTTCCCGATAAACTCTTTTTCGAAGTCAACAAATTGTGAAAGAGAAGCCTCGATCGGCGTGGTCTTTTCATCCATTTCCTGACCATAAAGAGGATAGCCCATTTCAAGACGAAGCGTATCGCGTGCGCCCAAGCCAATCGGTTTGATGCCGAGATTACTCCCTGCCTCCATCAAGGCATGCCAAACGGCCACAGCATTTTCTGCCGGAATCACAATTTCGTATCCTCTCTCGCCGGTATATCCTGTTCTTGCAATCAAAACTTTGACCCCACGCGTTGGGACAAGCTCAACTTCGACAAACTTCCGAAGTGCGATCTCTGTTTTAGCAAATGGCATGACCTGTTGCAAAATTTCCCATGATCGAGGCCCTTGCAGTGCAAGCAATGCCGTCTCTTCTGTGATATCTTCAAACGCTACCCCCGTTTTCGGGAGATGCTGTTTAAGCCACCGCTTATCTTTTTCTCGATTCGCCGCGTTCACAATGATCAAGTAATGATCTATGCCTCTTTTATAAATATAGATGTCATCAATGATGCCTCCGGCTTCATTCAGAAACATCGAGTAGAGGGCGCCAGCACCTGACAGCTTGAGTAGTGGACCGGGGATCATTTTATCTAAGAATTCTTCTACTCCTGAGCCTGAGAGATCAAAGCGGCCCATGTGGCTGACATCAAATAAACCCGCAGCATGTCGTACGGTTGAATGTTCATCGGTCACGCCTGAATAGGAAAGGGGCATTTCCCATCCCGCAAAAGGAACGATCTTTGCCCCGTGGATTTGATGTACTTCGAAAAGCGCTGTGCGTTTCATTGTTTCTCCATCATAAAAAGTTTAAGAGCTGAGACTCCCGCCCAAGTAGGCTTGTTGGATCTCTTGATGATCCAACAAGCGATCCGCGCGGTCACTTAAAACTATCTGACCCGTCTCCATCACATACCCTCGATTGGCCAAGGCCAAAGCCGCATGGGCATTTTGCTCAACCAACAGAATGGTCGTTCCTTGTGTGCTGATTTGCCGTATCATCTCAAAAATCTTCTCAACCATCAAGGGCGCAAGTCCCAGGGAAGGCTCGTCCAATAATAGAAGCTTGGGTTGGGACATTAATGCGCGTCCAATGGCCAGCATTTGCTGCTCTCCACCACTTAAGGTGCCGCCTCGCTGCATGGCCCGTTCTTTTAATAGTGGAAAGAGTCCAAAAACAGATTCGAGGCCTTGTTTCTTTTGACGGGTGTCGGTGTGGAGATAGGCGCCCATCTCCAAATTTTCAAACACAGAAAGTCCTGGGAAGATATGCCGCCCTTCTGGAACCTGGCAAATCCCTTTTTCTACAATCTGATGAGGTGAAAGGTGGCTGACTTCTTCATCATAAAAAAAGATCTGTCCGGAATGTCGGGTGGCAATCCCGGAAATGGCCATCAGCGTCGTCGTTTTTCCAGCGCCATTTGCACCAATGATGGCAACCACTTCACCTTCATTGATTTCAAGAGAAACCCCTTTTAATACCGTCACTGTGCCGTAACCGGCGTGGAGATCTTTTAAAGCAAACATTGCCACCGCTATTCTCCACCGAGATATGCGGCAATGACTTGTTTATTTTGTTGGATTTCATCGGGCGTCCCTTTGGCTATTTTCTCGCCGTGATCCAATACGATGATCTGATCTGAAATTCCCATGACCATCTGCATATTATGTTCAATTAAAAACGGGGTAATCCCAAGATCTCTAATTTTTCCGATGAGCGCCATCAATTTGTGTGTTTCTTGAGGGTTCATCCCAGCGGCGGGTTCGTCGAGTAATAGAAGCAACGGGTTAGATGCCATTGCCCGCGCTATTTCCAAGCGACGTTGATCCCCATAAGCAAGATGTCGCGCTGTCCGTTCTGCTTGATCAGTTAAGCCCACAAATTCGAGAAGCTGCATGGCTGCTACACGCGTTTTGGCCTCCTGTTCTTTAAACCCTCTTGCTCGAAATAAGGCTCCGAAAAATGTAGCGGTAATTGGAAGAGCACTTTGACGGTATCGTCCGACAAGGACATTTTCCAGAACGGTCATTTCTGAGAAAATCCGAATATTTTGAAAGGTGCGGGACACGCCGCGGCAGGTGATCTCAAAGGGTTTGAGTTGAGAAATTTGTTCTTCTAAAAAATGAATGCTTCCCGAAGTGGGTGTAATCATCCCGGTAATACAATTAAAAAAGGTGGTTTTTCCTGCGCCGTTCGGGCCGATCAGGCTGACGACCTCTCCCTTTTGAATGCAAAGGTCTATTTTTTCAAGGGCTGAGACGCCTTCAAAATACTTTGAAAGATCTTTAATCTGTAAGAAATGCTGTTCAGACATACACCCGCTTCCTGTCGAAATGCTGGAAACAGTAACATAGGCTAAAATGCGGGTCAACTCGAAGAAATGAGTGCGACCATACACAAGCATCTTATAAAGACCTCCGAAAATAGTGCTTTAAAGTATTGACCAATCATCTTATTGGGGTTAATCTTGGATAGTCGGGATCACAGGGGAGCCATCAAGGTAAACCATGAAAATTGCAGTCTTTTCATTTTTTGTTTTTATATTCCCGATGTTTTCGACACCTGATATTACGAAGAATGAGATCAACTCAAATCGATGGCTACACCCAACAGGCCTCATTCTCCCCCGTCCCAAAATTGAAGAAACCTTCTCAAAAAAACCGACCCCACTCACCATTCGAATTGTGAATCGAGGCGAAAAATCCATTTATCTTCGCGGGATTCGCGAAGTATCGAAAAAAGGGGAAGTCGAGCTTTTCTTTTACCATCGCGCAAACAGCCGAGGCTGGAAACCTTACTTTGATTCACTGCCATGTAACTTGCCGACTTGTCGTAACCTACATTCAATGAAGGGGCGTTGCGGTAATGGCCAACCCGTGGTCATTCGACTGGGTGCCCAAGGCACTTCTACTTCCGTTAGAGAATTTAAATGGGGTGGATTACTTTACCAGGTCAGTGAAGCCATTCGGGAAGGTCGCCAGAAACGGTATTGTTATAAAGGATGGTCTCCGAAAAATGGCCGCGTCAGAGTTGAACTTGAATATTCAGAGCGGGTACACCGAGATGATGAACGAAAAGAACAAATTGCAGGCCGTGATTTTACCGCAATTGAATTTAATCTTCCGGCTCGTAAAGATACTTATGAAATTTCCATAGGCAAGACCCGTCACCTGTAGTCTACCTCATTCTTCAAACTAATACCGAGCGTTGTTCCGGAGCAGATCCAAAAATTCGGCACGTGCTTTCGGATTCTCTTTAAAGGCACCCAGCATCGCACTCGTCACCGTGGTCGAACTTTGTTTTTGGACACCCCGCATCATCATACATAGGTGTTTGGCTTCGATCACCACCCCGACACCATGAGGATTGACCTGCTCTAAAATGGCTTCCGCAATTTGGCAGGTCAGCTGTTCTTGAATTTGTAATCGCCGACTAAAATATTCGAGTACACGTGGAAGTTTGCTTAAGCCAACCACTTTCTGATTGGGCAGGTAGGCAATATGGCAAACACCGAAAAAGGGGAGCATGTGATGCTCACAAAGGGAATAAAATTCGATGTCTTTGACAATGACCATCTCTTCACTTGAGATCGTAAAAAAAGCCCCGTTGAATATATCTTCGATTTTTTGGTGATAGCCTTTTGTCAAGAAACGAAGCGACTGGTCAACCCGTCTCGGGGTTCCTTTCAAGCCTTCCCGTTCGGGATCTTCCCCCAATTCAAGGAGCAGTTTTTTAATCAATTCTTTCATTGTGTGCCTTCACTCGAGTTCTAAAAATTTGGGATAGGTGGTCAGGTTCCGGCAACCTTCTTTTTCAACAAGCACCATGTCTTCAATCCGTACCGCTCCGATGTCGGGGTAATAAAGACCCGGTTCAACAGTCACAACTTCTCCGGCCTGCAAAATGTGATCTGTTTTTGAAATACGGGGCGGTTCATGAATATCAAGACCAATACCATGACCGGTACCATGAAAAAAACCCTGCATCCTGCCATCGATCAACCCCGTCTGGTATCCTTTTTTTTCAAAACAAGCTACAATTTCCTGATGAATTTCACGGCCATTTTTATCTGCCCTCACCCCTTCAATCCCAAGGAGTTGCCCCTCGAGTACGGTGTCATAAAGCCGTTTCAATTTGTCGGGCGCTTTCCCTTTGAGTACGGTTCGGGTCATGTCGGAATGGTAACGGCTCCGGTTTGATCTGGGGAAAATATCAAAAATGATGGACTGATGTGCACGAAGCGGCCCTGAACCTTCATTGTGTGGATCACAAGCATCAATACCGCATGAAACAATTGTATGCTGCGCGATACATTCTTTTTCCATCAGAGCGATGTCGAGATGTCTTCGAACCGATTCTGAGGTCAGCTTTTCTCCCTCAAGGATAAGAAAACCGTCTTTAATTTCAGCATGTCGAAGTAAATCAAGCGTGCTGTCCAATGCCTCTTCAACAGAAACCTGGGCTTCTCGGATGGATTGGACTTCTGCATCTGTTTTGATAGAACGTTGCTCGAAAAAGGGTTCAATTTTTGTGATGAGGGTATGACCCAGCTTCCGAAGGGTATCGCCATAACGCAGTGGGAAATTGGCAGGGACGATCCATTCGCCCACTTTTTTCTCTTCCAAAAAAATATGCAACACATCGCACAGGCCAGGGGCAGTAACCCCCGAAGCCTTTGCGCGACTTTCATATTCGGAATAAGGCAATACGTCATCGACTTTGGATTGCGCGCGGGCGCGGTCAACTTCAAGGTCACTCATGAGTAAAGTAGAACGGCCATGGGCTTGAAGGTAGATAAAGGGGTCTGGCGCAAGGAAATGGGAGGCGTAGTAAATATTGGCGTCTGTCTCACTCGAGGCAATCATCAACACATTTGATGTGGCATCGACAGCCGGGATAAGCGGTGATGTGTTTTTTAGGTTCGATCCGCTTTGCATCACGGGTCTTTAGTGCAATCCTTCTTCTAGAAATCTTTCAGCATCTATCGCCGCCATACAGCCCGTACCCGCTGCCGAAATGGCTTGGCGGTAGATCGAATCCTGCACATCGCCTGCAGCAAAAACACCGGGGACACTTGTTTTGGTGTTATCGGCCTGGGTGAGAATATAACCGGTCTCATCTAAATCGAGCTGATCTTTAAAAAGAGCCGTATTAGGTGAGTGGCCGATAGCAATAAAAAGCCCATCTGCTTTGGGTTCGGTACGCTCTCCTGTTTTGAGGTTTTGAATCACAAGTGCTTCAACACTTCCTGATACACTTGCCTTAATATCAGTCACGACAGAATCCCAAATAAAGTCAATTTTAGGATGTTGTTTTGCTCTGTCCTGCAGGATTTTGGATCCCCGAAGTTGGTCTCTTCTATGAATGAGGGTTACTTTTGTGGCAAACTTCGTGAGGAAAATGGCCTCTTCCAAGGCGGTATCTCCACCACCCACAACAAACACTTCTTTTTCCCGGAAGAAAAACCCGTCACAAGTTGCACAGGCCGAAACCCCGTTTCCCATCAAACGGCTCTCCGCCGGAAGACCAAGTAATTTGGCGCGCGCACCCGAGCAGATGATCACTGATTTCGCGTGATAAGTGGTCTCATCATCCACCACAACCCGAAAGGGACGATTTGAAAAATCGACCTCCGTTACATCCCCGGTCAAAATCTCTGTTTCAAAGCGTTGGGCCTGCTCCCTCATTTGAAGGATCAAATCAGGCCCTTGAACCCCTTTCGGAAAACCGGGAAAGTTATCAACATCAGTTGTAATCATCAACTGTCCCCCCGCAGTGGCACCTTCTATTAATAGGGGAGAAAGATTGGCACGCGCCGCATAGACGGCAGCCGTTAGGCCTGCAGGCCCTGAGCCGATGATGATCACTTCCCGAACAGTCTGGCTCATATCAACCACCAAGATCGTTCAAGGCATCTTTTATATTTTTGCGAACACAAGTAAAAATAGGGGTATCCAGTAAAGTATACCGACTGGCCTCTGCATCTCGAAGTGCCATGACCAGGTCAAGAAAATCACCTGGAAAATCGGACTCAAACGCAACAACAAACTCATAATCATCAAGACCGAAGGAATAGGAGGTATTGATTTTGACCGTCGGAAACTTATGACCAATTTCGATATGCTCATTCATCATGCCCTGACGTGTCGATTTTGTCAGGAGGTACCACTCTCTTGTTTTAACAAAGGGATAGATAAAAAGGTATTTCGCCTCACCGGGAACAACAGTCAGTCGTTTTGATTCCGAGCCTTCATGCGTATGCTTGTCCACGTAGGTCGAACGTTTTGTCATCGCTAAATAGGAGTAGGGGGTATTAAGGTATTGTCCAAGCTGGGTTGAGGTCAGTTTCACCATCATATCCTGTAAATCTTCAAGCTCATAACTAATACGCCATAGCATGATGTCGACTTCAGGACGAATGCCCACCGTAGAATAGGGTACGGTCATTACCTTCGACTCGAACTCGGTAACCACCGCCTCAAACTCCTTTTTTCCTGCTTCTCGCAGATCTGCAGGTAGTCGTCTCCAGGCCGGATCGATCTTAAAAAATATATAATTCACGTATTGCCGTTTAAATGTTGCCATTGGTAAACCCCTCCCCAAAATGTGTATCGATTAAATTAACCATGAAGATTAATCGCGAGATTTTATCAGTGCGGGCGCTATGAAAGCAACTTTTTTCCGATAATCAGACACTTCTAAACCTGTGGAATCCCTTTATTTTGATCTTGTTTGTCAGTGATTTTTATGGGTTTGGATCGGGGCTGGAATCCTTCGACCATAACGAAGCAGCAAATCTAAACGACGAACCAGAAGTGAAATCAAAAATCCCACTGAAAATAAGGCGGCCAAAAAAACAAAGTGCTGATCAAATCGTATGGGAATATCCGGACGATTAAAATAAGCATGGGCCACAAGATAAGTATATGACAAGAGTGTCACGCCAGTAATAAGCCAAACCAGTCGAATTTGAAACCAGAGGCCCGAAGCAGCAAGCAAAATCGGATATAGAATCAAGAGGTGGCTTGTGATCCCCCCATCGTTTAAGAGTGCTGCGGTCAAAAAAAGAACGTCAGCACCCGCCCAGATGAACGGGGTCATTTCTTGCCGATTTGGTTTTTGGTGTAGCCAGTCGAAGCCCAAGGCGCTGATGCCCCAGGAGATTAAAATTGATAGGAGGGGATAGTGATAATCGGCTGTTCGTATTTTAAGGAGATGAAACCACAGGAGCTCAATGCCACAAAAGAAAGCCAAAACAATGAGGTGAGAGGCCAAGGCGGGTTTGTTTCTCATCCAGCATTTGAGTTGATCCCTCATACTTGTGGCCGCAGATTCGACCACGTCTCCGGCGAGATAGCGATCCAGATCCTCGGCCAGCTCATCTGAAGAAGGATATCTTTTCTCAGGGTCTTTCTCAAGACACCTTAAACAAACTTTTTCGAGTGTTTTAGAAATCTCTGGGGAGGTTTTTCGGGGTGGGACGGGATCCGCTTCAATAACTTTGATCAGCGTCTCAAATGGATCTTCGTTCTTAAAAGGGGGTGTTCGCGTGAGAAGCTCATAAAGAACAGCGCCTAGTCCATAAACATCGCAGAGAGTCCCGATTTCGGATTCATCTCCTCTGGCCTGTTCCGGGGCCATGTAGCAGGGCGTTCCAGAGATCGCCTCCGTATCTTTTCCGACGCCACTCCCGCCAAGACCTCTTGCCAGACCAAAATCAGTGACATAGGGCTCGCCATTTTTATCGATGAGAATATTGGAGGGTTTTAAGTCAAGATGAACAATGTTTTTTGAATGAAGGTGGGCGATAGCGCGTGCAACACGCCCAACAATACGAACCGCCTCTTCCTCGGATATTTTCTCTCCCCGGATTTTTTTCGCAAGGCTTACCCCTTCAATATATTCCATCGCAATGTAGTGTTGCCCGAGGACTTTTCCGGCTTCATAAATTCCCACGATATTAGGATGGCGAACACTCGCAGCCGCTTTCGCTTCACGACGAAATCGCACCACATTTTTCCAGGAAAGTAAACGCTTTGAAAGGATGAGCTTAATCGAAACAAGGCGATCCAAATCCTTTTGGAGACCTTTGTAAACAACACCCATCCCTCCCTTCCCAAGCTCTTCTAGAATTTCGTACTGACCAAAATCGAAGGGGTATTCATTTAAAAGCGGATGGGTCGAAAGATCCAGCCAATCGATAGAATGTGCGTCTAAGCTATCCTCGGTGCTGACAATTTCTGTCGGTGGGTCAATCGGTTCAGGATTGTTTTTATTTTGTTCGGCCAAAATGAAGCTTGGCTCCAGGTTGGATTTTTTTTAAACGACTAAAATATGGGGATAAATCATACCACTGACAGCCATCTGTCTTTCGAGAAAAGCCAGTGAAGACCGCTCACGTAAAAACAGACCCTGTCGCATTTAACGTTATTCCGAATGTTTTTCAACAAAGGCTTTAATGTCTTCAATATGCTCGAGAACCAACTTAGCTTTTTTAAAACCAAACTGAAATGGGAATTTATCCTCCTCACTTTGTTTTAAAACAATCATAGGGTTCCCTTTAAATTCTGACTCAGTAGCTGACATGTTTTTTCTCCCTAATTAAGACAATCTTTTTCTATGTTGAGACGCTGGTCTGTGTTGTTTTCTGATTCAATAAATAGTTACGTGATCCCAATACCAGGGCAAAACCGACGGCAACATAGATCGTTCCGATCACGAAGTGAGGGGCACCCAGGGCACGAATGATACGACCGAGGGCCATCATTCCTCCTATCATAATCCAGCTTTTTCCGCTAAAGGTCATATAAAACGGGCTGGCCTCAGGAAGCGATTGAATGCGCGCAATGTATTTTCTGGCCAGTTTTTTAAAAACGAAGTTTCCTTTGATAAAACCAATGACCAAACCAATGACAAGACCAACACCTTCTTTTAAGCCTGGATCGGAAAGACCATCATTCAGTACGCTGAGCGAGCGACCAAATAGGAAAAAAGTACCCGCGATTAATAATCCGGTTCCCACCAGACCCCACATGCAAAAAGCGATTTTTAAGTGTGTTTCTCTCGTTATATTCAAAACATTGATTCCTTTCTTAGAAGCGTGATGTTCCGGTCGGCCCACCTATTTTTTCATAGAACGCTGACGAAGCACTTCATAGGCGACAATTCCGACCGCAACCGATACATTGAGTGATTGTACATGACCCAACATGGGCAGGGATACCGTCTGATCACATTTTTCTAAAACTTTCTGCCTTATCCCCTTTCCTTCTCCGCCAATCACGATCCCTGTCGGTCCGGTAAAATCATATTCTAAGTAAGGTGTTTTTCCGGAAACATCAAGCCCGACAATCCAAAGCCCTTCTTTTTTTAAGCGTTCAATCGTAGAAGAAAGGTTGCTCACCTGTGTTACGGGCAAATGTGCCGCCGCCCCTGCAGAACTTTTTGAAACAGTCGAAGTCAAGCCAACGGCGCGACGCGAAGGAATAATTATCCCATCTCCTCCTGCGGCATCCACGGTTCTGATGATCGCACCTAAGTTGCGTGGATCTTCGACCCCGTCAATCAAAAATAGAAAGGGTACTGATCCTCCTCTTTTTGATGCCGCAATCAGTTCATCGACGTCATGTTTCGCTTCTGCGGAAAGAAATGCGACCATTCCTTGATGTTTTGAGCTTTGGGCCATTTGATCGAGTTCTTCGCGCCTCGCCATTAAAACCACGATTTGATGCTGTTTTGCTAGGGCACGGACTTCATCTATTGATTTATCTCGACGGTTTTGAAGCAGATAAATTTTGCGAATAGGAGAATCTGCGCGAAGCGCTTCTTTCACCGGATTGACCCCGTAAACCATCAAGTGATTCGACTTATTTTTACTCACCGCTTTATCCGTGTCGAGCCATCAGGTCGATCCTCGATTGTGATCCCGGCTTTGGCCAATTGATCTCGGATCTCATCTGATTTGGCCCAGTTTTTATTAAGACGCGCAGCTACCCGTTCTTTCACTAAAGATTGGATGGCTATATCGTCTAAAGTGCTTGAAGCGTCTAAAGCCAAGGCCCAGGGCTGATAGCGCCATTCCTCGTGGGAAAGCTGTGCAAGGCCAAGAACTCTGCCGATTTTTTTTAACAGATGACCGAGCTTTACAGATTTTTTTGGATCTTTTTTTAGGGCACGGTTGGCTTCCAAGCGTATTTCATGGAGGACCCCGATGCCTTTTGCCGTATTAAAATCGTCATCCATCGCGGTTTCAAAATCGGATTGAAATCGTTTGAGGTCTCCGTCCATTTCACCAGGGTCGGCAACAGCTTCAATCTCATCTATTTTTTGAAACAGAACATAAAAATTGTCCAATCCGCTTTTGGCGACTTTTAAACTTTCACGGGAAAAATCGATTGGAGAGCGGTAATGGGTTGAAAGGAGATAAAATCGTAGTACCTCGCCGATGACGGATTCTGGAAATTGGGACGATTTTTGAAAGATTTCTTCCACCGTAAAAAAATTTCCGAGGGACTTTGACATCTTTTCGTGGTCGATGGTGACGAAGCTATGATGAATCCAGCAAGAGGCAAACTCAAGCCCTGTTGTGGCTTCTGATTGTGCAATTTCATTTTCGTGATGGGGGAAAATGAGGTCTTCCCCGCCGCCATGAAGATCGATCGACTTCCCGAGATGTTTCATGGCCATCGCAGAACATTCTATATGCCAGCCAGGCCGCCCCAAACCCCAAGGACTTTCCCAAGTCGGCTCTCCGGGTTTTGAATTTTTCCAAAGCGCGAAATCCAGCGGATTTCTTTTGCGTGGGTCAATTTCAACCCGTGCCCCTGCAAGCAAATCGTCCGTTTTTCGATGAGAGAGCTTGCCATACTGCTCAAATTGATGCACTTCAAAATAAACATCACCATCCACGACATAAGCCACGTCTTTTGAAATAAGGTCTTCAATCAATTGAACCATCTCTGCAATATAGGCCGTTGCTTTGGGAGACAAGGTGGGTTCGCGAACGCCTAAGCGTGCCATATCCCGGTCATAGGCCTCAATAAATTGATCGGCAACCTCACGCCAGCTTCGCCCCTCTTTCTCTGCCCTGGCGATAATTTTGTCATCGACATCTGTATAATTTTTGACATAACGCACCCGAAGGTCTTTATATTCCAGGTAGTTTCTGATGACGTCAAAGATAATTGCAGAGCGGGCATGTCCGATATGACAATGGTCGTAAACCGTTGCGCCACAGACATAAAGAGAGACTTCTCCCGGCGTATGGGGTTTCAAAGCTTCTTTTTGACGAGAGAGGGTGTTATAGATTTGCAATAAAATGAACCTCTATTTTAATGGAGATGATTTGATGCATCCGTCTCCGACTTAGCAGACTGCCAGCCGGATGCACCAATGAGTGGAACAAATGCACAGTGGGTGAGCGCGGTTTCCGTTGTGCCGTATTTTTCTTTTACAATTTTTTTGAGTACTTGGGAGGATCGGCCTCCAACCGGAATAACCAGACGGCCGCCAATATCAAGTTGATCCACCAATGCTTGCGGGATCTCCGGAGCGCCCGCAGCCACCAAAATCGCATCGAAAGAGGATTCTTTTTCCCATCCGATGCTACCATCCGCAAGCTGAAGTCTCACATTTTCGTAGTGGAATTGATCCAATATGGCCCGTGCTTTTTCTATCAAAACGGGAAGACGCTCAATTGAAATCACCTCAGCAGCAAGTTCTGCTAAAATGGCTGTTTGGTAACCGGAGCCCATTCCGATTTCCAGTACCTTTTCCTTGCCGGATAACGCAAGTGCTTCCGTCATGAACGCCACCATAAAAGGTTGCGAGATGGTTTGGCGCGCTCCAATCGGAAGCGCATGATCTCGGTAGGCCTGGTCTTGTAGCGCTTCTTCAACAAAGAGATGCCGTGGAATTTTTTTCATTGCCGACAATACCCGCATGTCTTTGATGCCTCTTGAAACCAGTTGTTCTTCAACCATTCTTCGCCGAAGTAAATCAAAGCGGCTCATTGATGATAATCACGCATTTTATATGCTTGCACCTCTCTTCCAAGATAATCGATAAAAAGTGGATTATTCTAACTGAGCAAATCGGTCAATGGCAAGAGTAACGATCCACTTTCCATGATCATTGAGGGAAAAGGGTCTCCATTTACAATTCTGAACTTTGATAAAAAATACCTCTTTTGGGGAATTGTGTTTAATAGTGTACTCGTTGGAAAATGGGGCGCAAATCGAACGGCCCTGTCCAAAAAGAGGACAAGGTTTAGTCGAACCTTTCGTCATTAGACTGTAGCAAAGTTTCCTTAAGTATTCTATCTAGTAGGGGGATGACAATCCCGACATAAACACAAGACCGCCCACATCAAAGAAGGAATTGAATCAATCGCTTCAGAAAAGGAGGGCCAAAATGCAGTGTCCAAGGTGTCGAGGAATGATGGTGAACGAGCAGATCTACACCGATCAAGGGGGTCTTGATGTCGCCCGATGCATCCATTGTGGTGATATTATCGACAGCGTTGTCATTTACAATCGAAACCAGACCATCTTCGAATTTAAAAAAGTATTCAGGGGATGCGGTACTGTCGCAACAATCGGATAGATCTTCAGCTTCCTCAAGAACCGATCATGGCTGTTGAGAAAACCTTTGAAGTGAGCGTCGTTCGATTGTGGACCTTCATCTTCTCATAAATTTTTTTTAAATGGACTTTTACCGTTAGTTCGCTAATGAACAGTTTTTCTCCAATCTCTTTATTTTTATCCCCTTGGCAAAGGCACTTTATGACATCAAGCTCTCTTTTTGAAAGCTTGTATTCTTTTTGTATGTTTGACATATCAACAGACCTGGATCCCCCATTACTTTCAAAGGTCCAATGGTTTTGCAAAGAAAGGGCTCTTTTTTTGATCGCCAAACGAAGGGCTTCAATCAACTGGGGGAGATCATCTTTTGATTTTTCAAGGTAATCAAAAGCCCCTTCCCGACGGAGTGCTTGAACGGCCGTTTCTAATGAACCATGGCCCGTCAAAACAATGGCCACGATTTCGGGATCAATTTCCTTCGCCACCTTTAAGACTTCCATGCCATTTATTTTTGGCAGATGCATATCAAGAATGAGCGCACCAATGGGAATCGTCCGCCCACGTAAAAAGTCGATGGCCTCTTGGCCGTCTTTCGCAAGATGGAGCGGATTGTTGATTTGCTCTTTTTTAAGAGATCTTTCGATAATGGAGACATCATGTGGACTGTCTTCCACCAGGAGGATCGGAATCGCGGAGTCTTGCATCTCAAGCTCCTTAAAGAATCCGTTTCTTTTCATAAAGGTAGAGGATTATAATCAAGACTGGTTCACCCTGTCAAATCGATGACATGATGAACCACGTACATTGTGCTGAGACATCAAAAGAGACAGACTCTGTTGAGGCAATTGAAATGACCTCGCAACAAACCAATCAAAGCGCATCGAAAAAAACACCTGATTTAATGAGCGAAATCGGGATGGACATGAAAGAAATTTCGAGACGCATGTCTTTTATCGGTATGAGCAATTTGGATGTGGCGCTTCTCTCAGAAATGAAGGACTTCGGTAAAAAATATGCCGACCAAGTCGTCTCGGCTTTTTACAAACATCTTCTTGCTTTCAGAGAACCCCGCCTTTTATTAAAAGACCAGGGCACCATCGATCGGCTCAAGTCCTCACAAAAAAATTATCTCATAGAAGTCTTTCAAGGTCGCTTTGACAAGGCTTATTTTGAAAGGCGGATCAGGGTGGGTGCGGTACATCATCGTATTGGCTTAAAGCCGAAGTGGTTTCTGGATGCTTATGCTTTTTATGAAAACACACTTTCCTCTCTTATTGCAGAAGCCTATCAACATGAAGCCGATCGAGGCTTGGCGCGTGATCAGGCGCTCCGGAAAATTTTTAGGATTGACATGGTCCTGGCGCTGGAATATTACCAATACAGCGCCAACCTTGAAATGACCACAAAAATCAAAAGTAATGTTCAAGGTATTGACGACTTTACGCGAATGCTCTCCCATGATCTGAAAGAACCCCTTCGTGGCATTGAAGCCTTTTCAAGTTTTCTCTTGGAAGATTATGCCAGTCTGCTTGATCCCCAGGGGAAGCGCTACCTTAATTTCTTGAAAGAATCTTCCACACGGATGAAAGACCTCATCCATGATTTGCTCACTCTGGTTTCAATTCCGGAAAAAAGCCTCCACGCTGATAAAGTCGATTTGAATATTCTACTCAATCAGGTTAAACAAGATCTTGATTTTGCCATCAAACAGAAGCAGGTTGTTTTATCAAGCAAATCCCCGCTACCCATCGTGCGCTGTGATCCCATTCAAGTTGCGGAAGTGTTCAAAAATTTGATTTCGAACGCCATTAAGTTTAACTCTTCATCCCCACCCATCGTCGAAGTGGCGGCCAAAGAAAGGGCCGGGTTTTTCCAGCTGTCGGTGAAAGACAATGGCATTGGTATTAAATCGTCTTATCAGGATCAAGTCTTGCTGCCTTTTGAACGGCTTCACCATTATGAAGAATTTGAAGGGACAGGAGTTGGTTTAGCCATCTGTAAAAAAGTTGTCGAAAACTATGGCGGAAAAATTTGGCTGGAATCAGAAGAAGGACTGGGCAGCATTTTTTACTTTACACTGCCCAAAGAGGAACAAGATTAGATTTATTTTTACAGGGCGGCCAAAGTAAGGAAGGTAAAATATGGCACAACAAAAACTCATGCGCGTATTGTTGGTCGAAGATAATCTGCACGATATTGAAATTACACAGCGGGCGTTTTCAAAAGGATCGGTGAAAGCCAAGCTCATCGTTGTCCGCGATGGCCAGCAAGCCCTTGATTACCTGAATCACCGGGGAAAGTTCCATCCGCCCAACATCTCCCCTGCCCCGGAGATGATTTTACTTGATCTAAACCTGCCGAGGATGAACGGCTTGGAAGTCCTTCGTCATATTAAAGCAGATGAACATCTTCGTTCGATTCCGGTCATTGTGCTCACGGTTTCAGACAGAAAAGAAGATATTGCGCCAAGTTACGCGATGGG
>JAJDBX010000007.1 GCA_029261135.1 Nitrospirota bacterium
TGATCAGGCGTTTTTGAAGGGAGACAAGGAATTTCGGGTTAAGAGTCACCCGGGTCTGCAAGGAATGAGTCATTCTGTCTTAGATGGATAATCATTTTCTTCGTAATGATGGTAATTAAAATCGTCTTGTGCCATATTATGGATTTACCGAGCAAGGAAAAATTTCATAAAATAAAAGGGAGGGGCAGTATTTTTTCCAATTCCCTCTTAAAAAGACGTTTCAATGAATCCTAAAAAAGGAGGTGTGTAATGCCAACCTATGCAGTCCAACGAAATTTACCGGGGATTACGATGGATGAATTGGCTGATGCCCAAAAGGCCGTGATTGCATCCAGCAAAAAGTTTGCAGATAAGGGTTTTCCGGTGAAGTTTATTCGAAGCAACTTTTATCCGGCCGCTTCAAGGTGTACTTGTTTATTCGAAAGTCCAGATACCAAAGTATTGGAAGAAGTCAACGAAGACGCCTCTGTGCCCTTCGATGAAATCGAAGAAGTCCTCGATCTTAACCCATAAAAAAAATGAACCGCACCCTTAAATAGCTGAGCAAGAGTGCGGTTCATTTTTTTTACTTCAGTTGGTGCGCGTGGAATAAAGTGCCCCCGGGGTGAGTCGAACACCCGGCACGCGGTTTAGGAAACCACAGCTCTATCCGCCTGAGCTACGGGGGCAAATCATCATCGTGATGGATGTGTCTAATCTTCGTCTTGGCGGAGTTTGGCTAAGACGGTGTAGTCTTCCAGTGTGGAAGTATCTCCCATGGCTTCCCGTCCGGCGGCAATATCCCGCAGTAGCCGCCGCATGATTTTTCCACTGCGTGTTTTGGGAAGATGGTTTGTAAAACGAATTTGATCGGGTCGCGCGATGGCGCCGATCTCTTGTGTGACATGCGCTTTTAATTTTTTCTTCAGGGCCTCGTTTGGTTTGTGGCCTGTATTGAGTGTGACAAAGGCACAAATGGCGGTGCCTTTGATTTCATCCGGGGCGCCGACCACGGCAGACTCAGCCACGGTCGGGTGAGAGACCAGGGCAGATTCTACTTCCATCGTTCCAAGGCGATGACCCGAAACATTCATCACGTCATCCACGCGCCCCATAATCCATATATAGCCATCCTTATCTCTTCTTGCACCATCCCCTGAAAAATATACCCCTGGAAAATCAGACCAATAGGTCTCTTTAAAGCGCTTGGGGTTTTTCCAAACCGTTCGTAACATGGAGGGCCAGGGGCGTTTAATGATGAGATAACCGCCGACATCTGCCGGCACTTTCTTCCCTTTTTTGTTGACCACTTCGGCCTCAATGCCAGGAAAGGGAAGCGTCGCAGAACCGGGTTTGGTTGCAATGGCACCGGGAAGCGGTGTGATCATAATACTGCCGGTTTCGGTTTGCCACCAGGTATCCACGATGGGACAATTGCCCCCGCCAATGACTTTGTGGTACCACATCCAGGCTTCAGGGTTAATCGGTTCACCGACGCTACCCAATAAGCGAAGGCTTGATAGATCATGCTTCTTGGGCCATTCGTTACCCAAGCGGCTTAAGGCACGAATGGCCGTGGGCGCGGTATAAAAAATATTAACGCGATATTTTTCAACAATGTCCCAAAGCCGGTCGGGCTCGGGATAAGTCGGCACACCTTCATACATGACGGTGGTCGCGCCATTTGAAAGAATGCCATATATGATATAGGTGTGTCCTGTAACCCATCCGATATCGGCGGTACACCAGTAGGTGTCATTTTCTTTTAAGTCGAAAATCCACTTTGAGGAGACCGTTGCTCCGAGTAAGTAGCCCCCCGTGGTGTGAACAATCCCTTTGGGTTTTCCCGTTGTTCCGCTGGTGTAAAGGATGAAAAGCGGGTGTTCCGAGTCCAGTTGTGCGGCCTTACACACGGCAGAGGCACCTTTCATTTCTTCATGCCACCAATAGTCGCGCCCTTTTTTCATCTTCACATCGGAGTTGGTGCGCTTCACAACGATCATTGTTTCTACTGACTCGGTTTTTTTGAGTGCTTCATCGACCTTGTCTTTTAAGGTGAGGACGCCGCCTTTCCGGTTTCCCCCATCTGCGGTGACGACCAGTTTCGCGCCGGCATCATTAATCCGGTCTCGCAGTGCTGCCGCAGAAAAACCTCCGAAGACAATCGAGTGGGTTGCCCCAATCCGGGCACAGGCCAGCATGGCTATGGCAAGTTCGGGGATCATTGGCATGTAGAGGGCGACACGATCTCCTTTTTTGACTCCCTTGTTTTTGAGGACATTTGCAAATTGACACACTTCACGATGTAAATCTTGATAGGTCAGTGTTCGGGTATCACCGGGCTCTCCCTCCCAGATGATCGCGGCTTTGTTTTTTCGCGGCCCTTCTAAATGCCGGTCGAGACAATTGGAGGACACATTGATTTTTCCACCCACAAACCATTTTGCAAAAGGGGGTTTCCAATCCAGAACCTCTGTCCAGGGTTTAAACCAGGTCAATTCTTTTTTTGCTAGATCTGCCCAGAAAGCTTCCGGGTCTTTCTCAGCTTTTTTATAAAGCTGGTTATAAGCAGTACGGCTTTTGATGTGGGCTTGCTTACTGAAATCACTGTTGGGCTTGAATAGTCGATTTTCGTGTAAGACTGATGTAATGTCTTCTTGCGCCTTCCCAGCCATTCCGTCCTCCTTAATTTTAAAAAAGCGTTATACTTACAGATGAAAACTCAGAAAGACAAGATTCTATGCAAGCATGTTGATCTTGTCAACGATGAAAACGGACTCAATATAGAAAGAATACTTTGTCCGAGCCTCACTCATCGCAGTGTTTGAATTATAATTGACCTACTTGTCAAAAGTAGGCTATATATGGACGGACGCGTCCTGAATTTTTCTAAGGAAAGGCTCCTAAAATGTCCGAACCCGCTGAAGTATCGATGATTGAGCTTGACATCGCTTCGGTTCAGGGAGCGAATACAGCATTTTATGAAGCATTTGAGACCCTCGACATACAGAAAATGGATGCCTTGTGGGTTCAGGATGGTCAGGTTAAATGTGTCCATCCCGGATGGGAAATTTGTCATGGATGGCCCGATGTCCGTGACAGCTGGGTTCTGATCTTTAATCACACCCATGAAATCAGGTTTTCGATTTGCCTGATTGATGTCACGGTCAAGAATGACCTTGCGTGGGTCGTATGTAACGAAACGATATCGACCAAAGACAATGAAAAATGGCTTGAAGGACATGTGCTTTCAACCAATATTTTTGAGCGTCATGGCAATACATGGTTACTTGTCCATCACCACGGTTCACCTGTTTTAGGGGCTGGACAAGACTCGGAAGAGGAGGAGCCCGAGGATTCGATGCACTAAAAAGTCATCGACGTCGGGGTAGAGCTTGGCGCGGATTCAGGAAATTGTATTTTTAGTATTTGGTCAATTGGCGGTTGGCGGGGTTTTTTTTCTGACGCTCCCCTCCCTAAAAACGGTCGGGATCGGATTCTACAGAACCAATGGCCTTGTTTTTCTACTCACCGTCATTTTGGGGATTGCCCTCTTTCCCATTGAGTGGGCGGAATGGCCTTTAGTCTTCTTAAAACTTGATCTTATCAGTTTAATTTTTTTCTTTTTTTTAGCCTTTATCCTCGTTCTATTTGTTTATAATCTACGACTTTGGTTTCATCACCCACACCATAGCCAGAAACTCCTTATGGCCGCCACCTCATTAGGAAGCGTCGGCATACTCGCCAGTGCCATCTATTATCTTCCTGCAGCATCAGGTGTTGTACGCACAATTTCGGTTGCCACTTATTTTCTCGTATCCAGTCTATTGCTTGGCGCGGGTGTGCTTTCAATGCTTTTGGGACACAGTTATTTGACCCGTCCCGGACTCTCAATTGTTCCGCTTCGTCATCTCGTAAAAATTTTTATGATCCTTGTTTTTGTCGAAGCAGGCCTTACCTTGCTCAATTTGGTTTTTCTTACCTCAACAGAGCGACTCTTAGACGCACTGATGTTGCGACGTTTTGAAGGGCTCTACCTTTGGATCAGGCTATTAATCGGCATCGTCGGGCCGATCATTTTGTCCCCTATGATTGTCCTTACAGTAAAGGATCGTGCTACGATGTCCGCCACAGGGCTTCTTTATGTTGCCATGATGATGGTGATTATTGGAGAAATCTGTTCGAGATTTTTTCTGCTCGTTGACGCAAGTTTCCTGTAATGTACTTTTTTGGGTTGAGATGGAGGAATAATGAATATTGTCGCCTTTGAAAAAATGAAAACGTTTTCGTCTGAAAAAATGAAAAAAATAAATCTATTTAACACAGATCGGATGTTTTGTGATCTTTATTGTTTCGAGCCGGATCAATTTCAAAAAGTCCATGCCCATGAAGGGGAAGATAAAGTGTATACCGTTCTTGAGGGAGAGGGATATTTTCAGGTCGGTGAAGAGGTCGAAACTGTCCAAGCGGGCGCTTCAATCTTAGCCCCGGCAGGTTTCCCGCACGGTGTGACCAATAACTCCGGGAAGCAGCTTGTTGTCCTGGTTTTTATGGCGCCCAAACCCCAGCACTAAGAAAAACACCATCGGCTCAATCGGGTTCGGTTGCCTTTCGCATGGCAATTCAATATAATCCACGCAAAATTTTGAGAGCCACTGGAGACTTAAAAGCATGTCAAATCAGAAAACCTTGGAAGCGCAACGGATTTTACTTCAAAACGACAAACCCTTCACTAGTCTTGAAGAATATCTTGAAGTCGGAGGTTTTGAAGCGCTGAAAAAATCGCTCAAGATGGAGCCCATGGAAATTATTGGCATCATCAAAAAATCCTTTCTGCGCGGGCGTGGCGGGGCAGGTTTTCCAGCAGGCATCAAATGGGATGGGGTACGGAATAATCCCACAGGCGCACACGGCTTAGAGCCGAAGCGTTATCTTGTCTGTAATTTTTCAGAGGGCGAACCGGGCACTTATAAAGATCGCTTCCTCGTCCAAAATAATCCCTATGCGCTCATCGAAGGGATGATGATTGCCTCTTATGCCATTGGGACGACCAACGCCATCATCTGCATCAAGATTATTTCACAAAGAGAAAAGGCCATTCTGGAACGTGCCATCGAAGAATGCCGACAGGCGGGGTTTTTAGGCGACAATGTCCTCGATAGCGGACATGATTTCCCACTAGAAATTGCGGTGGGACCGGATTCATACCTTCTCGGAGAAGACCGTGCACAACTTGAAGTTATCGAAGGAAAACCGCCCTGGCCGCGGGCCAAAGGCATTATTCCTGTTTTTGTGGGTCTCTATGGTCAGCCCACTTGTGTCAACAATGTTGAGACTCTTTCTACGGTGCCTTATATTCTTCGAAATGGCCCCGATTGGTTTAAATCCATCGGAACAGCCGATTCTCCCGGAACCATGATTTTTACCCTGACCGGAGACGTGAAGTATCCGGGCATGTATGAGTTGCCGATGGGCACCCCCTTATCGACCTTAATCAATACTTACGGCGGCGGCCCTTTGATGGGACGCCGTATTCAAGCCGTTTTCTCCGGGCCGACAAATGCCGTGATTCCTGCGGATAAACTGGATACCCCACTTGATTATGGTTCGATGCGGAAAATTCCCTCAGGCTTGGGCTCAGGCGGATATACGGTGTTGGATAATACGGCATGTGTGCTCACGATGGGTTTGAACTTTTCAAAATTTCTCGCACTCGAATCCTGTGGTCAGTGCACATCCTGTAAAACAGGTACGGGCCGTATTACAAGAGGCCTTGAATTACTGGAGGCGGGTGAAGGGACAGAAGAAACTGTGCTTGCTATTTTGGAAGATTGCCAACACATTAAAGGTTCGGGTCACTGTTATCTCTGTACAGAAGAAGGAATCGAAATTGGCAGTATTTTTTATAATTTCCCGGAGGTGATTGTTGAGCATCTTGAATACGGCTGCTTAAAAGATCGTCATCTGGTCATGCCGAAAATTAAAAGCTTTGACCAGGAGACCCACACCTTCACTTTTGATGTTGACTACTTTAAAAACTGTGAAGCCTTAGGAAAAACAATCAATTACCCTGGAGACTGAGGGCTAACAGTACTCTATCCATGCATCGGAATTCACTCCTTTCCCTGATTGTTCGCTACCAAGAGAAACATCCTGAAGAATCAGAGTCCATTCTTCGCCTCACGACCTTTATCAAAGCCTATATCAAGTGCTTTGACCGGACGCTTCCTATTGGCCACCTGACGGGCTCTGCATGGCTGATCAATGCTGATCAGAGCAAAGTTCTGCTAACGCATCATCGAAAACTCAATCGCTGGCTTCAACTCGGGGGGCACGCTGATGGAGAACCCGATCTTTTATCGGTGGCATTGCGGGAAGCGTTTGAAGAATCGGGCCTTGAGACAATTGTCCCGATAAAAAAGGAAATCTTTGATATCGATATTCATCTCATTCCTGAGAGAAAAGACGAAGCGGCACATCACCACTATGATGTGCGCTTTGCTTTACAATCTGTGGGTTCTGATCTGTTCAAGGTCAGCGAAGAATCGCATGATTTATCATGGATCTTGATCGCCGCCTTGGAGAAAAAAACGGATGAAGTCTCGATTTTAAGGATGAAAGAGAAGTGGCTTGCCCTGAAGACTAGAGGCGAGTCTTCAAGTGTAAAGCAGTGAACTAATCAATCCGATTCGCCTTCAAGTGACTGCTAACGCCGTTTGATTGGCTCCAGGCTGCGGTGACTTGCCCAAATTTATCGACGACGACATCCCCAATATTCGCTGCACTATTGGTCGAATCATCAAGCGAGCCATCGATTCTTTGGGCGCTTCCCCAGCCGATGCTGACAATATAACGGTTCACCCATCGTTCAAATCCTGTATTGGCAATGTTTCTATGAAACCAAAGCACCGTCACATTGCCTGTGGTGTCTATCACTGAGGAAAAAGACGCGGTCTGAACTGCGGTGTCTCGGCTCTCAATGAGTCCGGCTCCCTCCCAAGTTCCGCTCACGAAATTATAACGATTCGCCACCAGATTATTGATCGAGCCATTGTGTTGTGTCCAAACGGTTGTGACATTTCCATTTTCATCGACCAACACAGAACGGATCAAACCGGAAACATTTCCGACATCATCTGATTCAATTTCTTCTGCGCCGACCCAATTCCCATTTACAAAACGGTTTGCCCAAAGGTTCTTACGGAGTGGGGTTGTATCCACATTTTGCGCCCAAATCGCCGTGAAATTTCCAAAGGCATCGACTCCCAATGAGGCAACAAAGGCATCTCCTGAATCTGCGGCCACGCCCTCAATAATTTTAGCTGAGCCCCAACTCGCGCCCTGGGTGTAGACGTTTGCCCATTGGCTGAAACGCCCGTCAGCTTTCTGGGGCCAGGTCACCATGACGTTGCCGTTGTTATCTGCCTTAATGGTTGCGGTGAGCACATTTCCAAGGTTTTCCGTTTCAATGAGTTTTGCTTTACCCCAAGTTCCCGTGCCGG
>JAJDBX010000061.1 GCA_029261135.1 Nitrospirota bacterium
CGATGGGATGGAAGCGTGCACCCGTGGTGACATCGTAATCAAGATCCGCATGATGCACGCGATGCAAGCGCCACAAGGTTGGGATCGAATGAAAGACAACATGCTGTAAATAAATAACAAAATCGAAATAAAGCACAGACAAGACCATTTCAAACGCAAAAGGGTAGTCCGTATAATTGAATAGCCCCCACCCGTGTTCTGCGGAAAAAACAGCCATGCCGACACCGGCGGCGGGAAAGAGCAGGCGCACGACAAAGCTGTTCAAAAAGACAATCCCCAGATTATTCATCCAACGAATCGGCTTCGACACCGTCAACGCACGACGCGGCACCAGCACTTCCCAAGTGGCCATGACCGCAAAAATGCCAAAGAAAAAACCAAGGCGGATTTGCACTTCATTTTTCAGAATAATTTCAGAAAGGTTCATGCTTCACGCTCTACAAAAACAGATCAAAGCATACCACAGGCGCCATTTTTCCTTCATCTTTTATCTTGGGAAGGTAGTGACTGAACGCTTCTCTTTAGGTTGCCATGCCCGCGGAAGCGGGAATACAGGGACAAGCGGAGGGAGAAGTAGGATTCATTTCAGATAGACATCAATAATGATGGTTTAAAATTGAGAATAAATATTAAGTAAACCTGGACGAGGAACAAAAACAAGAAAGAATATTATGCGGTCAGGTTGAGCGACGGATTAGGTCTTTCTCAGAAAGTACCTACAAAAATTATTCTATCGATTATTTAATTAAATAAGTAAGTATTGCACCTGCAACAGCCCCGAGTATTATTTTCAATAGATCGTCTTTTTGTCGAGCAAAAAAATTACTCCGTTCGTGTCTTTTCTCCAAACATATTGAAAAGAGTTTTCCTGATCTGACAAGGTATGTCACACCTGGGAGTAATAATATTAGACTTGAAATAGGTACAAACGCTTCCATAGGAATTAAGAGTGTATTCTCAGGAAATGACAAAAAATAGAAGAGGCCTATTGTAACCAAGGGGATGTAATATCCAACCGTTGAGCCAAAAGCAAAAGATAACAAAGACCGCCTGCTGTTGAGCACCTCTTCTATTTTTGTAAATGCATAAATAGCTTCTCGACTATCTGACGCATAAAGGTAAATACAACTGAAATCCTTTTTATTGAAACTAAGATTAAGGTACGGATTACTGGACCTGATTCCCATATTGTCGATATAAAGGCCTTTCTGACTCTTTAACTCATCAAGAGAATCGTAACTATAATCTTTATCTCTAATTTCAACATCATCGGATACTTCATTTAAGATCTCTAATATCTTATCAAGTTCATCTTTACACAAATGAACAGCGGGGAAAGAAACAGACCGATCAGATTTTATTTTTTCCATTGTGTTTGTTTATTTACTCTAGACCTAACAAGGAAATACAGCAACCGTCCTACCAGGGAAAAACCCTCAGCCTTCCGGTTCTAATTCGTAACGATAACTTTCAATCACCGTATTCGCCAAAAGTTTTTCGCACATGGATTCCACCGATTTTTTAACGGTTTCAATCGGACCGGGTTTAAGAGAGAGCTCCAAATATTTTCCCATGCGCACCCCCCTTACATCTGTAAACCCAAGAACGGAAAGGGCGTGCTCCACCGTTTTGCCTTGAGGATCCAATATGCCATCTTTAAGTGAAATATAAATTTTTGCTTTCATAGTGTAATTATTGTCCTTCCCCAAAAACACGTT
Organism: Nitrospirota bacterium; assembly: GCA_029261135.1. GTDB lineage: Bacteria > Nitrospirota > Nitrospiria > SBBL01 > JAADHI01 > JAADHI01. The sequence continues at coordinate 1,719 of JAJDBX010000061.1, forward strand.
CATAACTGAGATCTAAATGTTGAAGGTATTGCCAGGGATCAAAACAAGCCTCAACTTCTTTTACGTCAAGATGCTTTGTCACGTCCGGGTTTTGTGTAATTGCCTCTTGAAAAGAACCGCCTTGTTCAAAAATTTCCATCGCTGTTTTTTGAACAATAGCATAGGCGGCTTCCCGCTCCATGCCCTTTTCAATCAAACGAAGTAAGATTTTCTGAGAATAAAGTGTGCCGCCCGTCATCTCCATGTTTCGCTGCATCCGCTCCGGATACACCACAATTTGTCGGATCATATTGGTAAAGCGATTCAGCATATAATCCAGCAGCACCGTACTGTCGGGCAATATCAGGCGTTCCACCGAAGAATGGCTGATATCGCGTTCATGCCACAAGGGAATGTTTTCAAGTGAGGCCGAGGCATTGGCGCGAATCACACGGGCCAATCCCGAAATATTTTCTGTGGTGACCGGATTCCGCTTGTGCGGCATGGCCGATGACCCTTTTTGTCCCACCGTAAAAGGCTCTTCCGCCTCCCCCACTTCGGTGCGTTGCAAATGCCTGATTTCGACGGAAAAACGTTCTAAGCTGGATGCAATGAGCGCAAGGGCTTGCATGAATTGCGCGTGTCGATCCCGATGTACAATTTGACTGGAAACGGGTTCCGGCACAAGTCCCAATTGGTTGCAGACATGGGCTTCAATCTCCGGAGAGATATGCGCATAGGTGCCCATCGCACCGGAAATTTTTCCCACTGAAATGATTTTTTTGGCCTCGGTCAATCGCGTGAGATTTCGCTTTGTTTCATCGAACCAATGACAGAGTTTCAGACCAAAAGTGATGGGCTCACCGTGAATCCCGTGAGACCGCCCGATCATCAAAGTCTTTTTATGTTTGATCGCCTGTGCTTTGAGTGCTTCGAGCAGATTTTCAAGATCCGAAATGAGGAGTTCTGCCGCCTCACGCATTAAGAGTGCCAGTGAAGTATCGAGCACATCTGAGGAGGTCATGCCCATGTGAATGAAGCGTCCGGCCTCCCCGACCTTTTCGGTCACGGAAGTTAAAAAGGCGATGACATCATGTTTAACGACTTTTTCAAGCGCATCAATCCGATCGGGATGCACTTCTGCTTTTGCACGAATTTCGTCTAAGGCCGATTGCGGCATTGCACCCGCTTTCACTAAGGCTTCGCAAGCAGAGATCTCCACTTTTAACCAGGTCTCATATTTTTTTTGCTGCGACCAGATTGTGGTCATTTCAAGCCGTGAATATCGATCAATCATCTTTTTCCTTCTACCGGTCTAGAGTTATTCGGAAATATATTGAGATTGCGTTTCCTTTTTGACACATCCATCTGTCATTTTATGTTGGAAAACCCTGGCTCGCGCTTGATCATTAAAGACAAAGGTCATCTGAACCGACCCGATGTATCCCTTGGATCGCCAAGCCTCCAAAAGCGATGAAGCGAGGGCTTGCGGTTCAATGGGGGAGAGCAAAGCGGTAATCGTTTCGACCCCAATGGCACAATCACCGACATTCAAGCCCGAAATGGTCTTAAAAAGTACGCTGACCATTTTTTGAAATTCGCTTTCACCATACGCCGTCGATTTTCCGAGACCCAACAAAATGACTTTGGGTACATGAAGCTTTTCGTCTGTTGGAATCAGAAGGGCTTCCCCCAGACCGCCGGAAAAATGATTCTGCATGAGCATTTTAGAAAAAACTCCGCTGTATATCCAATCCACTTCACTGGCCAAACCCTGTATCGGACGAATATCCTCAAAACAGGAAACAAAAAGCACATCAGCCCGTAAACGGCTCAGACCTCCTGAATAACCCTCAATTTGCACCGATCAAGCCATCTCCTGGGATTTTTTGGGCATCTGGGTTTTATCGGGAAATTCACGCTGGATACGGTCTAGGATCCCATTAATAAATCCACCTGAGTTTTCGTTTCCATATATTTTAGCCACTTCAATGGCTTCGTTCATTGTCACTTTTGAAGGGATCTCTATGAGATAAACAATTTCATAGGTGGCAAAGCGGAGGATATTCCGATCGACAATCGCGATGCGACTGGGCGCCCAATTTTCGATGTATTTATTAATGATCGCGTCAATTTCTTCTTTGTGATCCCGAACGCCCTTGACCAGCTGATCTGCAAAGGCTTTCACCTCTGGAACCAATTTTTCTTTGATTGAATCATTGATATAAAGATCTGAGTTGTTTTTATCTTTTTCGAATTCTGTTTGAAAAAGAATTTGGAGGGCACACTCTCTGGCCTGACGTCTTAATCCCATAAAAACGCTATCCCTAATTCATATAACTTTAATTGATGGAATTATAAAGATGGGCCATTTCAATGGCGGCCATTGCGGCTTCAGCCCCTTTATTATTTTGGGGACTTGAGCGGGCGATGGCTTGCTCAAGCGTTGATGTCGTCAGTACACCAAAAATAACGGGCAAACCCAATTCCAAAGAAAGCTGTCCAATCGCCCGACTCACCTCTGAACAAATATATTCAAAGTGAGGGGTTTCCCCTTGTATCACGGCTCCGAGACAGATTAATGCATCAAAACGATCAAGCTGTGCCATTTGATTGACCACACCCGGTATTTCAAAAGCACCCGGAACACTGGCTATTTCGATATCTTCAGATCGAACCCCTTTTTTAGTGAGGACATCCAAGGCGCCCACTAATAAGGCATCTGTAATGGGTTGATTGAATCGACTGACGACGAGCCCTAAGTGTAAACCCGCCCCTTCAAATCTGCCTTCCCATTTCTTTATTTCCACTAATCACAAACTTTCCGAGCAAGCTAAAAAAGGTCTAAACCCGATTCAAAAGATGACCAAGCTTCTCTTTCTTGGTACGAAGATAGTCCACATTTTTTTCATGAGGGATCGATTCAATCGGAACCCGCTCTACAACCTCCAGCCCATACCCGTCAATGCCCACGATTTTTCTGGGGTTATTGGTCATCAGGCGGATTTTCTGGAGTCCCAAATCAACAAGAATTTGCGCTCCTATGCCATAGTCCCTCAAATCATCTTTGAAGCCCAGCTCGATATTGGCCTGAACCGTATCACGGCCTTTGTCTTGTAAATCATAGGCTTTCAATTTATTGACCAGACCAATACCGCGTCCTTCCTGGTTCAGGTAAAGCAAAACGCCGGTTTTTTCTTTTTCAATCTTAAGCATTGCAACGTGAAGTTGATCGCCACAATCACAGCGATTAGAACGAAAGATATCTCCCGTCACACAACCTGAATGCACACGCACTAAGGTCGGTTCGTCTGCTTTAATCTCTCCTTTGACCAAGGCCACATGACATTCGTGATCAATTTCATTCTGAAACGCAATGGCCTTAAAAGTACCATATTCAGTGGGCAACTGAGCCTCGGAAGCACGGTGCACCAGCGATTCACGTATCATCCGATACTCAATGAGCTCTTTCACCGTCACGCGATTGAGTTTGTGTTTTTTCCCAAACTCAATCAAATCGGGCGTACGCATCATCGTCCCGTCATCATTCATAATTTCACAAATGACTCCTGCCGGGATTAAGTCAGCCAAACGCGCCAAATCAACAGAGCCTTCCGTTTGTCCGGCACGTTTCAAGACCCCCCCTTGCTGGGCGGTAATCGGGAAGATATGACCCGGTCGCACCAAGGCTTCCGGTTTTGCATCAGGGGCAATCGCATCAAGTATTGTTTTCGAGCGATCAGCTGCAGAGATCCCGGTTGTAATTCCGTGCCTTGCATCAATTGAAACGGTAAATGCAGTCCCGAATGAAGCGGTGTTCTCTTGGGTCATTTGCGGCAATTGAAGCTGCTTGGCCCGCGATTCTGTGACCGTCAGACAAATCAGTCCGCGACCATGAATGGCCATAAAGTTGATCGCCTCCGGTGTCACCTTTTCAGCCGCAATGATGAGATCCCCTTCATTTTCGCGATCTTCATCATCGTTCATAATCAACATTTTTCCCGCTTTGAAATCAGAGATGGCCTGCTCAACTCTTTGAAAATCCATAACTTTTATTCCATTAATTTAAAAGACAGTAAGATAAATAGACTTGAATTACTATAGAGAAAATGACCTATCGTGTCAAACAATACACAAAAAAGTAGGGACGGGTTATAAACCCGCCCCTACCGTGTAAACCGCGATTTTTTTTAAAGCGAGTGTCGCAGCTTAAATGTCGTAATACATTAAAAACTCATAGGGGTGAGGTCGCACTCGGAGGGCATCGACTTCATTTTTTCTTTTATATGCGATCCAGTTACTCACGATATCTTCAGTAAAAACATCCCCTTTGAGGAGGAAGGCGTGGTCTGCTTCAAGAGCATTGAGTGCCTCGTCTAAACTCGCAGGCATCTTTTTGATATTCGCTGCTTCCTTCGCCTCCAGTTCGTAAAGATTCTTTTCCATCGCATCACCCGGATCGATTTTATTTTCAATCCCATCCAAGCCCGCCATCAACATGGCACTGAATGCCAAGTAGGGATTACAGGTTGGGTCAGGAAAGCGCACTTCAATCCTCTTTGCTTTTGGATTATTAGAATACATCGGGATACGAATCGATGCACTTCGATTCCGGCTGGAGTACGCCAAGTTCACTGGGGCTTCAAAGCCTGGCGTCAGACGTTTATACGAATTCGTTGTGGGGTTGGTCAAAGCCGCAAGGGCATGCGCATGTTTCAAAATGCCGCCAATATAAAAAAGACAGGTCTGACTCACACCCGCATATTCATCTCCAGCAAAAATGGGCACACCCTCTTTCCAGATTGACTGATGGACATGCATACCTGATCCGTTATCACCAAAGACGGGCTTTGGCATAAAGGTAGCTGTTTTTCCATTCCGTTTAACGACATTCTTGGTGATATATTTGTAAAGCATCAGCTTATCTGACATCTTCACCAATGAATCGAAACGCATATCAATTTCGGCCTGGCCGGCGGTCGCCACTTCGTGATGCTGTTTTTCAATGATAATGCCTGCTTTCTGCATTTCCATCACGATTTCGGTCCGTAAATCCTCCATACTGTCAACGGGCGGCACAGGGAAATAGCCTTCTTTGTGACGCGGTTTATGCCCAAGGCTCTCTAAACCGGTATTCCACGCGCCTTCTTCTGAATCGACAAAATAGTACCCCGATTGGGCATTTTGATCAAAACTCACCTTATCAAAAACAAAAAACTCGGCTTCCGGTCCAATAAAGGACGTATCTCCAATGCCGGTTGATTTCAGATGAGCCTCTGCCTTCTGAGCAATATATCGGGGATCTCTGTGATAGCGTTTGTTCAAGATCGGATCTTTGATATCGCATACAACAGATAGTGTGGGTGTCTTACAAAACGGATCAATTATCGCTGTCGTCGGATCTGGAACCGCCAACATATCGCTATTATTGATGGCCTGCCATCCGCGGATACTCGATCCGTCAAATCCTGATCCTTCTTCAAATATGTCCTCAGTAAATTCACTGATGGGTGTTCCAAAGTGCTGCCATTGCCCGATAAAATCGACAAACTTAAAATCGACCATCTCTACGTTATTGTTCTTCGCAAATTCAAGAACCTCTTTCGGTGTCATGCGATTTTCTCCCTCCGGCTATTGTAGGTTTTATCTGTGTTATTTTCTTCTTCTTTATAAAGACTTCGGTACCGATTCGTAATTGGCATTCTCCGGTCTTTTCCCAATGCTCTCGAAGTAATCTTGATTCCAAGGGGGGCTTGCCGCCGCTTGAATTCAGACAAATCAACGAGGTTGATGACTTTTGCTACAGTTGCTTCTTCAAATCCCATCGCTATAATTTCCTCACGATGTTTGTTCTCCTCCACATATGCTTTTAAGATCGGGTCAAGGATCTCGTAGGGAGGTAAAGTATCTTGATCACACTGATCGTACCGCAATTCGGCCGTCGGAGGGCGATCAATGGTTCGACGTGGAATAGGGACTCCACCGGAGTGATTTCTCAAATCGGCCAATCGATAGACTGATGTTTTCCAAAGATCTTTAATCACGGCAAAACCGCCGGCCATATCGCCATACAGGGTGGCGTACCCCACACTCATTTCACTCTTGTTCCCGGTGGTCAAGACAAGCCATCCAAACTTATTGGAAAGGGCCATCATCATATTGCCACGAATGCGCGATTGCAAATTCTCTTCAGTGATATCCTCTTTTCGTCCTTTGAAGGCGTCACCCAAAAGAGTACGATACACATCAAAAGGCGAATCAATCGGTAGTATCCTCAGAGGAATGCCCAAATTCTTAGCAAGTTTTGTGGCCTCTTCACCGCTCTCTTCTGAAGTAAACTGAGAAGGCATAAAGACACCCTCGACATTCTCTTTTCCCAGTGCATCAACGGCAATCACAGCCGTTAAGGCAGAATCAATCCCGCCGGAAATGGCAATCACTGCCTTTTTAAAGCGGTTTTTTCTCACATAATCGGCAAGCCCGATCACCAAAGCGTGATAGGCTTCCTCATCATCGGCGTATGTTTTGGTGATGATCGGCACAACGGGTTTTTTAACACTTCTATTTTTCTGATTGGGGAAAACCCACTTTTTGATGTCTGGGCATTCCGTTGCGGGTCGCTCTGATCTCAAACGCCAGGCACGAGAGACCTCATCTTCAGCAAGATCTACAATCAATAGGTCTTCTTTAAACTGGCCCGCCCGTGCGATGAGATCCCCGTATGCGTCAAGCACAAGACTTCCTCCATCAAAAACAAGTTCGTCCTGCCCCCCGACCATGTTGACATAAACAATCGAAACGCCATTTTCACGAGCCCGCTCAGAGAGCATCATTTCTCTTTGTTTTCTTTTTCCGATTTGATAAGGGGAAGCATTGATATTCACAATCACCTGCGCCTCTCCATCCAAAGCTTGAGCCTCTGTCGGCTTCCCTTTCTGCCAGATATCTTCACAGATGTTCACGCCAATGGTCATCCCATCTCGGGTAAAAACAGGCAGAGCCCTACCCGGAGTGAAATAACGATTTTCATCAAACACGCCATAATTCGGGAGATGTATTTTATGATAAATAAATTGTAGTACGCCATCGTGGATAACTGCCGCAGCATTGTACAACACCTCTTCTTCCCCCGAATCGACAAAACCGACCACAACCGTCATGCCTTGCGTCATCGGCTCAATCGCTCTCAGGACACGTAAATTATCTTGGATAAATGCCGGTTTTAAAAGCAGGTCTTCTGGCGGATAGCCCGTAATCGCCATTTCGGGAAAAGCGATTAAATCGACGGATTGATCTTTGGCCGCTCCAATGGATTGGGCAATCCGTCCAAGGTTTCCTGAAAGATCACCGACCGTGCTATTCATTTGTGCCAAAGCAATGCGGAAAATGGAACACCTTCCTTTCAACGCAATAAATGAAAGCCTATTATAAAAAAAATGGCGTCTCCCCGCAATGGGGAAGACGCCATCGTCTCCCTTTTGAGACCTACAGTCTCAAACCGAGGTAATTATGGAGAAAATCGAAAATTTTGTCAAGGGGAAAGGCTAAGAGCTTAGGCGTTTTAAGGCTTCAAAGTAACGTTTACGGGTCTGTTGAACCACTGTTTCAGGAAGATGAGGCGGGGGCGAGTTGCCATCCCATTGAATCGAAAGCAGATAATCACGGACATATTGCTTATCAAAACTGGGCTGTGCCGATCCGGGGGCGTAATTCGCCAATGGCCAAAAACGGGAGGAGTCCGGCGTCAAAAGTTCATCAATCAAAATGGGTGCATTTGTTTCAGGATCTAAACCAAACTCCATCTTTGTATCAGCAATGATGATGCCACGCTCCATAGCCGAGACCGCTGCATTTTGATAAATCGAAAGACTCATCTTGCGAATTGTTTCGGAAAGTTCTGCGCCAATCTCGGATTTCATTTGCTCGAAAGTAATATTGATATCATGATCGCCTACTTCTGCCTTGCTCGAAGGCGTAAAGACGGGCTGAGGAAGACGATCGGATTCGACCAATCCCGCAGGAAGCGATACCCCGGAGACCGAGCCTTTTTGTTGATATTCTTTCCAACCCGAGCCAGACAAATATCCCCGAACAATGCACTCGACAGGAAGCGCCTTGACCTTCTTCACAATCATACACCGACCCGAAAGCACCTCCCGATACGGTTGACAGCTTTCGGGAAACTGATCAAAATCAGCGGTAAGCAAATGATGCTGGGGGGCATCTTCTATCGAAGTCAGCCAATGAAACCAGTACAGGGAAAACTGCGTCAAGACATACCCTTTCCCTGGAATGCCTTCGGGTAAAACCACATCAAAGGCCGAAATCCGATCGGTCGCCACAAAAAGTAAAGACGCTCCGAGATCATAAATATCACGAACTTTTCCCTTAAATAAAAGATTTAAGTCCTTGAGGTCGCTTTCTAAGAGCACATCTTTTGGAATTGGAGGATTTATCATGGTTTTCGTAACGAAAAAGAATTCTACTCGGACGCGAACAACTTAGCAAGTCTGGGATTGAATGGCAAAGTAGAGCGCTCACACTTGACCGATCAACGTGAGTTTTATCAAGTCTTAGATTATATCGGGGATCTGAATCTCCGTAAAAAACTTGCTTAATGGGAAGATTACTACAATTTCTTAAGACCCCATTCTGCACATATGGGGAAAACCCCCTATGAAAAAATTAAACAAGCTTTGTTAGGCTAAAACCTTAATGTCTATCTAAGTCAGATAAAGGGGAAGTGCTCTATTAAGATACTAGAAAAAGGGATCGTATTTAAAAACCTTGTCAATCTTTCAAGTAATTAAAACCCTTAAAGAAAGTAACAAGATCTTCAAAATGTTCTGTTCTCGGTGCATTTGGAAGGCTGGATAAAAAATGACTGCCGTATGCTTTCTTCGTAATACGGTGATCCAAGATAGTGATGACGCCTCTATCTTTCGTGTTTCTGATCAATCTTCCAATGCCTTGCCGAAGAGAAAGAATGGCCAATGGCATTTGGTATTCAAAAAAAGGCACTTTTCCTTGACGACTTAAGGCTTCAATGCGTGCAGAAGTTAAGGGCTCACCGGGAGACGCAAAAGGCAGTTTGTCGATAATGACGCAAGAGAGGGCTTCGCCCTCAACATCGACTCCCTGCCAAAAGCTCGTCGTCCCGAAAAGAACGGAGGAAATGTCTGAGCGAAAAATATCAATCAAGGCCTGTTTCGGCTGATCGCCCTGTTTTAAAAGACGGTAGGGAAGATGCGGTGCGATATTTTGGTAAACAGCTTCAAGATTGCTCCAACTGGTAAAAAGAAGAAAAGCTCTGCCTTGGCTCACTTCCAAAATACGAATAATTTCCTCAGAGATCTCATGGGAAAACCGTGCAGAAGACGGGACAGGGAGATGCGTGGGCAAATAGATGAGTGCCTGTTTTTCATATGAAAATGCGGTAGCCAAGGTCATTTCATCTGCGCTATCAATGCCGAGTCTTTCTTTCAGGAATTGAAAGCTTCCCTGCGTAGAAAGGGTCGCAGAGGTCAGAATTGCTGCATGCTTTTTATCAAATAGACGTTGGCGAAGAATCTCTGAAACATCCAGGGGAGAGGCATGCAAAAAGGTCGTCGCTCTTCGATGTTCCGCCCAATAGATCAGACCGCGATCCTCCTTTTTATCGTCCAAAAAAATGGAAAGATCCGTCAGGAGGGCTTCAATGCGTTCCGAAAGGTGCTTGACCGCATCCGATTTTAATTCAAGCTTTGAAATAAGACGGTTCAAACCCTTGAAAGACTCGGACAATTCCAAACCTGCAGCCATGACCTCGGCTCGAAAATCGGCTTTCCTTAAACGATAACGCCCTTCGGATTTTCTAAAATATTTAAAAAATTGTAATGAATAACGGAGCAACACTCTACATTGTTCAAAACAAGCCGGATCAACCTTTTGACAATAGCGGAAATTCCGTTCGGCATCTCCGATAAAATCTTCGACACGATGGTTGCTGAACGAAACACCAAAAAATTGCGTCGCAACATTCTCTAAAAGGTGGGCTTCATCGAAAACAATTGATTTATAATGGGGCAAAATTTCACCGTAGCCCTGATTTCTCAGTGCGAGATCCGCAAAAAAAAGATGATGATTCACTACGACAATATCTGCCGCAGCGGCTTCTTGTTTTAATCGTGTCAAATAACAACGGTCATATTCTGGACATTGGCCACCCAGACACGCTTCCCCTTTAATCGAGACCTCCTGCCAGGCAGGGGATGCCTCCGGAAGTTGGGAAAGCTCTGAACGATCACCGCTTTTCGTCGTCATCGCCCATTCTTGAATCAACTCGAGATCGGATGATAAGGCAAATCCTGAGAGTGAACTTTGCTGCAAAGACTGATGAAAGCGGTGGAGACAAAGATAGTTAGACTTCCCTTTCATCATGCAGAAGGTAAAATGTTGGGACAAATTTTTTTTCAAAAAAGGAAGATCTTTAAAAAAAAGCTGATCTTGCAGGGTTTTCGTTCCTGTGGAAACGATCACTTTTTCGCCACTCAAGATTGCGGGGATCAGATAGGCCCATGTTTTACCTGTGCCGGTGGCCGCTTCCACAAGCAAGTTGCGCCCCTCCTGCAATGCAGCGCCAACGGCCTGTGCCATTTTAGCCTGAGCGGGACGGTGTTCGTAATGCTCATAAGCCTTTAAAAAATCCCCCCCTGGAATGAGGTCATTTTGACAATGATCACTTTGGTCGATATATTTAATGGTAGTTCCCCAGACATCTACAAGTAAAAATTGAGATAATATGGCAGGAAATCAAATAAAAGGAAAGGCGATACTCTCAGTCGCCAATGATATCTCCGAGGGCTTTCTTTATTTAAACCCCATGGTTTTAAAGAAATATGAACTAGAAACCTACAAGGCGCTTTACCATCAACTCAAAAAAAAACAGAGAGAGATTCGATCAGAAGCCTTCCCATCACACGACATCATAAAAATCCGAAAAAGAAACATCCGCCTTCAACGCATTCATACCGCAGTCATGGTATTAGAACATACGGCAAAAACAAAACGCATGTCACTCTTTTAGCCCTTTGTGTGGAGCCAGTATTGTTTATTTTAATTTTTGATGATAATTGAATCGAGACGATTCAATTTTTTGATTTGTGCAGAGACCTTTTTTGCCTCTTTCCGGCCTTGAAAATCGCCCACGCGAACACGGTACAAACCATCATTCGATGCTAAAACATAAACATCATATCCATTTTTATCGAGTCGCCCTCTCAATTTATCTGCACCCCTTTGATCTTTAAAAGCACCCAATTGAATGGCATAAAATCCAGGGATGGGCGGCTTTTTTTTCTTAACAAGGACAGGGGCTTTTGGCATCGGCTCAGGTTTCAGCTTCACCTTCTTCACAAGAAGCATATCTTCTGACTCAGAAGATATCGGCACTTCCTCTTCTTCTAAAGGAAAAGGAAACTCATCCCTCTCAATAGGGATAATTTTTTCATCTAGCGCGTCTTTAGAAAGCTCGGGGCTCACTTGATCTGCAATCAAGATTTCACCAGGGTTCAGCCTAGTCTCATCCTCTTCCTGATCTTTTTGGGCCGATTTATTTTTGTCTTCCTTTGAGAGAACGCTTAAAGAGTCCGATGGGGGAAGTGCTTCAGGAACTTGTATCTCTACCTCTGCTTGCATCTCTGGCTCATCACCGCCTTTAAAAAAAACAAACAAGGCAAGAAAAACCACAACACTCAGGACAGCGATCACAATTTTATTCATGTTTTTAGAAAGGGGGGATTCCTTTTCTTCATCACCCTCTTCCTTTTCGACTTCCCTGAGGACTTCTACATCCTCTTCGCTCTCTTCTAAGTTCTCTTCGATATCGGCTGCTTCCTCAGCAACTTCTTCCGAAGAGACTTCAGCAAGGGCTTCATCTCCTTCAGCTTCGTTATCGCCATCCTGTTCTCCCGGCAAATCATCCAATTCCTCATCTTCCGGCATATTGCTCCTCCTTGGAAATAAATCGCTGCCGACAATCTGATCAATCTGTTCTTATAAAAAAGGCTTATTGGACAGTATACCAAAAAAGAGCGCTTTCTGAGTAATTGCAAGCCCCACAAAAAGAAGAAAACACATCATAAGATCAACATAGCGTCTCCGTAACTATAAAAGCGATAGCGTTCCCGTTTCGCCTCGTCATAAATCATTTTTACCGATTCAAGTCCGGCAAAAGCAGAAATCATCACCAAGAGGGTTGATTTAGGCAGGTGAAAGTTGGTAATCATCGCATCAATCCCTTTGAAGACATATCCCGGTTTGATGAAGATATCGGTATCCCCTTCCATTCCCCCGACAGAACCATCCGGCTGGATGGCACTTTCAAGTGCGCGCGTCACGGTCGTACCCACGGCAATGACTTTTCCCTTTTTATGCCGACATTGCTTCACTTTTTTTGCTGTTTCATCAGAAACCTTGAACCATTCGCTATGCATTTTATGTTCAAGAATGGTGTCCACCCGAATCGGGAGAAAGGTATCGAGTCCGATATGGAGGGTCGTGGTTGCAGTTTGTATCCCCTTGGCTTTAATCGCTTCAATCATTTTTTTAGTAAAATGGAGTCCTGCCGTCGGTGCCGCGGCAGAGCCCCAATGTTCTGCAAAAACAGTCTGGTAACGACTTTGATCCTCTGTACCCGGCAACTCTGGGTTCCGCCTTTTCACAATATAAGGCGGAAGAGGAACCTCGCCCCACTCACTTAAAAAGGCAAAAATATCAGAATAGCGGCTTGGTGGTAGATCAAGCTTTAGAAGCTTACGCCCACCCTCTAAGTCCAGGATAACCTCCCCAGAAACCCCTCCTTTAAATGTCAGCTGAGTAGAAGGGGCACTCTTTCCTTTAATCAAAACCTCCCAACAGAGGCCGACAAATTTTTGTTGAACTTGTTTTTTTTCAGCCGGACGTAGAAATAACAGCTCTAACTTTCCACCTGTTCGCTTCTCAGCATAACAGCGTGCAGGAAAAACACGCGTATTGTTGAAGACAAGCAAGTCAGAGACATTCAGGTACTCAGAAAGAGCCTTGAAGCTGCGATGTTCGATCACCTGCCGATCTCGATGATAAACAAGAAGCCGCGATGTGTCCCGTTCCTTTGTTGGTGCTACCGCAACAAGTGTGGAATCAAGTTCATAATCAAAATGAGAAAGTGCGAGACTTTCCTCTGGTTTCGCCATCACTTTATTCTAATCATTTTTTTAACCTAAGCATAAAAAAGGAGTATTAAAAAAAAAGAGGAGGGTGTTATTTTTTACCCATAAACCAGAAAATAAAGGAGAGAAGAAGACTCATTAAAATGCAGGATACAATGGGGAAATAGAACGTATAATTTTTTCGTTCAATCAGAATGTCTCCTGGAAATTTCCCAAGCCCTGGCACTTTGTTGAGCAACAGCAATACGACACCGATAGTTACCAGTAGAATCCCGATGAAAATAAAGGATCGTCCTAAGTCGAACATGGCCTGACTTCATTTACTAATTTCCAACATTCGGTCAATTGCATTTTTTGCGCGTTCTCGAATGAGGGGTTCAACCTCAATGGGGTACTGCATCTCTTCTAAAGACCAGAGCAGCTTTTCCAGATTATTCACTTTCATATGGGCACAGTCACACCATTTACACGCGGGGATAAATTCTTTCTCCGGATTTTCTTTCTGTAAGCGATGTAAAATACCCAGTTCTGAGGCCACAATGACCTCCGTTTTCTCACTCTTTTGAGATTCTAGACAGATGCCGCTTGTCGAAAGGACTTGATCAGCCATCGCACTCACTTCGGGCGTACATTCCGGATGCGCCAATACGAGGGCGTCTGGATGTTCGGCTTTGGCCGCTTGCAGGTCAGAAGTCATGATACGAAAGTGCGTGGGACAGTAACCATTGAACAAGATCATTTTCCGGCCGGTCTGCCGAGTCACATAGTCACCCAGGTACTGATCTGGGACAAAAATGATCTCCCGATCTTCAGGGATAGAACGAACCACATTCACTGCATTCGATGAGGTGCAACAGATATCGGATTCAGCTTTGACTTCGGCGCTTGAATTCACATAACACACCACGACAGCATCCGGATGTTCTGCTTTCAATGCTCGGAGCTCTTTCGCAGAAATCATATCGGACATGCCACAACCTGCCGAAAGATCTGGAAGCAAAACCGTCTGATCCGGACAGAGAATCGCCGCTGTTTCTGCCATAAAGTGTACACCACAAAAAACAATCACCTTCGCATCCGTCAAAGCCGCTTTTTGGGACAACTCCAATGAATCGCCTAAAAAATCAGCGACATCTTGGATTTCCCCCACCTGGTAGTTATGGGCAAGAATAACCGCCTGCCTGTCCTCTTTCAGGCGATGAATCCGTGCGACGAGTCTTTCTTCTGTTGCAAGTGTGGACATCTTTTTATTTCTCCCAAAATTTGATGACTCAGTCTAGCATATGGGAAAATTCGCTTCAAGATAGAGCGATTCAGATTCTAAACAGAAGCAATTGACTCATCTGAGCAGATTTGATAGGCTCGCGACATGCACAACAGGCAGAATATTAACCTACGTAAGATATCCATTCCCGGAATTGCAGTCACGGGCATCACCGGCGGGGTCATCGGCTCATTTATGGGGGGGATACTACCCATTCTTCTCATGGGCACCTTTGGCGCAGTGATTGGAAATTTTGTTTGGGCATTGGGTGAACAACGGTTTTTTATCTTAATTGTTGTTGGGATTCTACTTGGATCAGGGTTTGCGATCTATCTCGGAGGCATGGAGGCTGCTCTGCTCGGGGCAGGCACTGGCGGGGCCATCGGGGGATTTATCAGTGTCAACCTGAATATGCTTCGCCCAAGAGACCGGGAAACAAACATTTCATAACAAGCATCCCCGCGTATTGAGGGGATTTGATCTCGGATTGAATCACTTAACCCATTTTGATACAAAAAAAAGAACATAGCGAAAATTCATCTTTGAGAAGCCCCTTGGTTTGGCTTCTCATTGTATTGGCCTGTTTTACAAGCCTTTACCTTTCTAAAAGCATTCTGGTTCCCTTTCTTATCGCATTGCTGCTTGCCTATGCCTTTGATCCGCTTGTTGACACACTTGAAGCAAAACGTTTCCCAAGATCCATTGCAATTTGGGGGATTTTCTCTGCCATAGTCATCACATTTTTATTATTCCTGATTTTTGTCATTCCAACACTTCAAGATCAATTTACAAAAACATTTAACCAACTGCCTTCCTACTTGAATCACCTCCAAGAAGAGTTCGTTCCTTCTATTGAAAAACGCTTCGACATTCAATTTCCAAAAACATTTGAAGAAACGCTGGAACCTGTACTCGCCCAATTGAAAGAAGACGCACCGACACTCTTCAAACCCGTCACCACTTTCGTACTCACCTTTTTTACCAATACATTCAGCATGCTCGCAGCACTGGCCAACCTCATCATCATCCCCTTCATCTTCTATTACTTGCTCAAAGACTTTGATCGCCTGAAAACCCACCTTTCCTCGTACATCCCCATCCACTTTAGAGAAGAAGCCTTCAAACGTTTTCGTGAGATTGACCTGTCTTTAAGCGGCTTCATCCGGGGACAGTTGCTTGTGATCCTTTTTTTGAGTCTTTTTTATATCGTTGGACTCTCGTTCATCGGGCTTGATCTCTCATTTGCACTCGGCTTCATTGCCGCTGTTGGAGAGATTGTGCCCTATATCGGCTTTGCTTTTGGACTCATCCTTTCTCTCGCACTCGCCTTTCTGCAGTTTCAGGATTTCATACACCCGCTCTATGTGCTTTTACTTTTTGGAGGAATTCAAGCGATTCAAGGGCTTGCGATTGCTCCCTTGGTCATGGGAAAACAAGTCGGGCTCCACCCTTTGGTCATTATCACAGCGGTGTATATCGGGGGGGATCTTTTTGGATTGATCGGGGTACTATTGGCTGTTCCGGGTGCTGCGATTTTCGTGGTCTGCTTAAAAAGTCTCGCAGAATATTATCGAAAATCGACGCTGTTTATCGGGTCATAGCCTGCGTGATTCATTGCTTTATTTACGGGTAATATTCGGAAAATCCCCAAACCCGCTCTTCTTCGCCATTATTTTTTATGATCCCTTCAATGGCCATGATCGCGTATCCACCCAGGAGCCAATTAATAGAAGCATTATCACGCGACCAAAGAAAAATGGATCCAAGCTCAGGATCGACTTCAATCTCCCAGCGCTTGGGAATTTTATAAAGCGCAAAGGGCGGTGTTGTCTGTTCAATTGGGGTTAATGACATCGGAGGTTTGAATGTATGGACATTTTTGCCTTGATTAAAAATCACACCCACTTCCGGCGCAAGCGTTTCTGAAAAATCATATTTTTTTTTAAAAGTATTTCGATCCGACTTATTTTGATGAAGATAAATCTGCTGTCCGGTATCTGTCTTTAAGTAAAATGCCTGATAATCCTTAAAAAGTCCTTTATAACGTTTTAAACCGTTAAACCCTTTCCATAAAAGGGATTCATGTACCAGATCGCCCCAGTGTTCCTTGCCATGAATTGTCACAACGGCTTCTGCAACACCAATACTTTTTTCAATCACTGGGCCCTCATCCGGACGAACGATTTCTTCAACAGGGCCGGAAGAGATCTCAATCGTGTAATCACCCGCATCATACCCTAGGACAAAACCCGAGACATTTGTCCCTTCAACATTTGCGTAATAAGAGGGGAAGATATTTTTCAAATCCGAGGAAGCATAGGCATATTTATCATTTCCTTCAAGAAATACCCAATGGTTTCTCTCAAATATTGCACCAAAAAATTCACCATAAAACCCTTCTTCCTGACGCCCTCGTTCAAAAACAAGAACAACGAGAATCAGGTCATCCAGCGTTTTACTTCGAAAAATATAGCGATCTGAATAGAAGGCTATTTCGCTTTCATCGACTTCCTCTTCAACTTCAGGAGTAGATGCTTCAGGCGATTCCGGCTTATCCTCCGCAGAGACAATCTCAATGTGACTGACCAGAACAAAACAGGCAATCATAAGAGAGAAGACAAGATACCGTAAGAGAATCATGGAATAATGTTGACAGATAGATGATCCTCTGTCAACACAGAGGGCATCACCCTCTAGCTGTAGCAAGTTAATAATGTGTCGGGTTTATCCTCCCCTATTTCCCTTTCCCGTAAACTTTGATCAGTCTCGGTAATTCACAAATTCGACTCCCCGTCGCAAGAGTCTCAATATTTTTTATATTACCAATAATCTCAAACGACATTCATCATCTGCCTAATAAAATTTCTCTCATGAAGTGTCGCCTATAATAGACCAATATATGGATCATGACTATCGATGATTGAGGGCCGAACAGTAATTAAAACCCAGTTTCTTTAAGATTCTTAACCCAGCTGAAGGCTCCATAAGCACTGAATTCAAAACAAAGAAGTCACTTCAAAAAATGGGACTTTAGAGCGATAATGATGATTTGAAGGCATCGGCTGACTTGACTCGAAAGGTACTCCCGATCGTCGACTCAAACTGTGGATTTATGATTGAATTACAAGACAAGATCCTCTGTGTTTAATGAAGTAGAGCACTCCCAGAATTTCATTTTATTTTACAACAACTTATTCAATTCTTGAACGGTCAACCGTGCTTGTTTCAGAATATGAGACAATGTCGATCTTTTGATCGGTCGGTGTGCTGGAATCGTTATCTTTAAGACTTCTGTGTCTGTGTGTTTTTGCAACCGGATATGGCTGCCTCTTTGACGAACCACCACCCATCCCTTCCGTTTTAAAGCATGTATGACTTTCTCATATCCAAGGCTGGGCACCTTCGTCATACAGCGATTTCCGTAATTTCAACCCCTGGCAAATAAGTGAAATCGTCTTCGACCGGCTCAAGATAAAGTTCAATCGCTTCCTTGATGTTATTTAACGCTTCATCTTTGCTTTCGCCTTCACTAATACATCCCGGTAAGCTAGGGACATATGCTGTAAAGCCGCTTTCTTCACTCGGTTCAAGCACGATTTTTAGTTTCATTTTGAAGATGCCTCCATCTGTCTTTAGATTTTTATAAACACTTAAATGAGGGAATAAATGAAGCAATTACCCCCAATCACCCATTGCAAAATGGCTGATTCTACTCATTGAGCAAAACTATATCAAAATATAGCCGTGATTTTCTACGCTTAGAAAGTCACGAGAGAGACAAGAAGGGCAATAGATAACCCTTTTTCCCCTGCTATGTTTTGCGCGTTTTTCGGCACTTGGAACAAAAGTGGCTGGGAATTAAGGGCGATGGTGATTTGAAGGCAACGGCTGGTTTGACTCGAACAATTCGTCCGGTCGCCGATTCAAGCTTAGGATTTATGATTGAAACGCAAGACAGAGATTCTCTGTGCTTAATTCAGCATGGTGTCCCTAGAATTTCCAGATTTAATTCCGCCTTTTAAATTTACAAAATGTAGTATTACAAGACCTGACCCTAGATTCTATTCGCCCACCTTATTCCAATGAACGTAAAGAGTTAAACGTAGACTTGACCCCTTTCCAAAGCCATCCTCCAGGGTCCCCTTTTTCTGCCAGTTCTTTCATGGCACTCAGCTTTATTTCACAGCTGACTAAAATTGACAGAAGGAGAATAGTAAATATGATTGAAAATACGCCATTCCAGAAATTTATTTTCTTTTCTTCCACTTTTATTGT
>JAJDBX010000062.1 GCA_029261135.1 Nitrospirota bacterium
GTTCATACCCCGTGAAATAAAAACACTTCGGAACATTGTCAGAGCCGCTCTTTATTCAGGCTCCTAGATTCACCCGGTGACACGGGTGGTCTCCTCCTTTTTAGAGTAGAGACAACTCTTCTTGGCGACTTCGTGTCGCACTGGATTAAATCCTACAAAAGTAAACCGTTTATCCCCTCCCCCGGCTTTCCCCTTTTTCAGGCCACCACATTTTAGATCTTAAAATCCGTTATTCTGAAAAAACAGGCCGTCCAGGCGCTTGGGAGGGAACTGAATCTGCTGTGAGGGGCTTATGTCCTTAATATGGACAGCGTTTCCCATAACTGGCTGATCGGCCCTTTTGCTCCAGGGCGGCGTATGCTTCAATGCTCAATCTTGAACACGACTACTACATTGCGGGATCTCCGCCTCTCGCGAGTTACGGCTTTAACATAAGCTGCTTAGGTCGTGAATACCAAACTGTTTTTCAATGAGACGGCTCTCACCTATAGGTCCAGGCATTCATCTGCTCTGTCCTAAGCATTCCCATGAGCTGAAATCCTTGAAATTTGTTAAAATTCATAAATGAGTAAACTGATGCTTTTTACAGATGGAAGTGTGAATACCCATACAAATATTGGATATGGAGCTTACCTAGCTGTGCCTGAAGGTGGCTTTTCGTTGGATTCGTTAAAGGTGGGTGTGAAAGTGAAGAGATTTGAGCATACATCTTCATCTAAGCTGGAATTACAGACTTTATTATGGGCGTTAAGTGAGATACAAGCTTTGGAGAATAAGGTGATTGTCTATACGGATTCTCAAAACATCATGGGTTTATACGGAAGACGTGATCGGTTTGAGCAAAATGATTTTCGTTCAAAGAAAAATAAACGCCTCAATAACTATGAGCTGTATCAGGAATTTTATCGCATGACTGATCAGTTGGATTGTGAATTTGTTAAAGTGCTTGGACATCAGGTAACGAATCAAAAACATGAGATTGATAAGCTCTTTACACTTGTGGACAGAGCTTCAAGAAAAGCGTTGAGAGGAGATTAGAGATCTGTTGCTAAAATTCAAAAACAAGGGCTGGTTTACTTAAAAAACCCAAAGACCCTATTTGTCAGTGAATACAGAGCTAAACGTAGGCGGTTTACGTCCCTTTATGTTGAACCCAATATCAGTCTCAAAACCGCGGCGACAGTCTGGGCCAAACCTTTTAAAAATCCGATGGGATCTGAAGTCGCGGCGGCAAGGGTTGTTCTATCATCCAGCGTGGCATAGCGTGCATTCATCTGTTCCGCAAGCCGAGTGACCAGCGTACTTTTCCCGGTTTGACGCGCCCCCTTGAGCAAAAGGACGGGAGTATCGGCTAAAGCCTCGCGTAATTCAGATTCAATATTCCGCGTGTACATGGAGATATTTCAGCCACTTGATGGTGAATATACAAGAAAAATGGGTGCTCAGGCGAACGCAGCCAAAGATATTTATCATTTGGGATTGTGAGAATTTGAGATTTTATGCCTTAGAGTACTGTCTCAAAAACCAAAGGTAAAAGGCTGGAATCAGGACAAAATTGAGGGAAAAAGGTTCAAATCTGAGACAGAATGACTCATTCTGTCTCACTCCACTCCCTTAGAATCTCCGCAGGCCCTAATCAAAGTTCATGCACATGGATAGAGCCTTTTCCTTCAATCTTTTTGGCGTCTTCTAGGATTTGGCGGTGATGGGTGAAGAGGATGACTTGGGTCTTTTCGGCTAGGTTCGCCAGGGCCTTGAGCGTTGCTCTTGATCGCTCATCGTCGAAGTTGATTAAGATATCATCCAAAATCAGCGGCATGGGTTCGCTTGATTGTAAACGCCACTCTAATGTTCCCAAACGTAATGAGAAATATAATTGATCTCGGCTGCCCGTGCTCATTCCCTCTACGGTCACTCGTATTTTATCCGGTCGTTCTCCAACAAGGATTGGATTTCCTTTATCATTTAAATCGGTGCGAATCTTTGAAAAAGAACCCAGCGTCAATTCTGAAAAATGCTTTGAAGCGATGGATAAAACCGGATCTTGGTGTTCGGAACGGTATCGATCAATTTCATGGTGGAGAATTTTAGAGGCCAACTTGGTTCGTACAAATTGATCCGTAAGACGCAGAATTTTGGCTGACAACCGTTCTGTCGCTTCAGCGGCCTCAGCCGCCTTTGCACTGCCATCCATTTGTTTTAAAGTCTTGTTTTCATCGCCAATCTCTTCTGAGAGACGATCGATTTCCTGATTCAGTTCTTCAATTTTCTGCCCGGTAAAGGTGATCTTTCCCGGCACTTCGTCAGGATCCACGCCTTCGGCTTGTCTGACGAGATCCTCTAGGGAGATGCCTTCGGATAGTTGAACCAAGGTTGTCTCCACTTCAGTCAACTTTTCCTTCAGCTTTTGAAGCTCTGCCGATTTTCGGATCGCTTCATTCAACTCGCTATCCGTTTTGCACCCTGCAATACTGAAGAAATTTTGACTCTGTTCTTCAAGGCTATCTAATTCAGTCTTGGCCTCACCAATTTCGTCTTCAGTTTTCTTGATCTCCGCATGGGTTTTTTCGAGTAAGGCCTTGTCCTGACTCGCTTTTTTTTGCAGGATATTCAGGTTGGCGACTGCCTGCTCCAAGGCTTGTTTCAGCAGATCCGGAGCCGCTTGATTGAGAATGGCGTTCACATCTTTTTCGTATGTTGTCGCGTCCCGCTGGATGCCGTCAATACGCTTACGAAAATCGTCCGCCTCTTTGAGCTTATTGAAACAGGCTTGTAGATCATCTAAAAGTTCTGATGCTTCAGAGGGCGGGATCTTATTACGAATGCCCAGCCCTTCCAAGGCTTCTCTCCAGTGATGATTCCAGGATTGCATTTCCGCCTCAGCCGAGGTCTGATCCACTTCAGCGGTATCCAGTCCCTTCCGAAGCTCATCTCTTTTTTCTTCCAATTTTTCCAACTTTGCCTGGTTTTGAATCATCTTTTCTGAAACCGATTCACTGAATATCAATAAAGGCGTCAGCGTCTCATGAGAGAAACTTTTTTCCTCTTTCAGATTTTTTAGCGCATCGCTTAACTGTTGTCGGCGTTGGCGACGATCCTCTATTTTTTCTTCAATCTCTCGTTCTTTTTTTAAGATTTCATATCCCTTTGAACGAAGTGTCTTAAATTCATTGACCCAGGAAAGCATCTCCTTTGGAGAATGCGGTGCAATATCACTCTTCTTCCAGATTTCGATCCACTCCATCTGGAGTGATTTTAGGTTTTTTTCGTGTTTGATATCTTTCTGATCATTTTCGCTTAGAGCATGTTCTAATACTTCAGATCGCGCTCGAAGCTCTGCGAAATTGGCGACACGGCCTGCTTCTCTCCGCAGTCTGTCAGAAAGATGGTCTGCCTGGGTCATCTGTTTTTCAAATGCTTCCGGCAGACCCAATGACGGATCGTAGGCCTTGCTTTCCGCATCAATTTCTTCGCCATCAAGCCACTTCCGCTTGATGAGATGCCAACCCTGCTCACGCTTTGACCGGCTCTCTTGCAGTTCTGTTTCGGTTGGGACTTCACCCGCATATTCAATTTTTTTAATTTCAGATTTGGCCTGGTTCAATTCCTTTGTAAATGCGACATGGTCTTTCTGGAGTTGTGCCTTGTCGTCCTCTAATGCTTTAAAGCGATTTTCAAAGTGCTTTATCGTCTCCAATAGGGGGAGGGGTAAGGCGGTCAGATTCTGAAAATCCCCATTCCAGAGTTCGAGCCGCTTGATTTCAGCCAAGCCGGTCTTTTTATCCATATCAAGTTCTCTTGCTTTAGAGAGGATTTGCTCGTCGATATCACCCACATTTCGAGCCAGCTTGATGGCCTGCATGAGATCACCCGCATCTTGCCGCAGAGGAGAGAGAGAAATTCTTTTTTCAATCTCTTTAAGATCCCGACTTATATTCTGGTATTCCTTCTTTGTCAGAGAAACCTGAAAAACCAGTGTTTCATACTGGGCGCTTAATTTTTGTATCGTTTTTCTTCTATTCAATACAGGCTGCAAGGTTTCTATTTTTTCTAAAGGGAGCTTTGGATCGACTTTTTTGAGTAAATCTCTGGATTCCTTGTTAGAGCTTATGCGCATTCCATCTAGTTTTACGCGATCTTTCATCCCTTTCCGATATTCACTCAGGCCCTGATGTATTTCCTCAATCGTTTCAGCACGCTCAAGGAGCAAGGGGTTGAAAGAAATCGCTTTTTTTTCCTCTTGAAGTACTGAAAGCCGATGTTTTGCCTTCTCGATGTGTAACTTTTTGTCGCGGAGTCCTTGGCTGACACTTTGTTGCCCCTGGGAAAAGTTTTCTGGCAGTATCGTTACTTCTCCTAAGGCTTGTAGCCGTTCTTGGAAATCATCGCGTGATGTCAAAAGAGGAATGGCACGCTTCAAGCGCTCAAGATGTCGTTTTTCAGCCTCTTTCTCAATACGCTGTTTTTGGAGAAGTCCTCGTTCTTTTTCAGCCTCAAGGAGGCTTTTCCGATGATCCTTCCAATTCCGGCTGGAGAGGCTTTCTTCTTTAACAGATTTCCGTAAGGCCTTATATTCTGTGATGGCTTTATTGATTTGTCTCGAAGTACTCCGCGCACTGAACAACTGATCTGCTTCCGTATCAAGGTGGTCAAGAATCTTCCGGAAGGAAGAGATCCCGGCCCCCGCTGCAAAAAGGGCCTGTCCGACTTCCCCTTTTTGGGCGAGGATGTCTTTCCCTCCCTGCACAAGAATGTCATGATCCAGCCCATAGAGGGATTCAAAAATTTCTGCATCGATCCCATGCAAAAAATCCGAGAATGTAGAAGAATCAATTGGATTGCCATCTGGGTCAAGCAGATCCATCTTCCTCTTTTTTCGACGCAGCAGTTCAATCTCTTTTCCATCCCTGCGCGTCAGACATCCCCCGACAAGCAACTGGTCATTGGTATGTTTGAAATTATCCGGGGTGCGTTCAGGAAAACCAAATAATAGGGCCTTAAGCGCCCTGAGCGAGCTGCTCTTCCCTATCTCATTTGGCCCAAAGATGATGTGCAGGCCGGGGTCTTCCGAGTTAAAGGCAAGATTCACCTTTGTAAAAGGGCCAAAAGCGATGAGATCGAGGCGTTTGATCCTCATTCGCTTTCCCCATGCTGGAGGAGCTTTTCAATTAATAAATCCTGCGCTTCTAAACGAATTATTTCTAACTTTTCAGGGTCATTCCCTAGAATATAGTCTTCATTGCTAAGCAGCTCCGGCGGCAATTTGTTTTTCAGCGCTGTGAATTCCGGCACCAGTTCTAAAAGGGTCTCCGCGTCGAGTTGCAGATTTTGGATGGACTGCAATAATCCAGATAAGGGGGTATCTGTACCCAGCATATCCTCCAGACGTGCTTTCCGCTGGGTCCGGAATTTAATTTTCTCTATCCAGGTATTTCCAAGGCTTGCCGCCCAGCCGCGGATTTCCTCAGCCCATTGGGTTCGATGCTCAACGATTTGAGCATGGACTGAACAATGACCTTCTAAGGAAAGACGTAAGGCCAGAGTTTTCCCATCTGCTTCAAGCGCCGCATCTTCTATGGCGGATCGGATCTGTTCATGAACGGCTTCTGTTGTCTCACACGATGACAGGTTAATTCGGCAGAGGATCCATCGCACAACATCGAGTTCCCGATGTGTCACTTTGCGAACAAGCCCGTCCTCTACGGTGACGATTGTCGCCCCCTTGCTTCCTGTTTCCCGGATATGGCGGCCTTGGATATTTCCAGGGAATACAATCCACGGATCTTGAGAGACCTTTTCCCGCGTATGAATATGTCCGAGCGCCCAGTAATCGTATCCCTTGGAACGAAGATCGTCGAGTGAACAGGGCGCATAAGGCTCATGGCCCTCTCGACCATTTAAGGCCGTATGAAGCAGTCCGATGTTGAAATAATTAGGATCATTTTGGGGATATTGAGAAGCGATATTTTCCATGACCACGCGCGTCGGATAGCTCTGCCCGTGGATCAGAACGCCAAGTGTTTCTATGCAGGTAGAGCTTGGTTTTTTCGCAGAAAAAAGAGTCACATTGTCGGGTAAGGCCATGGAAGTGGTGATCTGGCTTGCGGCGGCATCATGGTTCCCGGTGACGATATAAACGGGGATCCTGGCTTTATTCAGACGCCCCATCCGGTTCACGAAAAAGAGTCCGGTATTGAAATCTTTCCAGTCGCCATCGAAAAGATCCCCCACAATAAGGACAAAATCAACCGACTCCTCAATCGCCAGGTCTATGAGGTTATCGAAAGCCCTTCGGGTTGCATTTCGAATTTCCTCAACAGGCGCATCCTCATAACTTTCGAGTCCTCGTAAAGGACTGTCCAAATGGATATCAGCAGCATGTAAAAATCGAAACATAAATATTCCCTAAATGACAATCCGCTGAGGAAGCAAAGGCAAAGCCTACAACAGAGTTCTCAATTTTGATCTTTGAATCCGACGATGTCCTAAACTGAGTTGAAATTGCATCGGCACCTCCCATGAAAAAGACAAGCTCACTCAAAAGGGCACATACGGAGCGTAAAGAAAGAACATCTTTCTTTACTTAAGAGCCCTTCCTATAACCGATCTCGTAGGCCACAGTGAGATCTTGTATTTTATCGAAGAGCGGCCTCCCTTTCTTTCTGTTATCGGTCAGGAAGCAGGGTTTGCGCCGTTTTATCGCTCTGGATCAAAGCCGCCACATTGAATCCCGGTTAAATCAGCCATTTCTTTTTTCCAAGTTGTAATATCGTTTTGATTGAATTGATTGAGGTGGTCGTGTCCACAGGCACGGGCCATGACCTGCATGAGTTCAACTGAAGCTTTAAAATATCGGGTCAGTTTTTCGGCGGACTGTTCGACATGAAGCCTTTTCCGAAGCACCGGGTTTTGTGTCGCGATACCGGCAGGGCATTGATTGGTATTACACATCCGGGCGGCGATACAACCGATGGCCTGTATCGCCGCGTTTGAAAGGGCAATGCCGTCTGCACCTAAACAGAGCGCTTTGATAAAATCTGAAGGGGTGCGCAGGCCTCCCGTAATGATCAGAGTGATATGCGAAGCATCGCGTTTGTCGAGGTGGTAGCGTGCGCGGGCAAGCGCAGGAATGGTGGGGACGGAGATATGATCTCGGAAGATCAAAGGTGCCGCCCCCGTGCCGCCGCCGCGACCGTCTAAAATGATGTAGTCCACCGCCGCTTCAATGGCAAAATCGATGTCTTCTTCAATATGATTTGCGGACATTTTCATCCCGATAGGGATACCGCCAGTGATTTCTCGAACGCGGTCTGAAAAATTTTTGAAATCTTTTGGCGTCACTAAATCAGAAAAAGTCGGCGGTGAAATCGCGGGCGTTTTTTCAGGCAAATTTCGTACTTGAGCAACTTTTCCAGTGACTTTGTTTGCCCCAAGATGACCTCCTGTTCCCGTTTTAGCCGCTTGTCCTCCCTTAAAATGAAAGGCTTGTACCTGGGATAAAAGGGCTTCGGAATAGCCGAATTTTGCTGAAGCAAGCTCATAAAAATAACGACTGTTTTCAGCCTGTTCTTCCGGAAGCATGCCGCCTTCTCCGGAACAGATCCCCGTGCCCGCTAACTCCGCGCCTTTCGCCAGTGCCGTTTTGGCTTCCTCGGATAAGGCGCCAAAACTCATATCAGAGACAAAAAGCGGAATTTTAAGGTGTAATGGTTTTTTTGCATTGGAACCAATCATAAGATCACTTCCAACAGCAACATGATCCATCAGAGGTTTTGTCGCAAATTGCGCAGGTAGGATCTGAATATCATTCCATAAAGGAAGCAGCGGGACTGGCACACCCATCGCAGCCATTTCACCGTGGGGTCCTGTTACTGAAAGACCATCCCGTGCAAGGTCGTGGATGAACTTTACGGTCGGTTCTTCTGCGGTGGCTTGCACATTGGGAGTGTCCCCTTCAGAAGACGGCGGTGCATTTACTTCGATTTCCTCTTTTGTGAGGGTCGCATGGGTGCCATCACAATACGGCGGATTCGCAGTCATTTTGCATGTGCAAAGGCGAGCCTTTTTTGCTTCTGAAACTTTAAATGGAAGGGGTGAGAATGATGTCCCGCTATGTGAGCCATCACAAAATGGCTGATTTTGACTGCGTCCACAACTACACCAGTAGTACTCCTCTTCAGCATTAAGATTTGTCGCGATGGGTGCTGTCCCTGCTATTTTTGGGCGTTCCATGAGTTTCTCTCCTTTATAAGTGGGTCAAATTTTTCTGAATTTTATTTATAAAATTGTTCGACCCGATCATTTAAAAGATGGTTGTATGGGTTAATCGCTTTAGTTCGCGCATCTTTCGGCTCAATGGTTACGACATGAACGGCTTCTTTGTGGCTCGAAGCACGGGAAAGCACTTGTCCCCTAGGAGAGACAATTTGGCTTTGGCCAATAAATTTTAATTTTTCTTTCTTTCGAGATTCGGTGCCGATGCGGTTTGCAGTCGCGGCAAAGACGCGATTTTCAAGGCAACGGGTAATCATCGCCTGAGGGCAATGAGGTAACACGAGGTTTGAGGGATGGCAAATCAGATCCGCGCCAAGCAAGGCTAGGGTTCGCGCCGATTCCGGAAAGATCCAGTCAAAACAAATCATCATGCCGATATTGCATTTGCGTCTTCCCCCTGCTTGGCTCTTGTAATGGATCGCGTTGACTTGAAATGGGACATCTCCGGGTGTGAACCAACGTGTTTCTTCATAAAAAAGGTGAATCTTCCGGTAGGTGGCGATGTGACCTGAGGGGCCGACAAGAATTGAGGCATTGTAGCACTTCTTCCCAAGGCGTTCTGCTAAGCCTGCAACAATATGGGTCTTCAGTGTTTTGGCGATTTCAATCAGGGATTGTGTTGTTGGGCCTGAGGGAACGGTTTCAGAAAGGTCATAGGCTTCTTTTTTAGAAATAAATTGATATCCTGTATTAAAAAGCTCTGGCAACACCCATAAATCCGCCGGTTTTGATGAGAGAAGTTTCAGAGCCAAGTCAAGATTTCGCGTGGTTTCACCAAATTTGGGGTTCATCTGGACAAGGCCAATCCGCATATCCTCTCCTTATTTTTTTAAATGAATGCGTGTTCAGCGAGATTGTAATGCAAATCTCCACGATTGACTACCCTAGATTTTTAGGACATTTCCGAGGATTACTTTCATTCAAATTTGGCGTAAAATGAAGGCTGGAGGGAGGATTCATTTCTTTAGTTGGATTTCAACAAAAGCCATATTTTATCGGCAAAGGAGGCAGTGATGGAAGTCAAAAAAATATTGATGCCGACCGATTTTTCCGAGTTATCCGGCAAGACCATTCAAGAAACGCTTCCAATGGTCAAACAGTTAGAGGCAGAAGTCATATTCCTGCATGTACTGGAGCGTTTGGATCACCCCGATGATATGACCGCTCTTTTTGATGAAGGTTATGCTTACTTAATGGATCGATCGAAAGCCTTGCTCAATGATCTGGTGGTTAAGGCCAAAGAAGAGGGAATCGAAGCAGAGGGAGAGCTGAAAAATGGTGTTCCCTATATTGAAATCGTCGGGCTTGCTGAAAAAATGGAGGTTGATTTAATCGTGATGGGGACCCATGGCAGAAAAGGATTCAATCATCTGATGATGGGGAGCCAAGCCGAAAGAGTGATTCGTAATGCCCCTTGTTCCGTGATGGCAATGAAAGGGAAATAGATCTCGTATCTTTGAAAGGAGGCAAATAAAATGACAAAAAAGTGCGCTTTGTTTATTATCGCCGCGCTGCTGCTTATTCCATTGCTCGGCATCATATTTCCGAATCGTGCGGAAGCCATTCCGGCTTGGGCGAGAAAATATGATGCCGATTGCAGTCTTTGCCATTCCCCTGCCGTGCCACGTCTCAATAAAACCGGACAGAAATTCCGTTGGAGGGGATTTCGTATGGCCGATGAGGTGGGGCAGGCGCAAGACATTTCAAAGGTTGGACATTTTATTTCTTTAAGAGGACGTGCCCGTGCTGAGTATCAGAACAATGAAACCGCAGAAGACTCGAACCAATTTGTATGGCACGACACGACACTCTTTTACGCCGGTGCACTTAGCGAGTCCCTTTCTTCCTTTAGTGAAATTGAGGTAGAGGACGGAGAAATCAATATTGTAGCTCAAATTCAAGGGATTTCCGGTAAATCCGATCATTTCACCACCCTTAGGATTGGACAATTTCATTCCATGCAGGGAGCGGGGATTGGTGGTTTTGATCGGCCGACGGGTGTTAGCCGTGCGGAACCCCTGAATTCGAGAAGCTTGACAACAAGTGGCATTCCTTTTCGGATTAGGGAAAATCAAAAAGGGATTGAAGTGGCACATGTACGAGGCAATTCCCGAATCTTGGCGCAAGTTGTAAACGGATTAGGGGTGAATGGCAATTCCGGTGTCGCAGGGGATCAAGACCGTGATAAAGACTTTGTTCTGGCTTACGAGCGGATTCATGATGACAATGCCTCTGGTTTTACGCTCTACGGTTACCGGGGGGTTTGGCACAATGGTGCGATTGGAGCCTTGGGCGAGGATTTTCGATTTTATCGTTATGGTGCACTTGGGAACAAAATCTTTGACAGCGGCACGGAAATTATTGGGGCTTATTTCCGAAGCGAGGACACTGTCCCGGAGAATGTTGGTCCGGATGTACAAGGAGACAGTTTCTACGTCGAGTTTGAGCACTACCTCAAAGATCCCGACACCACGCTTTTGGCACGTTACGATTGGATTGATCCGGATGACAGCACAAAGGGGGATACGCGCCACATAGAGACCATTGGCGTTGTTCATACCTATGAACGTCACTTGAGGCTCGGGATGGAAGGAAACAGTGCAACCGATAAGGGAACAAACAAGACCAACTATGGGCTCGTCATCGAGGCGATGATTAACTTTTAGTTGGACGGATACAGCCAAAGGAGGTGATCTCCTTTGGCCTTGGTATTTGTTGCGTGAAGTTGGAGGGAGATAATGAAGGGAATTGTAACAACTGCACTTGTGATCTTTGGGATTGTTTTGATGGGACAATCTCCGCTTAATGCTTCTAATATTGAAGCAGGAAAGGCATTTTTCGGGAAAAAACGATGTGGGTTTTGCCACATGATCGAAGGGAAAGGCGGCAAAATGGCGATCGACCTATCAAAGCTCGGCAGTCAACGGGACAGAGAATGGTTGATGAAGTTTTTTGAAAACCCGAAAAAGGTCGCAAATGCGAAGATGCCTCCGGTGATGGGCAGTGCTGAGGAACTCTCTGCCCTGGCCGATTATCTTATGTCCCAAAAATAGGACATCCTCATATGGCATCACAAAACGGGCGAGGCATGAGTCTGAAAGATTTCCCCATTCCCTTAAAGGTACTCTTTACCTGCCTTTTGTTGACCCTCGGCATTGCTTATCTTTTTGCGGTGGCTTTTCTCTATCTCGTTGAGATTGAGCCGCATGCCGGCGATGATCATGGGCTGGTGGGTGCCGTTATTGAAAAATACTATGGCCGACGTGGAGAAACACGGCTGGGGGCCGCCCTCAAAGGTTCGATGGGCGATGCAGTCAATATCGTTGAAAAAGAAAAAATTTTTAAATGGATTGAAGGCGGCGCCTTAGAGAAAGATTTCGCGAATGTCGCATCCATTTTTCAAAATAGTTGCGCGCTTTGCCACAGCCCGGAAGGGGGGATGCCCGTCTCTCCGCTGACGACTTACCAAGAGGTCGTCGTCTATACAGCGATCGATATGGGACAATCGGTGAAAGCGCTTGTGGGTGTTTCTCATGTTCACCTCTTTGGCATGAGTTTTATCTTTTTTCTCACGGGTATCATCTTCGCCATGAGCGAAATTGATACGCGATGGCGCACCATTTTAATTGTAACGCCCTTCGTTTCAATTTGGGTCGATATCGGATCCTGGTGGTTTACCAAGCTCAAACCGGTCTTTGCTTATACAGTGATTATCGGAGGGATCTTGATGGGGCTTTCCCTCCTCTTTCAGATTCTGATTTCACTTCTGGAAATGTGGGTTTGGAATAGAAGCGATCAGAAATAGATGTGGGGTTTGAAAAGCTGCTAAAAACAAGAACAAATCATTTTGTATTCGATCCTATTTAATCTTTAGAGGTTATCGAATATGTCGACGAAGTCTCAACGATATAAAACTTCGAAATGGGGAATGCCATAATTGTGAACTGCTTGGTTCACAGATTGATATTACGGCTTACTTGAGCAGTCAATCCTTTGCATCTAGTCCATCAATGCCCGGGTCGTTCATCTGTGCGGATGGTTCTACTCGCGGCGGTGGTGGAAATAGTCGAGGTGGTTGCCCTTCGCGCTAAACTGAGCGTAAATTCTGTTTTGACCTGCAAGAGTCCAGCAGATAATGGCTAGTGAAAAATCGGATGAGGGTTTATGGTCTATATGATGCTTATCGCTATTATTGATGGATTCGGCGAGTAAGAAAGCCTGATTCAAAAATCACGTTTACTGGAAAAACCAATCAGAAATAAATGGGAAACGGCTTTTTACTCTCACCAATTGGGTGAGGCGGAGGGATCCGCGTTGCTTAAGAGCGGTAAAAAGTGATCCGCATAGGCTGCTAGTTTTTTGGGGCCGATGCCGTTGAGTTGAAGCATGGCTTCTTCTGTTTGAGGGCGTTCTGCAACCATTTGTAATAATACTGCATCACTAAAGATGAGATACGCAGGGACGCCTTTTTCATCGGCGAGTTTTTTTCGCAAGGCTTTGAGCTGGCCGAGCAGTTCAAGAGAGGTTTCTCCTCCCATGAGATCGGCGGCACCGACAAAAGGAGCCATCGGTCGTGTTACACGTTGTTTCTTTTTTTTCAATGGACGAATTTCTTTGAGCAAATCGCGCTGCAAGCAGATATCACAGGCATTTTCACACGGTGGGATTGTTTCTCCAAAATGGGCGACTAAGGCCTGATGCCGACAAGTTTCTTTTTCTGCCAAGCGAAACATCTCTCGCGTTTGCATCACGGTGCGGTTTTTAATTTCCTCATCCCAGCTGTCATTTAAAAAACGGTCGTAGCTCATCACCTCTGACCAAGAGTAGAAAAGAATGCAATCACTCCCAACCCCATCTCGGCCGGCGCGCCCAATTTCTTGATAATAGCCATCAATACTTTTTGGCATGTCACGATGAATCACATACCGGATATTAGGTTTGTCGATGCCCATGCCGAAAGCAACGGTCGCCACAATCACCTCGATATCGTCCCGTCGAAACGTTTCTTGTGCTTCGGTTCGCCGATCATGTGCCATCCCCGCGTGATAGGCCATCACACGAAGGCCATGCGCCGATAAATATTTTGCCGTTTGCTCTACGCTTTTTCGGCTTAAACAATAAATGATACCCGATTGCCCTTGACGTGACTGCACCAAGTGAAGGATGTCCTCTTTGGTATGTCGCCCATTCCCTTTTTTGTAGGCGTGCAGGTGCAGGTTTTTTCGAAAGAAGGAGCCTCGATATCGAAAAGGCGCCCGCATTCCCATTTGCTGCACAATGTCATCCGTGACTTTATCCGTTGCGGTTGCCGTGAGGGCCAAGACAGGGACTTGGCCGAACTGAGATTTTAAGTCGGAAAGGTTACGGTAGGCCGGGCGAAAATCATGCCCCCACTGACTGATGCAATGGGCTTCATCAATGGCAATGAGGTTGATTTTGCAGCGTGAAAGTAGATCGAATAAAGTGCCGTCCAGTCCTTCAGGGGCGATATACACCAGGTCGTATTGTCCCGAAAGGAGTCTCCCTATTCGGCTTCGGCGTTCATCGGACTCAAGGCTGGAATTAATAAACGTAGCCTCCATCCCGAATTCGATCAATGCATCCACTTGGTCTTTCATCAGAGAAATTAAGGGCGAGATCACGAGCGTTGTTCCCGGTAAAATTTCCGCCGGGATTTGATAGGTGAGCGATTTGCCTGCCCCTGTGGGCATGATCCCAATCGAGTCATGCCCGGCAAGAACGGCGCAAATCAGTTCTTCTTGACCGGCCCGAAAAGTGTCATATCCAAAAATGGTTTCCAAAATGGTTTTGGGCGATTGTCGAAGCGGTTTAACTTCCGCCAGCCGACGAATCCATTTCACTAAAGGCGGATCAAAAAGTGTGGGTTCACCGCGATAAATCTCACGGAGTTGATCAATGCGTTGAGAAAAATTGGCTTGCAGTCCCTCTGTTTCTTGATGGGCCGCAATGGAAGCCAAATCTTCCACTTCCTCCATCAGCTTTTCTTTCGTCCATGCTTCGATCATAAGTTTAGGAGTTTACAAAGAGACCAAGGGAAAGGCAATACGGTCGAAGGTCTTTTTTAAGGTGTGCAATCAATCAAAAAATGAGAAGTGTTTAAAAACAATGTCTTGGAATCAAGCCGGTTGAAATTATTTTTTAAAGGATTTTTTGATCAAGCCTTTTCATCCTGATTTTCACGGTATGGTGCGCCCCACTCATAGATTTCAATGACCTCTAAGGCCCAGGGTTCATCTATTTTTGAGGACTGTCGATAGACCAGATCTTTTCTCATCGCAACAAAAAGACGGGCGATGCCGTCGGCAAAATCTTTGCGGGCTACTGGATTTTGCATAATGCCTTGCGTTGGATCACCTTCTTTGGCAGCCCGTCCATAAACCTTGATGATTTGATAGCAGAATCGGAGCACATCGTCGGATGCAAAGAGCCAGCTTTTTTCGATGTCGCTCATGACTGCAGAAGCTTCCTGTCCGGGTGCGACACGGAGCAATTTGAAGACATCTTGAATCAGGGTTTCATACAGTTTGCGTTTACGTTCGTATTCGACTGCTTGGCGGTTTTTAAAAGATTGATAACTGTAGGTGAAAATCCCCAGCAATGCGGTAATGATGACGATAGATGCAGGATGTGCAAGGATTTCCGAAATAGAAGACATGGGGTGTTTTTCTAAAACAGGCCGAGTGTTGGTAGAACATAGACATGATTGATATTCGGAGGAATCTTAAGCCCGAAAAATGAGATTGTCAATGAGATTCAAAAAGAATGGCTTGATATAGCTCACTTGAGATATGACCGTACATCCCCACCACACCCGGTCATGCGGTGGGGATGTTTTTCTAAGGTTTGATCAAAAAAAAGGACTTATCCCGCGGCGTAATACGGATTCGTGCCCCCGGCGTGATCGGTCACATCCAAGACGTTTACAATTTCAGGAACGGCTTTTTTAATTGCAGTAACCACTCCTTGCTGCAAGGTGACCTTTGCCTGGCCGCAGCCCTGGCAACCGCCGCCCAATTTGACATAGGCGACTTGATCTTTCACATCGATTAAAGAGATATGTCCCCCGTGGGAGGCAACGCCGGGATTGATTTCTTCATCAAGAACTTTTTGCACTGCGAGAGCTTCCGGGCTGTCCAATTTGGCTGGCGTCTCCGGGGCGTCCGCAGGGCTTGAAACTACTTTTGGATTTTCGACTTTGAAACCGCTTTGTTGCAGGTTTTGAATAAAGTCGATTTTAACGTCTTCCAAAAATTTGCCATTTTTGAGTTCCATAAACACTTTGACGCCATTGGCCTCAACAGAAATATCGCCGGGCTCTGTTTTGCCCTCTTCGACAAAGGCCAGGGCATATTCAACATTAGGAATGCTGCCGTTAATTGTCATCCGAAGCCCTTCAATGGTCTTCTGTTGCTCATCTTTTTGTTGCTGCATCAAAACATCAATCCGTTTTTTTGCTAATTCGGTTATCTCTATCATTTTTTAAATATCTCCCATAACTGAGAATAAGGGGCATATTGCCCCAAAAATCACACTGCAATAATTTTACCATGCCGATCTTGGGATGGTCAATTTTAGAAAAAGAGAAAAACTGGAGAAACCCCGTGTTGAAACACCCGCATTTCAGGACTGAGGGGAAGCAACACCGCTTCGCTTTGGTGATTTCAGCGAAGCCTGCTCAAGATCCAATAAGTGCTGTTTCCGCCAGAGGCCGCCGCCGTAACCCGTCAGGCTGCCGTCTTTTCCGATGACGCGGTGGCAGGGGATAACGATGGCAATACGATTGTCGCCGTTCGCGGTGGCCACCGCCCGGACAGCCTTCGGATTGCCAATCGCGATGGCCTGTTCTTGATAAGAACGCGTTTCGCCAAAAGGGATCTCTTGTAAGGCCTGCCAAACTTTGTGTTGAAAGGGCGTCCCCGGCAGCACCAGAGGAATGTCGAAGGCCGTTCGTTTTCCTGAAAAATATTCCTTGAGCTGTTTTCCAAGCGCGATAAGATGTCGGTTTTCACCAGGAATAAAGGCCGCCTTCAAACGGTTTTTTAAGATCTTAATTTGCGTTTCCAGCATGCGCCGGTCGGTAAATTCAAGCAAGCAGATGCCTTGCTCCGTCGCCCCGGCGAACAGCGGCCCCAAGGGGCTTAATATTCTCGTCACCGAGACCACTATGTTGTTTTTGCTTTCAGAGGGCGAAAAGCCCGTCGTATTTTTAAAGGCTTCGGAAAAGCCGCTTAAAGAATCGTCGCCACTCGCAAAGGCCGCGTCTGTCACCGTGTGATTGTGTTGGATTCGCCCAAAAGCTTTGTTGATTCTTAAAGCACGAAGATAGGCCTGAAAAGTCATGCCGTGATGCTGCTTAAACCAGCGGCGGATGCGTGCGGGATCGATGTTACGCGTTCGGAGGTCCTGATCTTTCAGCCTCAAATCGGGCTGGTCGTTGATTTCCTTGAGCAAGATTTTTAGCCAAGATGGTGTTTGCCCCGGTAATTCCATCGGGCGACAGATTTTACATGCACGATAGCCGTGACTCAGCGCTTCTTTGGTCGATGAAAAATATTCAACATTTTCCGCTTTCGGTTTTTTTGCCGTGCACGTCGGCCTGCAAAAAATACCCGTGGTTTTAACGGCGAAAAAGAAAATACCTTCAAAGGCGGGGTTCTTTTCGAGCAAAGCGGAATACATGATTTGTTGACTGGGTAATTCTGCCGTGAACATGTCCCTCCTCCAATCGTTGAGGAGCTATTTTACGTGAAATTGAAATTGGTAACAGCCGGAAATTTAACAGGGATTTTTTTTGAAATTTCAGGATTCAGTATGGTGTCCTCGGAATTAATTCAGAGGCAGAGAGAAAAAGGGGTGAGCCGATAATTGGAATGGCCAGTACAATAAACAATTGAGACAGACTTTCCTCCTAAAAACAAAGACATTTGTTATTGGCTCGCTTTTTCGATTTTATTGCCATAATCCAAACAAGATAGCGAAAAAACAGAGTTACTTATGCTGCCCTGCTGAGATTCCCGTCTCGCTGGGAACTCTAATTTAGGAAAACCCTTGCGGACATATGGAAACCTCCCTACACTGTGAAATGTGCTGTCCACGTCTAATACAGAAGATTTATGCATAAGAACATGCTAGATCTTAATATATTCGAAAAGAGGAGAATTTTAACAGATGGACAATACTAATACCATGAGTAATTTTATGATGATCGTAGCTGTAATTGCTGGGCCAATACTAGCAGTTCAGGCACAAAAGTTTATTGAATTTTTCACACCCTCATGGCAACTAGAGCCACTGTTTTAGCTCAGACACATATTGAAGCACTGAATATGATTGATCTCGCTTTTTATAAAGATAGGAAAATTAGGGACGCGTGGAAGATCTATCACGATCATTTATATTCTACACCACCAGATCTAGCAAACCCAGATTACGATGTATTATTGAGTAGATGGACTGAAAAGTCTAATGATTTGCTTACGGACTTACTATACGAAATGGCAATAGATCTTGGCTACGATTTTGATAAAGTCCATCTTAAGAAAGGGGCTTATTATCCTAAGGGTTATGGCGATCTTGAGCTAGAGCAGAATTTTATTCGCCGTTCGTTAGTAAGTTTGTTTTTAGGCAATAAATCGTTGCCAATTGAAATTAAATCATCATCTGGTGACGGGGAAATATCATCTGAAGAGCGGTTGAGGCAATTGCTCATTGAGCATTATGAAGGTAACAAACCAATTCGAGTAATATTAGATAATAGCAAAAACATAGAAACAAAAGACTCTTAAACCATTTTATTGCCGGTTAATAGACTCCCAAAAAATAATTGGCATTAGTATTTTTCGAGGAGAACAAGATCCTCGCCTTAAATATCGAGCCGGACGATTACAAACTCTCCGATTTAAACACCAGCAGCTTTTCCAAAGTCATATCCTTCATCGTATATCCGATACCGCCAACCCCCAGCCCCGATTTCTTCGTCCCCCCGAAAGGCATCCAATCTACCCGAAAAGCCGTGTGATCGTTAATCATCACCGCCAAGGCGTTCAATGATTTCGCGGCTTTAAAAGCCGTATCAATGTCTTTTGTGAAAATGGAGGATTGGAAACTGACATCCGGGCCGTTCGCCCGTTGAATCGCTTCATCCAAAGTGTCGTAGGTATAAATGCAAACCACCGGGCCGAAGATTTCATTTTGTGAAACCTGGGCCGTCTCATCCGGGTTCACCAAGACCGTCGGCTGATAACAAGTGTCCGATATTTTTTCGCCGCCAATCGTTTTGACCGCGCCCGATGCAAGTGCTTCACTGACCCAGTCATGCACCCGATCCACTTCACGCGGCAGAATGAGTGGCCCGACTTCAGTAAGATCTTCCAACTGACTGCCTGTACTAAGCGCTTGAACCTGTTCTGTAAATTTTTCGATAAATATGGGCGCAATGCTTTGATCCACATAAACACGCTGAACCGACACGCAGACTTGTCCGGCATGATAGTAGCCCCCTTTCACGAGCAGGGGCAGACTGGTTTCAATATCGGCACTTTTATCAAATATTACCGGCGCGAGCCCGCCATGTTCAAGCGCACAGGTGGCACCCGGCGCAAGCTGCGAACGCAAGATCCAACCCACTTTTTCTGAGCCGATGAAGGTGAGAAAACTCACACGGGGATCGCTGACCAACTTGCCGCTCACCTCATTAGAGCAAAAGACGAACTGGCACCACTCTTCCGGTAGACCCGCTTCGTGCAAGAGATTCACAAGGGTGCGGGCGGAAAGCGGCGTCGTGAGCGCCGGTTTCACCAATACGGGGCAGCCGACAGCGATGGCCGGTATGGCCTGGTGGATGATTAAATTAAAGGGATGATTGAATGCGCTGAGGGCCAAGACCACACCCCTCGGCTGGCGCATGGTCATGGCCATGCGGTTCATTGAGGAGGGCGTGATGCCCATCGTAATCTCTTCGCCCTTCAGTTGGGTCAATTCTCGAATGGCGATTTTAATGCCGTCGATGGCACGCGCGATTTCCACACGAGAATCCACAATCGGTTTGCCGCCTTCAGCCGCCGCCTCCTGCGCGAAGCGTTCGGCATCGTCCAAAATTTTATCTGCCAAACGTTCCAAAATTTGAATGCGCTCGTATTTCGGAAGCTGTTTGCTTTGATCCTGAAAAAGCCGGTGAGCCGCTTCGAGCTTGTCGAAGACAAGCTCTTCTTCTTCAAAGGGCAGTTCCTCAATCACCGACTGGTCAAAGGGGTTGCAAATCTTTATTTTTTCCATGGTCTTCTCCTTAAGCGAGAAAAAATTCTTCGATGTTATAACAGGCAGGTCTTTTCTTGTAATTCCTTTAATAAAACACGTTCGTTTTCTGAATAATCGATGGGCACTTCGATTAAATGTACAGCAGGGACTTTCAAACACTCGGAAAGTTTGGTTTGTAAGGCGCCATTCTTTTCAATGCGATGGCCCTGGGCACCGTAGCTCTCTGCGTAAAGCACAAAATCGGGATTGCCGAAGTCGAGACCAAAATCTGGAAAACCGCTACCCCCCTGTTTCCATTTAATCATGCCATAACCATCGTCTCTGAGCACGATGACCACCAAATGCAGCTTGAGCCGAACGGCTGTTTCCATCTCCTGCGAATTCATCATAAAACCGCCGTCGCCGCAAATCGCAATCACCTGTTGTTCGGGATGCACCAATTTGGCGGCAATGGCAACCGGCAAACCCGCACCCATGGTTGCGAGTGCATTGTCTAAGAGCACTGTATTGGGATGATAGGCTTTGTAGTTTCGCGCAAACCAAATCTTGTACATGCCATTATCAAAAGTCAGGATGGCATTCCCTTCAACGGTTTCACGGATTTCGCTCACAATCCGTTGCGGGGTGTTGGGGAAGGTATCGGGGTGAGTCTGGGCATAGATATTGGTTTCGATTTCTTCTTTGATTCGAGCGAAATAATCAAAGTCCCAGTTGGTGGATTGTTTAATCTTTTGCGTTATTTTTTTAAGGTTGGTTCGCAGGCAACCAATGACCTCATGTTGGGGGAAATAAATGTCATCCATCTGTGCAGGATAAAAACTGACATGAATGACTTTTAATTGTCCTTTCTCGTCCATAAAA
Organism: Nitrospirota bacterium; assembly: GCA_029261135.1. GTDB lineage: Bacteria > Nitrospirota > Nitrospiria > SBBL01 > JAADHI01 > JAADHI01. Next base: position 20,413 of record JAJDBX010000062.1, read on the forward strand.
AATGGCGGCTTTTCGGTGACGTCATGGCCGATATTAATGATGAGATCGGCGCGGTTGATCGCGCAATGCAGATAGTCGCCCTCTGATAGGGCGGCCGTGCCCAAGAACTGAGCATGCCGTTCATCCACGACCCCTTTGCCCATTTGCGTATTGCAAAAATAGATGCCAGTTTTATCCAAAAAGCTGTGTACTTCTTGCCCGATCTTGTTTCGATTGGCACCCGAGGCGATCAGGACAAGCGGGCGCCGGGCATTTTCGATCATCTCGACCGCTTTTTCGATCGCCTGCCAGGCCGCACGAGGAGGATCCACTTCCGTGACTTGAAAAGGCAAACGATCGGTTTGTTCGGAAGCAATATCTTCAGGTAGTTCTAAATGAATGGCTCCAGGCTTTTCGGATTCTGCAATGCGGAAACTTTCTCGAATGAGGTGGGGAATATTGTTGGCATTCACGATCTGTTTTGAAAACTTGGTGATGGGCTGCATCATTTGCACGATGTCAATGATTTGAAAGCGGCCCTGCTTGCTTTTTTTTATGGGTTTTTGCCCGGTAATAAACAAGGTGGGCATGCCGCCCAAAAGAGCGTAGGCGGAGCAGGTGACAAAGTTGGTGGCCCCCGGCCCTAATGTTGCGAGGCAAACACCTGTTTTTCCCGTGAGACGCCCATAGGTTGCGGCCATAAAGCCGGCGCCTTGTTCATGCCGGGTTAAAATGAGTCGAATAGACGATTCTCGAAGTGATTCCAGAAAATCGAGGTTTTCTTCTCCGGGAATGCCGAAGATATATTCGACGCCTTCGTTCTCCAGACATTTGACTAACAGGTCGCTGGCTTTCATCTATCCCTCCGATATATTTAAGACGTTTTTTAGAAACTAGATTTTTACAGATAATACAAGTGGAAATCAATCATGCCAGGAGCAGGAACGTTCTAAACTATTTTGAGGAGATAAGGATGGATCAAGTAAAATGTAGCGGCGGAGGGACTTGAACCCCCGACCCGATGATTATGATTCATCTGCTCTACCAACTGAGCTACGCCGCCATGAAAAATGCGGCTAGTTTATAACATCTTTCTTTTTATGCCGTCAATTTTTCTTCGGAAACAGACAAACTTCTCGCACAAATCAATGACTCGGAAACAAAATTCAAGAGGATACAGGCATTAGCTCAGGGGGCAAGGCGAACCCAGTGACTCACGATTTTTTCGCCTAAATCGTTCCCAAGATCCAGACGGACTTCGATTTCACCCTGGTTTAAGTGGCCAATTTCGCCCACACGAAGACGTAATCCACTGACGGTCAACAGGCGTCCCTCCGAGCGAACTTCAAAATGGGTATCCGAAAGATTGGATACTTGGAACACTTTTTCTTGGCTCGTTCGAAGGCGCGTCGTGCGATAAGGCCCTTCTTTTCGGAAAATAGGCGTGCGCGCAGCCAAAAACAAATCGATGCGGTATTCACGTCCTGCGCGAAGCTCTTCTGTCTTTTCGGGCTGTCCCACTTCCTGAAAGACCATGCCGGTACGGGCATAATGTTTGAGTCTGTTTTTCTCTGAAAAAGGGGTGTAGAGTGGATCCCCGATCATCACCATCATCCAGCTGGTATAAGGCTTGGCCGCCCAGTAGGCTTCCCCGATGGACCAGCCTTCCAGCAAACGGGCATAAAAAATATCCGCGTGTGGAAAGGCATCTAAAAAGGGTTCGTTTATCGGCCCTGCACAAAAGCTTACCCCTTGATACAATAAACCCGCGCACCAGGGGTTTTTTCCCCCGTCTTCATACTTCCGAATATTTTTGGCTTCACTGCTGGCGGTGTGTACTGCAATCGCGCCGGGCGGGAAGTGGCCACCAAAATGATCACGGTAATTTGACAAGGCGTACCATCCCCAATAAAAGAGGGTGTTGGTACAATCGCCTGCTTTAAAGAGTCCTTTTTCTTCATTTATTTTGGCCAAAAAACCCGCATTCACCGTCTCGATATAGGCCCGACGCACCCAATAATTGCCCAAGTCGTATCCTGTCTTCGCTTGACCCAGTGTCGGCTTCGTGGCATCAAAACAGCCCATGCCCGCCGGCCCGTTTTTTTCGGCGGCCATGGCGGTATCGACCAGTCCTTTTGAAATCTCGACACTCGGTCCTTCCAAACGGGCGGTCATATACAGTAGGCCCATCTGTTCAAACACCCCATTTTTATGGCCTTTTTCCCTAAATACGCGGAAAGTGTTTTTTTGCCCAAAATAGAGATTGCGCGAGCGTCCATAATAAGCCCGTTGAGGAAAGCGTCCATCGTCCATGACGTCACTGCGATAGAGCCAGGCCAGCTCAGAATCCACAGAGGCCTCCACACTCAAAACCTGCTTCGCTCTTTTCTTCTCTGCAGGGCTCAGGTTCGAAAGAAGTCGCTCCCACTCTGTATTGACCCGAGAAAGTTGTGCGCGTAAGGTCTTGATCTCTTCCCTTATTTTCGGAATTTTTCGGTGAATCTTCGGGGCTTGTAACAAGAGTTTTGATATCTTTTCTTCTTTCTTCTGGATTTGTTTTTTTAATGCACCCGGTTGTGCCATTCTGTCGGTCACTTTGTAGGGCACGTCGTAGACTGTTACCAATGCCAGCACCTTGTTTTTCAAATCCTGTTTTACGAGAAACTTTTGCAGAGGCCGCAGCATTTTCTCGTAAAATACTTTTTGTGAAATGGCGCGACGGTGACGGTGCTGTGGAAAATCTACGGTGAATAAGTGATTTTCAGGAATAGCCCGTCGTTTCATGTAATAGCGGGCGACCGACATGGAGTCTGCTGAAGCCCTGTTGGCAATCACGACAACTTCTTCCGGTCTGAGCTGTCGAATCTCGGGCAAGGCGACTTGGGCCAAGGTTCGGCAGGGGATCAAGAGGGAAAGGCAAACAAAGAGAACAAGCAGTGCTTTCACAAGATGCGATGCTCTCTTTTTAGATCGATTTCTCATAACCCCTCTTGAATCCTGACAGCATCTAATTCCCTGAAAAATTAGCCCCGAGAAAATGTCCTGATAAACTGAGGAAGATATACAAGATCTGCTTGTCTTGATTATCTGCCTTCGGGTTATCAAAGGTGACCACCCATTCCGGTTCATTTTTGAAGGTTTTCTGTATGATTTTTTGGGCGTTCACTTTCCCCCAAGATTCATCCAGTTTTCCTTTTTTAACAATATTGGCTAAAACGCCGCTCGCCGCTTTGAGTGCTTCGCTCTCTGAAAGGGGTGCAGCGGGTTCATGGCTGTGGTCGCTGCCGGGCCCGGCAAAAACCAATGTGCTTGAAAACATCAATAAAACAAGTAAGTAAGCGGATATCTTTTTCATTTCATTCTCCTAGAAAATTGAGTCGTGACGGTTTTTTTGTTGTTCGATGATTTTCTCTTCCATCTGTTTATGTTCGTGAAAATGGTTGTCGGTACTAAATCCAAAGCTATCAGGATCAGTGGTGTGGGTATACCCGTGCATTTGCATTAAAAACAAGAAGGCCCCTGCGACGATCAGCCCCGCATTGGAGACGGTGCTGAACTGATTGAAGGACTTGGATCTTCGCCAACCGACAATAAGCGCCAGCATGATGGTCAGGGCTGTGATTTGCCCCAATTCGACGCCGACATTAAAGGAAAGAATCCGCAAGATCAGTCCGCTTTCTCCCAAAGGTAATTGCTGAAGCCGTGTCGAAAGCCCAAAACCATGAATCAGCCCAAAACCAAAGATGACCCACAAAAGCTTGGGTGAAGGCATCTTCAAATATTTTTTAAAGCCATCCAAGTTATCAAATCCTTTATAACAAACACTCAGGGCGATTACAGCATCCACAAGAAAATAGTTCGCTGATATACTGAAAATCGTGGCGAAAATGAGCGTCAGACTGTGCCCCACTGTAAAGACGGTAATAAATTTCACAATATCGCGAAACCCGGTCAAAAAGAAAATCACCCCGAAAATAAAGAGCAGGTGATCGTATCCGGTGAGCATGTGGCTGGCCCCGAGCCACATATACTGAATGTACCCGCCATCAATCATTGCTTGTTTATCTGATTCAGAAATACCATGTGCTATTGCAAGTACCGGGATAAGTGCCATCATGAGCATGGTTGCTGCCATCTTTAATTTCTTAAATTTCATACTGATCTCCTTATAATTCACCCGACGATAAAATGTCTGTCACAAACCAGATCCCAATTCGGGTGTGTTCCTGTCCATCTGTTTTGAGTGCTTCAATAACACAATTTACATTGACATCGTCCAGAATAAGATCCAAGCGAACCCGAGGCACATAACCGACCACCCTGTCTCGAACGCTTAGAAAAGTATCGTGCTGTGTTTTTGAGGAATGTCCTTCACAGGGAAGGAGGGTAAAGCCTTCGACTTCCTCTATATTTCTGAGCTTATCCGCCAGGTCACGCTTCGCGGATGCGGCCACGATCAGCGTCAAACATTTCATCGTGAGTGTCCTCCTTTTCCATAAGCACTTTCGTATCCATTTTTTTTATCGTTCTTTTCTCTTCAAGCCAGGCGTAGAGTGTTGGGAGCAATATCAGGGTTAACAGCGTGGAGGTCAAAAGCCCTCCAATCACCACGATTGCCAGAGGTTTTTGTAATTCAGAACCCGGTCCTCTTGCTAGCAGCAAAGGGATTAAGCCCAGACCGGTTGTAATCGCAGTCATGAGCACGGGACGCAATCTTCGCTCCGCACCCTGAAGCACAGCCTGATGGAGGGGAAAGCCTTCTTCTCGAAGCTGATTAAAATAGCTGACCATCACAATCCCATTCATGATCGCCATGCCAAAAAGGGCGATAAAGCCCACAGAAGCAGGCACTGAAAGGTAGAGTCCCGAAATAAAAAGGGCGACAATCCCGCCGATCATGGCGAAGGGAATATTTAAAATGATGAGTCCTGCTTGCCGAATGGAATTGAAGGTTGTGAATAAAAAGAGAAAAATGAGCGCCACGGCGATGGGCAGGACAATCGCCAAGCGTTTTGCCGCACGCTGTTGATTTTCAAACTGGCCTCCAAATTCAACAAAAAATCCTGGCGGAAGGGTGATTTTATCATCAATGGCCGCCTGGATTTCATCCACAAAACCGACAATGTCCCGACCCTCAAGATTTGTTTGAATCACCACCTGCCTCAATACCCCTTCATGAATGACCTGAACCGGGCCATCCACGTCCACAATATCCGCCAATATGTTGATCGGAACTTTGTCTCCTGTCGGGGTATCAATCAGAATATTGCCAATGGTCTCTGCGGAGTGCCGCATGTTTTCCGGATACCTTAGCAGCACGGGTGTACGTCGGAGACCCTCCATGACTTCAGTCACCAAGCTGCCACCGACAGCGGTGCTGACCAATGTATTGATGTCTTCGGTGTTAATGCCAAAACGGCTCATCACTTCAGAGCGCATGCGCACTTCCAGGTAACGCTGGCCGGTGATGGGGGTTCGGAAAAGATCCACATTGCCGGGAATCGCCTCTACAATGTCCTCAATCTGCTTTGCGGTTTCTTCAAGCAAAACAAGATCTTCACCATATAATTTCACGGCCAAGGCGGCCCGAACGCCGGTCAACATCTCGGAAACACGCATATCAATCGGCTGTGTGAAGGCATAAACGATCCCCGGAAATTGGTCGAGAATCTCCCGGAGTTTCACTTCAAGCTCGGCCGGGCCGTCCACCGTCCATTCGGAGCGCGGCTTGGTCAGCAGGAAATTATCCGTCTGATAAAGCCCCATCGGATCTAAACGCAGTTCGTCTGAACCCATCCGTGCCGCCACGCCTTCCACTTCTGGCAGGGTCATTAAGGCCTTCTGAATATCGCCGTCTATTTCGAGGGAGCGTTCCAGCGATATACTGGGCAGTTTTTCAACAATCACGACGGTCATCCCTTCATCTAATACAGGCATGAACTCCTTGCCGATAAAGGGATAGAGGGAGACCGAGCCAAACAAAAGCAGGATCGAGATCCCCACGGCCAGCTTTCGATTTTTAAGGGAAAAGGCGACCATGGGCCGATGAATGCGCTTTAGGTTTTCGATCAAGCGATTTTCTTTTGAGGGACCACCCCGCATCAAAAAACTCGCCAGCACGGGGATGACCGTCAGGGCGACAAGCATCGAAATCGCGAGGGCCAGAGTGATTGTGAGGGCAAGCGGCGTGAATAACTTTCCCTCTAGACCGCTCAAGCTAAGCAAAGGGAGAAAAACCACAATGATAATCAGCGTGCCAGAAACGACAGGCTGCGCCACTTCAAGCACCGCGCGGTAGATGATATGCAGCGGATCGACCCCTTTCACCCGGCGCGCAAGATGGGTCTGTATGTTTTCCACCACAACCACGGCAGGATCGACAAGCACCCCGATAGCAATCGCCAGTCCCCCCAAAGACATCAGGTTGGCCGAGACCCCCCCGAGATACATCGTGATAAAGGTGAATAAAATACTCAAGGGCAGAATTGCCGCCACCGTAATTGCCCCGCGCATGTAGCCCAGGAAAATAATGAGAACGATGACAACCAACACCAGGGCCGCACTCAGTGCTTCTGTGACCGTCCCGATCGCGGAATTGACGAGGTCGGTGCGGTCATAAAAAGGGACAATTTGCACACCAGGGGGCAGGCTTTTTTCGATTTCCCTGATCGCGTCTTTAATGCCCGCAACCGTTTTACTGGCATTGGCGCCCATCCGGTTGAGGATCAATCCTTCGACAAATTCCCCCTCTCCATTTTTTGTGACGCCACCATAGCGCGTCAGTGCCCCAATCGTGACACTGGCAAGGTCTTTGATATGGATCGGCTGGCCGTCCCGCGTTGCGACAGTGATATTTTGGATGTCCTCATCCGACTCAATCTGTCCCACCGTGCGAACCAGCAGCACTTCGTTATTTCTGACAACGCGATCACCCCCTGCGTTGCGGTTGTTGTTTTCTAAAGCCTTTTTCAGGTCGCCAATATTCAGGCCCATTGCCAAAAGAGCATCAGGGTCGGGTATCACGTGATAACTTCTCACCTCGCCGCCCAGCGCATTCACTTCGGCTACGCCGTCCACGGAAAGGAGTCGGGGACGGATCACCCAATCAAGTAGTCCACGGAGTTCGATATTGGAATATCCCTCGCCCTCTACCATGAACATATACGCTTCTCCGAGTGGGGTGGTAATCGGCGCAAGTCCGCCCTCTACCCCACTGGGGAGGCTGTTCCAGACTTGATTGAGTCGTTCCGAGACTTGCTGCCGTGCCCAATAGATATCCGTCCCTTCTTCAAAATCGATCTTAATTGAAGAAAGTGCATACTTGGTCAGGGAGCGGATCACCGTTTGGCGCGGGATGCCATTGACCTCGACCTCTATCAGACGCGTAATCCGGCGCTCCACTTCGAGTGGCGCCATGCCGGGTGCTTTCACAATGACAAGCACTTGAGGGGATGAAACATCGGGAAAGGCGTCAATGGGCAGATTCGTAAAGGCCCAAGCCCCCAGGGCGGAAAGACCGACAGCCGATACCAGCACCATGAGCCGCTGCGTCAAAACAAAACGAATAAGATTGGCGATCATTTTAATTCACCTCCCCTGTTCAACCATTCGGCCTTGATTGCAAAGCTATTTTGGGTCACGACCTGCTCTCCACCGGAAAGTCCTTCTAAAATCTCCACCATGCGCCCGTCCGAAATACCCAGTTTTACAGGCCGTACTTCAAAATTTTTTCCGATTTGAACAAAAAGGGCATTGCGATCTCCGATCACTTGTATCGCCTCCATGGAGACGGCGACAGGGGGTGAGACATTTTCTTGCAGCAGATTCACCGAGACAAAAAGTCCGGGTCGCCATTTACCCTCCGGATTTTGAAGAAGTACGCGAACCATGCCCATTTGTGTCTTTTCGTCGAAGCGTGATCCAATATAAATTACTTCTCCCAGTCCTATCAGACGGGCATTTTTTGATGTGACTTTTGTCTTTTGACCTACCTTGAGCAAGTTCAAGTCTTTAGCCAGAACCTTGGCATCGACCCAGACCGCGCTCATATCGGCAAGTACGAAAAGTTTAGTCTGTTCATCCACGGCCTGGCCAAGCATGACATTTTTTTCTATTACAAGCCCATCCACTGCGGCGCGCACCTCGTAACGTGTCAGGGACTGACCGGAAACGATGAACCATTTTTTTCCGCCTTTCGGTGCCACCACAAGTTTAGAAAGTGCAGCTGCGTCTAGCCCCAGAGCGCGTAGCTTTTGCCCTGTCAAATGTTTGCCCAATTCTGCTTCTTGCAGGGCGCGGCCACTGGCGAGGTAATCTTCTTTTGCAGAAATCTTCTGTTTTGAAAGTGCTTCTTCTCTGGCAAAAGAAATCCGGGCGAATTCAAGCCGATTCACGGCCTCGATATAGTCACTTTTGGCATTGGCCAGCTCGCGACTTTCGATGACTGCAATGACTTCATCTTTTTTGACGGCATCCCCTAAATCTTTGCGGACCTCCGTTACCACACCGGAAAGCCTGGGGACGACCTGTGCGGCCCTACCCGTATTCAGCTTGACCTGACCTTGAAATGTCATCGCCGTTTTGATTTGAACCGAGCCCGCAGTTTCGAGCGTGATTTGAGCATTTTTAATGACTTCGTCTGTGAGTGTGATCGCAAGAAGAGACGAAGCATTCGCGCTCGGCTCAGCGCTTTTGACTAGATTGGCGATCCCAAGTGTGAGAAGGAGCAGCGTTAATGGACCAAACAGCATCTTTAAAATCATCTCTGGAAAATTTTTCATTGAGTACTCTCCTTCTTTTCATCCGTGATCTTTTTGTCAGCATTTGTCGGCTCAGGCGAAATCGATTCCCCAATGATGCGTTCCAAATCGGCAAGGGACAGATGATAATTTGTTAGCGCCTCCAAGTATTGTCCTTTTGCCTCAGAAATCGTGCGCTGCGCATCTAGAACATCAATCAAGCTGAATTTCCCTAATCGATAACCTGTGCTCACCGCTTCAAAAGTCTCTTGCGCGCCGGGCAGCACGTTTTGATTGAGCGCAGCAAGCTCGGCGGAAGCCGTCGTCAGCGCGTTGTAGGCATCTGTTAGCGCAGTATTAACTCTGACTTCTGCCGCACGTTGTGCTTCTTTCGCTTCTTCAAATTCATGACGTGCTTCCAGCACTGCCCCTTGATTTCGATTTATCAAAGGCAGCGGGAAAGAGAGACCCAGGACAAACGCATGATCATCCGGTCCGCTTAAACTCCGGAGTCCACCACTGATTGTGAGATCTGGAATGGCTTGACTCTTTTCGACTGCGATGACCGCTTGACGATTTGAAACCTCGACGGCCCAGCGGGCCAATTCCGGGTTTTGTGCTAAGCGTTGTAGCAATTTTTCTTGTGATGGAATTTTAGAGATGGACGCGAGACTGCCCACAACCCGCTCAAAACGAGGATCGCGACTTCCCCATGTTGCGGCCAGATGGTTACGGGCAACAGTCAAGGCCCGTTTGGCGCGCTCAAATTTAATTTCGATGGAGGCCAAGGCGACCTTGACTTTGGTTTCTTCAACCGGGGAGGCTTTGCCCGCTTTCACCCTGGCCGAAACGGTTTCGACAACTTGAGTTCCGATGCCTAAAACATCTTCAATTAAGTGCAGGGCTTCTTGCGCGCTTAAAACAGCAGTAAAGGCCTTGGAAACCTGTGTGAGCACTTCCATCCGCTTGATTTCATAATCCCAGCCGCTCAGATCGTGTTGAGCTATCGCGGCTCGGGTTCTTGTCTTTCGTTTTGCGCCAAGCTCAAGCACCTGGCTCAAAGATATGGTTGTTTCCGCTTGGTCTGTACCACTAAAGGCACCTGCTCCTGCGACATTTTCGATGTCGATTCCGATTTCCGGATTAGGTCTTAAGCGGGCTTGCAGCGTGGCGGCCTCACGGGCACGTATCGCCCATGAAAAAGCTTTCAGTTCTGGATTATTAAGAAGTGCTAAAGCGACCGCCTTTTTTAAGGTCATCTCTCCTATGGCTTCTTCCGAGATTTCTTTTACTGAGGGAGGTGCTTCCGACATCGTTTCTGGTGGGGAAGGTGAACGGAAGGTCGGGATATTATGAAGCTCAATATTTTCATTCTGACTGGCGCACCCGAAAAGTCCTGTTACCAGAACAATACTGATAACAATTAGGGGATTAAAACGCATACAATTCCTCCGTAACATTACGAAAAAAACACCCCTTTTAATAAAAAAAGGAGGAATTTCCTAACGATTAAATATACTTAGGCCTTGGAAACTTATGCGAAATATGGAGGAGCGCGCAGTGAAGGCGGTGAAAATCTGGGTGTTTGTGGAGGAGGGGGATGTTGTCCCTCCGGGACCCCTCTTTGAAAATTGGGAAAGATGGAGAGATCAAAAGAAACCTGATCTAAAGCAAGTGGTTTTCTTTTAAAGACTGAAGAAAGCTGGAAAGATTGACCGATATGAAGTGAATGAAGGTCAATCTGGGAAAGCGTATGGGCTGAGGAATTGACTGAAAAATCAACATCTCCGGCATGTGCCGAATGATCATCGTGGAGATCATCTCCATGCGCCGCATCAGGGAAGAAATCGGCATGAAGCGCCGATTGGTGCTGGTGACCCGAAGCTTCACCAAGCCTGTGTTCATATGCAGGGTGAAGGTGCAACATCGGCAGAAGAAGCATCGGAAAGAGCAGTGCAAAAATGCCAATAGGTTTTAAAGAAAGATAATGTTTCAAAATCAGGTCTCTATGGACATACTATCTTTTTCAAAGAAATCCTATCACACAGCTTCAAAAAAAGAAACAAATGAGGAATGAGAATTTCTCATCATTAAAACACTTGAACAAGCACCCCTATTTACACATTAAAGCGAAAATAGACACAATCGCCATCCTGTACAAGATAGTTCTTTCCTTCTAATCGCAGCAGGCCTTTATCTTTGATGGCTTTGTCGCTTCCCTGTTCGACAAGATCTTGATAGGAAAAGATTTCTGCACGGATGAACCCACGGGCAATGTCTGAATGGATTTCTCCAGCGGCTTCGACGGCGGAGGTATTTTCGTGAATGGTCCAGCCTTTGACTTCATCCTCGCCTACGGTGAAAAAGGTAATGAGCCCCAGCAGTTTGTAGGAGGCCTGGATGAGGCGAGCCAGGCCTGTTTCTTTCATCCCCAATTCTTCCAAAAATTCCCTGCCTTCTTCAGGCGGCAAGGCAGCAATTTCAGATTCAATTTTTCCACTGATCATGAGGCACTCTGCCCCTTCATTTTTTGCAAGCCGCATCAGGGTATTGGAGTAGGCATTGCCTGTTTCGATGTCATCTTCCGGGACGTTTCCGACATAAAGGATGGGTTTTTGGGTGAGCAGTGAGAGTTCTTTCATGATGGATCGTTCGTCATCGGCGATTAAAAGTGTACGTGCGCAGGTGCCATTGGACAGGGTTTCTTGAAGGCGGTTCAGAAGGTCTTGTTCTCGTTTAGCCGCTTTGTCACCCGATCGGGCTTTTTTCCCTGATTTCAAAAGTCGTTTTTCGACGGTTTCAAGATCTTTTAAAATAAGTTCCGTGGTGATGAGTTCCACATCGTTTTGCGGATCGACTTTTCCATTGACGTGGATGATCTCCGGGTCATCAAAACAACGGACAATATGAACGAGGGCATCGACTTCTCGAATATGACCTAGGAATTGGTTGCCAAGACCCTCGCCTTTGCTTGCCCCTGCAACGAGTCCTGCGATATCGACAAAAGCCATATGACTCGGTGCTGTTTTTTTTGGGCAATATATTTCGCAAAGACGATCGAAACGCGCATCGGGGACATTGACAATGCCGGTATTCGGATCGACGGTACAGAAGGGATAGTTTGCCGTTTCGGCTTCGGCCCGAGTGAGGGCATTAAAGATGGTTGATTTTCCGACATTGGGTAGCCCGATGATGCCGCACTTTGTTGCCATGCTAACCTCTTTTATGATTCGTTAAAGCGATTCATGGCTTCAACGATTTTGTCATCTAATAGAAAGGGAAGTGCCTTGACTGCATCATCCACAGCGCTAAGGACTTTATCTTTATTCTCTTTACGAAAAGGAGAAAGGACGTAGTCGGCTGCATCCCTTCGTGGATTCTCTCCAATGCCGATCTTCAAACGAACAAACTGATTGGATCCGACCGAACTAATCACGGAAGAAACCCCGCGATGTCCGCCCGCTCCCCCTTGTTTTTTGATGCGTAGCCGGCCAATATCCAGGTCAAGATCGTCATAAATAAGGAGGAGATCTGAGAGAGAGATTTTATAATAATGGAGCAGGGTTTGAACAGAGCGACCCGAGAGATTCATATAGGTCTGTGGTTTTGCCAATAAAAACTTGATATTCCCTGATGGGGCGTCTAAAACTCCCCGACTGGTTTGTGCTTCTCCTCTTTTCCCGGAAAATGAAAGTTGGTGCTTATTGGCGAAAGCATCAAGCACCCAAAACCCAAGATTGTGTTTTGTCGCCTCATATTCTGAGCCAGGGTTGCCGAGTCCCACCACAAGTTTCAAGGCTTTTCTCCAGGAAAGGGGCTTTGTCTTGGTTCCTTGCGTGACTTTTTGGGCGAATTAATCTCCCGTTTTCTCCTCCTTTGCGGCTTCTTCTGCGCCTTCTTCTGGTGTTTCTTCTGCCGCTTCAGGCCCTGAGCTTAAGAGGGATTCGAGCTTTTCTTCGGACATAGACGTCGTGACGGAAACAATTGCCTGGGTGGGTTGTCCGATTACTTCGATGCCTTTTTCAAGAGATAAATCTCCGATATGAATGGTATCCCCAACGGCAAGACCCGATGCGTCGATTTGGATATGATCTGGAATTTTTGTCGGAAGACACCGGACTTCAATTTCACGCAAATGATGCCGAAGCACCCCGTTTTCACTCTTTACGCCGATCGGTTTATCCCCAATAAGCTCGACGAGCACTTTGACCTCAATCATCTCTTTCATTGAAATTTCAAAAAGATCTGCATGTAGAATTTCACCATTGATGGGGTCTTTTTGATAGTCGCGTAAGATGGCAACATGTTGTTCCTTCTTTTTTCCAGAGATGTTCAGGGTGATGAGTGTGTTTTCTCCGGCGGCTGAATGTAGAATGGCCGTAACCTCTCTGGGATCTAAGACCAGAGAAACAGCCTTCCCTTTGCTGTAAAGGACAGCTGGAATCTTCCCGTCCCGTCGAAGTTGTCGCGCGACGCCTTTCCCCCCTATTTCTCGGTATTCACCCTGAATTTCTATTTTTTGCATGAGATGTCTCCTCGTAGAATGTAAATTTTTCTATTGGCTCTTAATCAAAGAGTGAACTAACAGATGATTCTTCGTTTATCCTTTTGATCGCTTCTCCCAATAGAGAGGCCACGGACAGAACCGTAATTTTTTTGCATGCCGCCTCTTTCCCGTTCAAAGGAACGGTGTTGGTGACGACAATTTCATCAATGGGTGCATCATTCAAACGGTCAATTGCAGGGCCTGAAAGGACCGGATGTGTGCAACAGGCTAAAATGCGATTGGCCCCTTTCGCCTTAATTGCGGCAGCGGCCTGTGCAATAGTGCCGGCGGTATCGATCATGTCGTCTAGGATTAAAATGTCACGATTTTCAACCTCACCAATAATGTTCATGATTTTTGTCCGGTTGGGCCCTTCCCGGCGTTTGTCGATGATGGCAAGTCCGACATTCATTTTTTTTGCAAAGGCCCTAGCGCGCTCGACACCTCCCGCATCGGGAGAGACAATGACCAAATCATCAAATTTCTTCTTCTTAAAGTAGGGAAGTAAAACCGGACTGGCGTATAGGTGATCGACCGGAATATTAAAAAACCCTTGAATTTGCCCGGTATGTAGATCAATGGTGAGCACACGATGGGCACCGACTGTGCCGATCAAATCCGCAACGAGTTTTGCCGTAATGGGCACGCGGGGCTGATCTTTTCGATCTTGACGGGCATAACCAAAATAAGGAATGACTGCGGTGATTTCTCTTGCAGAGGCGCGTTTTAGGGCATCAATCAGAATCAAGAGCTCCATAATATGCGTGTTAACCGGTGTGGAAGCGGATTGGATGACGAAAACATCATTGCCCCGAACATTTTCTTCGATTTTAACGTAGATTTCCCCGTCACTGAAGGTTGAAACGGTAGATTCTCCGAGCGAGAGCCCGAGGGAGTCGCATATTTCTTTTGCGAGACTCGGATTTGAATTGCCTGAAAAAAGTTTGAGTTTTTTCAAGAACGGAATCCCTTGTCTTGAGGGTATTTCCGAAACGTGAAACAACAAGTAAAAGTGGATAGAAGAAATTGCCTCATGATATTGCTCAGCTCTGGGTCTTGATGAAATCGTTGATCGTTGAAGTGGGTCGGGGAGATTACCCTCTATTCTTCTGTTTGTGGGACAACTTCTACTGTGAGCGATGCGGTGACATCGTGATGAATCTTAACGGGAATTTGGAATGTCCCAGCCTCTTTGATCGGTTTATCCAGTTGGATTTTGCGTTTATCCACTTCTGTCCCGGCTTTTTTCATTGCATCCGCAATATCTTTCGACGAAACGGATCCAAAAAGCTTGCCTTCTTCGCCTACTTTTGCCGAGATTGAGATGGAAAGGGCTGAAATCGATTGAGCGATTGTTTCGGCAGTATGCTTTTCTTTTTTAATCTTCGCTGAAATTACACGTTTTTCGTGTTCGAGCAGTTTGACATTTCGTGTCGTCGCCAATGCAGCAAACGCTTTTGGAAGAAGGAAATTTCGGGCATAACCCGGTTTTACATCAACAAGGTCACCCATTAGACCTAACTGCGCTACATCTGTTTTCAGGATTACTTTCATCCAGTCATTGCCCCCTTTTGCCATGGTTCACTGTAAAGTACAGCTAAGCATTTTATTGGAATACTAGCGGATTGTCAATATTTATGTCGACTTTAGACAATTCTTGTTTATGGACATCATAGAATGTCCAGCCTGAATCAGAAAAGGTCAATACAATTTGCCTATTTCGCTGGCTTTGTTGGATATCCGTCGCGGAAGGCGGTTCGTTGATGCCATTGTGGAAATGGAAAATGCCAATAAATCGCTCCTCAAAAGGAATCTTTCCGAGTGCTTCTTTGAATTGATAGGGAGAAAGAATATAACGAGACTCAGAAAGGGCCTCATACATCTCAATAAAGTTTTTGATGGCGATTTCTCGTGTGCTATCCGTAATGCGGGTGCTTTGAACGAGTCCACTCGTACTTTCAACCCAATTGGCTTGAATCCCGACGCCATTGAGCAGTTCTTCGCTGTCTTTCGATTGAATTTGATTAATGAAGTCTGATGGTGAATCGCGATTATTACGAAGTTGTTGTAAATAGCGCTCATTCAGTGAGGAGACCTCGTAGAGATGCAGCAGGGGTTGGCCTTCTTGATATGAAAGGGAGAGTAGACCGCCAATTTCACTGTCATGGTGGGCTCTTGAGGCGACGAGTTTATCGTAAAGCTTTTGTTGTGTTTCAGGGTTGTTGAGTGCTGATTTGATATCTTCGTGCGCGACTTGAAAAAGCTCCGCTTTGTACAAACCTTGCACGCTGAGTTCGTAAAAATGACCTAAAAGTGTAAAAGGAAACTCGTGAGTCAGGATCTGATACGCGATGGGAACCCCTTGAAAAAAGGCACGATTGCCTTTGGTGAGACGGTCTAAGGGAGAATCAGTTGGATAAATAACTTGTGTCGCGAGCTGGAGATAACAAACGATAAGGGGCAAGAGCCAATAATTGTTCAAGAATCTCCGAATACGGTTAAAGCCGGTGATGCTGCGGCGATTGACCTCCGGATAAAATGTAATGGCGTCCTCATTCATAAATATTTCCTCTTAAATCGTAAAAAAGTAGTCATGGATTTTAAATTAAAAACCTACAGAGGTCAATCCCCTCTAAATGGGGGGGTATTCAGAATTTCCTAAAAAATGAGAGCGAATAGGACAATTGAATTGTTCGACGCGAACATTTACCTTTGTCATTAGGACGAATTGAAGAAGTCATTTATTTGATGGCTTGTTTTATGACACGACATTAAGATATCCAGTAAATGTATGCCCTTTTATCTACAAATCGGGCGCGTCGCCTTGACAGGATTTGAGCTTCATTGTACGGTTTATTTTGTGTTGTATTTATAAAAATAGGAGGCGTAGTAATGGCTTTTGGTCGAGAAAACAGTGTGAGTAGTGATACCGATGAACTCATGATATTTATGGGAAAAGGCGTTGAAATTAAAGGTGATATCGAATTTGAAGGATCTGGAAGACTCGATGGAAAAGTGGAAGGAAAAATCACGGTAAAAGGAACACTCATTTTGGGGGAAGGGGCTGACATTTTTTCTGAAATTCAAAGCACCTCTGTCATCATCGGTGGGAAAGTACAGGGGAAGATTGTGGCCCATGAAAAAGTGCAACTTTTAGACACTTCAGCGGTGAATTGCGATATCTTGACCCCATCATTAATTGTGGAAGAAGGGGCTCAATTTAATGGTAGCTCAAAGATGGGGAACACCGAAGAAATTCAGAAAACCGGACCCGCCGTTATTGCAGAAAAGCAATTACAAAATCCGATCGTCAAAGCCGTAAGGTAAGGTCATTTGCTCAATTTAAAGGGTTGACGAAAGCCTCTGATCTGGTGAACATAAAAAGCCTGAATCAGAGGCTTTTTATGTTTCTATCGCAATGGTTCCACCACCGATGACTTCGTCCCCCTGGTAAAAAACAACGGCTTGTCCTGGCGTGATTCTGGATTGTGGTTTATGGAAATAAAGCCGAACATTCCCTGAATTCGGTTCTTCTGTAAGAAGAACCAGATCTGCCGCGTTCAATTTAGCGCGGTGACGGATTCTGGCTTGAATAGAGATTGGCGCGGTCGGCTTTCCATATCCACCCCAGACGAGATCCTTTGCTATTAATGTGTGTTGAAGTAAGTCGTCTTCAGAGCCGATGATGACCCGGTTTTGCAGCACATCCAATTGGGTGACATAGCGTCTTGATTCATTAGAGATCCCAAGTCCACGTCGTTGTCCCACGGTGTAAAAGGCGATACCATCATGTTGCCCAACGACCTCGCCCGATGTGGTGACCACCTGACCCGCAACTGCGGCTTCAGGTCGGTTTTCTGTCAGAAAGGCACGGTAATCTTTTTGTGTGACAAAGCAGATTTCCTGACTTTCTAAAATTTCCTCATAAGGAAGTCCCATTTCTGCCGCTTTTTGATAGACCAAGGCTTTGCTCATCTCCCCCAACGGAAAAAGGGTTGATGAAAGCTGATCCTGGCTCAAGCGATAAAGGAAGTAACTCTGGTCTTTATTCAGATCGTTGCCTTTGAGCAGGGCATAACGATTTTGCTCTGCTCTGTACTGGATGCGACTGTAATGTCCTGTGGCAACGTAGTCCGCCTTAAATGCGCGTGCCGCTGAGAGGAGTTGGCCGAACTTTACCCGCTCGTTGCAGATCACACAGGGGTTTGGGGTTTGTCCCAGAAGATAGGTGTCGCAAAAATTATCGATGACCTCTTTTTGAAAGACCTTTTTGATATTGAGGGTATGATGTGGAATTGAAAGGGTTTTCGCCACATGCCGCGCCAAGCCCACCTTACAGCAAGATCGATCCTGCCAGGCTTTTTCATCCTCATTTTCATCTTCCCAAAGTGTCAGTGTCAGGCCGATCACCTCATAACCGGCTTCTTTCAAGAGTGCCGCAGCCACAGCAGAATCAACCCCGCCGCTCATGCCCACCACGACGCGGAGTCGAGATGAATTCGCTTTCTTTTCTGTTATTTTATTTTGCATTAAGCGGAGGATTTCGGCCCTGTCGGGGGTTTTTTCATCTCGCAGCGACCATTAAAGCGAACCCCTTCATCAATGATCAACTTTGGCGTATTGAGTGAACCGTTCATCGTTGCCTTATTAAGAAGGTGGATTTTTTTAGAGGCTTGAAGATCCCCTGAAACGTTTCCCGCACAAATAATATTACCGACAGAGATCGTCGCATTGATGATCGCGGATTCTCCAATGATTAAATTACCATTTGAAATAATCTCGCCCTCCATTTTGCCATCGATTCGAATGGTGCCTTCGTATGTGATGACGCCTTTAAATGCAGATTCTTTTCCTAAAAAGGCGGCAATTTCTTCATTGGTTTTTGCCATAATTTTTTCCTAAAGTTGCTATTGAATCAAGAAATTTTTTCAAGTATTCGATCCAGGTCATTGAGAGAATAATATGTAATTCGGATCTCTCCTGCCTTTCCTTTTTGTATGAATTTTACTTTCGTTCCCAGTGACAAGCGCATGCGGTCTTCCAATACGGTCATGTCGGGGCTGATTGAAGTCGGGGCGCTTGTCTTTTTGGAGGTTAGCTCCTGTTTGATTTTGTGGGTCATGGCCTCCGTTTGTCTCACTGACAAGCCGTGATGTATAATCTCTTGTGCCAAAGCGAGGCGGTCTTCTTTAGATCCCAGAGATAAAAGTGCTTTGGCATGTCCCATGGAAAGTCGCCCTTCCGAAATATCGATCCAAAGTTCGCTTGGAAGATGGAGTAGACGCAAAAAATTTGAAACAGAAGAACGATCGATTCCCATTCGGATGGCAATGCTCTCTTGGGTCAGTGAAAATTCAGAAATGAGTTTTTCGTAGGCTTGTGCTTTTTCAATCGGGTTCAGATCTTCACGTTGAAGGTTTTCAAGCACAGCCCATTCCATGAGTTCACGATCGTCAACCGTTTGTACGATGGCCGGAATGTTTGAAAGGCCTGCCAACTTTGCTGCTCGCCATCGCCGTTCCCCTGCGATGAGCTCATATTTGCCCTCTTTTGCTTTACGCACCGTAATGGGTTGGATCAGGCCGTGTTGTTTTAGAGAATCGGCCAGGGATTCAAGCGATGCTTGATCAAAAACCTGCCGGGGTTGAAAGCGGTTGCGCGTGATATGATCAAGACTCAGATCTATCAGTCCTTCTTTGATTTGTTCAACAGGGGGAACTAAGGCAGCCAGCCCCAGTCCTCTTCCCAATGCCTTACGTGTCATTTAGAAGCCCTTACGATGATGGTGTGATCAAATTTACAAAACAGCCGACGATCACAATGAAGACTAGTTATTTATAGATAAGGCAGAGTATCGTGCTGTTTTACGATTGTCAACAGCTTATCTTGGTCTTTATTTTTCGTCTTTAATCGTTTCCAATCGGGCTTTTACTTTCGATGCAAACGATGTCTCAGGGTATTCTCGTATAATTTCATGATAAAGTTGTCTGGCATGTTTCAGGTTACGCTGTTGTTCTTCAAATTGGGCTGTTTCATAAAGCGTTTGGCTTTGACCTTCCGGGTTAGAACAGGCAATAACGGAAAACAAGAGGGTGCTGCTGACAAAAAACATGCTGATATTTTTCATTGCCCTCAAGGAATGTTCTCCTAAAATTTCTTCCGAATAGCTCGTATCAATAGAAGATTGAGTTTAAGCAATCCCGAGGTGGCTTTTTAAATGATTTCGAATGAGTTCAATTTCTTCCGGGATAATCTGATGCCCCATAGGATACTCTTTTAGTTCTGCAGAGTACCCTTCCTCTATGAGGCATTGCTGCGCCTTACGTGAACCCTCAACAGAGACAACCTCATCTTCTGTACCATGCGCGAGTAATATCGGCACACTTGATGATGCGGGTGATTTTTCTTGTTTGAGTTTTTCCGGTGTCGCTAAAAAACCACTGAGCGCGATGAGTGCCCCGATCCGTTTTGGATATCTGAGGCCGACATCCAAGCTCATGACCGCCCCTTGAGAAAAACCCAGTAGGGCGACATTTTCAGGGGGGATACGGTCTTTCCAAATCACCTGATCTAGCAGTTTAAAAAGCAGTTGCCGGCTGCTTTGAATGCCCGTTGAATTTCCTGTTCTAGAACCAAACCACATCAAACCACCCAATAGGTCTGGAAAAGGAAAGGGGGCGTCTGGAAAAATCCAGCGCAGGTGAGGCAGCGCAATTTCATCCACAAGGGGAATAAGGTCTTCACCGCTTGTGCCACGGCCATGCAATGTAATGACACAGCCTTTCTGAGCATCAGAAGCGGGGATTTCGTTCCAGTCAAGTTCATTTTTCGGCAAAATGGCACCTCCCTGAAGGAGAATATACGACAATCAAAGCAAGCTTTCAAGAAAACGCAAAACGGTGATACTAAATTATTGACAAGAGATCTTGCCTCTTGCGATAATATTGATAATGATTCTCAAGGTCACCAATTAAAGTTTTTTTCCTGTTAGGAGTAAAGCCATGTTTATTTTAGACCGACCGCGTGTTGTTCCCACTCTGTTTTTTCTTTTATTGGTGGGGGTTTTGTTCATCTTTCGTCCCTCCTTTGTTTCTGCTGAAACCCTGGTTGTTTATTCTGCGCGCAAAGAACATCTCATTAAACCCGTCCTTGATCAATATACAAAAGAGACGGGCGTTCAGGTGAAGTTACTCACGGATAAAGCCCCGGCCTTGTTTGTTCGCTTGAAAGCGGAAGGCGAAAATACCCCGGCAGATTTATTAATTACGGTGGATGCAGGGAACTTATGGCATGCGGCCAAAGAAGGCATGCTCTTGCCCGTGAACTCAGAAAGACTCAAAGAAAATGTCCCCATCCATTTACGGGATCCAAAAGGCCAATGGGTGGGTTTATCGATTCGCGCACGCACCATTGTTTACAATTCAAAGCAGGTCAAACCTTCTGATTTGTCCACTTATGAAGCCTTGGGAGAGGCGAATTGGAAGAACCGCCTTTGTCTTAGAACTTCCAAAAAGGTTTACAATCAATCCCTCATTGCCATGATGATCAGCCAACTGGGAAAAGAGAAAACCGAAGCCGTGATTCAATCGTGGATCGCGAATTTGGCCACCCCTGTTTTTTCGAGTGATACCAAGGTGCTGGAAGCGATCGCAGCCGGGCAATGTGATGTCGGGATTGTGAATACCTATTATTTTGGCCGCTTGCTTCGGAAAAAAACAGATCTTCCCTTGGCACTTTATTGGCCGAATCAAAACGGGCGGGGTGTGCATGTGAATATTTCAGGCGCTGGGGTGACAAAACACAGTAAGCATCAAAAAGCGGCCATTGCTTTGCTCGAATGGTTTTCTTCAGAATCGGCTCAAAATCTTTTTGCCGACAGTAACCTCGAATATCCTGTGAATCCTAAGGTAAACCCGGCAAGCGAAGTTGCCGCTTGGGGCAGGTTTAAACAAGATCAGAGCAACCTTTCTAAAGCAGGTGAGTTACAAAAAGAGGCGATTCGATTGATGGATCGCATGGGCTACAAATAGCTTGGCTGATGAACCTGCTTAACCTGGATGTTTAACCAAACTGCACGAGCGATTATATTGCTGTTGAAGAATAAGGATTTGTTCATTTCTTATTCTGTCTCCCTTATAAAAAGGGACAAATTCCGCTAAAATCCGTCGATGATTTTAGAAGCAATTTTTGTGAGATTCTTGGAAGAAAGCAAGGGGAATTGTTCCATTTTAAACGCTTCACTTTTAGGGGAGTCACAAAATCAACGAATGGCGAAAGAAAGGGAGCATTACTCTAAACTGCGTTTATTATGAAAGCTACGGATGAGATGAACACATGGTCTCGGCTGATAAATACTCCCAATCGATGGTTTTAGACCAGCCAGAAACAACAAAGGAGTCACTTTAAAGGGGGAGATTTAAGAACGATGATGATTTGAAGGCATCGGCTGGCTTGACTTGAAAAATATGGTCGGTCGCTGAAGCTTAAGATTTATGATTGAATCGCAAGACAAGATCTTCTGTGTTTAATTCAGTACGGTGTCTCTAGAATTTTTAGAGTTCACTTTTTCAATTTTTCTAAGGCGCTCTTTTGCTGCTTCGAATCCCTGTTCGGCTGATTTACTGAACCATTTTACGGCATCTGATTCGTTTTTTTGAGTCCCTTTTCCTTCCATGTAGGCTAAACCAAGCTCGTATTGGGCCTCATCATCTCCTTGGTCCGCAGCCATGCTTAACCATTTCACTGCTTCGAACTCATTTTTTTTAACACCTCTCCCTTCCATGTACCTCTGTCCCAAATGGGTCTGCGCCCAAGCAAATCCTTGCTCCGAAGAACGACGCCACCACCGTACAGCTTCGGCATCGTTCTTCTCTACTCCGCTTCCCAGATCATAAAATCCACCCACATAAAACTCAGCTTTCATATCTCCCTGCTCTGCTGCCTTCATAAACCATTTAAAGGCCTCGGCATAATCTTGAACAACTCCATCTCCATTGGTATAAGCAGTTCCCAGGTAGAATTGTGCACTAGGGTCCCCTTTTTCTGCCAGTTCTTTCATGGCACTCAGCTTTATTTCACAGCTGACTAAAATTGACAGAAGGAGAATAGTAAATATGATTGAAAATACGCCATTCCAGAAATTTATTTTCTTTTCTTCCACTTTTATTGT
>JAJDBX010000063.1 GCA_029261135.1 Nitrospirota bacterium
ACTGTTCCGGGTGTGTATCAAGTTATAGCCAGTGATTTTCCTGGGGAGATCAATGTATACACCTTCAACACTAATGGGACAGGCGTTGCGGATTGGGCCGATGATCCAGTTGACGAAAATTTCACATGGTCTGTCGATGCAAAAGGGCGCTTGGTCGTTAATCTTGCTGATGCAACAGGCCTGGATGACCGCTATACGCTTTTGAGTGGCACCGTCGACTCTGGGGTCATCTCTGCAGAAATAGATGACGAACCAGAAGACGGAGTATACGACGCAGGAACAGTTACTGCCTCCTTTGTAAGGCAGTAACTGTAATAGATCGCCCGAAATCCGGTAGCCATAATATGTAGCTAGCGGATTTCGGGATTCTGTCCTTCGTCGCCAAATCAAATTCTTTCATTAAATTTTCGCCGCTTTCTGAATTTTATGTTGCCTTTCTATCCCGGATTACGCTAGAATCTGTCGTCCGTTTTACTTGCGTCTAATTTCGGAACAACAATTGTCTCAATTCTCTGATCATCTTCGAGTGAATAAGGGTTCAGCATGACGACGGATCGCCCGCGCTTTTGGAAAAGCATTCCCTTTCTTCTTTCGACTCTGCTCATTATTTTTTCTTATCTTGGTTTTTGGTGGCTGTCTGCACCTGAGACGATTTCTAAAGAGGTGCTTGCCTCCGATTCAGCCGCAGCGCTTGAACAAAACAAAGCTCAAGAGACGATTCCTGAAGAAAAAGAGATCTCTTCATCAACTCAATCGCAAACTGAACAACCCCATTTTGAAGTAAATCCTGTCAGTGTCATCGCAACCCCGGTTGCCTTAACACCAGAACCGCTTGTTCCAGAACTCACCGTTAAAGAACATGTGCTACAAAAAGGAGATACGCTCTATCTTGTGCTCTCTCGTTTGGGAGTCTCAGACCGGGAAATCTATGACATTACGAAATCCTCTAAAAAAATCTACAACCTAAAAAAGATCCATCCCGGACAAAAAATTGCGGTCGCATTTGATGCAAATGAAGCCCAGCTTGCATCGGTCGCCTATGAAATTGATGCTCTCAATCACTTAGAAATCCTTCATTCTGAAGGGCAGTTTACCGCTAAAAAAACAACAATCCCGCTTGAGCTGGGGATTGAACGCCGCGCCGGAAGCATCACCGACACGCTTTACGAATCGGCGAGAAGATTGGGGGTTCCTCCAGAAGTCATTCTTGATCTTTCCGACATTTTTGCATGGGATGTCGACTTCGGAAATGATATTCGAACAGGGGATCATTTCAATCTCGTCTATGAGGTTTACAGAAAAGAAGGGGAAATCATCCGTGCGGGTCGGGTGCTGGCCGCTGAAGTGACCAATCGCGGCGAAACCATCCGCGCTTACTATTTCAAGCCTGAGGGTGAACGGGGGGACTATTATAATGAAAAAGGTCGCTCGCTTCGAAAAGCCTTTTTAAAATCTCCCTTACGCTATCGCTATATCAGTTCTGGTTATAAAACACGGAGGCTCCACCCCATCTTAAAGGTGAACCGTCCCCACCTCGGGATCGATTTCGCCGCAGGGCGGGATACGCCGGTTCGCGCCGCTTCAGATGGTGTGGTCACCTTCGCTGGCTGGAATGGCGGATATGGGAAGACTGTCATCATCCGCCACCGCAATGGTTATAAAACGCTTTATGGCCATCTTTCATCTTTTTTCCGTGGGATCAAAAAAGGTAAAAAGGTCAAGCAGGAAGATTTTATCGGACGTGTCGGATCTACCGGCTTAAGCACCGGGCCTCACCTGCACTACACGCTCTATAAGAATGGGAAAGCGATCAATCCGAGAAAAGCCGAAGTCCTTCGAGGAAAGCCTTTAGGTAAAGAATGGCTACCCCCTTTTTCCAATAAGGTCGCACTGATGGATCACTATCTCTACCCCATCCCCGATTTACTCGCAATCAGCGATTCGTTATAATCTCCGTTTAGGAAAATTCATGCCAAAAAAATTCTACGTCACGACCCCGATCTATTACGTGAACGATGTGCCTCACATCGGCCACGCCTACACCACCATTGCAGCTGATGTCCTTGCCCGCTACCATCGCCTGCTGGGGGATGAGGTTCTTTTTATGACCGGCTCCGACGAGCATGGCCAAAAAGTGGAACAGGCCGCGAAAAAACGGGGGATCCCTCCTCAAGAACACGCCGATGAACTGGTGCTGGGTTTTCAAGCACTTTGGAAACAATTGAATATTTCCAATGATGATTTTATCCGAACCACTGAAGAGCGGCATAAAGAGGCCGTGACCGCCATTTTAAATCAATTATGGGAAAAGGGAGAGATTTACGCAGACACTTACAGCGGTTGGTATTGCACCCCCGATGAGCGCTTTTGGACCGAAAAAGAAATCGTAGACGGTAAATGCCCGGATTGTCATCGGCCGGTCGAAGCCCTTTCTGAGCGAAATTATTTTTTTAAGATGGGTCAATATCGTGACCGCCTCCGGAAACATATTCTGGATCACAAAGACTTCATCCAACCGGACAGTCGGCGAAATGAAGTCTTGGGTTTTTTAGAAAAAGATCTCAACGATCTCTGCATTTCTCGCCCGAAACACCGTCTGGAATGGGGCATTCCCCTGCCTTTTGATCAGGAATATGTGACCTATGTGTGGTTGGATGCGCTCGTGAATTACATATCCGGGGCAGGGTATATTCAAGATACCGCTCGATTTAAAATTTTCTGGCCTTCAGATGTCCACCTTGTCGGAAAAGATATCCTCACGACACATGCGGTTTATTGGATGACGACTTTGATGGCGCTTAATCTCCCTCTGCCAAAGACACTCTTCGCACATGGCTGGTGGACCCTTGATGGTCAAAAAATGTCGAAAAGCCTCGGAAATGTCATCAAGCCTTCGGAGGTGGTCGAAACCTACGGCGTGGATGCTTTTCGTTATTTTCTACTTCGCCAAGTGCCTTTTGGAAACGATGGCGATTTTTCAAAGGAAGCGCTGAGCAATCGGGTCAATAGCGATCTAGCGAATGACATCGGGAACCTCCTTTCACGTACCCTGACCATGTTGGAACGCTATTCAGAGGGATGCACCCCTGAAAAAATCCAAGGGGACAGGCAAGAAGATCAAGATTTACAAAATATGGCTGAAGCTCTTTTTGAAAAAGTCGATCAACATTTAAATCATCTTCAATTTGAAAAGGCACTCGTTGAAATTTGGCAGGTTATCAGCCAGGCCAATCGCTACATCGAAAAAGGCGCGCCCTGGTTACTGGCCAAAGATCCTGCCAAAAAAGGACGGTTACAGACCGTGCTTTTTTACACAAGTGAGGCCATTCGAATCATCTCCAGATTGATTGCCCCATTTATGCCCGAAGCTTCAAAAGCAATGGGAAAGCAGCTCGGACTGTCTGAGGAATCGGCTGATACAACACTTAAAGAAGCCTGTCGTTG
The DNA here is from genome assembly GCA_029261135.1 of Nitrospirota bacterium. Taxonomy (GTDB): domain Bacteria; phylum Nitrospirota; class Nitrospiria; order SBBL01; family JAADHI01; genus JAADHI01. The sequence goes on from JAJDBX010000063.1 coordinate 3,445, forward strand.
GGGGAACTTACCGCCGGGTCTTCCAGTTTCAAAAGGAAAAGTGCTCTTTCCACGCATTCAGCCAGAGAAAAAAGAGCCAAATCAAGCACAAGCCTTCAAATCTAAAAAAAGTGCGGTACCCCCACCCATCAAAGACCTGATCACGATTGACGACTTCGCCAAGCTGGATCTTCGGGTGGGCGTTATCCGATCCGCTGAAAAAATAGAAGGGGCAAAAAAGCTGCTCTTGCTTCAAGTGGATATCGGAAGCGAAAAGCGCCAGGTGGTCGCCGGGATTGCCACCCAATATGCCCCTGATGAGCTCATTGGGAAAGAAGCCATTCTGATTGCCAATCTTCAGCCTGCCACGATTATGGGGATTGAATCGCAAGGCATGCTGCTTGCCGCAGGTGGAAAGAAAGTTTTGGGACTGGCCACTTTTAGCGAAGTAATTCCTCCCGGTTCTACCGTTCGCTAAACCCGTTTAGAATCCGGGGGCATCCTCGTAGTGTCAATTCTCCTTTTTTGTTCAAAATATATCTTCCTGTTTCCTTGACAGAATCTAAATCTTTGGTAACTTTACAGTTGTCCGGAAAAAGGCAAACTGACCGAAAGGTCGGGACGCAAAGCCACAAGGCTTCGCTCATAAAATGAATCTTATGAGCATGCTGGTTGGGCCACCGAAGGTAGACCTGAACTACGGAAGGATCCGTTGATAAAGTGTCTGTGTTTTGTGTGGCTCATTTCATCAATGAAATGGGCTTTTTTTATGGGAAAACAAGATGTCATTCAATTTCAAATCCCAAAAAATAGTCCTCTATTCTTGGCAGGAAAGAGATCCTGCCTTAAATCAGGGGGAAACCAACAATGAACAAGTATGCCTATCTATCTCTAGCGTTTCTGCTTTCTGCGGGCCTCACTGCCTGCGGTAGCAGCTCCTCAGGTACGACAGCAACAACGACAACGACAACAACATCCACAACAGGTCTCGCACTACCGACCGAAATTTCGGCGGTGCCCACAGGGTCTTCAAGTTCAAAACCAAGCTTGAAATCAAAACTAGCGGCTTTACGCGCTGCTGCAGACGCGGGTACGGACTATAGTGATGCGACAACAACAACGTATGTCAATGAACATGCCTTGGAACAATTCGATATTATCGAGCAAGTGCTCGGCGCATTGGCCCAAACCCACTACGCGGATGCATCCAACATCGGCCAAGGGGCTTACAAATCGATGGTGGCTTGGCAGGATGAGCAAAATGGGGTTTCGACAAAGTCTTTAGAACCCTGGATTGTTCAATCTGACGTTATTATTGAAAATGGGGCAGAGGTGACCCGCGCCCGTGCCTGGATTGAAGAAGTTGAAGGTGGGGAAAAAATGGTCGTCAAGGCCGAATTTAAAATCACTCAGGCAGCGACACAAGACAGCACCGGTGCTTACAGCAATTACGGTGCATGGACATTGAATGTGAAGTTTGGTGATGGGACGGGTGGTGTTATCACAGACTATTTTGCCGCATCAGCCGAGATCGGGGCAGATGGAGAATCGATCATCAAGCTGCACGAACGCTTCCCGGAAGGTGGGGAAGGCGGATCATTTGTCATGGAAATTAAAGCCATTTTAAACAAGTCGGCCGCCAGCGGTTTTGGAAAGGTCTCTTTCCCGGATTGGGATACCTGCACAGATTGGCCCTGCCAACCCACGATTGTTGAAGCAAAATATGCCTACAATGCAGCTCACATGGCGGTTCAAAAGACGGGTGATACAAATCCGACCTTCAAAGACAGAAGTTCGATCACTGAAATGACCCATCGCTATGGTTTGTTCGACAGCGCGACAGGCGATAATGTTTTTAAAACCAAATCATTCGGGTTCCCGGTTTTCTATCTCGACTCCAATGGGTTCCGAAACTATGCCTACTATGGCGCATGGCAAGGCCGTCATGAACTTTGGGGCGGGGGTCAAAGTGGCAGCGTTGCCGCGGGTACCACGGTTACCCGTGATGATAACGGCGCCAATGAAGCGGCTCAAACCTATACGGTTTCCGCGCCATTTGTCGGCACCTTAGTGAAACGTTCTACGGTTGACGGAACTCTCGCTGATGTATTAAATATTCCAGTGGAAACCTGGATCAACAAAAACTACAATCTTCGCTACAATGCCACCAACACCCGCTGGGATGTTTGTGTGAATCCGAATTGGGATCCAAATACCGGCAATCAAACTTGTGGTAGTGAAGTAGATTTTACCAGTATCCTTCCTTTACTTGAAACCGATTCAGAAAATAATCGAAAATTCGTCAATATGAACCGCTGGGACCAATCCTTAAATGGCGGAAGTGGCGGAGGAATTGACTACGTTTATTTTTCAACAAATGCGGCCGCTACAACTGCAGGAGGAACTGTTGCGGGTTTCTATGTTTCAGAAATGAATCAACAGACTGGTCAATCTGGAATGGCCATCCCTGCAACACTGTATACACCCAGTGACGGTGATGATATGTGGGTGAATATTGGTGGATCGATTTACATTGAGCATACCGGTACTGGAACTACAGGTTGGGTCGAAAAGAAATTGTCCAAATTTGACGAAAGGACTTGGACGCCTGAATTTGATGCAACGGGTGATAAGGACTATACCCTACCATTAAATGAGGAGTTGTACATCAATAGCGCCGGAACCAACTACATTGTCAAAAGAGACAACAGTAGCACCACGGTGAAGCTAGAAATCCAGACGGTTGCCAATCCGTTGAATGTTTCTACCTTTGTTTCAGCGGGCACTGTTTTCAAATCACAGTGGAATCCAGACAATGATTCCACCTATACATTTGCCACCGATCTAAATGATAGCACGACCTTTATGAAATTGGTCTATGCGAGTATTGGTGATAATGACAGCGATGTGAACGGCGACCCGAATACAGGTGTCAGTGTCGGTGCTGTTGTGACCAGTGGTGCGTGGGGATTGGTTGCCTATGTTGACGGTGTTGAAAGTACCACCCAATACAACTGGGATTATCCCAGAGAGGGTGAAAACTTCGGCAAGCTGACCTACTTGATTGATGGTGATGGTGCCTATGTTATGCTCAGTGATCCGATTCGTATGGAGCCTTTGACGGTGACCAATAATGCAGGGGATTCAAAAACGCTTGCTTTTCAGTATGACGGTTGGATGCATGGCCTGCCAGATCTTTTTGAAGATCTCCGGAAGAATGAGTTTGTCATGAATAGCACCATTTCAGACAAGATCATCAACATCCCTGCAGCCACGGAAGCCACGGACGCCGATGATGCAACCAAGAGCTATCTGATCAAACCACTGGAGGTCAGCCAGTTCTTGAATATCGTGACCGATCCGGGCTCGCTTGACATTACTGTTGCAGACGCGGTTGATCTCAACAGTGTACCGGATTTTGTCGAGCATGATATGGGCGATATGCCTGTAGTCGTAACCGCAAAATATTCCGAAGGTCTTCTTATCGAATAGGCCCTATTCGATACCAACTCCCTTGGCAAAGGGCTAAAAGGGCGTGCAGTTTTTGCACGCCCTTTTTTTATTGCTTAAGTTCGCTCTTTATCCCCGGCCCTTCCTTCTTGACTTCAAGACCGCCCCTCTCTATAGTTCCGTTTTTTAGTGGAGCATTTCATGGAAAAACTCAATGCCCTTAAGGGGTTTAAAGATCTTTTGCCCGGTGAATCTGAAAAGTGGGAGTGGGTCGCATCTGCGGTGCGCAAAACCTTCCACGCCTTTGGTTTTTCACCCATCCGTACCCCCATACTCGAGCGGACAAGGCTTTTCACCCGAAGCATCGGAGAAACCACGGATATCGTTGAAAAAGAGATGTACACCTTTGAAGATTGGGATGGCAAACCCGTCACGCTTCGGCCCGAAGGCACGGCATCTGTTGTCCGTGCCTTTCTTGAACACCGTCATCAAATTCTTGCTCTCCCCGCGAAATTTTATTACCAAGGCCCCATGTTTCGTCACGAGCGTCCGCAAGCCGGACGGCTCCGGCAATTTCATCAAGTCGGTGCAGAGATTATCGGGGAGATTGATCCCGAGCAGGATGTGGAGCTCCTTTCCCTTTTGTCTTATTTTTTTCAACGGATTGGTATTTCTGATCTCACATTAGAAATCAACAGCCTTGGCTGCACCGTTTGTCGTCCACCATATCGCGCCGCTTTACAGGGTTATTTCGGCGCGCAGCTTGACACGCTCTGCGAAGATTGCAACCGGCGCTTCCATCAAAACCCTTTGCGCATTTTGGATTGTAAAAAAGAAAGCTGCAAAGCAATCACAACAGACGCCCCTGCTTCTGCGAATCACCTCTGCCAAGAATGCGACGCGCATTTTAAGGCCGTACAGGAAGGGCTTTCTTCCCTGAAATTGCCTTTTGTGATTTCTAAACACCTCGTCCGTGGCCTCGACTACTACACGAAAACCGCTTTTGAGATGACCACTCAAAACCTTGGGGCACAAAATGCCGTTGCGGCAGGTGGACGCTATGATGGCCTCGTAGAGGCGCTCGGTGGCGCAAGTACACCTGCCATCGGCTTTGCCATGGGGATGGAACGACTCATGCAATTGCTTCCCGAATCAGACATCCGATACTCAGCCCTTCAACTTTTTATCGTGCCGCTCGGGGAAGCTGCGCACCAGCATGTTTTCCCTGTGCTCTACGATTTACGACGAAAAAATATCCGAAGCGAAATCGGTAAATCTGGAGCCGCGCTCAAAAAACAGATGAAACAGGCGGATCGACTCAACGCCGCTTTTGTTTTAATTGTTGGCGAACAAGAAATGGAAATGGGAAAAGCCGTACTCAGAAATATGAAAACCAAAGAACAGGTAGAAATCGAACTTTTCAATCTTCTTGAAGGGGTGATTGCTCAGATCAGCCCGTAAGCCCATTTGAATTACTGTCTATCATATGTTTAAATTTATGAGAGACAAGAGTTTTTGATCTGAATTAGTTAAGCCTAACTGTATTTGACTATCAAATTAATCAAAATATTGACATGTATTGAATCTGTTGTTAGTGTACTTAAATTTGTTAATAACAAATTACCAAAGGCCAATTATGGATCTCAACTTAGAAAATGCTGTGAACTATCATTACAACAAATTTCCACCAAGTGTCCTTGATTATGGACATTTTGTTGAGCCTTTAGTGAAGGCAACGGATGCCTTGGCTCGCTACGACCAAATGCTAAAAAATATGCACAATGGTAAAATCTTGTTGGCTCCTCTACGCAACCAAGAGGCTGTGATCTCTTCAAGGATGGAAGGGACTGTCAGTACTATGGATGAAATTCTTAAGTATGAGGCAGATCATGACAATGAAACGGAAGGTGCTAAAAATGTAAGATCAGAAGTGATCGAAACCTTCCTGTATCAACGGACATTGAAAAATACGCAGCAAGCAGTAGAGGATGGTTATCCATTGTCTCAATCGCTGATAAAGGGAATTCACCAGAAGTTACTGTCCTTTGGGCGTGGCGCTTCAAAATCGCCAGGTCAATTTAAAAATGAACAAAACTACCTTGCTGATAAGTTAAGAAGAAACATTCTATTCATCCCTATTAGCCCTGAAAAACTGCAAGAGGGATTGGACAAGCTCTTTCTTTATGTAGAGAAAAGCACCCATCCAGCCTTGATTAAAACAGGCATCACCCATATTGAATTTGAATCTTTGCATCCATTTGAAGATGGGAATGGACGAATAGGACGTATGTTAATTACATTGATGTTATGGACTTCAGGAACGATATCTGAACCTTACTTTTACATCAGTGGTTACTTGGAAGAAAATAAAGATCGTTATCTGGATACAATGAGAGATGTATCCAAGTCTGGAAATTGGGAAAATTGGTGTGTTTTTTTTCTGGAAGCGGTTGAGCAGCAGGCGATTCGAAATCTCATGATTGCAGAAAGCATTAGCAAACTATACGAAGAAATGAAAATCATATTTTCCGATGTCTTGTCTTCTAAGTGGAGTGTTGTCGCATTGGATTTTGTGTTCACCAATCCAATGTTTAGAAATAACAAATTTACAACAAAAAGTGGTATTCCCACGCCGAGTGCTGCAAGATTTACAAGGGTTCTTTTGGAGAAAAATCTGATCACCACATTAGAAACAGCATCGGGTAGAAGACCCGCATTGTATTCGTTTGAGCCATTAATGGAACTTGTTCGCGTTTAGTGATGAATTTGCTAAGGAGTCTCAGTCTCTCACGCCCGCGCCAGCTTGCGAATCGAAGACCTCTGTGATAAGTTCTCTGAGCAAAAATGGACAAAAACTACCCCCCAAGAGAGATTGAACCCCGCTGGCAAGGCTTTTGGGAAAAACAACACACCTTTAAAGTTTCAGAAGAAAGCAATCAGCCCAAATACTATGTGCTCGAGATGTTTCCCTACCCTTCGGGCCGTATCCACATGGGGCATGTTCGCGTTTATGCGATTGGGGATGTGATCGCGCGCTTTAAGCGGATGCGTGGATATCAGGTGCTTCATCCCATGGGCTGGGACGCCTTTGGTCTGCCTGCTGAGAATGCGGCGATTAAAAACAAGGTCCCTCCGGCTAAATGGACCGATCAAAATATTGCTGCCATGCAAGATCAAATGAAAGCGCTTGGCCTTTCTTTTGATTGGGAACGGGAAGTCGCGACCTGCAAGCCCGAATATTACCGATGGAACCAATGGCTATTTATTAAGATGTTTGAGCGAGGACTCGCCTACCGTAAAGAAGCCACGGTCAATTGGTGCCCTGACTGCGCAACGGTGCTGGCCAACGAACAAGTGGTCGAAGGGCTGTGTTGGCGCTGTGATAGTGCGGTGACCCAAAAAGCACTCAAGCAATGGTTTTTTCGGATTACGGATTACGCGGAAGAACTGCTTTCCGCCTGCGACACGCTCACGGGCTGGCCGGAGCGCGTACTCACCATGCAGAGAAATTGGATCGGAAAAAGTCAGGGGGTGGAGGTCAATTTCACACTGGAAGATCCATCTGAAACTTTAAAAATTTTCACCACCCGGCCCGACACGCTGTTTGGGGTAAGCTTTATGAGTATCGCGGCAGAACATCCCCTATTGCCTAAAATTATTGCAGGACGCAAAGAGGCTCCGGCTGTTGAAGCTTTTGTTCAAAACCTCCTCGAGCAAGATCTTACGGTACAAACCGCTGTAGAGCAGGAAAAAGAAGGCGTTTTTACAGGTGCCTATGCGACGAATCCCTTAACCGGAGATAAAATCCCGATATGGGTCGCCAATTTTGTTCTGATGGGTTATGGCACCGGTATTGTGATGGCCGTGCCGGCGCATGATCAGCGCGACTTTGAATTTGCCCAAAAATATGAACTCCCCGTTAAGCTTGTCATCCAAAATGAGACCGGGGATTTGGCCTTGCCGCTTGAAGCGGCCCATACGGATCCCACTGGTACCCTGGTTGATTCTCAGCAGTTCTCTGGTCTCGCACCAAAATCCGCACAAGAAAAAATCATGCAATATGTGGAAGAAAAAGGGCTTGGCAAAAGGGAGACCCATTACCGTTTACGCGACTGGGGTATTTCTCGTCAGCGATATTGGGGTACGCCTATCCCCATGATTTATTGCGAAAACTGCGGTGTTGTCCCCGTGCCAGAATCCGATCTCCCCATTGCGCTGCCGCAAGACCTGCCCCTGGGTGAGGGGGGAAACCCTCTTTTGAAGGATGAAAATTTTCTCAATACAAACTGTCCAAAATGTAATGCCCCTGCCTTAAGAGAAAGCGACACGATGGATACCTTTGTGGACTCTTCATGGTATTTTCTGCGTTATGCCTCTCCGAAGGAAACGGAAGTTCCAGTCAATCAGGGACTTGCAAACCGATGGATGCCGGTTGATCAATACGTCGGGGGGATAGAGCATGCGGTGCTTCATTTACTTTACGCCCGTTTTTTTACCAAGGTTGTGCGTGACATCGGTTTGATCAATATCGACGAACCTTTCTCCAATCTCCTGACACAAGGCATGGTGATTAAAGATGGCGCGAAGATGTCTAAATCAAAGGGCAATGTTGTTGATCCAAACCATCTCATCCAAACCTATGGTGCGGATACCGCCCGGCTATTTTCTCTTTTTGCTGCGCCGCCGGAAAAAGATTTGGAATGGAGTGATGACGGCGTACAGGGCAGTTTCCGCTTCTTGCAGCGCGTGTGGCGCTTGGTTGTGGCCTTTGCTGAATCCCAGCCCGCGCTTTCTTCTGACCCTGTGGATTATTCATCGACCTCTACGCGCGTCAAAAACCTCCGTCGCCTCACCCATCAAACCATTAAAAAGGTCAGCTCGGATATCGAAGAAGGTTATCAATTCAATACGGCGATTGCAGCGTTGATGTCATTTTACAACGGTCTCTCCAAAGATGATGCAGACAAAGCCCCAAGTTCAGCAGAAGCGCTTCAACATGCGGCCGCTTTTTCACAAGCCATCAACACACTGGTAATTCTTCTTTCTCCTTTTGCGCCACACCTTGCAGAATCCTTATGGGAAATCCTCGGAAAACCGGCTTCGATTATGGACGTCAAATGGCCTGACTACGATAAAAGCGCCATTTTGGAAGAAAGCATTGAGGTCGTGATCCAAATTAATGGAAAGGTGCGTCACCGTTTTCAAGCGGAAGCCGGAACAGTGGATGCGGTCTTACAAGAGCGAGCGCTTGCCGACCCGAAAACGATTTCTTGGATCGACGGCAAAGCCATTAGAAAAGTCTTTGTTATTAAAGGGAGATTGGTTAATATTGTGATCTGAAGATGCTAAGTTTCTCTCTGAAAAACCACTTTCCCTCCCGTTTGCGAAGGAACTTGCTTTATTTATCTCTTTTTATTATTGCAGGATGCGGGCTTCAAATTGGAACTACGATGGATTCTGGCCCAAGGGCTGAAAAAACAATCGCCATCCCACTTTTCTCAAACACAACCTTTGAGCCGATTTTAGAAAAAGAGCTGACGCGTATTTTTAAAGAAACCTTTTACAATCACGGCTGGCATGTTGCAAACAAGCCTCTCGGGAACGACCTTGTTTTAAGGGCCAATATTACCAGTTTTTCGCAAATTCCAACCTCTTTAACGCCAAGCGGTGGTGCAAGGGAATACCGTGTTCAAATCGTGGCAGAGTTCCAACTCCAACAGGGCGCAAGGCAAGAGCAGAGGTTTAGCAAAGTAGTGACTGGTGTTGCGGATTATGTCACGCGATCTGATGTGGCTCAAGATCGTAGCTCAAAAAATCGTGCCATTCGTGAAGCGGGACGGGAGATGGCCGAGCAGGTTTCCGCATTGATTCAAATGCCAATACCCGAACACGCGCAAATGAAAAGCGAATGACATTTCAAGAAGCCTTACGACATATTGGGCAAGGTCAATTTTCGCCCCTTTACCTCGTGACAGGAGATGAACCTTTTTTAATCGATACGGTACTTCAGCAATTTATGGGAAAAGGACTCGATCCTTCTGCACATGGCTTTAATCTCAAGCGATTCCACGGCAGCGACGCGTCCCCCGAATCCATTCTTTCGGCTGCCAATACCTATCCCATTTTAAGTCCTCGCAGAATGATTTTTATTCAGTCTGCTGATCAATTGAAAGACGACAAAAGCCTACTCATGGACTATTTTTCGAATCCCTCCACGACCAGCACTTTGATTTTTGTCGCAGAAAAACCGGACATGCGAAAAAAACTCTTTTCAACACTGAAAAAAAAAGCGGTTCTCATCACCTGTCCGCGTCCACGAGAAAGAGAGATCCCTGTCTGGATTCGTCAAGAAAGCAAAAAACTCGGGGTTCATCTTTCTGAAGAAGCCATCTGGTTTTTACAGGAGCATCTCGGGCGTGACCTGCTTTTGATCCACCAAGAACTGGAAAAATTGGTGCTTTTTCAATCGGATACGAACGCGTCAGCCTTGAAGGGGTCGTCAGAGATTTCAATGGAATGTGTTCAAAAAATAGCCGGAAATGGACGGACACATTCTATTTTCGAACTCACAAATGCGGTCGGTGATAAAGATCTCTCCAGTGCGATCCAGCTTCTCAGGGCGATGCTGTCGGAGGGGACTCAACCGCTTTTTGTGCTGAGCATGCTGGTGCGTTTATGGCGACAAATGGCCATTGCCAAAACATTGATTGAGTCAGGTCGATCTGCGGAGGTTGTGAAAAAGGTGCCGATGCCACCGAGCTTCCTTCGAAGCTTTCTTCAGCAGCTCAAAAAATGGCGCTTAGAAGAAATTCAAAAAGCTTTTGAATGCTGTCTCTCTGCGGATTCGCAATTGAAGGGCGGGGCATTATCGGGCAGATCAATTCTAGAGACATTATTGCTCGATATTTGTTTCAGTGATCCAGTTGAAAAAAGAGACTATAGTCTCCCTTTTCTGAGTCCGAGCAGCTATTAACTCTTTTTATATCAATGAGGGCTTACGAAGATGCTTTTGGAGAAGGAAAGATCGTCTTATTGGCTAAGGCTGCAAGACGGGAAACCATTCGAGAAGCCCGCCTTTTGGGAATAACCCCTTTGGTGGCGGCTCTGTTGAGGCTTGCAGTGGCCTCATTGAGTGTGACTTTAATGGCTTCAAGCTCTTTTTCAGAGATCGCAGCGCTTACTTTTTTAATTGCTGTTCTTACAGTAGAATTTACAGAACGATTTCTGAGCCGCCGTTTTTGTGATTGCCGCTCTCTCTTTAATGCAGATGGGTGATTTGCCAAGTTTAAGCCTCCGTTAAACAAAAGGAGCTTTATAATACGTGAGCTAATGGAAAGTCAAGAAAAAAGCCCTGTGCCAAAACATGATGTCGAAGGGTATATCGCAAAATCTGCTGGAATTGTTTCGCTTGGAACCTTCTTAAGCCGTATTCTGGGTTTCGTTCGAGATATGATTTTAGCCGGAATCATCGGTGCCTCAACAGTTGGGGATGCCTTTTATGTTGCCTTTCGCATCCCCAACTTCCTGCGAGAGCTCTTTGCAGAAGGTTCTATGTCGGCGGCATTTGTCCCCGTTTTTTCAGAATATCTCACCTTGCGTGGCAAAGAAGAAGCAAGGAAGCTCGCCCGTGCCGCCTTCACCATTCTCTTCATCCTTATTTTAGCCGTGGTGACTTTGGGGATCATCTTTTCACCCGAAATTCTCAGTGTCCTTGCACGGGGTTTTTTGGGGGATACTGAAAAGTTCCAGCTGACCACTGAGTTGACTCGCTTGATGTTTCCCTTTCTCCTGTTCATCTCTTGTGCGGCGCTTGTCATGGGCGTGCTCAACAGCATTCGCCATTTTGGGCCACCCGCTTTTTCGTCCGCTGTTTATAATATCGTCAATATTGCGATGATCCTTGTCCTTTCCCCTTATTTAGAGCAGCCTGTCTTTGCCGCTGCGATCGGAGTGACTTTAGGCGGTGTGGCACAATTTATGATGCAACTCCCGAGATTACATCGCCAAGGATTTTCAGTCGCCCTCGTCAAACCCACTTGGCCGTTACATCCGGGGGTTGTCAAAATGGGAAAGCTCATTCTGCCCACAATCGTCGGGCTTTCTGTGACCCAAGTGAACCTGCTCGTCAATACTTTTCTCGCCTCTTTCCTTCCATTGGGTTCTGTGAGCTATCTTTATTTTGGGATGCGGCTTATCCACTTTCCATTGGGTATATTTGCGGTTGCCCTTTCCACTGCACTACTCCCGACGCTTTCAACACAAGCCGCGAAAGGAGACCTTTCGGCCCTCAGTCGCTCTTTTTCTTTTGGACTTCGGCTTGTTTTTTTCATCACCTTTCCCGCGCTATTGGGTTTGATTCTTTTTCGTGTGCCGATTGTTCAGACCCTTTTTGAGCGGGGTAATTTTGATCATATCGCGACCCTCGGCACCGCTGATGCTGTGCTTTTTTATGCCCTAGGTCTATGGGCATTTGCAGGGGTTCGCATTGTGGTTCCAGTTTTTTATGCCATGCAAGATACCAAAACCCCAGTAAAGGTCGGCATTTTCGCGATGCTGCTCAATCTTGTCCTTAACATTGCCTTAATGATTCCGCTCCAACATCGTGGCCTCGCATTGGCAACCTCTCTATCAGCCATCTTCAACTTTTCTTGTCTGCTTTTTATCTTAAAACGGCGGATCGATTGGTCAGATGGAAAGCGAATCCTCGTTTCTCATCTCAAGGTGATTTGTGCTTCACTGGTGATGCTTATCCCAGCCTACTGGATTTCAGGACAGGCGCTTTGGCAAGCAAGTGGCGCGTCGGGAATGAAAGTCGCGTCCTTGTCCGGCGCAATTACAGCCAGCGCACTGGGGTATTTTATTTTGCAATATTTCTTTAAAAGCGAAGAACTTTACTTTTTGATGACATTGCTTAAGAGGCGATTGCGGCGATAGAACGTAGAAGGCCAATGATTGGTGAATGATCAGGGTCAGAAAAAATAGGAAAAGCTAAGCGGTAAGGGGCATACCTTGAAGAGTGGGCTGGAAAACAACTGGAGGTTTTTCTGAGCATGAAGCGGTGACCATTCTCCATGCCTTTTTGTTTTGCATGATCTCTTGAATCAATTCTGCATGCAGTTTATGCCCAGAACAATGGGCTTCGACTTGACCTAAAATCGGCAGGCCAAGCAAGGCAAAGTCTCCGATCAAGTCGAGGACCTTGTGCCGGACAAATTCATCAGAATAGCGCAAACCCTGTTTGTTCAAAACTTTGTCGTCACCAATCACAACCGCATTATCCACTGATGCCCCCATGGCCAAACCTTTTGCCTGGAGCGCCGAAGCATCTTTTAGGAAACCAAAGGTTCTGGCAGAGGCCAATTCTTGGATAAACGATTGGCGGCTATGCCAATAGCGATAGGATTGATTTGAGATGACTGGATGATCAAATGAGATATGGCATGAGACTTCAAAAGAAGACCCTGGTCGCACGGCAATCGATTTTCCATTTTCGGAAATCGCCATCGGTTTCAGGATTTCGATATAAGTGCGCTCTTTTTTCTGTTTGACTGAACCCGCTTTTTGAAGCAAGGAAATAAAAGGATAAGCACTCCCATCCAAAGCGGGAACCTCAGCCCCATCGAGTTCAATAATGAGATTGTCAATTTCCATGGCAGAGATTGCGGCCATCAGATGTTCGACTGTCTGAACCGTCGCGCCGTCCGACTCCAGGATTGTTGCGAGAGAAGAAGGAATCACATGAGCCGAATTCGCGGGAATCCGAATGTCGCCCAGATCTTTTCGGATAAAAACGATGCCGGAGTCTTTGCTGGCCGGATGCAGCGCCATATGGATGATCTGACCGGAGTGAAGTCCGACGCCGCTACAAAATACTGATTCCTGGATTGTCTTTTCTTTCATGATTCTTAAAAACCCTGTTTTCGTAAACACTCTTTTATGTAAGCAATTGCCGTGCCTGAAAATTTAAACATTGATAATTAAATAAATTGTTATTTTACAGTAACTTATGTCCTATTTTTTTGAGTCGTTTTGTTTGAACCTATTTTTGTTGCAAAAATGTTACACCTTAAGGATTTATAATGTTGTATTTAAGCGACAAGTATTGTGACTCCATTTCTTTGTGAGCAAAAGAAATGGAGTCACAGATTGATGAAGATAAAATAGAGAAAGGAAGGAAGAGCGGAAACAAAGTGAGCCGCCTCGGGATCGAACCGAGGACAACCGCCTTAAAAGGGCGATGCTCTACCAACTGAGCTAGCGGCTCTTCTCTGGAAAAAGGTGTTGGATTTCTATCACGTTCTCAAATGGGCTGTCAAGAACCATTATTACTGAGCATTAAAACGCTCAGTAATTCGCATGGCCCAAAGTAATCCCAAATGCGCTGGAAGTGTAAGTGCAATGATTTCGGCATTAACCTGATCAAAAAAGGGAATGATTTGAATGGCAAAACCCAGCAATGAGAGCGCGGTGACGGCATAAAGGATAAGCCCTCCCATCTTGGGGAGACGACCCCGAATGAGCATGACCAAAAATAAGACGGCGAGGACGAGGGAGAGCGGGTTGAAATGCAGCAGGTTTTCATTCCAGTGCCCATAGCGATGTTCGGTGACAAGCCAGATGAGTAAGATGATGGTGCCGAGTAGTCCTGAGAGTAATGTCCAAGTGGTGGCAAGTAAGGCAAGAAAAAAACGAGCCGATTTTTTCTTCACGGCAGCCAGATAGCCGAGTACGGCAAACAATGCACCCAAGGAGGCGCTCACGGGAAAAAAGAACCCCATGTAGGATTTTATGGTTTCTGGTTCTTTTGTTCTTGGCGAGTTGTAGAGGAGTTTGTCTGAAAGGATCAGAGGCATCCCATCCGGGAGTTTGATGGCATTGAGATGGCGACGAAGAGACATTGGCGTAAACATGTCTTTCCAAATTGAGATTTCATCGTCAGCCGGGTGACCCAGTCCGAGATGAATGCCGAGGTAGGGGCCAGGCATCATTTGAAGCAGGCGCCGCGTGTTAGAACGGAAACTTTTTCCGCTTCCTGAGCTTTCTGTTTCTTTTTTGATGATGCCGCCCAAGACTTTGTCCAGCGCATCCCGTGTCCGTGTGGAGCAATTGTCCAAGTAATAGTTGTATCGATAAATGCGCATTCCTTTCGAGTCATTTTCCATTAAAAGGATGGCGAGTTCATTCTTTTGATCGGCATTCAAGTTGAGGGTTTGAAGCCATATACTCCGGTCGCTCTCCATGTAGAATTGAAGAAAATCGGAAGCGTCAATATGGCCGATGGAATAATCCATATACCCTTGGAGAAATTTAGGCCAAAAATTTTCAGACTGAAAATCAAAAAGGCCCCAGTGATATATCCGGTCGAAACCGCTTTCAGGATCGCTGATCCAAATGCCATTGTGCCCGAATCGTTCCCAAACCAGGGGGCCTGGGCCGATGGTCACCAGGTGGACTTCAGCATTTGGGCTGAGCATACCGAAACTGGCGGCTTGGGTGGTTGATATTGTGCTGATGAATAGAACTATCGTAACCATCGATGAAACAATGAATTGTACAGTGGTTTTCAAATCGTTTCCTGCGAAAAAGCCTTTTTCTTAGATGATTTTCAGGGCATTATAAAGCAAGTGTTGCGATTGATCTATAGCGATTTCTTTGAGGGGGTCATATTTGGATCGAAAAAATAATGAGTCAAATCCGAGATGAATCACCTGTATTGTTTTTGACTTCTACGAAAAGCCTCAGTACAATCCGCAAAGATATTCTTCATTGAATCGTCACGGATTTTCGAGTGTTTATGCCTTATTCTGCTTCACGATTAGAAACCTACCGGCAATGTCCTCAGAAGTTTAAGTTTACTTATATTGACGGCATCAAAACCCCAAGCGAAGGGATTGAAGCCTTCATGGGGTCTCGTGTCCATGAAGCTTTGGAGAAACTGTACACCGACCTCAAGTTTTTCCGGGAAGTCACGCTGGAGTCTTTGCTCGATTATTATCGTCAGATCTGGGATAAAGAATGGCACGAGGAGATTCGAATTGTTCGGGAAGAGTTGACCCCTGAAAACTATCTGGCCATGGGGGAAAAATGTATTGTGGATTATTTTAATCGCTATTTCCCCTTTGACCAAAATCGAACATTGGGCATTGAATATCGGGTCGAATTTAATCTCGATAAAGCGGGAAAACACAGCCTGCTTGGATTTGTCGATCGGATTAGTCGCCCCAAAGACAAAGTGATTTGGATTCACGATTATAAAGCCAAAGGCTTCCTTCCTACCCAGCAAGATCTTGATGAAGATCGGCAGTTGCCGTTTTATCAAATGGCGGTAAAAGAACTTTGGCCCGATACAGAAGAAGTTGAGTTGGTATGGCATTACTTGCTGTTTGATCAAGAAATTCACTCGCGCCGAACGGATGAAGAATTGGAAGCGCTCCGACAGGAGACGATTGATCTCATTGAAGAGATCGAATCTGCGACAGCATTCCCAACGCACAAAAGTGGACTTTGTACTTGGTGTGAACATCAGCCGATTTGCCCGCAGTTTCGTCATCTTTTCGAAACCAAGTCCCTTCCTCAAAATGAATACATGGGTGAAGAGGGCGTTCAGCTGGGTGAGCGGCTTGTTCAATTGCAGTCTGAAGATGAGAAGCTCAAAGCCGAAATTGCAAAGGTGAAAGAAGCCCTCATTGATTATTCCAAAAGCAAAGGGGTCGAGGTTGTTTTTACGAAAGGCTACAAAGTCTTGATTCGAGTGTATGACAATTTTAAATTCCCCGGTAAAAAAGACCCAGGCCGAGCCAACTTGGAAAAGCTGGTCAAAGCGGCTGGAAAATGGGAAGAGGTTTCTTTTTTGGATGTTTTTGCCCTTTCAAAGGTACTAGAAAAAGGGGGCTGGGATCAAGCATTGATTGAAAAGGTCAAGAAATTCGGAACCCCAGGTCAAAGTCCTTGGATCAAGGCTTTTCCCCAAAATAAGCGCGGGTGGTAAAGTGGTGCTTCCCATTTCTTTAAAAATAGAGAGAAGGGTTTCTCGGATGATTTTAAAAAATACGAAAGTGGGTTTTTGTACGATTGCCTTATTGTTCGTCACGTCAGTAGCAAGTGCACTGGAAGGGAAAGCCATCAAAAGTGTTGGGGAATATTTTCCAGATACAGAGGGCATGAGTTGGATCTATCAGGGAACGATCAATGAGAAGATGCAACAGATTGCGACTTACACCAACAGATCAACCGCAAAGGGGAAGATGAAAAAAGATGGAGTTGATGTCCAATTGTTCACTGAAAGTAATCAGGCGAATGAGGGGCCGGCAGAGAATTATTTCTCAAGAAATGCAGACAGCATTGTCTATCACGGCGGTCTACCCTCTACCCCTTTTGAAGATCGCTTGGTGCCCTACTTGGTGATTAAATTTCCACTTTTTATTGGAGAAACCTTTACTCAGGTGCAAAAAAAAGTGATCCCTTTCGGTCAAGATTTGGATGGAGATAGTATTGAAGAGCTGGCCGATGTAATGGCAGAAGTTACCGTCGCCGGTTTTGAGACCGTTTCTGTGCCAGCAGGGGTCTTTAAAGACGCACTCAAGCTGAATGGGATGATGACTGTCCGCGTGACGCTTTCCAAAAATAACGAGGTTTTTGAACTCGTCGATAAAACAAGCAATTGGTTTGTGCGCAAAATCGGGATGGTCAAAGGATATGAGTTGATTCAATTTCCGGAGGTTGACAATATCCCTGCGACTGCGACAGTGATTAAGGAAGCATTGGAGGAATTACCGAAAATGTCGAGTACGACACATTAGCCCGAGATAGACGGTTTCAAATCCCGATATCGCGGGATTTATCCGTTAGTCAATTCCGAGCATATCTTCAACCAAGTACAACATTATTTCCGCTAGAGTCGGATGAATGTGTGCAATCTTTCGATAATCTTGCAGTGTTGCCCGATAGTGCATGGCGATGGTTGCTTGATGGATCAGGTTGGAAGCTTCCGCGCCGACGATTTGCGCCCCTAAAATCTCGCCGGTTTTTTTATCCGCCAATATTTTCATGAAGCCTTCGGTCTGGTTGGTCACAATCGCTTTGCCAAGATCATCAAAGGGATATTTCCCAACCTGAACCTCAATGCCCTGTGCTTTGGCTTCTTTTTCTGAGAGCCCGACTTTGGCAAATTGCGGATCGGTAAATACGGCAATCGGAATCACGCGGTAGTCGGCCTTTTCAAGCGCGCCTTTGACTACATTTTTGCCAGCAATCCCTCCCTGATAAGTCGCAACATTAACGACAAGGTTGAGTCCCGTGACATCGCCAGCGGCATAAATATTGGGATTGCTCGTTTGCAAATACTCATTGACGCTGACACCCCCATTGTAGGTTTCGACTCCTGCGGCATTCAGTTGAAGGTTTTCGACACGACCTGTGCGACCCGTCACGACCAAAATCTCTTGTGCTTTAATGGTGACTGGATTGTTTCCGTGCTTAAAAGTCACTTGTTTGAGTGATCCTATACATTCAATCTGAGTCACTTGTGTCCCCGTTCGAAGATCAACCCCGTCTTTTCGAAAGATTTCTCCGAGAGTGACCCCGATGTCCGAATCCTCCAAGCTGAGGACTTGTGGACTTCGCTGAATGATTGTGGTTTGAACCCCCATCCGATTGAAGAATTGTCCAAATTCAAGGGCTTCCGCCCCACCGCCTAAAATAATTAGCGATGCCGGAAGTTGTTCCAATTCAAGCGCGTCATCACTGGTGATGAACCCCGTTTCTTTTAAGCCGGGGAAAGGGGGGATCACTTCTTTTGAGCCGGTTGCGATGATGTATTTGGCGCAGTTGTACTGCGAATCTCCAATCTGGATTGAATCAGGGGATAGAAACTTGGCTGATCCTGAAAGGAGTGTGATGTTTTCTTCTCCATCGATCCCCATTTTGGCGTAGTAGGCCATTTCAGCAATCAAGCGGTCTTTGCGCTTTTTAATGTGGTCAAAATCGACACGGATTTTTCCTTCGATGTGAATGCCGATCTCCGGCCCCTGTTTAATAAACCCCATGAGTTCTGAAGAACGGAGATAAGTCTTCGTTGGCATACAGCCTTTTAAAATACAAAGTCCGCCAAAAGGGCCGGGTTCAACCAAGCCGACGGCTGCCCCATTTTTAGCGGCAGCTTGTGCGGCATATCGGCCAGCGCTTCCAGCGCCAATGACAATGACATCAAATTTATTCATGGGGAGAATCATAGCATAACGATTCAAAGTCTTGAAGGGACAGTCTCTATTCCGATCACTCCAAGGGGGGAGTTTCAGATTGTATGTGATGTTCGCAATTTCTTGAGTGTGTCGAGCTTATTCTGACTAAAATACAAGGGATGACTCTATTTCGTTGCCACATTTATCGCTCATCCTTAATGTATTATATCTTTAAAAATCAATAGCTTATAATGTTTTATGTCGTTAGGATAGAGGATTAGAAAAAAATCCTAGCGACATCCAGATTGCGTGATTTTCCGTGTAAATACTCAAAAATAAACCTGTTGATAACTCTACAAAAAACAATGGTTTTTAGCCGAGAAAATCCTTGCAATTTAAGGAGTGGACACCAGGAATAAATTTATATTTTTCCCCATAGGCAGTTGTTTTAATTTCTGTCTTTGAAAAGGAATCTATTTTATACCGAGTTCCTACTTCGTTAATTAAAAACAAATCTCCAGTGGGTAATTTATATATTTTTGAATTGACCTTTTGTCCCGTTCCATTCATGTGGTTTTTACAGTATTTCCCTGTACCATCCGGGTTTATCCTTATAGAAAGCAAGCCGCCAACCATATTTGTAGTCCATGTCCCCACATAAGATGACCCAGGCGCACACAATGGAACGGCATCCAGATATTTATTATGTAGTAGATCGTCTTCCGCCATCATAAGGTCACAACCAGAAATGAACATAAAAAAGACTGAAAAAAGTAGACACTGCATTCGTCTCCACCTTTTCATACTCGTCTCTCCACCCAGACCAAGCGACCGATGACCTGTAAATCCTCCGCCTGTGTCTTGCTCAGGGTTTGTGTTTGGTACGCCGGATTATCCGACTTTACCAAGACCGAGGCATCAAAAAGCCGCTGAATACGCTTAATCAAAAGAACATTATTAATCAAAATCGAATAAAGTGCATCATCAACGATATTTTCAACTGCTCTGTCTGATAATGGAAGGTCGCCTGCTCTTATTGTCGGCTCCATCGAGTCGCCGACAGCCGAGATTAGAACCAAATGACTTGGATTAAGACCTAGTCCCGACCGAATCCAAGAGGTTTTAAATGCCAGATGCTCTACAACCTGCTCGCTATGAATTACCCGTCCGCCCCCTGCGCTGGCTTCAATGTCATGCACACTTACAAAAAATTTCTATTTTAAGGTTTGACAAAGATCAATAGAGTCGGGTATCCTTATATCCGACTCTATTGATCGGAGATAAAAATGGTCGGACTTAAACCATGTTAAAACTAACAAAAAAAACAGATTATGCCTTGATGTCCATAAATTACATGTCGTACCGAAAAGACCTTTTTGTGGCCAATACGCGGAGTATCGCTGAAATTTACAATATTCCGAGGGAATTGCTCGCAAAAATTCTACAGAAACTGGCAAAAGAAGGTTTTATTGAAAGCCAAAATGGCCCTAAAGGCGGGTACACCCTCCTCAAAGATCCGAGTGAGATTACCCTTGGCGAAGTTATTCGGGCGATTGAAGGACCAATCCAGATTGTGCGCTGTATCGAAGGGGACAGTACCTGTTCTCAAACCGAGCAATGCACCATTCAAAGTCCACTTCGTAAAATAGAAAGCCACATTGTGGACTATCTGGATACAATTACCATCGATAAAATTATCAGTGAGACGACTGATGAACTCTTAGAGGTGAACTGAGCCTCTTTTATGAATGGAAGGAATACGATGTTAAAATTTCCAATTTATATGGACTATCATTCGACCACCCCAGTTGACCCGCGTGTATTAGAAAGCATGCTTCCTTATTTTTCTGGGAAATTCGGCAATGCTGCAAGCAAAAATCACTCCTTTGGTTGGGACGCCGATGAAGCGATCAGCAAAGCGCGTGCTCAGATTGCCCAATTGATCGCATGCAACCCAAAAGAGGTTGTTTTTACCAGTGGTGCGACTGAATCTGACAATCTCGCGTTAAAAGGGGTTGCTCATATGTACCGTGAAAAAGGAAACCACATTATTACGGCGGTTACAGAACACAAAGCCATCCTTGATACCGCAAAGCGACTTGAAAAAGAAGGTTTTGAGGTCACCTATCTTCCGGTGGATTCGGATGGTTTGATTAATCTTGAAACGCTAAAGGCGGCGATTACCGACCAAACTATTTTGATTTCAATCATGTTGGCCAACAACGAAATTGGGGTTATTCAACCCATTGCTGAAATTGGCCAAATTGCCAAAGAGAAAGGCGTGGTTTTCCACTGCGATGCCACCCAGGGGGTTGGGAAAATTCCTGTGAATGTCGATGAGATGGGCATTGATCTCATGTCTTTTTCGGCCCATAAAATTTATGGTCCGAAAGGAGTTGGCGGCTTGTATGTTCGGAGAAAGAAGCCCCGCGTTCGATTGGCGGCGGTGATGGACGGCGGTGGGCATGAGCGCGGCATGCGTTCCGGCACACTCAATGTCCCTGGCATCGTGGGTTTGGGAAAGGCCTGTGAGATCGCAGAAAAAGAGATGATTGAAGAAGAATTGCGATTAACCAAAATGCGAAATAAACTGCAAGACTATATCATGACGGAGCTGGATGAAGTGTATCTCAATGGGCACCCGGAAAACCGGCTGGCTCAAAATCTCAACATCAGTTTTGCTTATGTTGAAGGAGAATCTTTAATGATGGGGCTCAAAGAGATTGCGCTCTCTTCCGGGTCAGCCTGTACAACCGCAACCTTGGAGCCTTCGTATGTATTGCGAGCATTGGGTGTTGGTAGCGATCTTGCACATTCTTCCCTTCGTTTTGGTCTCGGACGCTTTACGACAGATGAAGAGATCGATTATGTTGGGAAAAGAGTGGTAGAGGCGGTAACCCGGCTTCGGGAAATGTCTCCTCTTTATGAAATGGCAAAAGAAGGCATTGATTTAAAAAGCGTTCAGTGGACGGAACATTAAAGCAAGAAATTGGAGGGTTAGATGTCTTATAGCAAAAAAGTGATCGACCATTACAGCAACCCAAGAAACATGGGGAGCTTTGACAAGGGTGATGATGAAGTGGGTACGGGGATTGTGGGTGCGCCCGAGTGCGGCGATGTCATGAAACTTCAGCTCAAGATTTCAGGGGGTGTGATTGAAGATGCCCGATTCAAAACATTTGGATGCGGCAGTGCAATTGCGAGTTCGAGTTTAGCCACAGAGTGGGTCAAAGGCAAAACTATTGATGAGGCTTTTGAGATTAAAAACACAGAAATTGTCACTGAATTGAACCTTCCCCCGGTTAAAATTCACTGCTCTGTTTTGGCGGAAGATGCCATTAAAGCAGCAATTGCTGATTATAAAAAGAAAAATAACGAAGGTTAAAACAAGGTCGTATGATGGAAACAAAAACAAAGAATGAAGCAGACGTTTTTTTGACGCCAGCAGCTGTCGAAGAGGTCAAGGGCATGATCTTACGAAAAAAACTCGGGAATGCCGCACTACGGCTTTCGGTTGATGGGGGAGGCTGTTCAGGCCTAAGTTACAATCTGCATTTTGATACGGAGATTACCCAGAATGATGAGGTTTTTGATTTTGATGGACTTTCGGTGATTGTGGATAAAAAAAGCGGTGTGTATTTAACGGGCACAACGCTTGATTTTAGTACGGCATTGGTGGGGGGGGGATTTAAATTCCAAAATCCTAATGCCAAACAGAGTTGTGGTTGTGGGGAATCTTTTTCCACTTAGGTCGGTGATGAATATTTTGTCTGAAGATACAGGCTCCGAGAGGGGCCATTTTTTTGAAATGGCAGGGGAGTCTCGCCCATGCTGGAGTTGTCAATCAGATCAGGTTACATTTTTTAATTGCAGTTCATGTACTGCGATTCAACAGTTTCTTCATGATACTGATTATTTTACCTCTTTCAATATGGGCTACAAACTCAATATTGATTTAGATTTATTGGAAAAACAGTATTATGAATTAAGCAGAAGATTTCACCCCGATTATTTTCAACAAAAACCCAAAGAAGAACAGGAGATCAGTCTTGGAAATACAGCCTTCTTGAACAAGGGCTACCAGACCTTAAAAAATCCTCAAAAAAGAGCAGCTTACTTGGTGTCCTTAGTTGAAGGAGATGATCACCTTCCGACTGAGGCACCAGCCGAGCTCTTCGAAGATATTTTTGAAATTCAGGAAACTTTGGAAGAAATCCGGGCATTGGATCAATCTGACGAAGCGGAGTTTAAAAAATTAAAAACCGTATTAGATGTGTCATTGGAAAAAATGCGAGAATTCGAGTTGGATGAAAAAGAGAAATTGCACAGCCTTTTTGTAAAGTGGGATTGCATCGAAGCAGATCGGAAAGGCGGAAGTTTTACAGATGAACAAAAAGGCTATCTGCCTCAAATGAAGCAAATTCTTTCACACACGGCTTACCTAGATCGCATTATCAATGATATGAAGGCCGCTGTTTAAAGCATTGAGAATAACCCCTCTGACCAGAAAACTTAAGCATAAGATGGTGAACACATGGCACATGTTGTCGGAATAGATTTAGGTACGACCAATAGTTTGATTGCGTACATGGATGGTGAAACCCCACGTGCGATCGCTGATGATAAGGGGCGAACCGCTCTTCCATCCGTGGTGGCCTTTCTTGAAGAGGCAAGCGCTGAGTCCGTTCTTGTTGGAGAAGAGGCCAAGCAATATCTCACCACGCGGCCCAAATCGACCATTTATTCGGTAAAACGCTTTATGGGAAAAGGGCGTGAGGATCTTAAAGACGATTTAAAAATGCTGCCTTTTTCCCTTGTGGGCCAAGAAAAAGAAGCCATTCGAATTGGCATCGGGAAAAAAACATATACCCCGACTGAGATTTCGGCCCATATCCTCCGAGGACTCAAAGCACGGGCTGAGAAGGCGCTGAACACGCCCATCACAAAAGCGGTGATTACGGTGCCGGCCTATTTTAACGATAGTCAGCGTCAGGCCACAAAAGATGCTGGAAAACAGGCGGGTTTGGAAGTGCTCCGCATATTAAATGAACCGACGGCCGCATCGCTTGCCTATGGTCTGCAAAAGGAAAAAGA
The DNA here is from genome assembly GCA_029261135.1 of Nitrospirota bacterium. Classification (GTDB taxonomy): domain Bacteria; phylum Nitrospirota; class Nitrospiria; order SBBL01; family JAADHI01; genus JAADHI01. The sequence goes on from JAJDBX010000063.1 coordinate 27,147, forward strand.
AGGCACCATTGCCGTCTATGATTTGGGTGGCGGGACCTTCGATATCTCAATCCTAAAAATCAAAAATGGGATTTTTCAAGTCCTCTCCACTCACGGAGATACCCTGCTTGGCGGAGACGATTTTGATCGTCAGTTGCTAAAGCGAATTCGAGATGAGGTCTTAGAACAATACGATGTTGATCTTTTGAAAAATGGTGCATTACTTCAAGAGGTACGACTGATGTCAGAGCAGGTGAAGTGGCAGCTCTCGTCGCAAACGTCGGCGGATGTGTCGCTAATTCTTCCGGATAACAAAGGTCGATATGAGCGACAATTTACCCGGAGTGAATATGAAGGCATGATCAAAGGACTCATTGATCGCACTCTCGAATCCTGTCACAAAGCCTTAAGTGATGCCAAGCTCAGTCCGGAGGATGTGGATGAAGTGGTGCTTGTCGGTGGATCGACACGTGTACCCCTCATTAAAGAGCGGGTTGGAGATCTTTTCAAAAAAGTGCCGCATAGTGAACTGAACCCGGATGAAGTCGTTGCACTGGGTGCTGCAGTTCAAGCCAAAATTCTTTCCGGCGGGATTACTGATATGTTATTACTGGATGTGACCCCGCTCTCCCTCGGGATCGAAACGATGGGCGGTATTGTCAGTCGCCTTATTCAGAGGAATACCCCGATCCCGACCACGGCAAAAGAAGCCTACACCACACATGTCGATGGGCAACGCACCGTGTCCATCCATGTTGTTCAAGGGGAAAGAGAGATGGTCGGCGATTGTCGCAGCCTCGCCAAGTTTAATCTCACCGGGATTGATCCATTGCCAGCAGGAATGCCACGTATCGAAGTCGTTTTTTTGATTGATGCAAACGGCATCCTCAATGTCACTGCAAAGGATCTGCGAAGCGGAAAAGAAACCACAGTTGAAGTGACCCCCACTTATGGTTTGAGTGATGAAGAAGCTGAAAAGATGATTTCGGCCTCGATGGAACATGCGAAGGAAGATCTCGAAAAACGTCAGCGGATCGAATCAATCAATGAGGCAGAGACGGTGCTTCGTCATACAGAAAAGGCCTTGGCTCAGGGGAGTGATTTACTGGATGGCGATGAACGGGAAAAAATTGAAGCGATTATGACCCAATTGAAGGCGGCGATGTCAGAAGGCACACACCGTCAAATTCGAGAAACCTTGACTGAGCTTAATCAAGTCACACAGCGCTTTGCTGCGGATCTAATGTCTCAAACAGTCAAAGAGGCGCTAAAAAATAAAAAATTATCTGACGTTTAATCTTTGGGAAAAATAAATGCCTAAAATCACTTTTTTGACCGATGGTGCTCAAAAGAAAGTCATTCTGGATGTTTCCGATGGAGAAACCATCCTGGATGTTGCGCTTGATCATCACATTGAGCTGGAGCACAATTGCGGCGGAAGCTGTGCCTGCACGACCTGCCATGTGATTGTTCGTGAGGGGATGGCCCACCTTTCCGAAATGGAAGAGGAAGAGGAAGACCGCCTGGATACGGCACCCGATTTAACCCTCAGTTCCAGACTGGCCTGTCAGGCATTGATCGAAGGGGATTGTGTCGTTGAAATCCCCAAAAACACACAGTCATTTCGCAAAGCAGAACAGCACTGAATAAAAGGGCTCTTATGAAAATCACTTGGCCAGATTCAGAAGACATCGGGATTGCTTTATTTGAGAGATATTCGGAAATAGACCCGCTTACGGTGCGTTTTACCGATCTTCATAAAATGGTGACCGAACTTCTTGATTTTGACGATGACCCGAAAAAATCTAATGAAGGGATTTTAGAAGCCATACAAATGGCCTGGCACGAGGAATATCAAGACGCCCAAGATTGACAAGATCCTCAGTTCTGTCTATCTTTAATTCTAATGAGACAGACGAGATCATATCTTTACCCCGTAGTTCTTTTTATCCTATCTATCTATCTATCTCTCACAAGCGCCTCTCACAGAGTTGCAGTTGCGGGAGAGATGAATTCGACCCCGCTTCGCGTGGCAAAAACAAAATTAAAACCCACTTCGGCAGTGATCAGCAAGATCCGGCATTCAAATAATCCAGACCGTACCCGTGTTGTGATCGATCTCAATCGACCTGTTTCATATGCCGTTACCCGGGACAGGGCATCACAGACCTTATTGGTGAAACTAGAAGCATCCAGCTTAGGGAAATCGTTGAAGCGGCAGCCTGAGTTTACAATGACGGGCGATTTGGTCAGAAAAATAGAAGTGACCCAAAAAGGGAATAAAACAGTATACATCGCATTGTTATACAAGCACTTGGGTGAACACAAACATCTCATTCTTGAAAACCCGAACCGTCTTGTGATTGACTTGTTTCCACCAAACCCCACCCCGCGACCGCCTGCTTTTTCAATACAAACCATTGTGATTGATCCTGGACACGGCGGCAAAGATCCGGGGGCAAGAAGCAAAGGGGGATTAGAAGAAAAAAATGTGGCCCTTGATATCTCTAAAAGGCTCAAAACCCTGGTAGAGAAACGTTTGAAGAAAAAGGTGATCTTAACAAGGGATCGGGATGTTTTTATTCCTTTGAAAAAACGAACAGAAATTGCCAATGAAAATAAAGCCGATCTTTTTATCTCAGTGCATATCAATTCAAGCCGTTCTCGTAAACTAAAAGGGATTGAGGTCTATCTGGTCGGTCGGCCATCGGATGAAAGGGCCTTGGCCGTTGCGGCCCGTGAAAATGCTGAGACACATGACGCCGTGATCAATTTCCAAGAGATGATTTTAAATGATTTGGAGCGCGATTTTACACGAAATGCTTCTTTGGAATTGGCCCATTTTACAAACGACGCGCTCAAGAAAAATCTCATGTCGAAATACCCGACCAACGCCTTGGGTGTTAAACGTGCCCCCTTTTATGTGCTGAACCACACCAAAATGCCTGCCATTCTGGCGGAAATTTCCTTTATTAGTAACAGGAAAGAGGAAAAGCGCCTTCGTAGTAAAAATTATCGGCAAAGAGCTGCGGAATCGCTCCTGAAAGGAATTGAAGCCTACATCCGATCCCTCGAAATCGGCGCCTAAGGATCTGCCCCAAAGTGCCCCGAATTAAATTGACCCTTGCTTACGATGGCACCGCTTACCACGGATGGCAAATCCAACCTCAGCAATCCAGTATTCAGGGAAAACTCGAAGCTGCACTTCAAAAATTAACGCAGGAAACTATTCGAATTCAGGGTGCAGGACGGACGGATGCAGGGGTTCATGCACTGGGGCAAGTTGCCCATTTTGATACTGCTTCTTCTTTTCCGGCCCATGAATGGATTCGTGCATTGAACGCCGTCCTGCCAGAAGATATTGTCGTTCATGATGTCGCTAAGGTGGATCGCGAGTTTCACGCACGATTTTCTGCAAAAGAAAAAGAATATCGCTACCAAATTTTCAATGCCAAACAGCCTGCCCCGCTCGAACGGCAAACAAGATGGTTTGTTCGATATGTGCTGGATGTGGGAAAAATGGAAGAAGCAGCAAAAGCATTGCGTGGCTCGCATTGTTTTACATCCTTTTGTGCGACGGATACCGACGTAGAAGATCACAATATTGATTTAAATCAGATCCAAATTGTCAAAAAAGGGGAACAGATCGATATCATATTCAGAGCATCCCGATTTTTGAGATACATGGTGAGAAATATTGTTGGATTCTTGGTTGAAGTCGGGCGTGGAAAACGTTTTCCCGAAGAAGTCGAGACCATTCTTGCCGCGATGGATCGGAGAGCCGCAGGCCTGACCGCGCCATCTCACGGATTGATCCTGGTCAAAGTGATCTACTCAGGTGGACAGAATTAAACGCAGTACTAGATTTTTATACCAAATAGAGGTAGAATCTAGATTGCTTGTCAAGATGTATTAGGAGGATTTATATGAGTATTACGTTTCAAAAATTACCTGGCCCCGTTTATCCCGCTTATCTGGTTGTAGACGATTATTCTATCGCACTTGAACCCGAATTGGTTCAGTCATTGAAGGAAATTGAATCCTCTGAAAATAACGTCTTTATTGAATCCATCGTTAGACAGGTCGGGATTAATCGTTATTTACGTGACATGATTCAGGACAAAATAGATTCAGCAGAAAATATACCCGCCTTAGTGCTCAGCCTGAGAAATTCGCTCAAGAATCTCTGACCTTATTTCCGTCCACTGAGGGGAATAAAAGTTTGGTCTTTTTCTCCCGTGTATCGACAACGTGGACGAATGAGCCGATTTTGGTCATGTTGCTCAATGATGTGGGCGGTCCAACCTGCGACACGGCTGCAAACAAAGAGGGGTGTATAAAGCGGTGCCGGTAAGCCTAATAAGTAAAAGAGAGAAGCCGAATAAAAATCTAAATTCGGATAAAACCCCTTCTCTTCACGGATGATCTCTTCAATTTTTATCGACATCTCGTACCATTTTGTCTCCTTTTTGCGCTCGCCTAATTCTTTTGAATATTGTTTGATAATGTCAGATCTGGGATCTCCTTTTTTTAGAACACGGTGTCCAAAACCCATGATGCGTTCTTTTTTAGCGAAACAGTCCGCAAGGTAGATTCGGACATCGCCCAGTTGATCAATCTTAAACAACATCTCCATGACGGCCTCATTCGCCCCGCCGTGAAGCGGCCCTTTTAGTGTGCCGATGCCAGAAACGACGGCGGAGTGCATGTCTGAGAGTGAGGAAGCCGTCACCCGCGCCGCGAAGGTTGAGGCATTCATTTCATGCTCGGCATAAAGAATGAGGGCTACTTCCAGGGCCTTTATCGAAAAAGCATCTGGTTTGCTTTCTGTAAGAATACCGAGTAGATGTTCTGCATGTGATGCTGCTGGCTCAGGCGAGTCGCTATTGTCCTCTTTGACAAACACATGAAGCGCTGCCAAGAGCGCAGGCATTTGTGCGGTCAGGCGGATGGCTTTTTTAAGGTTGCCCGTGTGGCTGTTGTCTTCCCGGTCAGTGTCCCCCATGCCCAGATAAGAAACAGCGGTTCTTAAGGCATCCATCCGATTAACGGATGGCGAAATATCTTGCAACAAATCGAAAAGCTTTTCTGGGATGGCCCGTGTTCCAATGAGCCCTTTTTGAAAACCCGCCAGAGCACTCTGGTTTGGCAGTGACCCCATCAACAATAAATAAAGCACCTCTTCAAAGGAGGCATGCGCCGCAAGATCTTCAATGGCATAACCCCGGTAACGAAGCCCTCCTGATTTATGATCAACCTCGCAGATGGCCGACTCTCCTGCAAGTACGCCTTCTAATCCATGATGCACTTCATTGGTCATTTCATTATCCTTAATAATGTAGGCTCCCTCAAGAAGCAGGGAGGTTAGATTCGTGACGATTTTCAGATCTCATTTCTTGATTATATTGAAACATCATCGTATTTAAGTAATGCATAAAGGGCTTCGCGGGTCTGCATTTTGTTCAGCAGCCGATTCACCTGCCCCTCTTTTTTAAGTTCTTCCAGCCCGATCGCCATTGCTCCAGCCGCAAGTCGAAAAAGGGTCATCGGGAAAAGCACGATTTGATACCCCAAAGCAAAAAGCGTTTCTGCCGATAAATTCGGGCTCTTGCCAAATTCGGTCATATTTGCCAGCAAAGGGCCGTTCACCGCCTTTGCAAACTGAGCGAACTCCTCTTTAGATTGTAAGGCCTCTGGAAAAATGACATCTGCGCCGCTATTGAGATAAGCTTTCGCGCGATGCACGGCATCTTGCATGTCGGTCACACCGCGTGAATCGGTTCGTGCAATGATCAGTAAGTCGGGATCCGTCCGGCACTCTACTGCAAGTTTTATTTTGTCACACATCGCTTTCTCAGGAATAAGCGTCTTACCCGAAAGGTGACCACATCGCTTCGGGAATTCTTGATCTTCGATTTGAATACCGCCAACCCCTGCTGCTTCGAAAAGTTGCATGGCACGGCAAAAATGAAGCCCTTCCCCAAAGCCTGTATCGGCGTCAGCAATGGCGGGGATGTCGATTGCCCCCGTAATGTACTGCACGTGTGTGGTCACTTCCGTCAGGCTTAATAAGCCGATATCGGGCAAACCGGCCAGGCCGTTGGCCAAGCCGGCCCCCGAAATATACACCGCTTCAAATCCGGCCTGCTCAATGAGCTGAGCAGAAAGGGCGTTGAAGGCCCCGGGCAGAAGGATTTTTTTCTCTTTTAATACGGCGCGTAGCCGTTTCCCGGAGGAGCTCACTTTTTCTTCTCGACTGTAAATAGAGGCAGCAATGTTCTCACAGATTTGAGCTGATCTAAATTCCAAATACAATCAAGAATTTCCTGTATTTTCTTTTTAGAGAGCAATGGTTCGGCCATTCGGCGGAATTTTTCTTCCACCTCTTCATCCGTCATTTTATTTTTTGGAAAGCCTTTCGGATGTTCCACCTTTTTACTATAGGTTTTTCCCGCGAGTTTCACGGATACCGTGTTTCCAATCTTTTCCCCGTAAGCTTCAGAGTGCGCTATATCTGAAAAGACCTTCACTTTCTGAATCAATTTTTGAAGTTTCGGATCATTAAGATGGCGCGTATTAAATTGCGGTAGCCCTAGCTTTCCATCCATGAGGGCAACGGCCACAATATAGGGCAGGGAGTGATCTGCGGTTTCACGCGACTTCGGATGCCACTTGTCCGGGTCGTTCCCGATAATTTCATAAGAAATATCCGAGGTGCGGACGCGAATGCCTTCGATGTCTTTTAGTGTAAGTTTTGGTATTTTTTTTCTGAGGTCGAGTGCGGCTTGCACTGCGCTTTGCGCATGGTATTCGACAGGGTAATACTTGATATAGGTGTCTAAGATTTTAAACGGGCCTTTTGGATTTAACTTGGGGAAATCAAACTGTCCCGAAACAATTTTCATAAATCCCTTTTCCCCTTCAAAAATCGGGGCGGGGCCGGTCATGCCCAGCTTGGCCAGTTCAGAGGCAAAAACACCGTTTCGCGCGGCATTGGCAAAGGCAACACCCTTCCACATCGAAAGATGTCCCACACGGGTTTGGCGTAACGCGTTGTTGGAATTTCCTGCCAAACCCAAGGCATGAACCGTTTTCTCTTCAGAAAGTTTCCATAGTTTTGAAGCCAGGAGTGCCGTTGAAAAGGGGCCATAGGTCACATGATCCCAACCTCGAGGACGAAGCGCCGCCGCATCACAAAGACGGCATTGAATTTCATAACCGATGACGATGGCTTCAATGAGTTGTTTCCCATTGGCATTTACCAATTCGGCAACGGCCAAGGCGGCAGAGATATTGTCGCTCGGGTGCGCCGGTTCTTTGGAAAGATAGGTGTCGTTATAATCGAGGTAGCGCATGGTCGTGCCATTGGCAAATGCAGCCAAATCAGGAGTTGTTTTGATTGTGGTGCCCAGTAAGGTCGCACCTTCTTTGAGTTTGACACGGCTTCCCATTTTACGCGCAATTTTAGAAGGCTCACTGCGCCAGCCGCCGAGTGCGCAGCCGAGAGTATCCATTAGTCGGCGTTTAGCCTCATGCACGACGGCTTTTGAGAAATACGGATAAGAAATTTTGTGGCTGAAGTGGGCAAGTTGTTCTGCAATAGATTGAGGATTCTTCTTCATTGGAGCACTCCAATTGATACAATCCTGAGGTATTTAGTCTACAAAGCTTTCTTCGGTGTGTCAATTGAAACGGGAATAGGTGAGATGAAGGGGGCAGGTCGCAAATATCAAGACAAACCCCATATCCTCAAACCCTTCCTAAACTTAGGCACTCAGCAATATGCTAGAGTACGTTCATGTCCCACCAAGGATTTACCAGTCGCGGCGGCTTAATTAAAAACCTGGGCCAACATTTACTCCGCGGAGAATGGGCCGCCATGATTGGTGGCCCATTGATCGGGAAGACAACCTTGGCCTCAAACTGCGCGGATCTTCTTCATAATGACCAGTGCCGGGGCATTCTGGTATCGCCCAAGAAGGTGAAAAGCCCTTCAGTGCTCATATCACAGATTAATGAAAAACCCGAAAAGGTCACATCAGAAGATGCCTCACGAAAACGGATTCTTCTCATCGATGATTGTGACTATCTACTTCAATGGTCTGAAGCGCTCATTCTTGAGATCGTCGCCTTGTCAAAAAACGGTCCCGCTCTTCACGCGATCTGTTGGATCGGCGGCCCGCTGTGGGGCGATTGGGTAAAGGCCCATGCCGATGTTTTTCAAAAACCGCTGCGTTTGTACCCGCTTTCTGTGATTCCGATTCGTGAAGCCCGTGCCATTATCCTCAAACAATTGGGGCCATCAGCACTTGAACAAGTGTGGCATCAAACGGGCGGCCATCCTTTTTTGATTGAGACGTATTTTGCAGAAAAAAACAGCCTCTCAATTGATCTCTTCCGAAAACGCCTTTGGCAGGAAGTTCGACCAGAAGAAGAGGTTATTTTATCTCAACTCGACCCGGAAGGAGGATGGATGGCTTTGGAGGCATTAAGAGATTCCGAGGGCCTCTGTCCCGAAAAAGCCCTTCTTGATCGCCTTTGCATGATCGGTTTCATTGTGCGAACGCTGGATGAAGGCGCCGCCGTCGTGCGTCTGACCGCGCCAATGCTTAACAAAGCGAAGAATAAATCATGATGGATAAAAAGACAGAGGCCACTGATCTGGTCATCGAATACCATTGCGAGACAAAACATCACTACAATCGTTATGCCCGTTCCCTGGGAGTGATGGATTGGAAAAATCAACCCAAGCCTTTTCGACACTATGATGGCGCAGCCCAGATCGCACTCTCCCATGGCGATGAGAGCACGGGCCCGCTTTATTCTGATTTATTCACGGGCAAGGTTCCCCCTGAAAAAGTCAATCACACTTCGATCAGTCAATTTTTTTACAACAGCATGGCCTTGTCGGCCTGGAAAAAAGTCCCTGGCGGAAATACCTGGCCCTTAAGAGTCAACCCATCGAGCGGCAATTTACATCCTACAGAAAGTTATCTCCTGATTGGAGGGCAAGCCTCCTCTGTCATTGAAAACGGTCTTTATCATTATTTGCCCGTCCACCACGCTTTGGAGAAACGACGTGCCTTTGATCCGGCACACTGGGCGATGATTGAACAACAAATTCCGCCTAATGGATTTCTGGTTGGTTTAAGTTCGATCTATTGGCGGGAAACATGGAAATATGGAGAACGCGGGTTTCGTTATTGTCAGCATGATGTGGGCCATGCCATCGGCGCACTCGTGATATCGGCAGGCACTTTAGGCTGGCGTGCAGAAGTGGTTGATACGCTCAACAGTGAAGGGCTGGATCTCATACTCGGCTGTGACAGTCAGCAGGGGGTCGAGGCGGAACACGGTGATTGTCTCATGGTGATTTTTCCAGACCTTACATCCTTAAAACCAGAGCGGACAGCGCTTCACTTTGATCAAGATTTCATGCGGGCCTTAAAAGAGATGCCCTGCCTGGGCAAAGAAAATATACTGAGCGAGGCACACCATGATTGGCCCATTATCGAAACAGTCTCCACGGCCTCCCGAAAGAAAGAGGCCGGGCTCAGGGAAGAAGAGTGCTTCTCTCAAGAACATCCCAAACCATTTTTTTCGCCGGCATCAGAAAAAACCGCCCGGCAAATGATTCGACAACGCCGGAGTGCGGTTGCAATGGATGGACGCACTGAATGGGCGCGTTCCCATTTCTACGCTCTGATGCAGCCATTACAAGCGCATCACCCTTCAGGATTTTTTGCTGCCCTGCCCTGGGCCCCTCAAATCTCCTTGCTTTTATATGTGCATCGCGTCACCGGACTTGATCCAGGTTTATACCTCTTGCTTCGGGATGCGCCGCATGAACATCTTTTGAAAAAAAACTTAAGTACAGACTTTCTGTGGCAAATACCAGAGGCATGCCCGAACGACGTAAACCTGTACTTGTTGTTGCCGCATGATGTCAGAGAAATTTCAAAACAGCAGTGCTGCGGACAGGACATTGCCGCCGATGGGATTTTTTCTCTGGGCATGCTCGCGCATTTTGCGCCCATGATTCGTGAAAAAGGCCCACATATGTATCCGCGACTATTTTGGGAAGCCGGTATGATCGGTCAACTGCTCTATTTAGAGGCAGAGGCCGCAGGACTCCAGGGGACAGGCATCGGCTGCTTTTTTGATGATGCGGTACACGATCTACTCGGCATTCAAGATCAATCCTGGCAAAGTCTGTATCATTTTACTGTAGGTGGTCCGAAACACGATGAACGACTGCAAACATTGTCGGCCTATCATCATTTGCAGCCTTAAGCCCATGTATGATCTGATACGGCCTTGTCCATCACCTTTAACCCACTGGAGTATCCGATGTTAAGTCTTGTAAGCGAAGAGATCGAAGCGTATTCAAAACGCCATACCCAAGCAGAACCGGAACAGCTTCAAAAACTCATGGCCTTTACTTACGAACAGATGGAATTGCCTCAGATGCTGACGGGTCGGCTTGAGGGTCGTTTGCTCAAGTTACTTGTGCAGCTGGTTCAACCAACGTTAATCGTCGAAGTCGGCACCTTTACGGGTTACTCTGCCCTGTCGATGGCGGAGGGGCTTCCCGAAGATGGGCGGCTCATCACCTGCGACAATGATCCTGATGTGCAAAAAGTGGCGCAAAGGGCTTTTGATGAGAGCCCTTATGGAAATAAAATCGAATTAAAAATGGGAGAGGCAATCGAGACCATTCAGCAATTGGATGAAGCGATCGATTTTTCTTTTATCGATGCGGATAAAGTCATGTACACAAAGTACTACGAAGCGATTCTCGCGAAAACGCGTCCGGGCGGCGTTATCCTGCTCGACAACATGCTCCAATCGGGTCATGTTCTTTCACCTCAGGATGACCAGGCAAGAGCCATTCATCAGCTGAATGAAATGATCTCTACCGATAACCGTGTTGAAAATGTGCTTTTAACGGTGCGGGATGGGGTGCAGTTTGTTCGGAAGAGGGAATGAAGCTGCCCATTACCAACATGGCACGTTCGTTTGCGTTGTCGAGGTGTGTCAGGTGGAGGTCTATCCGACAGTACATTGATTGAATCGGGCGATTTCAGTTAGTCTTTTTTTTCTGAAATCCCAAAGATTAAGGATTCATGTTTTTGTTTATATCGATGCATGAGCTGAAATAAGTTGATGCAGTTCCTGTCTCAGCCGCTTCGGAGGGGACATGGAGATCGGAAGTATAGATACTCCTAAAAAAGAGAACTATCTTTAAAGGACAGAGGAGCGTTTCACAAAACCTAGAGCTCAATCGCCCCCTCTGTCTGACCTTCAGTCTTTCATTATCCCATCTTTCAAAACCCTGCTGCTCATCTTATTGGTGGACTTTGGAATACTTGTGGTTAACTTTCCCGATGACGCTGGTGACTTGAGTAATGGCGCGGATGGCTCCTTTGGTACTTTGATGAATCGCTTCAATTTCCTTGGAGATATCGTCCGTCGCCTGGATCGTATCATTGGCCAGTTTCTTGACATCATCGGCCACCTCATGAAAATGGGAGGAGTCCTTGTTTATTTGGGAGGAAGCCGTGGATCCCTCTTGCGAAGCATCCGCTTCTTCAGCTTCCTCTTCACCCAAGTCCATCGGTGGGAAATGGGGGTCAGATGTTCTATGAGAGTAGCCGTTGGCCTGCTGGCTTATCCATCCCAATGTCTCTGGAATATTGGAGGGAACACCGGCATTGTGATCTAAAGGAGACATCATGCTAGACATTCTGTTCACGGCTTGATTGACTGAATTCGCCATTCGGCTAATTTCCTCTCTGGAACTCATCTCAACTCGATCAATTAAATTTCCGGATGCCACTTTATTGAGTTTCTGGACGGAATCTCCCAGAGGTTTAACAATGCTACGCATAATTTTAAATCCAAATACAGCGACCATAAGGATAAGCGCTAAAAAGATTCCTCCCATAAAAGCCATGAGTTGGTCTACTCGATTGTTGAAGTTAGTGGGTTGTGTTAAGCCAACGCGATCTAAATCACTCAGTAGGGAAGTAATGTTCACCAAGCGGGTGTTGTTTCTAATTGTAAAGCTTTCCCTCTCACTTTTTGTCATCTCATCTTTTTCCCAAAGCTGTTGGGCGCGATAGGCTTCATTTCGGTATTTTTCCAAAGAATCAGTCATTGCTTTCAAGGAAATTTTCTCTACATCTGTTAAGGAAGAGACGACGCGGTATGATTCCATGGCGATGACCATTGCGTTAATCCCATTCAGAAAATCGTCAAGATCTTTTTCCTTACCACTGAAGGTGTAATTATCAAAAGTGCTGTGGATGGATCCGCCATATCCAATTTGGGATCGCATTTCTACAAGTTGAATTTTCTTCATCTGAGATTCACGACTCGTACTGGTCCAATCATCCTTAACAAACTTTAAGCTCAACATTACACAGACAGCGGCAACTAAAAGGGCAACGATCCCTAAGGTTGCCGTCATCGAAAACTTAGATTCAACCCCCATTTTCTTAAGCATTTCTTGACCTCCTTATCAAATCTTCCTTAGAAGGAATCTATGGCTATTTCTTCTAAGAAAACTACGGCGAATCCTTGCCAGACGCTTTTCATCCCTCAATAGCCATGTGGATGAAGCGTTATCTCTTTACCTATCGGACAGTTCCTCAGAAAGCTTTAGCCGGGAGAAAAAGATAGTGATAAAAATGAGAACGTCTTTGTAAAGTAGTAGTTTTTATGGGTATTTATATTGAACTCTCCTCCATAAGGCTATTTTTTGTCGGATGAGCAGATAAAAGAAAAAGACCGACAAATTTGATGCGGACAAAGTGCTGTATTCGGAGTACTAGGGGATTCTCGCGAAAACGGGTCCGCGCGGCGTCATCCTGCTCCAATCAGCCATGTTTTCACCTCAGGATGACTGGGCGAGAGCCATTCATCAGATGAATGAAATGATCTCTACCGACAATCGTGTTGAAAATGTTCTTTTAACGGTGCGGGATGGGGTTCAGTTTGTTTGAAAAAGGGGATGAAAGACAGGGGGAGACTTTCTAAGTCCTGATTTTCTCACCACCCTTCAAGGTTAATCAATTGTCTGAGCCTTATAGACAAAGCCGTTTTTACCTTCATCGACTTTTCCAATAAAATTGGTAAACTTGTAATGACTGCGGGGCCGAGCTAAACTTCCCCCACTTAAACGTTAACATTTACAGAGACCAATGAATCTGAAGTGCCCAAAGTGCGGTTGTCTTAGAAAGTCCGTTGACGGAACTAAGGAAGAGGAATGTCCTGAATGTGGTGTCGTTTACGCAAAATACGAAGCCTATCTCGAAAAACTTAAAGCCCTTAATGACAAAAAGCCGACGCCCTCATTAAAGAACGCATCAAAAAAGCCCCGGATAACAACGCCCATTCTGGTTGTTCTTCTCATTATTGTTGTATTTTCTTTGTCTAAAATATTCAAGGTCTCGCCCGAAGATCCTTCTGCTTCACAAGACCAAGAGACTTCTATGCCTTCAGATCCTCGATCGGAAAAAGAGGATGCATCTGAAGGGGGTCAGCTTTTTTCTAACTCAAAGGCCTTGAAAAATATCCTTCTTCAAATTCAGACACAAGCCGCGCCATATGATATCGAAGTTTCCCTAAAGGATTTGAAATCATCTTACAATAAAGGTCGCCATATGATTTCTATTCCTAACTTGACGATCGGCATCGCAAAAAAGGTTGGACTGCCGCTTCCAGAAACCATGGCCATGCCAGATGATGAGTTTGAACAAAAAAAGAGGTACAAATGTATGTATGGGAGCAAGGGATGGCAATATCTTGATGATCTTCCAAGAAGCGATCATGCGATCTCAGAGTGCTGGGCGCAACTTGAAAATTATGGAAGCGGCGTCATTACGGGAAATGAAATCACCTTTACATCGGGTTTCAGCAAAGTCTGGGTTTCCAGAAAATGGGATCCTGAGCAAACACGGTGGGTGCAATTTTCCAAAAAAGAGAAAAGTATCGCACGCCGTTACTTAATCGAAGAAAAAGCCAGAAAAGCAATCGATAAAATCAATACACATGACCATGCACGAGATGATGAGCAATCACAGGAACTTTTGGCCTTACATGTAGATCAGCTTGCCGCCCTCAATAATGAGCTCAAGGCATTTGGCAAAGACAAATTGCAACACCTCGAAGCGGCTAGACCACTTAGAAATTTCAACAAAGAGGATCGCCTTATTTTAAAGGTGTTGAGCAAAATTAGATCGACCCAATCCAAGATAAAACATGCCATTATCCTTGGATACAGCGGCCGTATCAAGGAAATCGGTTTACGGGAATTCCTCGATCGTGAAGGGGTGGTCGCATAAAACTATTAGGCCCCTGTCTTTGTTTTTCTGCGCGACCAGATCATAGGTTGCTTGAAGATTCATCCATAATTTTGCCGAAGGATTCAGTGCTTGCTGATCTTTTTAGCAAGCACTGAATCCTTCTAAGTTGTATCGGACATCCTAATCTTCAACATCTTAAGTCACATACTAATACAATTTAAAGTAAATTCCCCAAAATCTCGGGAACTTTTTTAAGCTCTTTGCATCTTAGCGAGTGTCATACAAAATAAACAGGATCAAAATGGAAACGAAAACCGATCGAGATCAGCAGTTTGAAGAAAAAGTTACAGAGCTATTGGATGCCCTCTATGGCGCTGCTTTGCGATTGGCGAAAAATCGGGATGATGCGGAGGAACTCTTGGCGGAAACAGTTTCAAAAGCCTGGGCCAATCGCTTTCGACTAAAAGGTCAGGATCAATTTCGGGCTTGGATTTTTAGGATTTTGACCAAGACCTTTCTCAGCGAGTGCCGGAAGAAAAACCCGAATACTGACGCGGTTTCGATCGATGAGGGTTGTTCCGAAGAAGACGCATCCTTTCACGCTTTGAAGAACTGCATGTGCCGATTCTTTCCCCTGAAAAAGGGCGAGACAAAAGCAAGAGGAGAAAAACGAAATGCCTGCATTAACCGATACAAATAAAAAAAGATCTTCAAAGCCGTGAGTGAAATGTACACAGAGGTGGCAAGCTACCCCGCCACAGTTTTTGTTTTATTTCTATCTTGGGCCAAGGGGGAAGTTCCCCTGATCCAAACCGCCTCAATCAATATCGACACACTTCAAAACAAAATAAACCCATAAAAACAACACGCCCTGATGGCATATGATATATTCTATGTGAATATTCTTCGCCATCAGGGCGTGTTGTTTTTTACCAGAAACAGCCGCCGATTTCGAAAAGTGCCAAAGGTTTTAGTGGTGCTTTTGAAAATGGGATACGCATGGAAGCAAAGGAAGATACGGCATCTGATTCCCGCTTGTTCCACTCATCCCGGTTCAGCCAAACAACAAAAGTCTTCGCATCCATCTTTAAAAGCGAAGAAAAACGCCTGCTTCTCATTGCGAGACTGCTTCCCGTTTTCGTGTTGCTCTGCCTTGGCTTTGCCTGGAAACTCTGGATTTCAAGGCCGTTCTACCCCTTTGTGCCGGTTTTTGATTTCATCCCACCTTTTCCATCTCCCTTTGATTTTATTTTTCTCGGACTCTTCGTTGGCGTGTTGATCGCTAACATTGTACGGCCCTGTTCGAAAAAAATGATCGGAGGGGTACTCGCTTTTTTTATCTTTTTCTTTTTACAGGATCAAAGCCGCATATGGCCTTCATTTTATATGTACACTTTTCTTTTCCTGATTTTATTTTCGTACCGAAGAAACGCCAGTCACGATGCGCATCGCATTCTCACCGGCTTGCGATTTATTGTGATTGGGGTTTATTTTTGGGGCGGTATTCAAAAGCTGAATACCCATTTTTTCAATGAGGAATTTCCCTGGTTTGTTCAGCCGATTACGGATTTTCTGCCTTTCGATGTGCCATATCTGCCGGCCATCGGTGCTTTGGCTGCGATCGTTGAAGTTTTGTTCGGGATTGGCTTGCTGACGAAGCGATTCCGCAAGATCGCACTCTTTGATGCAATGTTAATGCATGCGCTCATTCTTGTTTGTATCGGCCCCCTCAGAGGCAACTGGAACAACAGTTCCTGGATGTGGGGGCTGACGATGGGGATAATGGCCTTTGTCCTCTTTTATAAAGCCCCTCCCTTCGATTTCAAAAAGATGTTTGGTGCACCGGGGTTTAATAATCTTCCGCAGGGACTCGCGGTGATTTTTATCGGCTTCATGCCGCTCTTAAACAATGTGAACCGTTGGGACGCCGCGCTCTCCTTCAACGTGTATACGGGCAATGTCAACTACGCGCAAATACACATCCGCCCTGATGTGGCAGATCAACTGCCCAAAGCACTCTTGCCATTTGTGAGTGAACACCCGGAGCGGGCGGTGCTGAATTTAAACGCCTGGACCCTGCAAGAATTCAACGCCAATCCCTACCCGGAAAAAAGAATCTTCAAAGCCGTTCAGGCAGGGATTTGTTCACTGATGCCGGAAGGCACCGTGTATCTTTACTTCCAAGAAAAATCCAGCTGGTTCTCCTCAAAAAAAACTCAACGTTTTGGTTGTGGGGAAATATGAGTGAAGTATTTTTTAGCTGCGTATGTGGCCAAAGGAGAAGTCCACCAAATTTTTTGCAAGTGCACTAAACTTACTCTTGAAGGTCTCAATTTCTTCACTCCATGGTTGAGCGAAGACCTCAGAAACTTGGCCCATGGCAATGAAGCAACTCTCAATTGCAACAGATAAGATCCTGCTCACCCCCTTCACTTCTGGTTCCCATAGAGGTGTTGAATTTGAATGCTTGGACACTCCACGCATTCAACGCTAAACCCTACCCGGAAAAAATAATCTTTAAAAATGAAGCGATACGTTTTCCTCTATGCATGATTTTTCTCTAGCAATGGCCTGAAGGTGTCATTTTGGAGGGGTACTTTATCTTGAAAGTATGAAGTAGGATGGGTCTCCCAAGCTTTGAACACTCTTGAGATCGGGTCAATAATATTTCGTGAAGATATCTGATATTCGGGCGACTCAAATTGTAAAAAATATCTGTGTGAATGCTTAGATTTGTTCGGTGAATCTGGCTTGACTTTAAATTTTGTATTTTATATGATGTCCCCTCTTCAGGCGTTAATGGGGGGTATTACTACTTGTGTTGACATCGCTTCTACCTGCAAACTATCTTCCAATTCTTGTGTTTTTTTTCATCGCTCTCGGTTTTGGCGTGGTGACTATTGTCATGGGATACCTCGTTCGTCCGAAGAATACCTATGCCCAAAAATTGACCCCTTACGAAAGTGGCATTTTGCCTGAAACCGATGCCCGCATGCAGTTTCCGCTTCGGTATTATCTTATCGCGATGCTCTTTGTTCTTTTTGACATTGAAATGGTGTTTCTCTATCCATGGGCCGTGAGCTTTGACCAGCTGGGCCTATTCGGGCTTGTTGAAATGATTTTGTTTTTATCCATTCTATTTGTGGGCTATTTTTATGCTTGGAAGAAGGGGGCACTCGATTGGGATTAATTGACCGTCAGTTTGAAACCAATATAATGACGACAACCATTGATTCTGCAGTTAATTGGGCGAGGAAATCGGCACTGTGGCCGATGACTTTTGGCTTGGCTTGTTGCGCGATTGAGATGATTGCAGTTGTGTCGGGCCGCTACGATCTTGATCGTTTTGGGGCTGGGGTTTTCCGTGCCTCACCGCGACAGGCGGATTTGATGATTGTGGCAGGAACGGTTTGCCGAAAGATGGCACCCGTCATTCGTCGTATTTACGATCAGATGCCAGAACCCCGATACGTAATTTCGATGGGCTCATGTGCGACCTCGGGCAATATCTATAATAGTTACAGTGTGGTACAAGGTGTTGATCGTTTTGTGCCGGTGGATGTGTATATTCCTGGTTGCCCTCCGCGTCCGGAAGCCTTGCTTGCGGGTATTTTGCGGCTTCAAGAAAAAATTATGGAGGGGAAGGTTTTTAGGGCTTAAAATCTTTCGTTTGAAAAATGCATGACATCGCTTTAAAAATTCAAGAGGCGCATCCCAAGGGCTTCATTTCGGCACATGAGGCATTTGGTGAGTTGAGCGTGACAGTTGATCGAAATGAAATCGTGAATGTTTGTCGCTTTGTACTGGAAGATGCTTCGCTTGATTTTGATATGCTCACAGATCTTTGTTCAGTGGATTTCCCTAATGAAGTCCTGAGGTTTGAGGTGATTTACCAGCTCTACTCTTTAGAAAAAAATCATCGCCTTCGCCTGAAGTCTCGTGTGCCAGAGGAAGACTGTAATATCGATTCGGTTGTTGAGCTTTGGCGATCTGCAAATTTTATGGAACGGGAAGTTTACGATATGATGGGGATTTCGTTTAACAATCATCCCGACTTGAGACGGATTATGATGACCGAAGACTATGATGAGGGCTACCCGCTTCGGAAGGATTTTCCGGTAGAGGGAAGGGGATGGCGCGATAATTTTGAAAATCTCTCTGATGATCCAGGTTAATTTAACTTAAGATAGACTTGATAAGGAACATGCGCCGCCATGCAAGTTAGTGCTTTATATGGATGAAATGCAGGATAGTGTTGTCGGCCTGGATCATTATGGTGACGATGATGCCGATATTGAGCTTGTAGACGGGAAGCCAAAAAAACGGGTCGAAGATCTTCTGCTGAACATGGGACCGCAACATCCTTCGACTCACGGTGTGCTTCGAATTGTACTCGAAATGGAAGGCGAGATCATCGTCAAGGCCACACCCTACCTGGGTTATCTCCATCGTGGTGTTGAAAAGCTCGCTGAAAATTCTACATACAGCCAAATTATTCCACTCACCGACCGCCTCGATTACACCGCCTCAATGACCAATAATTATGCCTTCGTGCGTTCTGTTGAAAAGCTCCTCCAGGTTGAAATCCCTGAGCGTGCCGAATATGTCCGGACGATCGTCGCTGAAATGCAGCGCTTAGCCGGGCATTTATTTTGGTTGGGCACGCAGTCCCTCGATATTGGAGCGATGACCGTCTTTTTTTATACTTTCCGTGAGCGGGAGGCCTTGCTCGACCTATTTGAGTTGCTTTGTGGTGCACGTTTGACGATGAGTTATTTTCGCGTCGGCGGGGTTGATCGAGATATAACGCAGGAAATTGTCGATCGACTCTATCAATTCCTCGAAACCTTTCCCGAAAAAATAGATGAGTACAATACCCTGCTCGAAACAAACCGTATTTGGATGAGCAGAACGCGGGACATTGCCGTCATCTCTGCAAAAGATGCGGTGAATTTTGGTCTGACTGGACCCGCATTGCGAGGATCAGGGGTCAATTATGATGTTCGGAAAGCGGAGCCTTACGGGGCATATGATAAAGTCGAATGGGAAGTCCCTCTAGGCAAAAACGGGGATACCTATGATCGGTACTGGATTCGCGTTGAAGAAATGCGGCAGAGCGCAAAAATCATCAAGCAGTGTCTTGATCAGCTTCCTGAGGGAAGAATTGCGGCAGATGTGCCATCCCTCACTTATCCGCCGAGAGACAAAGTCGAAACGGATATGGAAAGCCTGATTCATCATTTTATGATTGCCACGGAAGGCTTTGAAGTGCCCGAAGGAGAGGTCTATTGTGGCACAGAGGCCCCCAAAGGAGAACTCGGTTTTTATATTCTGAGTCAGGGTGGCAACAAGCCTTATCGTCTTCGAATCCGTCCCCCTTCTTTTATTCATATGGGTGCATTTGAGCATATGGCCAAGGGTTATATGATTGCCGATATTGTGACTATTTTTGGAACCTACGACATTGTGATGGGGGAATGCGACCGTTAATGTTTGTCGCTTGAGTAATCGATGAAATTTAAAGTCCTTTCAAAAGAAACAATTCAAAGAATTGAAGCACAATACCCCAAATATCCCGATCTTCGTTCTGTCACTTTACCGGCCCTTCGTATCGCGCAAGAAGACTTGGGTTATGTTTCGGAACCCGCAATGATTGATATTGCAGAGCTACTTGATTTGACCCCGATTCAGGTTTATGAAGTGGCTACTTTTTATACTCAGTACAACATGAAGCCCGTTGGGAAATACCTTGTTCAGGTTTGTAAAACCCTTTCGTGTGCCTTGCTTGGAGCAATGTCGATTGTTGAGCATCTTCAAAAAAGCTTGGGAATCGGGATCGGTGAAACTACCAACGATGGATTTTTTTCCTTAAAAGTGGTTGAATGCTTGGCCTCATGTGGAAGCGCGCCGATGATGCAAATTAATAATCGCTACTATGAGAATCTGACGCCGGAGAAAGTCGATCAAATTTTGGATGATCTTAGAGAGAATGGCAGAAGTGATCTCGCAACGGGGCCATTTATGCTGCCACTTTTACAGGAACAGAGCTGATGCCGAAGTACGAACAAATTCTTTTTAATAATATGTCCAAGGCCGGTTATACCGGATCGCTCAAAGAGTACGAGGCCGTAGGGGGTTACACGGCCTTTAAAAAAGTACTGAAAGAGTATTCCTCTTCAGATGTCATCGATATTGTGAAGAAGTCGGGTCTTCGGGGCAGAGGCGGCGCCGGTTTTCCGGCAGGCTTAAAGTGGAGCTTTATCCCGAAAGATCATGTCGGACCAAGGTATCTCTGCTGTAATGCCGATGAAAGTGAGCCGGGAACCTATAAAGACCGTCAGTTAATGGAATTTGATCCCCATCAGATGCTCGAAGGCATGGCCATTTGTTGTTATGCCATCGGTGCACAAACGGCCTATATTTACATCCGGGGTGAGTTTGATTTGGGCGCAGAGATATTAGAGAATGCCATTCAAGAGGCCTATAAGGCGAAGCTGGTCGGGAAGGATCTTTTTGGCTCGGGGTTTAATCTCGATATCTATGTGCATCGGGGTGCCGGGGCTTATATTTGTGGTGAGGAAACGGCACTTTTGGAGTCTCTTGAAGGGAAGCGCGGCAAGCCGCGGATTAAGCCGCCTTTTCCGGCGATTAACGGACTTTATCAGGAGCCGACGGTTATTAATAATGTCGAAACTTTGGCCAATGTGCCTTATATCATCAACAAGGGGCCGGAGTGGTTTAGAACGATCGGTACCGAAAAAAGCCCAGGAACAAAGGTTTTTTCTGTCAGTGGCCATGTTAAAAAGCCGGGCAATTATGAATTGCCCTTGGGGATCCCTCTCCGTGAAATTATCTACGATGTTGCGGGAGGGATTCTGGGTGACAAGCAATTGAAGGCAGTGATTCCGGGTGGGGCTTCTGCGCCGATGATGCCCCCTGATCAGCTGGATACCCCGATGGATTTTGATTCAGTGGCTGCCGTCGGTTCCATGTTGGGTTCTGCTGCGATTACTGTCATGGATGAAGATACCTGTATTGTTTGGGCGGCGATGAATTTGATGGAATTCTTTTATCACGAATCCTGTGGTCAGTGTACGCCTTGTCGTGAAGGCAGCGGATGGATTCTCCAAATTTTACGCAGAATCGAAGGCGGAGAAGGTCGTCATAGTGATCTTGATCAGCTCCTTGAACTCTGTACCCGGATTGGCGGAAGGACGGTCTGTGCTTTTGGTGATGCAGAAATTGGCCCCATTCTTTCCACGATCAAACATTTTAGATCAGAATATGAACGGCATATTGAGGAAAAGGGCTGCCCTTTTCACCCGAATGCCACCTTAAGCATGGCGCATTAAGACAGATTTAAGGACGATTTCAGGTATGAGTTCACGAGTCACACTCATCATTAACGGGAAGGAAGTCACCGTCGAGGCAGGTACTCGGGTGATTGAAGCCGCGAAGCAGGCGGGCACAGAAATTCCGCATTTTTGCTATCATCCCAAGTTGAAGCCCGATGCCAACTGCCGCATGTGCCTGGTCGAAATTGAAAAGGTTCCCAAGCTCCAAACCTCCTGTAGCACACCCGTGGCGGAGGGCATGGTGGTCACGACGGAATCTGAAAAGGTCGTCGAAGCCCAGAAAGGTGTGATGGCTTTTCTTTTGGGCAACCATCCTCTGGATTGTCCAGAGTGTGATCAGGGCGGTGAATGCCAGCTTCAGGATTTTGCCCATCAGTATGGCGCGATGACTTCGCCTTTTGGGGAAACGAAGCGCACTTTTGAAAAAACCTATTTTGGCCCCCTCATCGAAAAAGAAATGAACCGTTGTGTGAGTTGCCTGCGCTGTGTTCGTTATTGCGATGAAGTGATCGGCTCCAATTCTTTGGGCTCCATGAACCGAGGTGCGATGCATGAAGTCGGGGCTTTTGCGAATCATGAACTTGAATGCGAATTTTGTGGTGGCTGTATTCAGATTTGTCCGGTCGGGGCTTTGACCTCTCGCTTGTCTATGTTTGACTACAGAACCTGGCAGTTGAATAAGACGGATACGGTCTGCAACTACTGCGGGGACGGCTGTTCCTTGACCCTGGAAACGGTTCAAGAAGATGTGAAGCGGGTCAGCTCTGAGGCAGGTACGGGTCGCAATACCGGGGATCTTTGTTCGCGAGGGTTCTTTGGTTATAGTGCGATCAACCATGAGTCGCGTCTCTCTCGTCCCTTGCTCCGAGGTGATGGAGGAGACCTTGAAGTGACTTGGGAATGGGCTTATCAGAAGACCGTTGATGGCCTGAAAGGGATTGTTGAAGCACATGGCGCGAAAGCTGTTGGCGGGATCATTTCAGCCCAATGCACCAACGAAGAGGTGTATCTTTTTCAGAAATTAATGCGGGAAACCGTGGGGACGCCTCACATTGACAGTGGCGCGCGTTACGGTTATATCAATGCGGTCTCTGCTTTGACCCAGGTCTTTGGCACGGCCCGATTGACGCATTACGAAGATATTTTGGCATCGGATTGTCTTCTTGTTTTTGCAGGGGAGATGACTGAAACGAACCCGATCACTGCCCTAAAGGTCAAAGAAGCCATTCGCCAAAATAAAGCAAAACTGATTACGGTGTCCCCCTATCGCTCGAAAAGAGAGACTTACATTAGTCATCTTCCGCATTTGGCGCATCAACACCTTCAAATTCGAGTGGGCACGGAAAATACGGCAATTCTGGGTTTGACGAAGGCGATTCTTGAAAAAAGCCCCGCGTCAGAGATGCCTGAAGCCCTATTATCCAAAGTACAGTCTGCGGTCTCAAACATCTCATTTTCAGAGATTGAGACCGTCACAGGTATTTCAGAACAGCAATTTGTGGATGCGGGGACCCTTTTTTCAGAGGCCAAACAGGGTGTCATGATTGTGGGTCGTTCTGTTTTGCGTGGAAACGATGGTTATCAGTCAATGCTCCGTATTGCCGAACTGGCCATATTATCCGGGCAAGTGGGTCGTCCGGGAACCGGCATTCTAGCCTTGTCAAAAGAGAGTAATGCCTTTGGTGCCATTGAAATGGGCGGTACCCCGGAATTTCTCCCAGGGTTTCAAGAAACGAGTGAAGCAGAAAAAGGATATACGGTCATCGAAATGATCGACGCTGCGGCGCGTGGAGAAATCAAGGCGCTCTACTTGGTGGGTGAGAACCCGCTTCGGTCGATTCCTCAGAAGAAAGTGGCTGCCGCACTTGAAAACCTCGAATTTTTAATTTGCCAAGATCTTTATTCGACAGAGACCACGGCTTTGGCGCACATTGTTTTGCCGGCGACCAGTTATGCCGAGAAGTCTGGGCGCTTTACGAATCATGAGGGAGAGACGCAGAAGCTTCGACAGGCTATTGATCCGCTTGGCAATGCAAAACCCGATTGGCAGATCTTTTCAACATTAATTAATAAAATGAAAACGGAAGATAAAATCCCTTATCAGAAACTATTGGGGCATTCGTCTGTGGATGTTGTTTGGAAAGAAGCCGTCATGGCCATGCCTCCAGGATGGCCTGTACTTTCAAATGAGGGAATTTCAGCACAGATTTCGTCCTATGCGGCTGATGCTGATATTCGCTGGACGCTTCCAGAACCATCGCCCCAAGGGGAGGGCTTTGATCTTCAGGTGGGGCAAAGCCTCTTCCATGCTGGAAAGATGTCCACCTATGCTTCTGGACTGACGACCCTTTTAGATTCCCCCGTGTTGCTGATGAACCCTGAAGATGCAGAACGCTTGGAAATAGAAGACGGGGAACTTGTTCAGCTTTCTGCCGAGGGCGAGCAAGTCATGGTTCAGCTTCCGGTGAAGGCGAGCAAGAAGATTGCGGAGGGCACCTTATTTGTCCCGGAACATTTTTCACTGAATGTAAAAACATTGCTTCCTCTGACGCTTGATGCGACAACGGGCGTTCCCTACGGAGATCACGGCAGGGTTTCTTTGTCTAAGGTGAGGGTTACCGCTTAATGAAGAGCGCTGAAGGAATAAAATGGAACTAGCGATTCAGGTACTCGTCATTCTTGCTCAGATTGCTGCGGTGCTGGGTGTTGTGTTGACCCATGTGGCCTATCTCACTTATGCAGAGCGGAAAATCTTGAGCGATATGCAGGATAGGCTCGGCCCGATGGAAGTGGGGCCACATGGCTTGTTGCAGCCTCTAGCCGATGGATTGAAGCTCTTTTTTAAAGAAGATATTATCCCCGCCGGCGCCAATAAAATTATCTTTTCAGCCGCGCCAATATTGGTGCTCGTTCCAGCCTTGATTGGTTTTGCCGTGATCCCCTTTGGCCGGGATTCACTTCAGCTTGGAGCGATAGAAATTACGCCCTATATCACCGATATTAATATCGGATTGCTCTATATCCTGGCTTTCTCGTCCATTGGTGCGTATGGCATTTTATTGGGTGGTTGGGCCTCAAATAGTAAATATGCCTTACTTGGAGGACTTCGTTCAGCTGCGCAAGTGATTAGTTATGAGTTGCCCTTGGGTTTGGCTTTGGTGGGGCCGGTGCTTTTGGCAGGATCACTTTCTCTGAAGACGATGACAGAGGCACAAGGCGGGGGGTTCTGGCATTGGTATGTCGTTTCTCAACCGGTGGCTTTTGTGATTTATATGATTTGCGCCATTGCAGAAACAAACCGTCTTCCCTTTGATATGCCAGAGGCAGAAAGTGAACTGGTGGCAGGGTTTTTTACGGAATATTCAGGCATGCGGTTTTCCTTTTTCTTTCTGGCAGAATATGCCAACATGATCCTTGTGTCCTGTGTAGCCGTGGTGGCATTTTTAGGCGGATGGCAGGCGCCGCTCCCTGTGCTTGATTTTATTCCCCCAGTGGTTTGGTTTTTAGCAAAAGTCTATTTTTTGCTTTTTTTCTATATCTGGTTACGTGCCACAGTACCACGATTGCGTTTTGATCAGCTGATGGCTTTTGGTTGGAAAATAATGCTTCCAATCGCCTTGGTCAATGTTTTATTCACATCGATCGCGAAATACATATTTAGCTAAAAGGGATTTGAGGATGTCTGCCCCGAACAGTTTACTAAAAACAATATTTTTCACTGAGATTCTTCAGGGACTGGCCCTCACGCTCAAACATCTCATTAAAGGGAAGAGTATCACAGAGCAGTATCCCCGTGAAAAACCGAATTTACCCGATGGTTGGCGGGGGGCGATTGTACATCTTCGTTATGACGATGGGACTGAAAAATGTGTGGGCTGTGCACTTTGTGAAGCCGCATGTCCTTCACACTGTATTACTGTCATCAGTGCCGAGCGACCCGATTTGCCCCAAAAACGCATTGCAGAAACCTACATTCTGGATATGACAAAATGTGTTTTTTGCGGTTTTTGTGTTCAGGCCTGTCCTGTGAACGCATTGGCTTCGAGTAAAGAGTATGAACTGGCCACGACGGACAAACGCAGTTTAATAATGACAAAAGACACCATGCTGGATTTGGGAGATAAGTACTTTCGCGTCAGGGAAAAACGTCCGGAGGACTCAGCCGCAAAAATAAATCTATTTGAAGGATTAAAATCGAATGGATTCCCGCATGCAAAGAAAGGCAAAGCCTGATGGTTGCGCAATTGCTTTTTTTCTATTTTGGCGGGATGGCCGTTGCCGGCGCTGTGGTTGCCATATTTAACGCCAATCTCGTCTATAGCGCACTGGCGTTGTTGATGACCTTTATCCACATCGCAGGGATTTATATCTTACTCAATGCCGAATTTATTGCTGCCGTACAGATCATTGTTTATGCGGGGGCGATTTTGGTGACCTATGTGTTTGTGTTGATGCTTTTTAATCCCGAGCAAGAGAAGCGGTATTTCCATAAGCAATATAAAATAGGAGGTTTCCTGGGTGCCGCCTTATTATTTTTGATGTTGTTTGCGGGTTTTAAAACAGAAATATTAAGCCAAGCGGGGCCAATGACTGCGGAATCAATTCAAGAGATTGGCCATACGCGTGCGATTGGCATGGCACTTTTTACTGATTTTATTTTTCCTTTTGAGATTGCATCATTAATTTTATTGGTCGCGATGTTTGGCGCCATTGTCCTCGCAGGACGGGGGAAAATACGGAAGAGGGGCCCGGGGGGCCGTGTTGATCTCTCATCACGAAATGTGACAAAAGAGGCCTCATAAATCATGATTCCTTTAGAGTGGTATATCACCCTCGGATTTTTCCTGTTTTCAATCGGGGTCGTGGGAGTTTTAATTCGGAGAAACATCATCATGGTGCTTCTTTCGATTGAATTGATTTTAAATTCTGCCAATATTACTTTCGTGGCTTATTCGAACTATCACCAAATCATCACCGGCCAGATGATGGTATTTTTTATATTAACCATGGCAGCGGCAGAGGTCGCCTTGGGTCTTGCATTGGTGATTGCCCTTTTCCGGGTGAAAACAACCCTCAATGTCGATCAAATTAATCTCTTAAAATGGTAGTGTTTTTCTGATGGATATCCCTTCAATTCGGCCCATGCTGGTGATGCTGGTCTCTTTAATCGGAGCAGGCCTGATCATCGCAAACAGAGAGAATCCCAATAAACGAGAACTCTGTTCCTTAGGCACTGCGGTTACCAAGTTTCTGCTTGTTATTTCGATGCTCCCCGGGGTTTTGGAAGGTAATACCTACAGTTTTACGCTGTTTACCTTTTTAGAAGAAGTGTCTTTTTCTTTAAGGGTTGATGCCCTCGGTATTACGTTTGCGGTCGTGGCTTCCACATTGTGGATGATTACCTCTGTTTATTCTATTGGGTATATGCGGCCGACGAAGGAGCATGCGCAAACCCGCTTTTATGCCTGTTTTGCCGTGACGCTTTCGATGACCATGGGTGTGGCTTTTTCGGCAAACCTTGTTACCTTGTATCTTTTTTATGAGATGTTGACCCTCATTACCTATCCTTTGGTTTCACACAAGCAGACTGAAGTGGCCTATGCTGGAGCGAATAAATACCTGTTCTATCTTTTGGGGACGTCTAAGGCTTTTTTATTGGCCGGGATGATTCTGACCTATGCCGTTGCGGGTACACTCGATTTTCAACATGGGGGACTTTTCCCGGACGGGGTGAATTCGACCGTACTGGTGATTATCTATTTTCTCTTGTTGTTCGGTGTCGGGAAAGCAGCAATTATGCCATTTCATGCTTGGTTGCCTGCTGCAATGGTGGCTCCGACACCTGTGAGTGCATTACTCCACGCTGTGGCTGTTGTAAATACAGGGGTTTTCTCGGTACTCCGGATCATTTTTCATGTGTTTGGTGTTGATTTAATGCAATCTCTACATTTGGGGACGGTGACGGCGGTGTTGGCTTCTTTCACCATTGTCATGGCCTCTCTTTTTGCAATGACACGCGATAATTTAAAAGCGCGACTGGCCTACTCGACAGTGAGCCAATTGTCCTATATTGTTTTGGGCGGAGCCCTTCTTTCCGTATCGGGGATGACCGGTGGGATTATTCATATTGCGAATCATGCCTTTTCTAAAATTACCTTGTTTTATGCGGCAGGATCAATATATGTGATTACACATAAAACTGATATTTCACAAATGAAAGGTATTGGAAGGCAATTGCCTTTGACGATGGCGGCTTTTTCGATTGGAGCACTCAGCATGATTGGAGTGCCGCCGGTGTCTGGTTTTACCTCTAAATGGTTCCTTGCCTTAGGATCGATTGAATCGAACCAGATTCCCGTGTTGATTGTTTTATTGACCAGTACCTTACTGAATGCGGGTTATTTTCTTCCGATTATTTATAATGCTTTTTTTAAAGCACCCGATGAAGAACCCGCACATGCAGTGGCGGGCGACAAAGATGGTGGTGAGTCCCATAAAATTAATGAGGCAGATCATAAATACCTCGTCGGGCCCCTTTGTGTGACGGCGGTCATTGCGGTCTTGCTGGGTATCTTTCCGAACCTTTTTCTTAACCTTGCAAACTTGGTGATTGGATAATGTGGATTATACATTGGCTTGAAAAAATAATTGAGAATCCGGAAGAGATGAAGAAAACGAAGAAGTTTTTTCTTTATTTCGGGATTGCCCTCGTTGTCATTGACGTCGTGATCCATATCCCGAGCTTGCATCTCGTGCATATTTATTTTCTGTGGGATTGGGTTCCTGGGTTTTCTTCGCTTTATGGCTTTATTTCAACTTATCTGATCATTGTGATCTCAAAATGGATTGGGCATGCCTTTTTGATGAAACCTGAGAATTTTTATGATTGATATCTGGATCCATCCAGGCTTTCTATTTTTTCTTGCGGCTGCGGTACTTCCCTTCGTAAAAGTACAATGGAAGTCAATCTATAAGCTGGCTGTGCCTGTTTTAGGGTTTATCGCATTACTTATTGTGCCGCATGGCAATCATGGTGTTTTGCCTTTGCTGGGTCAGACCGAGATGATCTTTGGTCGGGTCGATAAGCTGAGCCTGGTTTTTGGTTATGTCATCGCCATTGCGACCTTCATTGGCATGGTCTTTTCCCTCCATGTGAAGAATGATAAGGAGCATATGGCCGGCCTTGTTTATGCGGGGTCTGCATTGGGAACCGTTTTTGCCGGAGACCTGTTAACCATCTTTCTTTTTTGGGAGATCATGGCCTTCTCTTCCGCCATGCTGATTTTTTATGCGCCTTGGAAAAGAGCGGAGGAAGTCGGGATGCGTTATCTCTATGTCCATATTTTCGGAGGACTTCTTCTCTTGGCGGGGATCTTTATCTATGTTGGCAATACGGGAGAAATTGCCTTTAATGCCATGCCTAAAGAAGGCATTGGCCCGATGTTGATCTTGAGCGGATTTTTACTAAATGCCGCAGTCCCGCCGCTCTCGGCCTGGTTGCCTGATGCCTACCCCGAATCGACGATCACGGGGGTCGTCTTTATGAGTGCGCTCACAACAAAAACGGCTGTTTATGTGTTACTCCGGGGGTATGCCGGAACAGAAATTCTTGTCCCATTAGGCGTATTTATGGCCCTTTATGGTGTTGTCTATGCCGTGATTGAAAATGATATCCGGCGATTGCTTGCCTATCACATCATTAGTCAGGTCGGCTACATGGTGGCTGGGGCTGGCATGGGCTCTGAGATGGCTGTCAATGGCGCGACCTCTCATGCATTCGCACACATCCTTTATAAAGGATTATTGATGATGGGCATGAGTTCCGTCATCCTCATGACAGGTTTAAGAAAACTAACAGATCTCGGTGGACTTTATAAATATATGCCTTGGACCTTTATGTTCTATATGGTTGGTGGTTTTGCCATTTCGGGTTTTCCTTACTTTTCAGGCTTTGTGAGTAAGTCGATGGTTATTTCTGCGGCTTCTGAACTTCATCGACCCTGGGTGGCTATGTTACTCACCTTGGCTTCCGCCGGGACATTTCTACATACCGGTTTGAAACTTCCCTATTATGTTTTTTTCTGGAAAGATTGGGATCAGACAAAAATTAAAGCCGTTGATCCACCCAAAAATATGTTGTGGGGAATGGGCCTCGCTGCCTTTGCCTGTACCTTTATCGGTGTTTTTCCTGAGGCGCTTTATCAAGCGCTCCCCTTTGAATCAGACTACCACCCTTATACTTGGGGCCACGTGATCGGGGCATATCAGATTCTCTTATTAACCGCCGTCGGGTTCTTCATGTTATTGAAAAAATTAGATCCCACTGTCACCATCAGCATGGACACAGATTGGACCTATCGGAAGGCCATTGGTGGTTTCCTGTGGTTTATCAAAAAACCCGTGGTTCGTTACGAAACTTTTATTACCGAAGTCTATAAAAAGGTTTTGATTGAACCGGTCAAAAAGTTTTCTAAGATAGGATGGACAGTGGACACCTGGGTTTTTGACGGCCTTGTCAATGCTGCGGGATGGGCCACGCTCTTAGAAAGCAAAATTTCTGAGATGTTCGACATGCATGTCATTGATGCTTCTATAACAAAGGTGCCTGCAATGATTGGCGCCAGCGCAAGACGTTTGCGAAAAACACAAACGGGCTCAATCCAAAATTACATTATGGTGATGGTTGTGGGGGTCGTTATCCTCGCCATCGCTTCATTTATTTTTTATTAGGTTCAATTAGGAGGTTCCATGGGAACAAACGAATTTGGATTTCCGCTCCTTTCTCTGTTGGCGTATATCCCATTGGCCGGAGCAATCGCGATACTTTTCTTCAAAAAGGAAGAGGAGGAAAAGATCATGAAAACAGCTTTTGCTGTTTCAATCGTCGCGCTTCTCGTTTCTTTGCTTCTTATCCCTGGGTTTGATTCTACAAAATCTGACATGCAGCTCACAGAACAGTATTCGTGGATTCCAAGTTTGGGGGTAGAATATGCCTTTGGAATTGACGGGATTAGCCTCCTGCTCATTGTCATGACAACCATTATCACTTCCATCGCCATCGTGAGTTCCTACACCGCAGTCAATTTTAGGATTAAAGAATATTATGTTTCTATTCTCTTTTTAGAAACGGGCATGCTCGGGGTGTTCATGGCCCTTGATTTTTTTCTTTTTTACATTTTTTGGGAAATCATGCTGGTGCCGATGTATTTTCTGATTGGGATCTGGGGGGGTGGACGGCGGCTTTACTCGGCGATTAAGTTTTTCCTCTACACCCTATTTGGCAGCCTATTTATGCTGCTGGGCATCCTTGCGATCTATTTTTTGAATGCGAATCCACAGTATGGAACGGGACAATACACCTTTAGTATCTTAGAACTCCAAAAGTTGAACCTTCCACTTCATCCTTTTCAATTTTGGCTTTTTCTTGCTTTTTTCTTAGGATTTGCAATTAAAGTCCCGATGTTTCCATTTCATACTTGGCTTCCTGATGCGCACACGGATGCGCCAACAGCGGGCAGTGTCTTGCTTGCAGGCATCTTGCTGAAAATGGGGACTTACGGTTTTGTTCGGTTTTGTCTTCCGATTTTTCCAGAAGCGAGTGTTTATTTCATGCCTTATATGTCGGGGCTGGCGCTTGTAGGGATTGTTTATGGGGCGCTGGTTGCCCTGGCCCAAAAAGACATCAAAAGGCTTGTGGCCTACTCTTCGGTCAGCCATTTGGGTTTTGTCATGCTTGGAATTTTCGCGCTTAATAGGCACGGACTCACCGGCGCAATACTCCAAATGGTGAATCATGGGGTTTCTACGGGCGCACTCTTTTTGATTGTGGGAATGATTTATGAACGTAGACACACACGCCTCATTGCCGATTTTGGCGGACTTTCTTCTAAAATGCCGATTTACTCTGCTGTGTTTGCTGTGACGATGTTTTCCTCAATGGGACTCCCCGGCTTGAATGGTTTTGTGGGTGAGTTTTTGATTCTTGTGGGGGCATTTGAGGCCAATAAAATTTATGCAGGGATTGCCGTCATTGGCATTATCTTGGGTGCTGCTTACATGTTGTGGCTTTTTCAGCGCATGATGTTTGGTCCACTCGACAAACCCGAGAACCAAAAGTTGCTTGATATGAACCGGCGTGAAATTGCTTATATGGCACCCTTGATTGTATTTATGTTTTGGATCGGTCTTTTTCCAAAACCGTTTATTTCGGTGATGGAGCCTGCAGTAGATAAGATTATTGCACGATTGAACAGCGCCGGAGCCATGGCAAAACAGAATTCATCTACAGAAAATACGGCGAAAAAAACCGATACAAAAAAGAGAATGATAACCGCACAACTTACCGAGAAGGGCATGCTAGACTAAATGATGCCGACATTACCCGATATCCAACTCATCGCCATTCTTCCTGAGATGATTCTTGCAATCATGGCCTGTGCCCTTTTTGTCGCGGATCCATTTGTTGACAGAGAGAAGAAAGAACAACTGGGTTATTTTGCATTGGCTGCCCTGGGTTTGTCCGGACTTTCAACGGGGTTTTTATGGGGAGAATCCATTTCGACCTTTAGTGGGATGATTGTTTTAGACAGCTATGCCCTCTTTTTCAAAACACTATTCCTGATTGTATCGGCTGTGATTATCTTGATGTCTGTTCTCTATGTGAAAATTGAGCGGATCAATTTAGGAGAATATTACGGCTTAATTTTGATGGCCACTGTGGGTATGATGTTTATGCCGGCGGCGACGGATCTTCTTTCTTTTTATCTCTCGCTCGAATTGATGTCGATGTCGCTATATGTCTTAACCGCATTTATGAGGAAAGATCCAAAGTCAATTGAAGGAGGAATCAAGTATTTCTTGACAGGTATTTTTGCCTCAGGATTGATTTTATATGGGATTGCTTTTCTTTTTGGGGCGACAGGGACAACGAACCTTGCAAATATCGCTGCTTTTATCAGGGAAAATGAGACGGTCTCCAGCCCATCTTTGATCATGGCCTTTGTTTTGTTAGTGACGGGTTTTGGGTTTAAGGTCGCGGCTGTTCCGTTTCATATGTGGGCCCCCGATGTATACGAGGGTTCCCCGACACCTGTGACGGCCTATCTTTCTACAGGATCAAAGGCTGCAGCTTTTTCTGCTATGTTGCGGGTGTTTATTGATGCATTTGCATTGAGCAATGGAAATTGGTGGCAAATCCTTTGGATCGTTGCAGTACTCACGATGACATTGGGAAACCTGCTTGCCCTGGTTCAGACCAATATGAAACGTTTGTTGGCTTACTCCTCTATCGCACACGCCGGATACCTCTTGATTGGCCTCATCGCTGCGAATGAAATTGGCTATGCGGCAATTATGGTCTACCTTGTCGGTTATGTTTTTATGACTTTGGGGGTCTTTGCGCTTATTACGCTACTCTGTTCTGCCAATTTGAAAGGGGATAAAATCTCTGATTTTAAGGGATTGGCTAGAGTGAATCCAATGCTTGGCTTGGCATTCATTGTCTTTGCGCTTTCTCTCGTTGGTATTCCGCCATCTGCAGGATTTGTAGGGAAATTATACCTATTTAGTGCCGCGATTCAGGGAGGTTTTTATTGGTTGTGTGTTATTGCGGTACTCAATAGCACTGTCTCGCTCTACTATTATTTTAAGGTTGTTCAGGTGATGTATATGGATGAACCAAACGAATCGACCGTCCTTTCATTCTCTCCAACGCTAAAAGTAGCTATTGCGGTCACCTCTTTTGTGACCTTATTTTTGGGGCTCTATCCAGAACCCATTATCAAAGCCGCGATTCATTCTGTTCAAACTTTTCTTTAAAAAACTTCCTTTCTTTTCCTCGCCAGTTCCCCTTTATCCTCGTTGTTGGAATCTTGAGATTCTAAAAGACCTGTGATAACTTTGATGTATAGAGTATAAAAGTATCTGTTCTCCTGGATTAAATGGGGTATCGTTTCAGTCAAATTAACTCATTTTGAAGTGAAGGGCTTTTAGCAGAAGCGTTCTCTTTTTTAATGTGGGGCTATAAAGAGAGACTATGGCACTTGAAGGTAACTTAAAAGATTTTTCTCCATTTCATATTATGGAGCTGATTACTTTTAAAAAGAGAACCGGTTTACTCTTTGTGACTTCTCTAGAGAATGAAACTAT
Organism: Nitrospirota bacterium; assembly: GCA_029261135.1. Taxonomy (GTDB): domain Bacteria; phylum Nitrospirota; class Nitrospiria; order SBBL01; family JAADHI01; genus JAADHI01. The sequence continues at coordinate 60,937 of JAJDBX010000063.1, forward strand.
CACGCTCGGTTTTGAAAAAAAAGGTTTGGTTTTAGCGCAAACATCAAATAAAGAATCTGAAATGCAATTGGGAAACATCCTGGTTCAACTGAGAAATCTGAGTGAAGCTAAGCGGGATAAGGCATTGGGCCTTCAAAAAGGCACGCTTGATCGTTTGGGTTATATCCTCCGTCGAGAGAAATATTGCACAGAGAAAGATATTTGTGAGGGGATCCATTTTCAGATTAAACGGATTTTCTTTAATCTGCTCCATTGGAAAGAAGGGATTTATATTTTTGAACCGAGAGATTCGATTGACTATTTCCATGAATTTGTGAAACCTGTTTTTGTCGAAGCATTGGATGTGAAGCGCTTGATGATGGAAGGTGCGGTCATGATTGATGAATGGCCTAAAATTGAGAAGGCTGTAGGTTCTCTGGATAAAATATACCGTTATTCGTCAGGTTTCCCCGGGATCAGAATAAAAACCGAAGCGGATGAATTTGATTTTGAGGGAGGGGAAACGACAACAGACGATGGGGTCATGGTGTCCGAAGAGGAAGAATCCATCTTTCGCTTGATTGACGGCCACCGGTCAATCGCAGGGATTCTTGATCAAACACTCTATTCAGAATTTCTAACATATAAAGCAATTTCTGAATTATTAAGCAAGGGTTTAATCGAAGAAGGGATTGATAGAGCTGCTGAGAATAATAAAGATATTGAAGCCCACATTGATATTGATGAAATTTCACAAAATGAAATTGCTGAAGATAATTGGGAAGCCGCTCGTATTCTAATACAGCGCGCTTTGCCAGAAGCGATGATACTAGAAATGAAAATCTCTGAGAAGAAGGCGACACGACTGCAAGGAGATTGTGATCCCACCCTGTGGCCGGGTCCTATCTTTTCTATTTTTAATAAGGTGCTACCTTTAGAAAATGGGAGTCAAATTGGGGTATTTGAAGCCGTCGCGAGCAAGGTTGGCGTGGCTTTTTTTTGGGATCATAGAAGCGACTACATGCTGGTTGTTTTTTCTCCCTTGGTGGGAGATCGCGCGGCCTCTCGATTTAGGGCACATGTGGCAACCATTACAAGATGTATTCTCGTTTAACTCGGATTTATTAAATGAAAGAAATAAATAAAGCCTGCAAAAAAGTACTCAATAGTGTGGAGGATGCTGTTGTTTGCGGGGTCATTGATTTAAATCAAAGTAAACTTATCGCAGTCTCAAGCGCGAAAGCGTTTTCGGAGGATCAAAAAGGTGTGATTACCAAGGCAATGACCAATTTATTTCAAGGAACGGGTGCAATCGTGCTCGCTCAAATGTCACACAATCAGCTTAAGATTTCAAATGAAGAAGAACAGCCGTTTCAAGAAATTCAAATGGCCTTTGAGGACAATTTTTATTTTGCAAAGACCATCAAAAATGGGAAAGCTGCCATCGTCCTGGTCACGAAAGAAAAAACAAATATCGGCATGGCATGGGTTCGTCTCCGGTCGATTATCTCAATCGTCGAACCCCTGGTGAATTAAGAAATGTTCCTTTTTTGCTTTGAAAGTTTTGTGAAGATAAATGGAAACATGAGGATCTCTTCACTTCTTCTCCGAAACTAGGGATAATCCGCTTTCAAGGGTTCCCGTTACCTTCAAGGCTCAGCCAACATCCCCCGACTTATTCCGAATCCACCGGAACCCTCACAGTCCGCAAACTGCTTGGGTGAAGCCTTCCTCATCATAAATGAGAGGTCGGGTTTTTCGTCATTTAGCTTCATCGCTCCTCCTTTTGGCTAGGAATCATCAGTTGTGGCTGATGGGTGAAGAAGGGGGATTCAAAAATTTTGCCAAAATGAAGACCTCCTTTTTTTAGGGTGAGCAAAATCATGTTATCCTACTTATCAATAACACCTTGAATACCCGCAGTGGTTGCATTTTTCGCAGCCTTCTCCAAAGGTCAGTTCACAGCCACAGTCCGGGCAGGGAAAGACCATTTTTTTTGTTTCTGTAATGGGTTCTTCGATGACTGCCGTTGTGCGAGACGTGGTTGCATAGCGATCTTCAGAGACTTGTGTCTCAAGAGACTGATTGAAGATTTTTGAAATCGCGTCCGAGCAGGAAAGCACTTTGTCTGGGCCGATGCCAAAGGGTTTATTACAACGAATGCCAATGAGCTGTTTGACGATATCACGGGGTGTGACCCCGGCGCGCATGCAAAGGGAAATCAATCGTCCGATGGCTTCATTGAAAGATCCTTCGCATCCGCCGGCTTTACCCATCGTGGCGAAAGCTTCGAAAGGTTTTCCACTCTCCTTATCCTGGTTTACGGTAAGATAGAGATCGCCACAAGAAGTCTGACGACGTGTTGTGGTCCCGAGCATCACATCTGGTCGTGGGCGTGGTGTGACAATTGGAAAGTGTTCTGCTCCGAATGCTTGAGGCTCTGACTTTTTCTCTTTTGCTTTTTTCTCATCCTGGGTCGATTTTCCTACATTCAGGACCTGATCCGGGCGGCAGCCATCTCGATAAACTGTGATGCCTTTGCAGCCGAGTTGATAAGAAAGCAGGTAAGCATTTTTGATCTCATCAACGGTCGCTTCCGTTGAGAGGTTTATGGTTTTGCTCACAGCAGAATCGGAATGTTCCTGAAAGGCGGCCTGCATTTTGACATGCCATTCAGGAGCAATTTCATGAGAGGTGACAAAAACATCTTGCCAGTATCGTGGCACCTGCTTGACGCCGTGCACAGAACCTTTATTTGCCATAATTTGATCCAGTAGGTCTTCGCTATCAAAGCCTTCACGTTTGGCCACTTCAGTGAAATAATCGAGGGTGTAAGGAAGATGTTCTCCATCCATAACATTTTTATACCAGATTAATGAAAATTCGGGTTCACAGCCCCCGGAGGTATCCGCGATCATTGAAATGGTTCCAGTCGGTGCGACCGTTGTCAGGTAGGAATTTCGTAAGCGCTTCCCTTGTTTCTGATGTCGCGATCCTTCCCAATGCTCGTAAACGCCACGATCCTCTGCAATATGAGCAGATTCATCCCAAGCAATTTTACGAATAAATCCCATGACGGTTCGACCCATTTCAACTCCGTTATCGGAGTTATAAGGAATCTCAAGCTTAAACAACAGCCTGGCAAAGCCCATAACACCCAGACCAATTTTCCGGTTTGCTCGTGTGATTTTCTCGATTTCAGGAATAGGATATCGATTCATGTCGAGCACATTATCGAGAAAGTGAACCGAGGTACGGATCGTTTCTTCTAGGGAAGTCCAATTTATTTGATATTGCCTATCCACCTTTTTGAGGTGTTGATCCAGCACAATGCTCCCCAATGTACAGCTTTCATAAGGGAGAAGCGGCTGTTCTCCGCAGGGGTTGGTTGCTTCCATGTCAGAGACATGCGGGGTGGGGTTGGTCCGGTTGGTCGTATCGATAAAGAAAAGTCCCGGCTCCCCGGTTTTCCAGGCTTGTTCCGCAATTTTATCCATGACAACTTTGGCTGAAATGCGTTCCACGGCTTTGCCGGTGCGTGGGGAAATCAAGTCGAAGTCTTCGCCTTTTTCATAGGCTTCCATAAAACGGTCTGTGATCGCAACGGAGATATTAAAATTGTTGATCTCTTTCGTATCTGCTTTACAAGAAATAAAATCCATAATGTCAGGGTGGTCTACACGGAGAATCCCCATGTTGGCGCCCCGTCGTGTCCCGCCTTGTTTGACGGCTTCTGTTGCATGGTTAAACACTTTCATAAAAGAGATGGGGCCGGAGGCCACACCACCCGTGGATTTCACGCGATCATCTTTTGGTCGAAGCCGGGAAAATGAAAACCCGGTACCACCACCCGATTTATGAATAATGGCGGCCTGTTTGACGGTTTCAAAAATCGATTCCATGGAATCGGAAACAGGAAGAACAAAACAGGCCGAGAGTTGTTGTAAGTCACGACCGGCGTTCATCAGAGTTGGAGAATTCGGGAGAAAGCGAAAAGTGGTCATCAAGTTATAAAAAGCGTCTTCGGTATCTTCAACGTCGATATCTGGATTATACAGAAGGTCAGCCTGGGCAATATTGTGGGCAACTCGCCGAAAAAGGTCCCCCGGGGTTTCAATCACCTTGCCTTCAAAATCTTTCACCAGATAACGTTTCTCCAAAACACGAAGGGCATTCGGCGAAATATTCATTTCATGTTGTATTTCCTGTTTTGTGTTCACTGTTTGATACCCTTTCGCCTTGCCATTTTTTTGAGCCGTTTTCATTCCGCTCTCCCTCTCCCGGTTGAGTTCAAAATTAAGTGATCTGCAAAGTCAAATAAAGTCAAGAACCCCATTTGAGTATGCTGAGTTGTTCGATCAGTGAATGACTGTATTACATGGTAATACCATGTAATACAGTCATTCTTAAAAGAATCACTGCTAATTGTCAAGTACTAATATACAATATATAGGGTATATGAAAAATAAAAACCACATGATGCTGTGGAATATCTGAATGCAAGCTGTGGAAAAGATGTGGAGGAAATCTCTATTCTACCCGAAAATAAAGGAGTTTCGTCGCATTACTTTTTCGCTCGACGATTGCAGTAGTAATTTTTCTCGTATCATTGATTGTCCCAGTCGATTCGATTTTAAAATAGCTGCTTCGTATTGTAAAATCAGCGATACTTTCTCCTGAGGCCATTCTGTTCAAGACATCGGGGGGCAGTAGTTTTTTAAAGTCTGTGGCATTTGAATTTTGGAAGGGGCGTTTTTCTTCCAGCCGTCGCGCTTCTGATTCATCAATATCCTGATCAATGCTCTTTAAGACCAAGCGATCTGCAGTATTGACATTTATTTTTCCATTGCCATATACCGTCAGGTGAGGTTCAATGGTCTTAAATATTTCTTGCGTGATGCCCTGTACCATGCGAAGTTCTCTCAAGGTTTCAAAAGGTCTGTTTTTAGCGTTATATCCTGGATCCCGGCTTTGATAGCTTGAGCTTTCCGCCCCATAAGGAAGTGGGGTATCGTCATTATCAATCCAGTCTATGATGGGATCAACCAGTTCTGGTTTAAGGTCTAAGAATTGAAAAAGGCGTTCAAGTTGCTTTTTTCTCCCTTCATTAATCTTTGTCCCTGAATTGGTCTGTCTAACCAGTTTATTGATGTTGATTTTTCGTTCTTCGTCAACAATGATGCCACCAAGTAAGCCATCCCCCAAAGGATAATCTGGAATCGGAGAGGCCCACAATTCAGTCAGGTCATCGAGAGAACTGTTTTTTTTATCGATAATCAGCAAGGCTTCTCCCGCAGCAATTCCGGAACGGGAAAGATAGTGTGCTTTGATGTCATCTCGAAAATTTCCTGCGGCCCGAAGATCCGCCCGGATCTGAAAATCGGCTTCAAAAATGATCACCACCAGTAAAAAAACAATGAGCAGGCTTAAAAGGAGGGCGAAGCCTTTCTGGTTTTTAATCACAGGGGAATCAGTGAATGGGATATATTTAAGACGTAACCTTTTCATAGGACAGTACCAGGAAGGTCACATCGATTAAATCGGGATTAGAGAATTGTGTTTTCATTGAAAGCCGTTTAATGCGCAAGCGATGCGGACCCTTTTCAAGGGCGGACAAAAAAGGAATAATCTGTGACAAGGTGACTTTCTCAACCTTCACCTCGACCGGGACTTCCCGGTAAAGTGATTGATGTTCCTCTGGGGTCAAAGGACGAATAAAGGCGATCTTATCCTTAATGCGGTTTTTTTCTGCATTTTCTTCCAGAAACGAAAGCGGTGAGAAGGTACTTTCAATCGGGAGCTGGTTCTCAACGATTTGGACCTGCTTTGAAAGTGCTTGGTATTCTTCTTTCAATTGAAGTAATTCACGCAAGGCCTGCTCCTTTCTTGGGATCAACTGATCAAGCCGGACAATTCGAGTTAGGGCGGGATCCACCAGTAAAAAAAAGATGAGCAATGAAAGCGCAGTGAGGCTGCCTCCGCCCAGCATCCATTTTTCACGTGTGGAGAGGCGGAGGATGAATTGATCGATGCGACTAAGAAGTCCGGTTTTTTCCACTGATTTCCTTTTGAAGGATGTTCATTTTTATCCGGAAGCGGACGTGTTTTTTCCTGGCACCTGATTTGGCGTCACTCACCTCAATTTGTTGAAACTGTTTGCTTGCGAGTAGCCCCCCACGAATCCGATCAACAGATTCAAATGAATCTGTCTGCGCTTGTATACGGACGGTGCCCCCGTCAATCACGAGGTTGAACACATCAATCTTCACTTTGTCAGGGATGGAAAGGGTGATTTCTTTTAAAATGGTGAGCGGGCTGTTTTCTTTTATCCCGAAAAAATCCCCGACCTGATGCTGTTGATTGATGGCGGCGCGGGTTTGTTCGACTTCATTTACGATATTTCTCGTGTTTGGAAAGATATTCAAAAATGCGCTGCGAAGCTCATTCTTGATGCTTTGATACTGCTGCTCCTTTTTTTGATGGTGAAGGTAGAGGTCTCCCCCCATCAGTCCGAGCAAAAGGATTAAAATGAGGCTGATACTGACAAAGCGATTCCGCCGGGCGAGGGTTTCTTTTCCATAGGCAAATTCACCATGTCGGAAGTTGATGGGCGGGCCGTCACTGTCCTGAAGCGCCAGGCCGAAAGGCAGTGCATAAAAAGGGGAGATGGCTTCAGGTTCGATGTCCTCAATCCCGGAAATGTTATTCGCTGGACTCCCTTTTTCAAGATCGATTCTAATGGGCTCCATTTCGAGAACGCTTGAAAGGTGGGATTCAAAGCCATTGAGCAGACTGCCTGTGCCGCAGAGGTGAAAAAGTCGTCTTACTTCAATATTTTCTATCGCTTCTGTCCCGGTGAAGCCAGAAGATTCTTGTTCATTGGCCGGACTTAAAAAGCGGATGCTTTTTTCAATTTCAGTGACGAGTCCTGAAATACTTTCTTCGATGGTTTCAAGGGTGACAATGGTTTTCTCGTCTGTAGGATCATCCATATTCAAGTCAATTTCTGATTTTATAATTTCAGCTTCGCTCCAGGAAATTTGGAGTGTTTTGGAAAGGGCTTCGGTAATAGCATTTTCCCCGATGGGGATGGTTCGAATCCAATTCAGATGACTTCCCAGAATATGGCAGAGGTGGGTGCGCTTCGGAGTCACATGAATGACGAGCGTCTCCGCTGTGGTATCTATTTTCATCCCCAGAAAATATTTAGCGTACGAAAAAAGGGATAGGGCACTTGTTCCGATCCAAGCTGGATCAATCTCAAGGGTTTGCAATGTATCTAAAAGCCCCTGTAGTGTTTTTTTCGGCAGGGCAGAGACCAAGAGATGTGTTTCCTGTGAATGATCGCCCCCATCAGGGTTTTGAGGGGAACTTTTCTTCGGGCGATTCAAGACCATGTAGTCGAGGGAGACCTCTTCAAGGTCAAAGGGCAGTTCTGACTCGACTTCGAAGGCTGCGATTTGGTTTATTTTTTTTAGATCTGTGAAAGGAAGGGTGATTTCCCGGTTGGAAACGAGGTCTCCCGGAATCGCAAGCGCGATCAAATCACTCCTTTGAATGGTTCCTTCTGACAGCAGGGTTTCTAAGGCTGCAACTTGTCCTTGGGTCAGGAGAGACTCTGACATATTTTCTTCATCTTCTCTTTTCACTGGGATCTCAAAGGCATTCAGCAAGCGAAGGTTTCGAAAGCGTTTGGCGAGTCGTATCCCGGTAATTGAGGCCGTTCCAATATTCAACCCGAGTATGGTTTGTTTCATCTTACCCGATATCCTTAAAATCCAAGACCCATTGTTTTACCATTCATGGCCAGTTTCGGTGCCCGTGCGGGGCCACTCATCCGAATTTTCAAGGGCCCATTCCCATTGTACCCTTGGATGAAGAGCTGAGCCATTTCCTTTAGAGCACCTTTGGGTGTGGCCTGAAGGGAGAACGTGAGTAAACTGTTTTCGGGTGGATTGCGAAGAAGAATGGTGCCACTTTCACTGTGAATGTCGGCGGTGTCTCCTTGGGCTGAAAATTGTTCAATCACCGCGCGCCCTTCTTTCCAGAAAATTTTTCCCTTGATGTTTGTGAACATGATCTCTCCAATCGGAAGCGGTGTCCCGGCAAATTCTTTCATTTTTCCCTTCTGAATCTTGAAAGAGAGATTCCCACTTCCTTTTAGAATATCCTGATTTTTCCACTGGCTTTCAGCATTAAAAGAGAGGATCCCGGAGAGTCCTTCTTCTGTAATCGTTATTTCCTTTCCTTCTGCGTGTAATGCAAGGGCCATTTTTTCTTCTTTTTGTTGAATAGTCAAGTGACCTGGTATTATTCCGAAGGTCGATCGAATTTCGAAATCGAACGCGGCCTCCTGTTTGAAAAGTAAGGGTAATAAAGAAAGGTCGACATCAAATGATTGTAGCTTGAGGGTGAGCATTCCAGCTGCTCTGCTGCCCAGTATCCGTTTAGGACATTTGATTTGAATGTTGTTCCAGGAGAGAGAAATTGGAAGCGCGTAGCGGCTCTCTTGAATGGTAACAATACATCCGCTTTCTGTCTCTAATCTATGGAGCACTTGTTTTTCCAGTAGGTTGAAGGGGAAGGTGATCAACAAAAAAATCATAAACGTGAAGATCCCAAAAAAGGTATAGAACAAACCGCGAATCAGTTTTTCTTTTTGAATCTTCATTTACGAGCGGCCCATCGGAATATCGACCCAGGTCTTAAATCGCCGTGCCTCTTGTCCTTCTTGTTGCATGATGAACTCAATTTCTACAGCAGTAGGGGGGCGGTTGTTTTTCACATCAGCATCCCAGGTCTCGAGCCAGCTATCGGCTTTTTTGTCAAAGTAACGGAAACTGAGACCTTCTATCGGTCCCCCGAGTTCATTCACCACGGTTCTGCCGTTTGAAAGACGGGCTTCTTGAATCAGAAACTGATCTTGCAATGAATAACGGATGACGGCCCGATCCGATTCTGGGGTATTGTTTCCGATGATGGCATGCGAGACCGTACTGAATTCTAAGGCATCATTGGGGAAGGTCGTATTGCCCTCGAGTCGTTCACTATCCTCTCCCCTGAAGGTCAGTTCTGCTGTGTTCGTCGCTGATGTTGAGCCTGCGATTTTGGGGGTGATGTAGACCATCGTGAGATCGTTAGAGAGGTAGTAGATGCCAAGCCGTGTGAGTCGATACCGTTCCGCGTCTTCTTCCATTTGCTCGCTGCTATGATAGACATTATTGAAGGTGCCATAAATAATCGTAAAAATGATCGAGAGGATGCCGAGCGAAATCATGATTTCAAGCAGTGTAAAGCCTGCGATACTCCGCTTTGGGGGTATGGTGTCATTCCCGTTCCTGTAGACCCGCATCAGTTGTTTCCTGTGAATATTCCGACAGGCGCATTCCCTGTTGTTGCATTGTTAAAAAGGTAGGTGGTCACGTCCACCGTTTCTTCTCGATTATTCTCTTTCCAGACGATTTGAACCAGGAGTTCTCTGATCTCTTGAACAGGGGTTTGAATCACGGTCTGCCGCCAGGAATATTGTGGGGATTCATCTCCGAAGTCGCCTTTTTCTTCCCCCAAACCTGCAAAACCCTGTGCTGAAATTTCGGTTGTTTTTTGCCGGGCGAGGAGTGTGGCTTCGATGATATGTCGGCTTTTCTCCGCAAGAGAAATCCCTCGATTGCGAAGACCCAGTAACACAACGAGAGAGATTGAAAGCACAGAAAGTGCGACCATGATTTCGATCAGCGTGAATCCTTTCTTTGAATGGATGTGATTAAAGTGCCGATCGTTCATATTTATCCACATATCGATCGATGACCTTCACGCGACCGGTCAATCCGTTGATCATCAATGTCCAAATTTCTTCCCCATCCCTTAAATGGATGACTGTTTTTTCAACCCCTAAGTTAAAAAAGGTCGTGTACGCTTCACCATCCTGTACCTTGCCGTGCCGAGGGGTGACGACATCTTCAAAAGACATGCCTTTAGGTAATGCGCGTCCGGAAATAAGGACATCCGATGTCGGAATGAATTGCCTTCCACTCCGAATTTTAACAAAATAGGCTTCCTCTTCAAGGTCATAATAGAGCCGGAATTCTTTTTTTGTGGCGACAGATTCCTGCGCAAGGTGTTGAATCAATCCTGCAAGATGGCGTGTGCTGCTCTTGCCCTTATTCAGGCCAAAGGCAGAGAATTTAGGAAAGACCATCACTGCCGCAATCCCCAGAATCGTGATAACAATGACCAACTCCAGCAGTGTAAAGCCGGCATTATCACGCAATGTCACGCCGCTAGTTGAGATCCCAGTTTTCGATGTCGGCATCATCCCCTTCTCCACCCGGTTCATTGTCAGGGCCGTATGAGACAAGATCATATGGGCCATGTGTTCCCGGACTGACATACACATAGGGATTATCCCAAGCATCGTCTGGGATCTTTGCTAAGTAGCCCCCTTCTTTCCAGTGTTTCGGAATGATTCCGACGGTGGGAAGATTGACCAAGGCATCCAGGTTTTGTTCTGTGCTCGGGTAGACCCCGTTATCCAGCTTGTACAACTGAAGTGCCCCCTCGATATTTTTGATTTGGGTTTTGGTCGCGACCCTTCTGGCCTGATCTGACCGACCGACCATTTTAGGGGCGACCAGTGCAATCAAAATGGCCAGAATGGTCACGACGACCATGATTTCAATTAAGGTGAATCCCTTTTCAGATTGTTTCTGTATGTTCTTTTTGAACCGGTGTGTGAATCTCATCTCGTTCCTCGTTCATTCTGACGCATTGAATTTATTTACACTTTGTTTCAAGGCAAGGATTATCCGACCATTTGGCTGACTTCAAAGATGGGCAGCAATATGGCCAATACAATAAAAAGAATAGCAAATCCCATCCCTAAAATCATCACTGGCCCTAAGAGAGAGGTCATACTTGTTACGACGTTTTCGACTTCATTATCGTAGGCTTCTGAAACTTTCTGCAACATGGTTTCCAACTCCCCGCTTTTTTCTCCGATGCTGATCATGTGGGTGACGAGTGGAGGAAAAAGGCCGCTCCGTTTGAGTGGATCGGCAATGGATTCCCCTTCCCGGATATTGCCTCGTGCTTCATGTATGGTGGCTTCGAGTACTTTGTTGCCCACCACTTCTTGGACAATCTCAAGTGCCTTCAGTAATTGTACCCCGCTGGCCAATAAAGTGGCGAGCGTTTTGGTAAATCGCGATATGGCGATCATTTTGACCACTCGGCCAATGAGCGGAAGCTTCAGTGAAATGGCATCGTATTTTTCTCGTCCTTCTGGTGTCGCGATGTGTCGCTTGAGAAATAAGACGCCGATAGCGATCAGGATAAAAACAATCCAGCCATAACTTTGAACAAAGTCGCTGATGGATAAAAGGATGACCGTGGGTAGTGGGAGCGCATGGTTGAGATCGTCAAAAATAGAGGTTACTTTTGGAACCACATACGCGATCAAAAAGAGGAGAATCAGTGTGCTGACCAACATCATTAAAATGGGGTAGGTCATCATTGAAAAGATTTTCCCCCGAAGCCGAACCTGATTTTCGAGGTAGTCCGCGAGACGCAGTAATATTTGGTCGAGTGCCCCACTGGCTTCTCCTGCGCGAACCATTTGGCAATACAGGATGGAAAAGACTTTCGGGTGTCGTGCTAAGGCATCTGCAAAGGCTCCGCCCTCTTTTACGCCTTCCCGGACGTTGACCCACACTTTTTTTGCCGCTTTGTTCTCTGTCTGATCGATCAGTGCGGAGAGTCCTTCCATAATAGAAAGGCCTGCGGCAAGCAGTGTGGACATCTGCCGGGTGGCCAAGGCTGTGTCGGAAAGGGAGATTCGCTGTTGAAATGAAAACGCTTCCCGTGCCTGAACCTCTGCCACTGCTTTTGCCGACATGATTTCTGTCGGGAAAATGCCGCTTTGCCGCAGTTTAGATCTCGCCTGCCGCGGATTATCGGCATCAATGACGCCGACAGCATTTTTCCCCTGAAGGTTCAAGCCTTTATATTCAAAGACCGCCATGGTTTAAATATTTTCCTCTTGTGTCACACGGAGTACTTCTTCAGTTGTGGTTTGGCCTGCAATAACACGCATTGCACCATCCTCCCGGAGGCTGACCATCCCTTTTGAAAGGGCTTTGGCTTTGATTTGGGCGGAATCGACTTTGGAGAGCACCATGTTTCTAATTTCATCGTCGAGAATCAAAATCTCATAAATGCCGGATCGCCCTTTAAATCCGGTATTTAAACATTCTGAGCAGCCAGTGCCTTTAAAAAAAGAATGTTTCGCATCGGAAGGGAGTCCGAGTTTTTGATATTCTTCTACGGTGGGGGAATAGGCGCTTCGGCAGGCTTGGCAGATTTTTCGAACCAGACGTTGAGCGATAATGGCCACAACGGATGAGGAAACCAGAAAGGGCTCGATTCCCATATCCAAGAGCCGGGTGACGGCACCGGCAGAATCGTTGGTGTGAAGGGTAGAAAAAACGAGATGACCCGTCAAGGATGCATGGATGGCGATATCCGCTGTTTCGACATCCCGGATTTCTCCAATCATGATGACATCGGGGTCTTGCCTTAAGATGGATCTGAGCCCTCTGGCAAAGCTCAGGTCGATTTTTGAGTTCACTTGAATTTGACCAATGCCCTGTAATTGATACTCTATGGGGTCTTCGATGGTTAGAATATTTTTATCGGGAGAATTGATCCGGCTCAATGCAGAATACAGGGTTGTGGTCTTTCCACTTCCGGTTGGGCCGGTCACGAGAATAATGCCGTGGGCCATTTTAATTAATTGCCCGATCGATTTCATGTTTTTTTGAGAGAGTCCGATCTCATCGAGATTGAGCGATTCAGTCGATTTTTCTAAAATTCGAAGAACAAGCCGTTCTCCATGTGCGGTGGGGATGTCTGAGACTCGGATGTCGATCTCTCTTCCGCCGATACGGAGGCTGATTCTGCCATCTTGCGGCAGCCTTTTTTCGGCGATATTCATCCCGGACATAATTTTAATGCGTGAAGTGAGCGCGGATTGCAGGCGTTTTGGCGAGGTCAGAATATTGTAAAGCACACCATCGACACGAAAACGGATTTTGACTTCGCGTTCAAAGGGTTCAAAATGGATGTCGGAGGCCCGTTGTTGCACGGCTTGAAAAAAAATAGAATTGACGAGGAGGATCATCGGTGCTTCATCATCAGTGTCGAGCAAATCTTCCGGTTCAGCAAGCTCTTCAGCGAGGGTGCTGAGGTTTTCACCTGAAAAATCGGACATCGCGTCTTCCGGGCGTTCTGTTGCCAACTCATAGACTTGATGAATGCAGCGCATGATCTCGGTCGAAGGCGCTATGCTTAGACTGATCGGGGCTTTCAGTAATAATTGAAAGTCATCAATTGCGGTAAGATTCAGGGGTTTGGCGGTGGCGCAGAGAATGTGTTTTCCTGCTCGTTTAATGGGTAGAAACTGGTGCCGCTTTGCAAAAGAAAGCGGCACCAGTTGTATGAGTGTGGGGTCAATCTCGTTAATGTCCAATTGTGAGAAGTAGGGGATTTTCCATTGTTCTGAGAAGGCTTCCAATAAGGTTTCTTCTTTCAAATGCTTTAGTCGGACGAGAATATCGCCGATAGATCCCCCCTCTTCTTTTTGTAGCTGTAGCGCTTCGACGACTTGCGTCGGCGTGATGCTGCCTTTTTCGATAAAAATTTCGCCAATAAGCGGACGTTTTTTTTGAATCAAGTGTCAACCTCATGCAATGGGGTCAGTCCTATACGTTGTGTGTGTTACCGAGGCAGATCAACCATTTCATTAAACGATGCCGCCCGGTTTTCTCTTTGTGCCACGGGTAGGTTTTTCTCTATGAAATGGCCGACATCTTTGGTTTTTTGATTTTTGATCTCTGTCAACTCTTCTTCATTCAGGATAATATGCGGGGTCAGAAAGATCATTAAATTGGTCTTTTCAACCCGGGTGGACTTAAAATGAAAGAGCCATCCGATCAGTGGAATATCCCCCAAAAAAGGGACTTTGCGGTCGATAGTGATGAGGTTGTCTTTTATGAGGCCGCCGATCACAACGGTTTGTCCATCATTGGCCACGACGGTTGTGCTCGCGGAGCGTTTATTGGTCGTCGGGCCAAGATTTTCCCCTTCAGAGGTGACCACAGTTTCAACCACAGAAGAGATTTCTTGGTAAACATCAAGCTGCACACGGTCATTATCAAGGACATCAGGGGTCAGACGCAGGATGATACCAACATCTTTTCGTTCGATGGTGGTTTGCACATTTCCCCCGGATGTTTGGCTTTGTGCCCCTGGAAAAGGGACATTCTGCGCAACAACAATCTCAGCTTTCTGTTTGTCGGTGGTTAATATTTGGGGTGTGGAAAGGATATTTACATCTGAAGAAGATTTTAAAGCTCTTAAAATCATTTGTACATTCACTGAGCCAATCGCGACGCCAGCACCAGAGGCTGCAGTGAATACACTCTGTAAATCTAGCCCGTTGATGCCACCGACGACGCCGAGGTCGTTTTTGGAAAATAGATCAGCCCTTCCACCAAATGCAGCGCTGATATCGGTGCCGATTTCCTTAAATTTATCTGCTGAAAGTTCCATCACGACCGCCTCGACGTAGACTTGGCGCCTTTTTTTATCGAGCTGTTTTATGACATCTTTCAGAATGTCGTAATCGGAAGTTGTTGCAGTAATGATGAGCGTGTTGGTTTCTTTATCCGTTAAAATCAGGACTTGACCTGAGAACCCTTTTTTCCCGGACCTTTTTTGTTTTCCACGTGCAGCAGTTTTTGAAACCAGCCCCCGCAAGACTTTTGCAATCTCCTCTGATTTCATATTTTCAAGCGGATAAACGAAAACCTCGCGGTCGGGCTGAACTTCGGAAAAGGGTCGAATGAGATAAACATCTCCGCTTTCAACAACGGTGAGCCCTTTTAACTCTAGTACGGAAAGAAAGACTTCGAAGACGCGATTGACCGGGATTTTATTTGGCGAGATGATAGAGATTTTTCCACGCACCTTTTCATCAATGACAAAGTTTTTTCCGGTGAGTTCGCTGATGAGTTTGACTAAAACAGGGAGATCGACGTCATTAAAATCAAGTGTGACTTCTTTTCTTGAAGCTGTTTTTCCAGCCCCTTCGGATTGAAGTGGGAAAAATAGCAATGCGATAAAACTGATGGCCCATAATACCCCGATGGCGCTATGTCTACACTTCATCGTGTCCTTATCGAATCTCGTAACTAAAGGTTTCTCTGTTATTGTTGCGAACCAGGTCGATGTTGATATTGCTTTCATCTTTGAGCTGTTCAATGACTTGCATGAAATTTTGGGGGTTCTTCACATCGACCCCATTGATACGATGTAAGATATCGCCATTTTGAAGGCCAATTTTTGCGTAAAGACTGTCTTTTGCAATGGCAAAAATCCGAAAGCCATCTGGCTTACCATCTTTAAAACTGGGAATCACCCTTGCTTTTGTTAGTAATTGGGGCAGGTTTTTCAGGGCGTCGTCCAGTTCCCGTCGGTCGAGCAACCATTGTCCCTCAGAGACCTGTCGGATGGTGCTGTCGGCGCTGGGTGAATTGGAGGCTTTGGGTGTCTGACTTCGTTTGGAAACCCGCTTCGCGACCGGCGTACTTTTTCCGGAGGTGACTTTTACTTCGAGTTCTTCTCTTACTTTCCCGCGAAGGAGTACAATTTTGTTTCGTTTAATCTCTATAATCTTAGGTTTACTTGCTTTATCTCCAGGAAAAAGTGCCCCAATGACATCTCCCTTGCGGTAGAGTTTTTGATTCTTTTCTTTCGGGTCTTTAATGACAGCGAAGGCGGGAATGCCTTTGAGTACAGCCGTACCAACTAAGGTGAGGTTCAGCGGGGCTAAATTAGGGGGTTCCGCCGGTAAGCCAATTTTTGAGGTCTGAGTCCCTTGAGTCGGTTTACTTGCAGAATTAAAGATATTTTTTTGAATGATGACCTGATAGTCCTGTGCGCCATTTCTTGTTGCTCCGTTTGTGAGTCGGGTTGATGAAGCCGATGTAAGGTCTGACGAATGAAAAAGTGCTTCCAGATGAGAGGCCAAGGTCAAGTTGGCCATATCAGCCATGAAATAGGTCCCTACGGCAATCATGACGAGGTGTAATATTAAATAAGAATATTGAAGCATCTTCCTCCTGGGGAAGCAAAAAAGATCCGTTTTGTGAAGCACTTATTTGAGGGGGTGAGATATTGAGTGCCTTAAGCTTTTGCTCGCAATGTCATTATTATCTCTACCCCAACGAAAGTGGGTCAATCAAAACAAGAAGAAACTGTTCCAGTATAATGCAAAACAGCTACCAGATTATAGTTAGTTTACAAGCAAAGTCAACTTATCCGGGTGAATGGATGATGGACGAAAAGCCGAGACCCTTCTAAACTACCTGGGTCTCGGGCGTTCGCCCAGTTGAACCTTTGTTGTCAATTTTTCTCTGCCCCGCCAGAGGGTCAATTTGATTTGTTCGCCGGGTTTCCTTGTTTTTAATATTTCATGAAATTTCTGGGCTGTTTTAAATGATTCTCCATCGATAGCGATGATAATGTCGCCTCCGATGATAAAGATGGCGTTCCCGATTTCTGCCTTTCTATTGCCACTGCGTATTCCAGCACGGTGTGCCGGGCCTCCGCGAATGAGGCGAGCGACCATTGCACCGTATTTTACAGGAAGTGAGAGAACTTCAGCGACCTCGGGCACCAGAGTTTGTGTCTCAATGCCTAACCAGGCGTAAGGCACGTAACCTTTCGTGATGAGTTGATTGAGGATGTTTTTTGCCGTGTTGATCGGAACAGCAAAGCCAATACCGACACTGCCGCCAGAGGGCGTAAAAATCGCTGTGTTGATTCCGATCATCTTCCCATCCGAATCGATCAGTGGCCCGCCGGAGTTTCCGGGATTGATGGCCGCATCGATTTGAATGACTTCTTCCATTTCGAGGTTGTCTGTCTTAATCCGTTTTCGAATGGCGCTGATAATCCCGGTGGTTAAGGTGCGTTCTAAGCCAAAAGGGTTCCCGATGGCCAGTATCTTTTGCCCGGTGCGCAGCTGATCAGAGCGTCCCATGGGGATGACGGTTAGTTGAGCGGCTGGTGCATCTACTTTGATGATCGCCAGATCGGTCACCGGGTCGGCCCCGATCAGTTTGGCCGGCCATTTGCTCCCGTCAGAAAGGGTGACAATGAGGCGTTCTGATCCCTGCACCACATGGGTGTTGGTTAAAATATGACCTTGCTTGCTAATAATAGAGCCGGAACCCGAAGCTTGTGAGGGGGTCGGGTTGAGAAAAAAATCGTAGTTGACAGCGATATTGGTGATATTGACCACACTCGCATTGACTTCTTCGTAAATGATAATGGTGTTCTTTTCATCGGGGGTGAGGCTGTGCGCAGGGGAGGCGATGAAAAGAAATATAAGCGTGATCCATATGGTGTTGTTTTTGAGACGGATTTTTGAAATATTTTTTTGAGCCACAAAGTTCCTTGAAATTTGATTCTTAAGATGAAATTAAAGATAAGCATCCTGAGATAAAAAATCAACTCAGCGTTCTTGCCTTGTTCGAAGGACTTGGATAGAATGACAAACTTCAGAGTGATCGCCTATTCATGCGTCTGTAGCTCAATCGGATAGAGCAACGGCCTTCTAAGCCGTAGGTTGCAGGTTCAATTCCTGCCAGGCGCACCAAAGTACTTGCAATTTTCCCTGTAGTCGATCATTTGTTGGCGTCTGCTTAACTCACGACTTTAAAACTCGTTAAACTTGACTTTTTATTCAAAATCTCTATGATGGTTTTGTCATGAACAAGCCTCTTTTCAAAAAAGCGGCCCCCATCCTGTTGGTCGCGTGTTTCTACTTCTCAACCTTAGTCCTTGCTGCGTTTTGCACCGCAGGTGAGCAAACAAAGCATCACCAAAAACAGAGGACACACAATTCAATTTCATGTCTTCTAGCCTGTTCAAGTATGGTATCTAAAGAGAGCGTTTCGCCCTTATTTCCATCTACGCTTTCTTTATTTGGGGCGCTCTTTGTTTCAAGTATTTTCTTTCTTCACCAATCCAACCGTTTTATCCTCCGTAGTCGTGCTCCACCTTTGTTGGTTTAGGCGACACAACCTTTTTGACCGGGCTTTTCCCGATCAATTCTGTATCAAATGACTCAGGCGATTGCCCGTTTAAGCAAGATCCGAAACACTGGGGCTTTTGTGTAAGGGCTATCTCCTGATATTTATGGAAATTTTCTTTGATCTTTTCAATAGTAATGAAGCGAAACTGCCTACTTAAAAAATTAGCTTTTTCAGTCGTATTCATCTATCTCACCTTGTCTATTTTCATGGTGATGCAGATGGAAGGGCACGCCATGCGACACGATCGAGCATCTGATCACAGTGTGCAGCATGCGAATTTTATTTGTGCCTGGATGTGCGCGGCCTCAACGCATGTCCATAGTAGTGACTTGACCCAGCGGCAGGGCTTTATTCCTATTGTTGAAGCTGCGGGATTTTATACCGAAAATTTTTTCTCGAACAAGCCAATCCTGGCACTTTCGATTCGACCTCCTCCGTTTATCCTTTCTTAATTTTTTAACAGCGAAATTTTTTTAACAAGATTGGGCAATTTGAACCCTTTTGTTTTCACGAGCCCAGTTTGTTCGTTACATTTTGAAAGGAGTTGTTATGTGCAAAATATTCATAAAAAAAATCATACTTGGGGGGCTATCAGCCGCTTTCTTGACAAGTATTGGAACGATTTTTGCTGTTCCTGAGGTCTGGAGTAGCTGCGGATCTGCAAACTGTTTTTTAGTCACGGGTACTCAAGAAGGTATTGGTGCACCCGGACAGATGACTTTAGATATCTCTTATCGCTACATCCCGATGGACGATTTTCAAAGAGGGAGCGGCAATACAGGTGAAGCCGTCGTTCCAAAAGTCAATTTTGAAACAGGACAAATTGAGGCGGATCACCATCGTGAAGTCCGAACGATTAATGAACTGATGCAGGTTGATATCGGTTATGGCGTTTCAGACCGATTCACGCTTCAGGTGTCGATTCCATTGAAGAATGACCGATCGCACGAGCATTGGGATGAAGTTGGAACAAGTGAAGAATTTTTCACGCGTCAGGATGGTTCTTCGGGAATGGGAGATATTCGTATTACCGGACGATATGCGGCAGTCGTTCGTACCCGTCATCTACTTGTTGTGGGCGGTGGACTTAAACTTGCGACAGGGGAATATAAGCTCCTCGACAGTGAAGGAGACATCAATGAACCGACGATAATGCCAGGGACAGGATCCTATGATTTCCTTGCCTCTATTTTCTACGATTACCAAGTCATCCCGCATAAATTTGATGTATTTTTATCCGGAAGCTATCAGCTCACAAGCGAAAATGATCTCGACTATGAATTCGGAAATGCAACCGTCATCAACGGAGGCCTTGGCTATATTCTGACTGAAAAAATCACGGTGAGTGGTCAATTGAATCTTCGGATTACGCCCCACGATCAGTTTAAAGGGCAGGACGTCGGGTCAACAGGAGGGACATGGCTTTACCTGACCCCTGGAATCAGGGTTCAGGCCTCAGATCATCTCGGGCTCTATACCTTTGTACAGCTTCCGGTCTATCAATATGTGAATGATGTCAATCTTGTTCCGAGTTATGCTCTTGCGCTTGGTGCGTCTTATACCTTTTAGGGAAGACTGTGAACTCATCCAAATATTCTGATGTCTCAATTTTTAAAGATAAGGAGATTCAAAAGATGTTTTATCGTATGAAATTAAACAAGCGAAAGGTTATGGCGATCCTAAGTCTTCCCCTTGTGTTTCTATTATCCCATTGTGCGGAGTCATTTGATCAACCGGTCACGGAAAAATATTCAGAAAAGGCCTATGTTGCCAGTGCAGACGGTTCGATTGCTGTCATCACTCATGGAGATACGCCGAAACATGTCAAGACGATCAGTGCCGGTGGTTCGAATGATGTTGCTGCCATCTTCGGCCATGTCTATGTGAATCGCTCGGAGAGCAATACCGTGGTGGTTGTCGATGCCAACAAAGAAGTTTTAAAAGGATCTATTACTGTCGGAGAACGTCCGATCCACAGCCGTGTGGTCAAAGGCGGCAACCTACTTTTGGTGGGGAACGACGGGCCTCGGGATGATGTCACAACAAGCGATGACGATATTTTGGTGGCGCAGGATGATTCGGTGTCGGTGATTGACTCGAATCCAAACAATACGTCTTTCATGACAGAGATTGCACGGATTCGTGTTGGAAACGGCCATCACATCATCACCTACAGCGATGAAACACAACGGGTGGCGGTGAGCAACCTCTCCTCAAGAACTGTCTCCATCATCGATCTCAATGCCCTGGTTGTCATGTGTACAGTTCCGGTAGGGATTGTTCCGCATGGCATTGACTATTCTCATGTGAGCGGACAGGCTTACAATGCCAATGTGTCCGACCCGACCAATGCCGTCACAATTATCAATTTAGACGCCGCCATCACAATACCGGCGAATCCCTATGACGAAACAGACGCCACCTGTACTGCACTTATCACAGGGACGATTGCCAAGGGTAGCGGTTCCGGACAAATCCCTGCCTCCGGCTATACAAAAACCAGCCATGATGGCGCATTTATTTATACAGCGGGGTATGACAGCGCCACCACAACTGGCTATGTCTCTGCCATCAGGGCTTCAGACAATTCTGTGGTCTCAGTTCTTTCTTTGACCAGTTTCAAGCCGGACAAGTTCTCCATTAAGGAAGACAACGACCGGATGTATGTCAGCAGTGTGGAGGATGCCGAAAACGCTGCCACCGTTCCCGGCACGCGCATTGCCGTTATTGATATTGACCCGGCCACCGGCGTACTTACGGCCCATGCCACAATACCCTTTATTTCTGTTGGAAGGGGGCATGACCATCGGGCGATAGCGCTTAGCAGCGATGACTTGCGTCTTTTTGTTCCCAACTCCGGCGACGATCCCGGAACCGTTTCCGTGATTGACACCGCTTCGATGACGGTCATCGATACCTTCCAAGTGGGGGATGAACCCAATACCTTAGCTTATGTCGATGCGGAAACACTCGAACTGCCCACAGGTGTGGGAGGAGAGGGTGCCCATTCCCACTGATATTCGTGCTTAATTTTTACCGGGCGACGGGAGTGTTAAATCTCACTCCTGTTCGCCCCACTGCAATTTGCAAGATATTGGAATTTTGACTAAAAACCCCAAGCTTAGGTGCACAATGAAAAGAAAAAAAAGTAGAAAGGGCCTCTTTTTGAGGCTATGGGCTGGACTCGGGATTTTTATCTTCTTAACTGGTATGGCCAGAAAACCGCCACTTGTGGGTGGCCCAGCGCCCCAATTCGAACTTGAAACATTACAGGGTAACCCTGCAAAACTTTCCGATTTTCGCGGAAAAGTCATCCTCCTCAATTTTTGGGCGACCTGGTGTACCCCCTGCAAAAAAGAAATGCCAGAGATTCAAGCGGCTTATGATAAATACAAAGATCAAGGTTTTGTTGTACTTGCACTCAATTTTGGAGAGGAGAAGAATCAAGCGGAAAAGCTTGTTCAAGAGATGGGCTTAACCTTTCCGATTCTGCTCGACCGAAAGGTCAAGGTCGCCGAGCTTCATCATGTGGTTTCCCTGCCGGTCACATTTTTTATAGATCCCTTTGGGGTGATCAAAGAACAAGTTTTTGGCGGCACATTAACGAAGGCGCAAATCGGAGAAATCTTTAATCGTCTTCAGAAAAAAGTAGACTAAGCTCGGGTTCTCTGCCTCGAGTCGCTATAGCGTGGGATCCTCCCTCCCAGTGGAAAACGTCTCATGAGGCCCTCACAATAGTCTTGGACGGCCTCATTTTGATACTTCTCAGCACCTTTTATCAGAATACGGCATTTTTTGTGCAATATGGGTCGTGCCGCTTTTTCTTGATCAACCTTAAGCGATCCACTAGACAATAGCTTATCGAGTGCCTGTATTCGAAAACGATCCATTCCCCAGTATTTTTTTGAAAGCTGGTCTTTATGTCCTCCATATTTTGTGACCAAGGGTTGAGCAATGTAAGCCACTGGATATCGCGCACAGATTCTGAGCCATAAATCGTAATCCTCGCAGGCGGGCAGTGTCTCATCAAAAACCCCAACCTGATCGAATAAGTCTTTTTTGATCAGTGTGGAAGAGGGTGAGATGACACAGCGCGGCAAGCAATTTTGAAAAATAAACCCGCCCTTCTTCTCATGTTTTTTCATGGGATTGACTCTTTTCCCATTACGAACCCAAAACTCGTTGGTATGGCAAAGGGGGTGTTTTGGGTTCTTTTTGATTTCCTCCACTTGCAGAGAAAGCTTGTCCATCAACCAAGTGTCATCTGAGTCCAAGAATGCAATCCAATTTCCTGTGGCTTCACGGATTCCGCGATTTCTGGCGGCACTGACCCCTTGGTTCTTTTGTCGAATCAATCTAATTTCTGGAAATTGCTCTTGCATGAGCTGATTGGTTTGGTCTGTAGAACCGTCATCTACGACGATAATTTCACAGGCGGGTATAGATTGTTGAATCACTGAATGCAATGCGGGTTTGATTGTCTGGATACGGTTGTAGCTCGGGATGATGACACTGATGTCAAAGACTGAAGCAAACGGATTCACAGGATATTATAGGGCTTTTGTCTTTCCTTCGTAAACAAAGCGCTCAGGCTCATCCTTTGATTTTTTTCTATTTTTTGACAGATAATTGAGTCTTGGGTACATTTTGGAAGGAGACTCAGGGGGAAAACATGCCATTATTCGAACAAAAAAAGAAACGATTGGGCGAGATGCTCATTGCAGAAGGGATCATCACAGAATTGCAATTAGAGCGTGCCTTGCGCGAGCAGAAAGACTCTGGAAGCCGTTTAGGCAAAGTGCTCCGCGATTTAGAATATGTGACGGAAGACGAGATCATTAAGGTTCTTGGGAAGCAAATGGGGATTCCGCACATTGAATTGAGTACAACGGTCGTGGATACGGACGTGATCTGCCTTGTCCCAGAGCTTGTTGCCCGTCGTTATCAAATACTCCCGCTTTTCAAAAAAGACAAAACCCTCACTTTATCCATGGTAGACCCTTTAAATGTGTTTGCGATTGATGAAATTCAGCACCTGACCGGTCTTGAAATTATTCCAATGGTCGGAACGGAACGGGAAATACTCAAGGCCATCGAGCGCTACTACAGTGGGTCAGGCGCAATGGAGGAGGCAATTCGAGACGCCAGCCTCAAGTCGGTGGGGGATGTCGGGGACTTTATCGAGGAACAAGACGAAGAAGGCGAAGAAGACAAAGACTCTCCCGCCATCAAGTTTGTCAACACCATGATCGGTCAAGCCATCAAAGAAGGTGCGAGTGATATTCATTTTGAGCCGGATGGAGAAATCATTCAAATCCGTTACCGTGTGGATGGTCTGCTCCGAGATGTGACCACCGCGCCTATTGCCATGCAGGCACCCGTTGTTTCTCGCTTGAAAATATTGGCTAGTTTAGATATTTCAGAGAAACGTATTCCACAAGACGGACGGTTTGAAATGAAAGTGTCTGCTAAAGATATCGACATTCGTCTTTCGACGCTACCCACGATGTTTGGTGAAAAAATCGTGATGCGCTTGCTGGATAAAATGAGCATACTCGTCGGTTTGGAGGAACTGGGGTTTAAAACTGAAACCCTTCAGGATTTCGGCAAGTATTTCCGGAGACCGCATGGTCTTATTTTGGTGACAGGTGCAACAGGGAGCGGAAAAACAACCACACTTTATTCTGTTTTACAAACCATCAATACACAGGAAAAAAATATTGTCACCGTTGAAGACCCTGTTGAATACCAGTTGAAGCGGATCACACAAGTTCAGGTGAACGAAAGAGTCGGTGTCACCTTTTCCTCCGGATTACGCTCTATTCTTCGCCAGGATCCTGATGTGGTCATGATTGGAGAAATTCGGGACCGAGATACCGCAGCGCTTGCTATCCAAGCGGCCTTAACCGGCCACTTGGTCCTCAGTACGCTTCACACCAATGATGCCCCCGGGGCCATCGCACGCATCGTTGATATGGGTGCAGAACCTTTTCTCGTGGCCTCATCTCTTTCTGCCGTGGTGGCGCAGAAATTGATACGAAAGGTTTGTAAAGGTTGCGCCGCACCTTATACCCCCCCCGAAGACCTCATTGAGCGTCTGGGGATGCGTGAGCAATTGGTAAATCATGCCTCGGCCATGATTTTGAAAGGGACAGGGTGTGCGGAGTGTCGGGGGACGGGTTATGTGGGACGCTTGGGGCTTTATGAATTTCTTCCAGTGAGTAACGCCATCCGAAACTTGATTGTTTCCCGCGCCTCTTCTGCTGAGATTCAAAAAATTGCCTTGGAAGAGGGAGCATACAAGCCTTTGAGGGAAGAAGGTATTTTAAAAATGCTCCAAGGTTTGACGACGCTTGACGAAGTGTTGAGAGTGACACAGGAAATAAATACCTGAATATGCCAATATTTGGCACTCCTCCCACAATTTTCGTCAGAAGTTTAAACTTATATAGATGGACTTCCATAATTACAGCATAACATATTGATCTATATATAATTTTTTTGGGACTCCCTCTTTGGTTTTGTTGGTATATATATTGCACATAGCAATATGATTATGCCGAACTACGACTATCGCGCGAGAGATAAGCAAGGGATTCTGATCTCTGGAAGCATTGATTTAAGCGACAGAGATGCAGTCGCGACCCATTTGGATGTGCTGGGTTACTATCCAGTCTCAATCCAGGAAAAGCGGCAAGACTTTAACATCGATATTTCGAAGTTTCTGAGACATTTTCAATCGGTTCGCCCGAAGGAGCTGATTGGGTTTTCTTTGCAGATGGGGACTCTGATTGGTGCCGGTGTGCCCATTCTATCCAGTTTTGATTCATTGATTGAGCAAACAACAAACCCCTTGTTCAAAGAGATTATTCAGCAACTTCGAAGAGATATCGAAGGGGGTAGCTCTTTTTCTGACGCGCTATCAATATTTCCTGATGTCTTTTCAGATCTCTTTGTCAGTATGGTGCGCGCTGGGGAGGCGGGCGGTGTATTGAGCGAAATCCTGTATCGATTGGCAGCGATCACCGAGTATGAAGAAGAAACCCGTTCCCGAATCAAATCCGCAACGCTTTATCCTCAAATTGTCATCGGCCTCTTGGTCGTTGCTTTCGGTATTTTGATCACTTTTGTTTTGCCAAAGCTTGCGGGTTTTTACACCCAGTTTAATGCCATCTTGCCGCTTCCAACTAGGATATTACTCGGAATTGACTCAATTGCTCAGAAGTATGGCTTGTTGATTCTTGCCGTTGTGATCGCCGCGCTTTACGGCGCCAGACGATATATTAAGACGGAACGGGGTGAATTTCAGTGGGATAGGCTTAAGTTGAAATTTCCTGTATTCGGTTCCATTTTTTTGAAAGTGGCGCTTTCACGTTTCGCCCGTATTTTCGGGACCTTGACCCGAAGTGGTTTACCCGTATTGCAATCCTTGGATATCGTTTCGAGCACCGTCGGAAATAAGGTGATCTCTAAAGTGGTCCTCAAGATCAAAGAATCGGCAAATGAGGGGCTGGGTATTGTTCAACCCATGAAAAGGAGCCTTGTTTTTCCGCCCACTATTATTCAGATGGTTGATATTGGAGAAAAAACAGGACAAATGGAAGAAATGATGGAAAAGGTCTCCGAATATTATGATCGGGAAGTTGATTCGTCGATTCGAAACCTCTCCAAAGCCATTGAGCCAATCCTTTTGGTTGTGATTGGTGGAGCCATTCTATTTTTAGCCTTGGCCATCTTTATGCCGTGGTGGAACATGGCATCAATGTTCAAAGGGGGATAGGCGCAGCACGAGGGTCCGGATACGCGCCGACGAGTGGGAGAAAAAATGAAAACATGCATTAATCAAGAGAATCATCTCAGGAACCAATGTGGCTTCACCTTGTTCGGGATTACCGCAGGCAATCCCGAGTGGCCTACGGTTGCCGAGCTGAACAACAACGCTTTGGATGGGGGGATACACGGCCAGCACAGTTAGGTAATCTTAAAGTACTCGAAGGCTCTTCAGGAGGTGTTTGTGCCTCGGCCTGTCTGACGGAGAACCTGGTTTATACCTAGGCGGCATTGACGACGCGAAAGACCGTCGTCGCCGCGACAACCGCCCAGGCCGACATCAGGACTTCAGCAGGTGGAGCGGGTGCTTGGGCCTATGATTCTGTAACAGGTCAGTGCTTATAGTCAATCAAGCCGCACCGACAGACAGCATAGGCGTCCCTCCCAGTCAGTGGTAGATTTTAAATAAGGGAAAATATCAATACACAACAAGGGAGAGAGAAAGAATGAAAATACTCAAAAATCAAAAAGGTTTTACATTGGTCGAAATGATTGTGGTCATCGTGATTCTGGGCATTCTCGCCGGGGCTGCGATTCCTGCATATATCAATCTGCAAACAGATGCCGAAGCAGCCAATAACATGGCCTATGTCGGTGCCTTAAGAAGTGCCTTGGCCATGCGCTTTGGTCAGCAGCTAGTCCGGGAAGGCAATACTGGCGCAGCAGGTACCGATGTCATCGGTACTGCCGCGAGTGCTGACGCGACACAGGTTTATTTGGACGGTTTGGTGACCACGCCAATTCCTGGAACACTCACCCCGACAGCCGGGATCTGTGCAACGGGGCAATGGGCAGGGCTAGCGCCGGGCAATCCTCCAGCAGCGGCTGTTTGGTCTATTACCTGTGGTGCTGCTATTACGGACCCGATTACCATTTCTGGCCCGTAGCCAGGATCAAGAATGCGGGTACAAGACCAAAAAGGTTTTACGCTTGTTGAGCTGACGGTGGTGATGTTGGTGCTTGTTCTCTTGGCTTCTGCCTCGATTTCTGTCGGAGATCTTTCAGGGAATCGTGCCGCAGTCCTGGGTCGAAAGTTGGTGGGAGATATCCGCTATGCACAGCAGTTGGCCAATGCCCTCAGGGTGCGGCATGGCGTCGAAGTGACCAGTGCAAGCGCCTATCGCGTATTTCGGGATGATGGCGGGGCAGGCACGACGGTCACGCATCCAATGACGGGGTCTCCTTACATAGTAAATACGGCTGGAGATTTTGCTGGAGTGAGCCTGAGTACGACCTTGGGCGGTGCGCCGCCGAAAGCGAAGTTTGACTCGCTGGGGCGGCCCTTTGATGGGAACGACACGGCCATTGCGGCCGGGGTCAATACGATCACTGTGCTGGCCTCAGGGGCAGCTGTGGGCTTCGTGGCGGTAGAGCCCAATACGGGCCTTTTGACGATGAATTAGTCCGAAAGGGATTCATGCTTAAAAATCGAGGATTTACATTAATAGAGGTCATTCTTATCATTCTTGTGATTTCGATTGGGCTCACCGGTGTGCTGAGTTTTGTGGGGCAGGCCGCGCAAGATAGCGCCTATGCCCATAATGCCTCGATCGCCACAACACTGGCGCAGGATTTGATGGAGGAGATTCGCTCAAAATGCTGGGACGAGACCTCCGCCGCGACGCCGCCTTGTGCCGCAGCAGTTGTGCCCTCGGCCATTGGCGCAGATCTTGGCGAAACGCGCATCAATTATGATGATGTGGATGATTTCAACAGTCTGCCCCTTGCCGGGAATAACCCGCCTCAAGATTCACAAGGGGGGGCCATGGCCGCTTATCCCGTCTTCACGGAGCGGGCGGTCGTTTGTTATGTGGATGTGGTCGCGCTGGATACTTGTGTGGCCGGGCCGACCGATTTCAAGCGGATTTCTGTGAATATTTCATGGTCTGTGGTGGATCAGGTGGAATTGGTCAGTGTTTTTTCAAATCGTCGGGTCTAAGGGATGCAGGGCTTAAAAAATGAACAAGGGTACACCTTGATTGAGATGGTCATTGTCATCGTTCTCTTAGGCATCATCGGTGTCGTGGTCGCAACCCCTCTGGTTGAGACGGGGATCGTGTGGCAAGAGATCAGTGCACGAAAAAATAGTTTGCAGGTCGCTCGTTTGAGTTTAGACAAAATGGTTCGTGAACTACGAAACACGCAAAAAATGGCCACGGATACCCCGAATATTTCGGACAATTCAACGGCAAGCTGTCTCAGTTTTACGACTGGAGCGAATCAGAACTTTACCTTTAATTTGAATGGAACTGTACTTGAAGAGTGTCGCGGCTGCGACTGTGGGGCCATCGTTGCCCCGAACAATTTAGCGCTCAATGTTTCCGGGTTTACGGTCACTTGTTACGATGTGGGAAATCTGGCAATTGCATGTAACACGGTTGCAAACGTGCGGAGAGTGAAGTTGCAGCTTTCGGTGACAGAAAGCGCTGAGGTGGCCAATTTAGATTCAGAGGTCACACTGCGGAACTTACAGGGTGTATAGGGTAGGCCCTTAATGTCAGTGCTTCACGGAGAAAAGGGCATCTCCATTATTGCCGTGATCATCATGATGCTAATGATTGCGGTGATGGGACAAGGATTGGTTGCAATGGTTGGAACAGAAAATTTTTCCACGGTGAATCAGATGAAAGCAAGCCAAGCACACTATATTGCTGAATCCGGCGTCGAGCGGGCCATGTATGAATTTGAAAACGGCACACTCTGCAATGCTTTGGCCTATACCGATCCTGTCGGGGCAGGAAGTTACACGACAAGGGGCACACTCTATAATCCGCTTTCCACAACCCTTTCTGTAGGGATTTCCAACGTGGACACAACGATTCCTCTTGCATCTATTGCAGGTTATGCCCCTCATGGCCGAATCACGATTGAAGCTGAAACCATCGACTACGGCGGAACAAGCACTACAAGCTGTGCCCCTTTTGGCACCCCCTGTTTAACAGGGGCAGAACGCGGCATCAATGGGAGCACTCCCGTAGTACATCTTTCTGCAGTGTTGGTGAATCAAAACCAGTGTTTGATTTCTTCCAGCGGAACGGTTGCCGGATTTCCGGGTGCCTCTGAACGGGTAATCGAAGCGGGGACTCAACAGGGCTCAATTGGCAGTACAGTACAGAGCGGGACAGCAGTCAGTAGTGCAAATGGCACCCTCACCGTCGCCATTCCCACCCTAGTGGTCACGGCGCGTTCTTTTCTTATTTTTAATACACGCCACAACAGCAATCGACCGGTGGGTTCAATGATCCGGGGTAGAATTGCAAGTACGAATACGCTTGAATTTGCCCGTGTCACCAACGAAGGAGCGCCTGTTCCGATTTCAATTCAATGGTACGTCGTGGAATTTCCATCGGGCGTGAATGTGCAGCGCGGTTCGGTGAACCAAACGGGAACAAGTATTAATGTCCCGCTTGCCACACCGGTGGCCTCTCTCACGCAGGCTTTTGTCACATGGTCAAAAACCCCACAGAACAACGACGATGATTACAAACGGGAACAACCGATCTTGGGGGAACTCACGGCGACGTCTAACCTTCAGTTTAGAGTCGATAGGGCTGATGCGAACCACACGATCTGGTGGCAAGTTATTGAATTTACCAATGCTGCAGATATCCTTGTTCAAAAAGGAAGCACCACTGCTTTAAATAATGGGGGGGTATTGTCAACCGATGAAACACTTGGCACTCCTGTTGATGTCACCAAAACATTTGTATTAGCGGGATATATAACGCCTCACGGAGGTTCAGATGTGGGCGAGCGGATGATCCGTGCTCAACTGATTGATCCAACCACCATTCGTATTGATCGAAGTGTCGGTGGAGATCGCATCACGGAGATTGCCTGGCAAGCCGTAACCCTCAACAGTTCGACCGTGCAACACGGGACACAAAATTTCCCGGCTTTCTCTGGAACTCAGATTGTGGTGACCTTAGCCGGGGATGTCAGAGCGATCCATGCGGGTGCTGTGTCTATCGCGGGGGCAGAGGCGGGGATTCCTGAGGATATTGTCCCGAACGCCAATACCAATCAAGCAGATATTTTAACCAATATTACGACTTCTACAAATGAAGCCTGGTTGATTGATGTGGTTGGAAGTGGGCGAGGTGGTAGTTTTGATCCGGATCCGGGGCAATCCGAGCGTTGGGACAGCAATGGAAATGGCGCATCTGCTGCCATGAGCACGAAACCCGGTCCATCTACTGCCGGGCCGGACTCAATGTACCAAGACCATGGCAACGATGGACGACAGATTGTCCATATTGTCGCTTCTGTTAAGCCGAAGACCATTACAGGGGGCCCTATCACTTTCGACAACCAAAGTAGCGGTAGTAGCAACACAGATACAGTGTCGTGGACACACGTGATTGGAACCGGAATTGACAGAAAACTTTTGGTCGGCGTGACGGTTCATGAACGGCCTGCTGCTGCTGGCATAGGGGATGAAAATGTCCTGAGTGTGACCTATGGTGGTGTGCCTCTAACCTTTGCTGCTGAAGAGACCATTGATAGGGGCAACCGTCGACAGCATGCAGAGCTTTGGTATTTGGACGAAGCAGGGTTGCCTGCTGGAGGGACGGGTACAACACAAAATGTTCCGATTACTGCTGTTGACCTTACTCGTGCTGTGGTATTTTCACCGGTTCAGGCTGTTGCCGGCCAGAGTCTGGGCCGTACATCCTATAACGGAGACGATGTCATCGGTGTGAGTTCGGCGACGATGGCTTTGAGCTCATCAACGCTACTCACAATGGAGAGAGACAATACTGTTGCCTCGGCAGATATCAGCTGGTTTGTGGTTGAATTTGCCATTTCAGGCGGCGGGTTCATTGATTGGAGGGAAATCTTTTAAGTGGAAAGACCTCACAATATTACATTTAAGAAACAACCGACACCATTGGGGAAGATGTTGTCGGAGGCATTATTTTTTATCACAAACTCTAGAAGTTTAGATTTAAATTTCTTCTTAGATATCTATGATGAAGAGCGAAGCGATGAAGACATCTGACATTATTAAAAAAGTGAAAATTCCTAGGCATAAGCTCTATTACTTGGAGCAAAAGGGATATGTTACTCCCAAAAAAGTTCCGATGGGAGATCTTGAGGCACGGGAATACAGCGAGCAGGATCTCATCAAAGTGCATGTTATCTGGAAGTATTTAAAAAAGGGTTTTAAACACAAGGTGGCTTATGAAAAAGCCATGGAAGAATTACACATCAACAATGGAAAGGCTTGATAATGTTTGGTAATGGTCGGCCTTTTTGGGGCATTGATATTGGTTCAGGAGCATTGAAAGGGGTACGCATTGCGCACACCCGTCAAGGGGTACAGCTTCTGGATGCGGAGATTTTGGAGCTTTCAGATAAAGAAATGCCTTTGTCCGAAGCCCTTTCGCTTTTGATGGGGGAGTCGCTTTCAAAGGCAGATGTTGCTATTCATTTTTCAAGCCGAGTCTCTCCCGAAATTAAGAGACTGACATTACCCGTGATGCCGAGAAAAGAACTCCGCGAAGCCGTTCAGTGGGAAGCACGAAAATTGAGTCAGCTTCCAGAGGAAGAAAGGGTTGTGGATTTTGCGGTTATGGCCGAGAACGGAGAAGAGCAGGGAGCGAAATATGAAATCGTCGTGGTCATTGTAGAGCGGGCCGCCATAGAAAAACAGCTTGATAGTCTTCAGTCGATGGGCCTGACGGTCACTGCGGTTGATGTTTCAGCCATGGCCCTTCTGAATACGGCCCGGCTTCATTTTTCGGAGGAATTTCCGGAAAATCTACTCTATGTTGATATGGGCGCAAAAAGAATGGAGATTAATATTCTGCGAAAAGGCGTGATTCGTTTTACGCGTCAACTGCCCATAGGAGGAGATTTGATTACCGCTACCCTTGCACAGGGGGTCGGCGTATCTCCTGAAGAAGCGGAAGCCTTAAAACGAAAAGAAGGGATTCCAGCGAATGGGGGTGTACGCACCGCCCTTTTAGAACAGCTGGATCGCTTTATTGTTGAGATACAGCGTTCCGTGGACTATTTTCGCTCACAATCTAGAGGGAGTGGCATTGATAAAATTTTATTGATGGGCGGCATGCCCCTACTTTCAGGCTTTTTAGAGTATTTTAGCAGCTTTTTTGATGCGCCGGTTGAGATCGGAAATCCATTTTCAAAAATGAAAGTCAAAAATCCAGAGATGTTCTTACATGAGGAAATGGCCTCTCGCTTTTCTTTGGCAGCCGGTTTGGCGATGAGGAAAAAATGACACAGCCGCAGCAAATTAATTTATTACAAGCGATGTCCGTTGGAGAAAGCGATGATTTTCCATGGGTGTCCTGGATGCCATGGATTCTGTCGGCATTTATTTTATTGCTTGGGATTGGACTTTATTTTAAAGGAACAAGTATTAGGGCTCTACAAGGACAAATAAAAGGATTAGAGGAGAAAAAAACTTTTTTAATCAAAGAGATGGGATTGTCAGAAACCGCAATGAAAGATGTGGAACAGACACTGGCGCGCACTTTATCGGAACGGGTGCGCTGGTCGAAATTAATGAGCGAGGTGAGTTTAATTATCCCAGAGGGTGTGTGGGCAACAGGCATGGTCAGTGTCTTGCCCACGATCGAGAAACCAGGTGCGAGTCCGCAAGGGAAACCGGCTCAGGACAAAATCGGGCAAAAAGTCAAAATTATGGGAGAGGCTCTCTCACAGGAACAGTTGACGCTTTTTTTGTCCACATTGGATCGATCACCCCTGTTGCTTGAATCGAAGTTGACGCATTCCCGAAAGATTAATGGAGAGGTCTTGTTTGAGGTTGTGGTGAGATTAAAACAGGAGAAGGGGCTATGAGGACTTTTCTTATTCAACATAAGATCTCGGTTATTTTGTGCGCGATCTTGGTGGCAGGCAGCTACTTCTATTTTCAGCGCGTTCAGGAAGCATCGACGCTTACACAACAGGCCGCTGTGCTTCAAACAGAAATTTCCAACATGCCGGAGCCCGATGTCCTTTTTAGGGAAAAGAGGAAAGGTGTGACTTTTTCTTGGATTCAATCTGTGCCGGATTTTTTAAGAGAGCTGAACAAATGGGCGCGAAAACGATCTATTGGCATTGTGTCTATTGAACCTAAAGAACCGACCCTCAAAGAGGGCTACATTGAGCAGCCCATTAAACTGGAAGTGCAGGGGCGTTTTCGGGCGATCGGGGACTATTTGAGCTTTCTCGAAGGTCTTCCTCGGCCTTTACAGGTGACTGGACTGAAGTTGACAAGTCCTGAGGAACTGGCTCCGGATCTTAAGGCAAAGTTTGAACTCGTGCTTTACATTAAGGATGCGGCATGAAAATCGTTGCGAAAATCGGCATTGTACTTTGTCTTGTTTTTTTAGACCTGTTCCCTGTCCATGGGGAGCCCCTTCAGGAAAACAAAGTTCTCCCGATTCTTGACTCGACCTCGGAGCCGCAAGTGAAACCTCGATGGGGACGCGACCCTTTTTACCGGAACAGGCCAAAGGCCAATACCGGAATCCGCGGGGGGGCAGTGGCAGAAACAGAGGAAGGGCCAAAAATTGAGTTCTTACTTTCTGCAATTATTTTTCAGGATGGGGTTGGTATGGCGATTATTAATGACCGGATTGTGCGGCGAGGAGATGTCGTGGGTAAAGGTGTTGTGGTGAGTCGTGTTTTTCGAAATAAAGTGTTTCTTCAAAAGGGGAAACAACGGGTGGTGCTCCAGGTAAAGCCTTTTGGGAGTAGCTAAGGAGGTTGATATGAAACGCTTTCGGAGGATTACGTTCCTCTTCATTCTTGCTGGATTCACACTCTTGATTCGACCGATGATTGGCAAAGCCACGTCGTTCATTGAATCAAGTTTAATTGAAAAAGAGGGGAAGTACTCTTTTTTCGATATCGAGGAGGAAAGTTATGAAACCTCGAAGCACTTCTTCTCATCCTCAAAGCGAAGGCTTGTTGCCTTGCTTGAAACGGAAACAAATGAGCCGGACTTGGCAGAAGGGTTCATTTCTTTGAGGAAACAGGATGAACTGTTCTATCTGGAGCTGCGCAACGCAGAGATCAAAGATGTTTTGCGGGCATTGTCTCAGAGAAATCACATTAATATTATTATCGGGGAGGGTGTCGAAGGCGATATTTCATTGAGTTTTAAAGGCGTGAGCTTCCACGACGCTTTTAATGCCATTCTTCGAATGAACAATTTAATCTCCTATCACGAAGGGAATATCATTCGCGTCATGCGATCTCCATTCGTGGCTCAAGAATTAGGCTTAGTGACGCAGGTCATCGAAATTAATTTTGCCATCGCAAAGGAGCTTCAAAAGACGGTTAAAGGTCTTTTAAGTAAAAATGGTACTGCCATGTCAGATACCCGAACGAATATACTTGTGATTCGGGATCTCCCCGCAAATTTGGAAAAAATTACGCAAGTGGTTCATCGCTTGGACAGCAAAACCCCTCAGATCATGATTGAGGCGAGAATCGTTGAAGTGAATACCAACTATACCAAAGAGCTCGGGGTACAGTGGGGAGGGCAGATTGCCTCTAATTCTGGCGGTACAACCACGACGATCCACGGGGGTGGAATCAAATCACAGTCGAATGATGCGTTTGCGACTGCCCTGACCGGCGGAATTGGTGTTTCCGGAGGGCCATTTTCTGTGAATCTTCCCGCCAATGTTGGGCCTGGGGCTGGCGGGGTTTTCGGGGTTGCGATTGGAAATATCGCCAATACACACTTGCTTGATGTCCAGCTCTCCGCACTTGAAGATGCAGGAAAAGGCAAAATTCTTTCCAATCCGGTGATCATGACCTTGAACAATAAGGAGGCCAGAATCTCCAGCGGAACTGAAATCCTGATTCCCACCACATCGATTGTATCGACTTCGGTCTCGGCCACTTCTTCTTCCAGTGGTTCTGCGAATACGGGTGTGACTACGATCAATGCAAAGCTAGAATTAACCGTCACCCCGCATGTGACACCTGATAATCAAATCTTGATTCATGTGACTGTTGACAAAAAAGATCCGGATTACAGTCGGGAGGTTCAGGGGATTCCCCCGCTCACCACACGCACTGCGGAGACGGATCTTTTGGTGAGAGATAGAGAAACCATTGTCATCGGGGGGATTTATACCCGAAGGGTCGCTGAAGGTGAAGCCGGAGTCCCCTGGCTTTCAAAAATACCCATTCTGGGATGGCTTTTTAAAAAAGAAAGCAAGATCGAGACTCAGAATGAACTTATGATCTTCATCACCCCCACGATTCGTAAAAGAGGTGATGCGGTGGAAGAAGAGATTTTCCATCGGAAAATCGAATAGACCCCAGGCCAAGTCTCAAGACTTGGCCTGGGGTCTAACTATGGGTGTTGTATCCTCTGAAGTATAAAAAGAAGTATAAAAAATGCTTGCTGTTCTTATGCTTTACCTCGTTGTTCGATTGATTCGACGAGGTCAAGGTGGGCTTGCGATCCGATGACTTTACGCAGTACCTTTAAATCTTGTTTCGGTTGATTCAAGATAAAATGTTCCTTTAAAAATAGAAGACGCCCCAGTGAGATATCGATTCGATCTTCAGTGATTTCACCCTTTTCAATGGCGGTATTCAAGGCTTCGATTGCTGCGACTTGTAGATCGTGTGTATGGCAGATCAACAGTAGGTCTGATCCTACTGAGACAGCTTTCACAGCGGCTTCAGGGACTGGAAACATATCGGAGACCCCTTTCATTTCAAGATCATCAGTGACCACAACCCCATCAAACTTCATTGTTTTTCTCAGCAGGGTTGTCACAATATTTTTTGAGAGCGAGGCAGGCATCTCCCGGTCAAAGGCGCGGCAACAAATATGAGCCGTCATAATACAGGGCAATCTATTTTCAATGGCATGTAGAAAAGGACGTAATTCCCGGTCGGTGAGTTTGGCCGTGGCGAGATCGACGACAGGAAGGGTTTTATGTGAATCGTGCTCGGTATCGCCATGCCCTGGAAAATGTTTGCCGCAGGGGATGAGACGTTGGTCGAGCATGGCTGCGATTGTCGCCATGGCATGTTTGGAAACGACTGTGGGTTTTGAGCCAAATGCGCGGTCTCCGATCACAGGGTTTTTGGGGTTGGTATCAATATCGAGGACGGGGGAAAAGTTCATGTTAATCCCGACAGACAACAGTTCCCGAGACATGGCTTCCGCATTTCGATAGGTTAAAGGTACCGCGTCACAACACCCGATGGTTCTGCCTGAAGGGAATTGTGTGAATGGACGCGGTAGACGTGATATCCGACCCCCTTCCTGGTCAATTCCAATTAATAGGGGGGCATTGGGTGAAAGTTTCTGAAGCGACTCGCATAGCTTTGCAAGTTGTGAAGGGCTTTTAATGTTTCTGGAAAATAAAATGACCCCGCCGATATGGTATTCTGTAATGAGTTTTTTGATCTCTTTTGAGGGGGTCGTTCCTTCAAATCCCACCATTAAAAGTTGAGCAATTTTGTGAAGTCGTTTCATGATTTCCTTCCCTTCGATAAGGCGGTAATGTATTGCATCAAAAGACGAACCCCGACTCCGCTGGCACCTTTGGGAACATAGGGATTTTTGCTATCGTCATACCAGGACGTTCCGGCAATATCGAGATGAACCCAGGGGGTCTCTCCAACGAATTGTTTCAAAAATAAGCCGGCGGTAATGGTTCCGGCACGCCGTCCCCCCACGTTTTGTAAATCCGCGACGCTACTCTCAATTTGGTTAAAATAATCATCCCAGAGCGGGAGTTCCCATGTGCGTTCACCAACGGCTTCTCCGGCGTCTTGAATTTGAGAGAGTAAACGCGGGTTGTTGCCCATCATGCCCATGGCATGTTGCCCGAGTGCGATGACGCAAGCGCCGGTGAGCGTGGCCAGATCAATCATTGCAGCGGGTTTAAGTCGTGTGGCATAGGTCAAGGCATCTGCCAGACAGAGTCTCCCTTCCGCGTCGGTATTGATAATTTCGACAGTCTTTCCTGAAAGGGATGTCACCACATCCCCGGGGTGAACTGCTTTGCCACTGGGCATATTGTCTGTTGCAGGCAACACGGCAATAATGTCTATCGTCGGTTTTAATTGGGCGATGGCCTTCATGACGCCTAAAACTATCGCGCCGCCCGACATGTCATACTTCATCTGTTCCATATTTTCAGAGGGCTTGAGTGAAATGCCTCCCGTATCAAAGGTGACAGATTTTCCAACGAGGGCGATGGGCCGTTTCCTTGCTCCCTTGGGTGTGCCTTTATATTTCAGCACAATGAATTTGGGCGGTTCATCTGTTCCGAGTGTGACGGCATGGAAGGCACCCATCCCGAGTGTTTTGATTTCTTCTTGATCCAGTACTTCAACAGACATCCCTCCTTCTTGGGCGATTTGAGTGGCTTCGTTTGCAAGGTAGGTCGGGGTGACGATATTTGAAGGCAAGCTGCAAAGATCCCGCGTATAACAAACGCCCTCTGCGATGATTTTCCCACGCAAAGCGCCTTGTTCAATCTGAGGAAGCTCTTTTTCTTTTGAGGTGAGTAAAGTGATTTTTTTAATTGTTTTCTTATCCGAAGGGTCGGTTTTAAGGCAATCAAATTGATACAGACTGAGAAGCACTCCTTCGATCATGGCCTGAGCAATTTGTGCTGTCTGAATTTTCTTTAGTAGAGAAGAATCGCAATCGATGGTAATGTCAGGGAGTCCCATTTTTTGTATAAAGGTGGTCCCGCGTCCCATCGCTTTTCGGAGGCGATCTTCTGTGATCTCCGTCCGTTTTCCAAGACCGACAAACACCAGCCGTTCAAAACCAATTTTACCCTCTGGCCGGATGAGGATGGTTTCGAGAAATTTCCCATTAAAGCCCTCAGAGGATGTAATTTTTTTAAGTTTTCCGTTCAGCGCAGGGTCGAGCGAAGCAATGTTTCCCTTTTTTCCTTCTCCTTCAAAGAAGCCAAGAAGGCAGACGGTTCCTTTGGTTTTCGTCAAGATGCCTTTTTTTACACGAATTTCCATAACAGCTGATTTACACCCCTTTCATACTTGGATCCCAGATATATTTGTGAAGCTGTATTTGTAGACGAACAGGTAAGTGATCCCTCAAAATCGAGTCGGCCAATTGACGCAAATCCATTTCCCCAAAAACAGGAGAAAAGTGGATTGTTTTCCCCTTTAATTGCTGATGTGTCTCAAGGATGTGTTTTGCCCAATCATAATCGGATGGGTCTGCAATTACAAACTTGACTTGATCTTTTTCTTTCAACAAGTTGAGATTTTCCCAATGCATCCTATCGCTCATCTTACTCCCAGGACATTTAACATCGAGGATAATGACGGCTCTGGGATCCACTGGGTCAATTGAAATGGCGCCCCCGGTTTCTAGCAAAACGGTGTAACCCTCATCAAGTAATGCGCTGATGAGGGTGAAGCTTTCAGCTTGGAGTAGGGGTTCTCCTCCGGTTAGCTCGACAAGATTGCAATGCAAACTCCGGATTTCTTCCAAGATGCCATCAATTGATTGTTCGTGACCTTCTTCAAATGCATATTCGGTATCACACCAGCGGCATCTGAGGTTGCAGCCCGTAGTCCGCACAAAAACGCAGGGAAGACCCGCATAAGTGGATTCTCCTTGAATACTTTGATAGATCTCATTAATTCTCATTAAAAAATTGCATTAAATTAATTTTTCCGTGAAAGGAGAACAAATTCTAACAACTCGCCCAATACAGGTCAAGCGAGCAAATGACCTTAAGGTAGGTGGTTGATTTTAGGATCAAGGGGTGTTGTCCCATGATTTTTATAGAAAACAGAGCAATTGTATGCAAGGGAACAGATTTAACCACGGGATCTTTCTGAGGAATTTTACCGGTCAGATAAAAAATACCCCTCATCCCCAGGATTTTTCCCATCGATTGACAAAACTTTAATGCTATTATCGACCAAGTCGGCATCAATGTAAGCAATGGCAGAAGGGATTTGGCTGACAAAGCGTTTAATCGAAGCATTTGACCCGAGTGTTTTTGGAAACGAGGTGATTTCACCTTTTATTATTTCTGTGAGCCATAGTTTTTTGAGTTCATTCGGGCGCATTTTTAATGCCTTTTCTATAAATAGATTTTTTTCAGGACTCCCCGCTTCCTGCATAATCAGGTATATTTTATTTCTCCCTTCCCAGAATCTCTTTTTCTGTTTGAAGATACGGGATAAATGACGCGAAGAGATAGAATTAATCTTGTTTTTCGGGTGAATGATGACGGCAATATCTAAGGGAAAAGCCTTAGTTGTCATGAAAGACAGTAGTATCGTCGCTAAAACAGCACGCGCAAACGGATTCATCTAAAAATCCCTGTTGTGATTAAAAAGTGAAGAAGGAATTAACCAGGATGCCATATTTGGGTTTTTCATTGACGTGTTTTGCTCTGTTGAACTCAAACTTAAGTGCATTCCAAGATAAGACATCCCATCTGATGCCAAGCGTATGTTTGGTATTGTCGACATGAAAGGATAGTAAGGTCGAATCCCCTTCTGCGAAGCAGATGAAGTCATATCGATAGTATGAGATCGTCGAGGCATGATTATAGTTTCCTTGTATATATCCCGTTTCTATGTCGAAATCTTTTCCCGTGTTACGTTCTGAACGATAGAGCTTAAAAAATTCACTCAGAAACTCGAACCGATTCTTGAGGTAATCAGGTGTCCCCCGGCAATCTGCTCATTAACTTTATTGAGTTGTCCGGAGTTGGCCGGATCAGGAGGAATGGTATCTAAGTAAAACGTGCCTCCGAAACGCAGTCTTTCTACCTCATGTGGCTGAGCCGTTAGAAATAGGGTGAGGGCTTTTGATTTGTTCGCATCATTGAAGTTCTGGACGACCCATGGTTTTTTTTCTCTGCCGTTTGAAACCCCGATATGGTAACGGAGTTCTTTAAAGCCAAAGATTTCTGCACCAATCGAATGCGTGGGTAGGATACCTCCGATATATTTAAATCGATAGATTTCTGGTCTTAAAATAGAGGGTTGCAGCCAGGGTCCATGATGAAAGGTATGATTCCAGTAGCCCATTGCTGTATGCAGCCTTCCTATCGCAATATTGAAATCGTCTGAAACTGCATATTTCAGAACGAAGCCCTGGGATTTGAAATAGGATGAGTTGCCAAACCCAAGGTTTGTTCTGTTTAAATAATAAATGTCTCGATAGGCTGATAGTTCAGTGAGAAAACTGAGGCGATCATTAAGGTCAGATGAAAAAAGTAAACCCATATTGCCTAAATTGAAGTTCGTATCATAGACTTGCGCCTGATAAGTAGCGCTAAAGGTACAATCTCCAAAACCTCGGATTTTTATTTTTGGAATCGGACTCAACTCCGGCACCTCAGGATATTTCTCTTCTAAATGATCTAGGTTATCCTGATCAATGACTTCGGAAGTTTCTTCTGAGAGGGTTAGGCCTGAGCTCGAGAAAAAAGAAAAGATCAGCAAGCCACTTAAGCCGATAAATACGTGATTTCTCGTTTTATTTTCCTCAAATTAAACAGTCGTTTTTTCTCTTAGGTTTCTGGCCTTTATCGTTTTGTCGCTTGAAAATCGCCCTTTCCCTTGATAATCCCTTCTTTAAAGCTATCAAATTAATTGCAACTGTCAATCAAGACGCCACTTTTCAAAGGCTTCTATCCGGAGAACTGTGAGAGGAGGAGATCTCTTCGTCTGAATGTTCTAAAACGAGTGCCCTAGACTCAGGTAGTAGTGCACTTTATCTTCGTTTTTTTTGGGAGGGTCGATTGGAATTGCGGCATCGACCCGTATTATCGAAGGGTAGACCCCGAATAGGTCAACAAAAAATCGAATGCCCACTCCTAAATCTGAGCGGAACTCTTGAAACCGGAAGACGTTGCGGGAATCGGTGACGACCCCGGCATCTGAAAAAAGTGCCCCTTGCCAGGTATGAGTATGTGCAAGACCCAGAAAATTAATGTCTGTCTCATAAAAAAGGGGAAAGCGGTACTCGACAGAATAAAGAGACATGTTTTTTCCTTCAAAGGCTAAGGGGGTATACCCTCGCAGCCCATGCTCACCCCCCAGATAAAATCGACTGTTCTCAAAAAGTCTTCCTGTGGATTGCCCGATGAAAATTTTTCCGACAATTTCGTGATAATTTGAAAAAGAACGGATGCGTCTCATGTCGAGTCTAAAAAAGGCGGCGTTATCGTAGATTCCAGAGGTAAATTGTTGATTGTAAGTGATACTCACATTAAATGAAGGGAATGTTGTTGTGAGGCGTTGGATGGATTCTGGTAAGAGGGGGATGTCCGGAAAGACGAAACTATAAGCGAGTGTCAGGAAGCTGGCTTCTTCTCCAGGCTGAGCTGAATTCAGATCAGTATCGATTTTTGTATGTGTCAGGCCTGTTGTCACGAGGTGATTTGTTTTGACGGTACGGGTATAGCTCAGGTGCTCCGAAGTCCCCGCATCCTCGTGTGAAAAGCGAAATCGTATCCAATTTCGGGGATCGTACAATCGCTGAAAGAGCAGGCCGGCATTATAACTTAAGAATTGTGTTTGAAAATCGTAATCGACACTGAATTGATCTAATAAGATTTTCCATTGAGGTGGAGATCGGTTGTTGAAACGGTTGGGGTCATTTGAAAGTTTGTTCGGGTCGAGCTCAACGCTTTTGACGGGGGTTTTTGTTTTTAAAATAAATCGATGTGAATTTCCGACCCCATCCCAAATCAGGCGGGTTTTTGTGCCATTTTTTTCTTTGATGGCAATCTGAAGTGGTTCAATCCCTTCGCCATTTTTTTTGACAGTGATGCTTGTCTGGTGGAGATCCTCAAATAATTCCTTTTTGACCTTTATCAGTTCGAAGTCAAGTTTTGTCCGCTGGGTTAACCATTGTTCGATCAAGCCCTCGATGTCTTTCCCTGAAATTTCAGAAAGTACCGTTTTAAATGAGGTGGGTGGTGTGCTTTTTTGCCTCATGTAGGTAGACAGGGTCAGATCCATGACCTCATCTCCCAACAAACTCCTCAGTTTATAAAAGATACTCGGGTTTTCAGAGGGGGGATTATTAAAAAATCGGACATCTTCGCTGACAATCGGGGGCAGAGATTCTTTGAAATAGACCTGTCGCATCGGCAGATCATCCGAATATAAAATTTGGTCAATCAATGGAATAAAGGAGATGGGTTTCAACCATTCCTTCAAATTGAAGGCTTTACCATGACGGCTTTTCATAAATATCTCAGCATCGATTCTTGCCAGAGACTCAATGACCCACCAGGGTTCATCCTGTCGTTTCTTACGCCAGAGCATTCGATAAATGCCATAGGCGAGGCTTGCTTCATGAAATCGTTTCAATGTTGGAAATACTTTGAAGAGGCGGTTATTGATGTAGAGCAGGTTTGTTCCCGGTTGGGTTAAATCTTGATAGAGTCCGGCCCCGGCGAGTTCTAGATGCATCGCTGGGAGGGCTCCATGTTGTTTTAAAAAGAAATCGAGCGTTTCTCTGGTCAAATGGATAATACGATTTGCGTAAGCCTTGTCTTTTAAGAGAGCATGGTAAGTGATATTCACTTCATGAAGGGAGGATTCATATTTGATTAAACGTTTTCCGATGGAAAGTGAGAAAAAGGAGAGATTGTTTCCTTCAAACAAAACCGTTTGCTTGTTGTCCTGAAGGCCCTTCTCGATTGGAGGTGTTGATCCGATGACATGAAAGTCTTTGTTCAGCGTCAAGTGGAGTCGATATTGACTTTTCTGAGGGGCATCATGAAATTCCCATTTTCCATTTACAACGTTTGCGAGATAAGGATGCCACCCACCTTGAAGCGCAACAAGGTCATCGAAGTAACCAAAAGGCCCCCATTTCTGAGGAATTTTTGTACGAAATTTGACGGAGAGATGCGACTGTTCAAATGGAGGGATGGGTGAGGGAAAAACGACTTTAATGATGATACTGCTGTGATAGGGTTGTGGAAAAAATGGCATCGTGATGCCTTGAGCATCTTTAATGAATAGGATATCCGTCCCACCCGGATTGAAGGCAACAGGGTAGGCTTTTCGGTAGAAATTATTTCCGAGGTCAGGATGTTTATTTCGATAAAGGTTGGGATAGAGAAATAAATAAACTTCTGAAACAGCTTCAGGGCTATTATT
>JAJDBX010000064.1 GCA_029261135.1 Nitrospirota bacterium
CGATAGATTTTTCCACCCAAGGCCTCCAAGCGTTCTGTCCGCTCAGAGCTGTTGGCATCTGAGCCTGTCACGTGGAATTGCATGTTCAAAAGAATCTCTGCGATGCCGCTCATCCCTGCACCACCGATCCCTGTAAAATGAATATGCTGTACTTTTCTGAACATAGTTTTTGTTTAAATCCTTCTATCTGTCGCAAGTGCGATACACTGAGTCACAATTTCTTCTGCTGCTTTGGGTTTTCCCTGTGTTTTGGCTGCAAGCGCCATATTCTCAAGCCTGACTGACTCGGAAAGCAGAGATAAAATCAAAGCGGCCAATCTTTCCCCCCTCAAGTCCTGATCAAGCACC
The DNA here is from genome assembly GCA_029261135.1 of Nitrospirota bacterium. Taxonomy (GTDB): domain Bacteria; phylum Nitrospirota; class Nitrospiria; order SBBL01; family JAADHI01; genus JAADHI01. Next base: position 349 of record JAJDBX010000064.1, read on the forward strand.
ATGACTGCGGCGCCGATTGCGACAAAAGCTTTTGCATTTTCGATTTGATGTCCCCCCGCGTAGGGAAATGGGATGAGCAGTGCGGGTTTACCCACCACGCCAATTTCAGAAAGGGTTCCGGCACCGGCACGGCTGATAATGAGATCCGCTTCGCTGTAAGCACTTGCCATGTCATCAATAAACGGGCTGACTTTTGCATTAAATTTGGCTTGGTCATATTCTGTTTGTATGCTTTCAAAGTCCGATTTTCCTGTTTGATGAATAATGGATAATTGCGATTTTTTTTCTGCTAAAAAGGGAAGGCTTTCAATCATGGCACGATTGATGGATTTTGCCCCTTGGCTTCCGCCTAAAATGAGAAGCGTTTGAATGTCTTCTTTTTGTCGGGGTGGTTTTGCTTGTGTGATCTCCGGACGGACGGGAATACCCAGCCGCTGGATCTTGGTGCTGTAAAGCTTGTCATTTGATGCTTCAAAAGCGGTAACAACGAGATGGCAGAGTGGTGCGACCATTTTATTGACCAAGCCAGGAACCACGTTGGGCTCAAGAATGACACGTTTGATGCGCAATAAGGTGGCGGCAAGCATGACGGGCACAGCGACATACCCGCCAATGCCGATGACCAGTTGCGGCCCGAAGTTTTTTAATATCTTGAGTGCTTGTAAAAGACCGATAGGAATCGCTCCGATGGCTTTGACCCGTGCAAGAATTCCTTTTCCGACGAAACCCGTTGCTGCAACCGTCTCAAAAAGAAATCCTTTTTTGGGAATGGGGCTTGACCCGATACCCTGTGAAGTGCCGATAAACAATATCTGTGTCTCCGCCTGCAATTTTAAAAAGGTTTCTGCCAAAGCAATGCCGGGGTAAAGATGTCCCCCTGTCCCTCCGCCTGCAATCACGACTTTCATCTGCGCCTGTGCTCGGGAGATAGATCGACCTGCCTGGAAATATTGTAAAGAAAGCCGATGGCCATGCAGTTTGTTAGAAGGGACGATCCCCCATAACTCATGAAAGGCAGAGGCAAGCCTTTTGTGGGAAGCAGTCCGGTGACGACCCCCATGTTGAGCAGGGCCGGAAGCACGACCACCAGTGTCATGCCGATCGCGATCATCCGCTGATAAGGGGATCCTGCTTTGAGGGCCGTACGTGTGCCTCGCCATAAAATCACGGAAAAAAGGAAAATAATGAGCATTGTCCCCATGAGCCCGAAGGCTTCCCCAAATACAGAAAAAATAAAGTCAGTGTGGGGTTCCGGCAAGAAAAAAAGAACCTGTTTAACTCCGGACAAGCCGGTACCGGTATAACCACCGCTACCCAATGCCACTTGAGATTGGATGATTTGGAAACCGCTGGTCAGTTTGTTTTCCCAAGGGTTGAGGAAGGCAAAAATACGCTTCATCCGATAGGGGGATGTGACGATCCAATAGACAAAAAATGGGACAACGACACTGACCATGAGGCCGAGTTGTTTGAGGGGGACACCGCCTAAGAAAAGGAGTAGCACTGTGATCAATAGAATCACGACGGTAGTGCCAAAATCGGGCTCTAGCAGAATGAGCATGGCCATGGACCCGATGACGATGAGGGCAGGCACAGCTCCTTCAAGGAAATCCTGAAGCTGATCTCCCTTTTTATCAATATAGTGTGCGAGATAGATGACCGAAAATAACTTGGCAAGTTCTGAAGGCTGAAAGGAGAAACCCCCGATCTGGATCCAACGGCGCGCACCATTGGTTTCAACGCCAAAAATGAGTACAAATAAGAGGAGTGAAAATAGGATGCCTGCCATCGGGATGATCCAATTTCGAAGCCGATCGACCTTGATGCTTGAGGTTATCAAAAACGCAATGATGCCAAGAAAAAACCACAGGAGTTGTTTTTTGATGAAATAAAATGAGTCATGATATGTTTTTTGTCCGATGAGGCTACTTGCATTGTAAACCATGATGAGCCCCGTTACTGCGATGAAAAGAACGATACAGAGCAAGAGCCAGTCGCCTGAAGGAAGCGCCCATTTTCTTTGGTATCCGTCCCTCTGGCGCGTAGAGATACTGGAGCTAAAGCGAAGAGACATCTGCGAGGAATTGTTTGTTTTTGCATGCTTCATGAGAGTCCGTTCACGATTTTTTTAAACGTTTCACCGCGTTCCTGGTAATTTAGAAACAGATCGAAACTGGCGCAAGCCGGTGACAACAAGATCGTTTCTCCTGGGTTTGCGGTTTTTGTCGCGCGAATTACGGCAGTTTCCAGTGCTTCAAAGCCATTCGTGGATTGGATCATTTCAATCGAAGGGTGGTCTGAAAAGCAGCGTGCCATTTTCTCCCGTGCTTCTCCGAATAAAATCAGATGTTTGACTTTATCGCGTATCGTCGTTTTGAGTGGTGAAAAATCAGTCGCTTTGTCTCGTCCACCGGCAATCAAAATCACGGGTTTATTCTGTCCCTCGAGAGATCGCATTAAGGCCCCCGTATTGGTGCCTTTTGAATCATTTAAGTATTGCACGCCAGAAACCGAACGAACGAATTCCATGCGATGCGGCAGACCTTGATAACTGCGCAATGTTTTAGCAATGCCTTCAAGCGAACATCCGCAAAGTTGTGTGATGGCCGTTGCGGCAAGAATATTTTCGATGTAGTAGGCCGCACCTTTTCCCAAATCTTTCACATGGCAGACCGATTCTTCTTCTCCCCAGATCGTGGACTGAATCATGTCATTACGAAGGTATACGCCTCGCTCAACGCGCTTATTTTTGCTAAAGAAAATCACTTCACCTTTCGTGCTGGGTGGAAGGGTGAGGGGGTCATCAAAATTACAAACGGCATGATCTTCTTTTTGTTGGTTTTCAAAAATACGCCATTTTGTTTTCTGATATGCATCGAGATCTTTGTAGCGGTCGAGGTGGTCCGGGGTAATATTTAAAAGTGCTGCGATGCGTGGCCGAAAATGCGTGATGGTTTCCAGTTGAAACGAACTGAGTTCCGCGACGATAAAATCCCAATGCGAAGAGACTGCTTCAGAAAGCGGAAGTCCTAAGTTGCCGCCCACAAAAGTGGTTAAACCCCAATTGTGGAGGATTTGCCCAACAAGTGTGGTGGTTGTACTTTTGCCGTTGGTTCCTGTAATGCCGATTAATGGCGATGAAATAAAAGAGGACGCGAGTTCAATTTCACTAATGACTGTAACATTAGAGGATTTGAGCAAGGCTATGGGCAGCTTTGAAATGGGGACTCCCGGGCTAAGGACAATCAAATCTGCTTCGCATAAGTCTCTTTCGTCCCAGGCTCCCAGTTTGACTTGAATCCGCGAGGGAAGGGCCAAAGGCGGTTTTTGTTGCTGATCATCGATCAGTAGGGGGATTGCCCCTTTTTGGGAAAGTAAGGTGGCTGCGGATAAGCCACTTTTTCCCATGCCGATGACGGTGACCTTTTTTCCTTTTACGTCCATTTCTTTCCCTTGTTTCTCTCTACCTTAATTTTAAAGTACTTAAGCTAATCAGCCCTAAAATAATGGCGATGATCCAAAATCGAACCACTATTTTGGGTTCCTTCCATCCTTTAAGTTCATAATGATGATGAATGGGGGCCATTAAAAAGACCCTTTTCCCTCGTGATTTGTAAGAAGTCACCTGTACGATGACGGAGAGTGCTTCAACGACAAAAATTCCGCCCACCAATGCCAAGAGGAGTTCATGTTTTGAAATGACCGCGACCGTGCCCAGTGCACCCCCCAAAGGTAGAGAGCCGATATCTCCCATAAAAATAGTGGCGGGGTAGGCATTAAACCAAAGAAAACCTAAAGCTGCGCCAAGCATCGAGCCACAGAATACGGCAAGTTCCCCTGCGCCTTTGATATGCGGAATGAGGAGGTATTCGGAGAAATCCGCATGTCCGCTCACGTAGGAAACAATCAGGTAGGCGACGGCTGCGACCATGACCGGGCCGACCGCCAATCCATCGAGTCCATCCGTCAAATTGACCGCGTTGGAAGCGCCGACAATGACTAAAATGGTGAAGGGGATATAAAAGACACCGAGGTCGGGTGTCACATTTTTAAAAAAAGGAACGGACAAGATCGTTGAGTAGGCGGGTGAGGTGTAGAGTCCGAGGGCTACAATAAGGGCGATGACAATTTGAAGCGAAAATTTATATCGAGGCAGAAGGCCTTTTGGGTTTTTTTTGATACATTTCAGGTAGTCATCCCAAAATCCAATGAGTCCAAATCCGGTGGTTGCGCAGAGGCTCAGCCAAACATAACGGTTTGTCATGTCAGCCCAAAGCAATGTCGAAGAGATGATGGCGACCAGGATCATGAGTCCGCCCATAGTGGGTGTTCCTGTTTTTGAAAGATGTGATTTGGGTCCATCCTCTCGAATGGCTTGGCCCATTTGGCGACGTGTGAGTAGATTGGTAATCCATGGCCCGATCAAAAAAGAAATCACCAAAGCTGTGACGACGGCATACACGGTTCTGAAGGTAATGTAGCGAAAAACATTCAAAAAAGAAAAAGTGGTATGGAGTGGATAGAGAAGATTGTAAACCATTAAATACTTTCCTCTTGTCCCGATTCTGTAAGCCCGAAACAGGGTAGGAGTCGTTCCATTTTCATGACACGTGAGCCTTTAATGAGCACTGTATCCCCCGGGTTAATTTTGTCCTCCAATACGGGCTTGATGTCTAAAAAGTCTGTATGGACTGAAATCTTATCGGTGGACATGCCTTCCGAGATCGCACCGGCTGCGGTTTGATTCGCCGATTTTCCGATGACGATCAGAAGGTCAATGCCATGTGATGCAACTGTTTTCCCAAGCTGTCTGTGGGCCGCATCGGAATAGTCGCCCAATTCCAGCATGTCTCCTAAAAGTGCGATGCGCTTTCCTTTGCCATGAGTCGATGTCGCAAGCAGGTCGAGCGCGGCTTTTACGGAGGCTGGATTTGCGTTGTAGGCGTCGAAAAGAATGGTGATGCCCTTTGCTTGAAGTTTCTCTATCCGTTGAGACAGACCTTTTATTTTGGAAAGCCCTTTAGAAATGGCTTCGATTGGAATATCGAGTGAGGCTGCGACAGCGGATGCGCCGAGTGCATTTAATACCTGATGCTGTCCTGGTATCGGGAGCATAATGTCGATTGATTTCATGGAACGATTTTGATGGAGTTTAAAGCTCGTATTGTCATTTTTTGCGACAATGTTATCTGCAGTGATGTGAGCCGTTTCGGGTGTTTGTTGAAGGCCAAAAGTCCATGCATCGGGGATTTGATTTTCCCAGGGTTGTAAGAAGGGATCGTCCCGGTTAATGATCGCGGTGCCACATTTTTTCACGGATTGAAAAAGGTGAGACTTCTCTTGTTCAACGCCTTCCAAACTTCCGAGCCCCTCCAGGTGCGCCGGGCCGATGTTTGTAATTAAGCCAGTTGTCGGCTGGGAGATGTCGCAAAGATGAGCCATTTCTTTTTTCTTGCTGATCCCCATTTCAATCACTGCGCTGTCATGTGTTTTATTAAGACGGAGTAATGTCAGGGGGAGACCGATATGGTTATTCAGGTTGCCTTCTGTTTTCAACACATTTCCTTGATGGAATAAGATTGAGGCGAGCATCTCTTTTGTGCTTGTTTTTCCATTACTTCCGGTGATGCCCACCACGGGCAATGTAAATTGTTTCCGATGCCATTTTGCAAGATCCTGAAGGGCGCAAAGGGGATCTTCAACGAGAATGAAAAAGAATCTGGGATTCTGTCGAAGCCATTTTTCTTTGTATTGATTAAAAACATGCTTCGCAACGACGGCACCCTGTCCTCTTTTTTGAATCGCTTGTTCCACAAAGCGATGCCCATCGAAATGAGGGCCAGAGAGTGCGAAAAAAAGGTTGTTTTCCTGGATCGTTCGGGTATCAATTGAAAATCCCTCGAAGGGTCTTTCCCGAGAACTCTCTCCTTCACATTGTCCTTTGCAGCCTTCCAGTACATGATCTACAGTCCACATTATTATTTTGAGTCGATCGAATGAATCGTTTCGCTCCGTCGCCTTTTTTCTGCCAGAACTTGTCGGACAACCTCGCGATCATCAAAAGGCAGTGTTCTGTCCTCAATGAGCTGATTTGTTTCGTGTCCTTTTCCAGCAATGACTACAATATCGCCTTCTTTTGCGTGATTAATGATTTCCCAAATGGCCTGGCCCCGGTCAGGAACAATTTCATAATCAATGGCTGCCTCTTTATGTTCCCTTTTGTAGGAAAGAATTCCGGCTTCTATCTCTTTGATAATGGCTAAAGGAGGTTCGTTTCTCGGATTGTCTGAAGTCAGTATGATTTTTTGGCTAAAAGCTGCAGTGGCATATCCCATCTGAGGCCGTTTCCCGCGATCCCGGTCTCCTCCGCAGCCGAAGAGGGTCAGAATTTGTTTGGGAGACAATTCCGCAATGGACTGGAGGAGTCTATCCAGTGCATCTGGCGTATGGGCATAATCGACAATTACGGTAAACCCTTCTTCGCATGCGATCTTTTCAAAACGGCCGGGCACCTCTTTAAGGGCTGAAATCCCTGCCGAGATCTCTTCTTTTGTGAGTCTTTGTAAGATCGCAACGCCGATTGCCGCAAGAATGTTGTACACATTGTGACGACCGACAAGGGAAGAGCTGACTTCGATATTCCCAATGGGTGTTTTGGCAATCATCCAAATGCCATTCAGGCTTGATCTAAACTGAATGGGATAAAGATCTTTTTTCTGCTCAATGCCGTAAGCCCAGACCTTATTCTGTGCTTCTTGTTGGAGTCGTTTTCCCCAGGGGTCGTCGATGTTAATGATGGACTCGCCCTTTGTTTGAGAAAATAAGATTTTTTTGGATTCAAAATAAGCGTCCATCGACCCGTGATAATCGAGATGATCTTGTGTCAGATTTGTAAAAACAGCATTTTTAAAGACACAGCCGGCCACGCGTCCTTGCTCGAGTGCATGAGAGGAAACCTCCATGACGACGTGTGTCATTTCGCTTTTTTGCATATTGGAAAAGTTTCTTTGTAACTCAAGCAGGCCGGGCGTGGTGTTTTTGGCTTTTGTCGTGTGTTTGCCATAGCGATAGGCAATGGTACTGAGCATGCCGCACTTCCTTCCGGCTTGGTTCAATAAAGCGTCAATTAAATAGGTTGTTGTTGTTTTGCCATTTGTGCCTGTAATCCCGATAAGCTGAAGTTTTGTTGCAGGATAATCAAAAAAGAAAGACACAAGGTGCTGGAGTGCTTCCCGCGTGTCGGAGACACGAATCAGGGGTACAGATGAATGAGAATTATGTGGACTTTTCATCGAGGTCTCTTCATCGATCAGCACTGCAGCGGCACCTCTTTGGATGGCTTCATCGATATAATTGTGACCATCGTGTCGGGATCCTTTTAAGGCCACAAAAAGGGTTCCTGGAAAAACATCGTTGGAGTCGATCGCGATGTCGTTTATGTTGATATTCTCATTGCCAAGAAGCTCGAGCATGGGCTGATCTTTTATTTTGTTTTGCTCATTTAATGTTTTCATCAAAACCTCTAAGTTCACCTAGATGGGCCAATCTCATAAAAGGCATCTTTGACGACCAATTCATTTTGATGCCGGGTGTTGCTGGTCTTTATGGCATAGTTTGTGCTCTGATCTGGCAAAGAGATAGAAGGTGTAGGTGTTTTGGGAGGTACTTTGAGATAATAGAGCACTTCTTTTGCGATATTAGAGAAAACAGGGGCTGCGATTTCACCACCCCATCCCTTTCCTTCGGGTTCGTCGACCATGACTAAGATCGTGACGACAGGATCTTCCGCCGGGACAAAGCCCACAAAGGAACTCACAAACTTATCTCGTGAATACCGTTTTGTTTCAGGGTCGATTTTTTGAGCTGTTCCTGTTTTGCCTGCAACGGCATAACCCGAAACGGCAGCCCGTCGGGCGGTTCCTGCATCTGAGACAACCATTTTTAATATTTCGGTTACTTCATTTGCTGTTTTTTCCGTCAGCACCCGTCGTTTGATTGTGGGTGCGCGAGAGTCCTTTCCATTTTTACCTCGGACTTCTCGGATGATTTGGGGCGTCATCAGGTATCCGCCGTTTGCGATGACCGATGTTGCTGTGATCATTTGTAAGGGGGTCACGCCAATTTCTTGGCCAATCGCAATGGAGGCAAGCGACCTTCCAGACCAACGAGAGGTATCGCGGAGCAAGCCGGGTGATTCTCCTGTCAGGTCGATGCCCAGGCGTTTTCCGAAACCAAAAGCACGGACATACGAAGCGAGCCTTTCTTGTCCCAATACTTCTGCCACTTTGATGGTTCCGATGTTACTTGAGTGCGCAATGACTTGACGGAAGGGAATGACGCCAAAAGGGTCGTGGTCGTGAATGGTCGTTCCTTTGACGCGATAGCTTCCTTCTTCACAATCGATGAGATCGTCAGGGGTCACAAGATTCTCTTCTAGTGCAGCTGCAGTTGTCACAATTTTAAATGTGGATCCGGGTTCATAAAAGTCAGCGATGGTCCTGTTCCGCCATTGTGCTGGGCTTGATGTGCGAACCTTGTTCGGATTAAATTTGGGTCGAACCGCCATTGAGAGAATCTCGCCGGTCCAGGGATCCATGACGAGGACTGTCCCTCCTTTCGCCCCTGTTTCTTTGACGACACGATCCAGTTCCCGTTCACTCACATGTTGAATGCGTTCATCAACAGTCAGATGCAGATCTTTTCCTGGCGAGGCTTCGATGTATTTCAGGTCTTTTGGAAAAACTGAATTCCCGTAAGCATCCCGTTCAAGAATGATTGCACCTTCTGTTCCGCTGAGCGTGGAATCCTGTTTTTGTTCAATGCCCTCTAATCCCTGATTGTCGAGCCCCACAAAACCAATCAAATGTCCAAAGAGTGCACCTCTCGGATAGATTCTTTGGCTTTCCATGACGGCACGGATTCCTTTGATTTTCAGGGTTTCTATTTGCGACATTTGTTCCGGGCTAATTTTTCTTTTCAACCAAACGAAGTTTGATTTTTTTGTGAGTCTGTGACGTAGCGTCGCTTGAGAGAGTCCTAAAATCATAGAAAGTTTTTTAGAAGTTGCAGCGGGTGCTTCAATATCAGATGGGATGGCGTAAACAGAGGGACGATCACGATTCATGGCCAGAATATTGCCATTGCGATCATAAATGACGCCACGATCACCCTCTATTTTTAGATTCTTTTCCTGAGCCAGGTTTGCGCGTTTTCGCCATTGATCCTGTTCCATCCCTTGAATGAAAATGAGGCGAGCCGTCACAAGAAGAAAACCGACGATCAATACACAAAAAACGACATAAAAAGATGAGGGTTTCACTTGTTCTATTTTTTGTTTTTGCGCCATGTAAGCTTCCTCTCAGGCTTGGTGTTAACTGAGTGGATTAGACCAATTAGTTCTTGTTTAGCCTGTTGTTTAGCGCCTGTGCTGTGATGAAAACCCGTTGTTCAGGTTCGGGGTGTTGCATGCCGATCTGTTCAAGGGCGATCTGCTCAATGCGATCGAGCGCACTCAGGCGCTCGACTTCTACGAGCAGCTCTTTCTGATGACGAAGAAGCGCACTTTTTTGTTTTTGAATGGTTCCCGTTTCATAACCCGCACGAACCATTTCATTCCTTTGCCAAACAGCGAGAAAAGAAATCACGACAATAGGAATAATCATTAATAATAGAACAATAAAACGGGACATTGTTTTTTCTCTAGGCGGCTCGTTCTAGGGCACGAAGCTTGGCGCTTCTAGAGCGCCGATTGACTTCAGTTTCCTTGAGGCTGGCCACGATGGGCTTTTTGTAAAGGTTGATAAACCTTTTCTCCTTGCTATATTTTGTTTCTTTTTCCAGTTCTCTAAAGGTTTGTTTCACACAGCGATCTTCGAGAGAATGAAAGGAGATGACGACTAGGCGACCGCCTCTACCCAAAAGAGAGACTGCTGTGGCGAGTCCTGATTCAATCTGTTCGATTTCTCGATTGACGACGATTCTGAGTGCTTGAAAGGTTCGAGTTGCGGGATGAATTTTTCCATGTCGGAATTTAGCAGGGGTTGCATGCCAGATGATATTTTCAAGCTCCTCTGTCCGTTTAATCTCTCCTTTTTCCGCACGATAACGGAGAATGCCGGAGGCAATGCGCATTGCCCATCGTTCTTCACCAAACGTTTTGATGAGGTTCACCAGTTCGGATTTTGAGAGCCGGTTCACGAGATCTGCCGCAGTTTCTCCCGATTCTGAATCCATCCGCATATCGAGTGGTCCTGCATTCTTGAACGAAAACCCACGCTCGGGTGTATCCAGCTGATAAGAAGAAATCCCGAAATCGAAAAGAATACCATCAACTTTTTCATAATGAAGATCTGAGAGTATTTGCTGTATTTCATTAAAAGAGCCTTGTCGAAGGGTTAAGCGTTTGCTTTGGCTGGCCAGCCGTTTTTCTGCCATACGCAGTGCGAGACGGTCTCTGTCTATCCCAATGACTTTTCCATTCGGAGCAGTCGCTTTTAATATTGCCGCGGTGTGACCGCCCATTCCAAGGGTACAGTCGATATAGACTTTGCCAGAACCCATCTCCCTTGTTTCTGTTTTGCAAGCCAGCCCTGTCAATACTTCATCAACCATGACGGGCTGATGTAAGTTTTCTGTGTGGCGCTCGGGTGTTTGTGAAATTTCCAAATGTTCTTCCATGTTGTCACATGCCCAGTTTTGCAAGCTCATCCTGAATTGCTTCTGCATCTTCTGTGGCGCGAGATTCTGCTTCTTCCCATCTTCTGGGATTCCAAATCTCGATTTTGTTGTCGTTCCCGACAAGATAAGTATCTCCTTCAAGTCCGGCATAATCTCGAAGCTTCTGAGGGATAAGAATCCTTCCCTGTTTGTCGAGACTACATTCGCTTGCGCGGGAAAACAGTAAACGTCGAAAGTTTTTCACGCCGGTGTTCATCACAGGTAAATTTTTAACTTTTTCCAGTAGAAGATTCCATTCGGAAAGCGTGTAGGCTACAATACAGGGGTCGAGTTCGGTGGTGATGAATACGGTTCCATTTGAATCGACATTGATAGGTTCTCGAAATTTAACAGGGATGCTTAAACGTCCCTTGGTATCGATTGTGTGGGTGAAATTTCCCAGAAACAAACTTAAACCCTCTCAAAGCCGTCCAGATGATCCATTATTTTCCATTTCTAACCACTAATCCCCACTTTTTATAAATTATATAGTAGTAATAGGGAAAGTCAAGCCTTAATGGTCGAAAAATAAGGAAAATAAATTTTGAATTTTTGAGGAAAATCGTCGAATTAAAACGACTGAATAGCGATTTTAGCTTGAAAGTTTTTCGATATCGTCTTTTGAAAACCCCAGGAGATAGAGCACGGTCAGGAGGCTTTTTTGATTAATGCAGTGGCGGGCTGCTGAGCGAACGGCTGGTTTTGCATTAAATGCGATGCCGAGTCCGGCGAGATGAATCATGGGGAGGTCGTTTGCACCATCTCCAATGGCGATGACTTGGTCGAGTGAAATGTTTTCTTTCTTTGCAATCTCTTGGGTGAGGGCAGCTTTTTTCTCACCATCGACAATTTCGCCGATGACTTCCCCAGTCAAGAGACCATCTTTAACGACGAGGGGGTTTGAGTAGGCGTAGTCGAGTTGCAATGTTGTTTTGACCCGAGAGGTGAAATAATCGAATCCGCCCGAGAGAAGCGCTGTTTTGCATCCGAGTTTTTGAAGAACTGAGAGGAGCTGTTCTGCGCCAAGCGTGAAGGGGATGCGATTATAGACTGTTTCTAGGACTTCAACTGGGAGCTTCTTTAAAAGGCCGACACGTTCTCGTAATGATGCTTTAAACGAAAGTTCGCCGTTCATTGCGCGTCGGGTGATTGAAGAGACTTTATCGCCGATATTTGCTTCTTTTGCCAATTCGTCAATCACCTCAACTTGGATTAAAGTTGAATCCATGTCCATCACTATGAGTCGTTTATCCCGGCGCTTTGGCGTATCCTCCTGGATAATAATGTCAATTCCAAGGGGTGTGGTGTGTCGAAGCAGTTTTTTTGTGAGCGCATCTAAATCGAAGATTGTATTCGAGGTGACTGCGATTTCAATGCATTCAGGATTTTCTGTTGAGAGGGTTTTAATTTTTAAGCGATTGATGTGTTCTGCTGCCAACAATTGCTTGATTTTACGGAGTCCTCTTGGATTGAGCGATGGGCCGAGGCAGGTCATGACAAAATTTTGAAGCATTTAAACCCTTTGCTGAGCCGATTTAATATCCCGGTTCCATGAAAACCACCACTATGATGAAGTGTCAGGCGCTTGTTTCAGGGGTTCAGCTTATACAGCAAAGTGAGATACGAGACAAGTTGAATTTTTGGAAGGGAATTCCTTCAAGTCATATTGAGAACCTTCCACCTCAGTCCGGGCTCGCCTCGATTTCTTGACATGCAACCTGAGTTATTTTATCATCACAGGCTATTCATTCTTTAGATAAAAAGAGAATTCTATCATGCTGTTTTATCGGAAATAGATCTCCTCAAAAAGTATTTTAGCACTAAAATATTTCAGAGATGTTTTGTTTAATCCCTAGATGTAAGGCTTGAGATAGTGCATTTAAAGATCTTTATTATTGTTTGGAGCTTGGCCCTTTTGTTCTGGGTTCCGAGTGCTATGGCACAGAAAATCAACGTGAACCCGAAGGAACAAGAAACCTTCCCCTCTTCAGAAGGACCCCCTTCTGAAGAGGGGTTTCAAACAGAGGGGACTCCTTTGCAACTTGAGGCAGTGCCGCCCGAGGAACGCGCTATCTTTTTGCAAGCAAAAACCTTTTTTGAGCAGGGAAACCACGAGATCTCCCGCGCATCTTTGGAAGATTTTCTATTGCATTATCCTGAGAGCCTCATTTTAGCGGATGCCTATCTCTTGCTCAGCGACGTCTACATAGAGAGAAACGAATTTAACCGTGCAACAGAATTAATGGAGATCTTTCTTGATTTATTTCCTGAAGAGAATCGGATTAAACGGGTGCAGCATCGTCTGACTGAAATATATTTTAATCTGGGCCATTTTAAAAAAGTGCTCAACCTATGGGATGAGATCACAAGTGATGACGATTCCAAGCTCAGTATTTATGAAAGATTGACGACAAACTTTTTGTCCCGGGATGAGATCCTCAAAGCACTCCATGTGATGTTAAAAAAAAGGGATTTACGCTCTGATTTGGTTAACACAGCCTTAGTAGAGCAAGACATTATTGCCTTAATAGAAGCGCGTCTGGATGAAGAAGCCCTTCAATCGGTTGTGGCTGAGTTTGGCGCAGATTTTCCTGCTGATAAAGCGATGATTCACTTGATCAAGTTATATGACCGCAAGGAGGATTATTATCATGAAGAGCAGGAGGCGATTCGATTCCTAGACCGATTTCCATCCGACAATTTTGCATCACAGGTACGTCAAATGCTCGCTCAAATTAAGTGGAAAATTAAAAAAAGCCGCTATTTGATTGCTGTGATCCTCCCTTTATCTGGAAAGCTAGCCGTCTTTGGACAAAATGCCTTGTACGGGGTAGAGCTTGCGCTCCAGATTTTTAAAGAATCATTACCTGGGGCTTCAGTGGGCCTTGTTGTGAGGGATTCGGTCGGTGATCCTTCTCGTTTGAGACTGACTTTAAAGGAATGGTTGGATGAATATGAGCCCATTGCGATTGTCGGGCCGCTCCTGAGCAAAGAAGTGAATCGCGTGGCTCAGATCTCTTTAAAAGCGGATCTCCCTCTGATTTCTCCGGGTGCGACGGCGCGTCGCCTTTTATCCCTAGGCAACACGGTTTTTAGAAACGCGGTGACCAACCGTTATTTATGTCATGCCATTGCCGAATATGCGGTGTTACAGCTGGAGGTCGAGCGTTTTGCTGTTTTTTATCCAGACGGACAACAAGGACACCTTTGGGTCGATTGTTTTTCCAAGGGGGTTGAAAAATTGGGAGCAGAAGTTGTGGTCACAGAACAGTATCCCTTAGATAATACTGATTTCTCCAGATCGATTCTCCGCTTAAAAAGAGCGGATTTAGAGCAAGAAGGTTTTATAGACGATGTGGAGAATGAAGATGGGGAGATTGAGCCGCTTTATACTCCTGGCTTTGAAGCGATTTTCTTGCCGGCAGACGCGGTGAGAGCGGGTTTGATTATCCCCCAACTTTTATTTCATGAGTATGATGAAGTCAATGTGATTGGAACAAATTCTTGGAATTCTCCTGAGTTTTTAAAGCTGACTGAACCCTATGCTGAGGGGGTGATCTTTGTTGATGGGTTCTTTAAAGAGAGTTCGGATCCTGTGGTCAAGACTTTCGTCAAAGCGTACCGAAATCGTTTTCATCAAGAACCCGACTTGTTTTCGGCACAGTCCTATGATGCAATGCGACTCATTTTTTCTGCAATGAGAAAGGGTGCACTTACGCCAAGTGCCATCAAAACCGCGATTGGCGAAACGATTGATTTTCCCGGGGCATCCGGCTTTATTTACGAGGTGCTTAACGGAGAATTCGTGAAAGAGCCTTTTTATATTGGGGTCGAGGATGGCAAGTTTGTTCAGGTAAACTGAGACTTCGCGGGGAGATCGTCATTTCATAAAGGTTTCGCTTATTAGAGTTAGAGAGAGAAGGATATATGTTTAAAAAGGTATTGATCGCAAACCGTGGAGAGATTGCTTTACGCATTATTCGCGCGTGCAAAGAATTAGATGTCGCGACGGTCGCCATTCACTCCGAAGTGGATGCGGCATCTTTGCATGTGAAATATGCGGATGAAGCCTACTTGGTCGAGCCGGGGCCGATCGAAGGATATCTCAGTATTTATCGAATTATCGATTTGGCCAAACAAAAAGGAGTGGATGCCATTCACCCCGGTTATGGTTTCCTGTCTGAGAATGCCGAGTTAGCCGATGCCTGTGAGGCCAACGGCATCACATTTATTGGCCCCCCTGCGAACGCCATTCGGACCATGGGGGACAAAATCTCTGCACGCCGAAAAATGATTGAAGCGGGCGTCCCGATTGTTCCGGGCCTGACTGATCCAATTTCCTCGGTTGATGACGCGCAGCGCTTCGCAGATAAAATCGGCTATCCTGTAATGTTGAAGGCTTCTGCTGGAGGCGGGGGTAAAGGGATTCGCGTTTGTCAAAATAGAGGAGAATTAAAATCTCTTTTTGAACTCACGAAGGCAGAAGCAAAAGCGGCCTTTGGTAATGGGACCATCTATATCGAAAAAAATATAACTTCACCCCACCACATTGAAATTCAAATCCTTGCCGACAAACATGGGAACATGGTTCACCTTGGGGAACGTGACTGTTCTATTCAGAGACGGCATCAGAAGCTCATTGAAATTGCGCCCTCTCTCTTGCTGGACGAAGAACTCCGACATAAAATGGGGCAATCGGCTCTTACTGCAGCCCGTTCTGTGAACTACGTGAGTGCCGGTACGGTTGAATTTTTACTGGATGCAGACAAAAATTATTATTTTCTTGAAATGAATACGCGGGTTCAGGTTGAGCACACGGTCACTGAAGAAGTCTCTGGAATTGATATTGTTAAAGAAATGATCCGCATTGCAGCGGGGAACTCGATTTCAGAGCGACAAGAGGACATCTTGTTGCGTGGGCATTCAATTGAATGTCGAATTAATGCCGAAGATCCAAAAAATAACTTTATGCCAACGCCGGGAGAAATTACGTCCTATTATTCTCCAGGAGGGATTGGTGTACGCATAGATGGTAATATCTATAAAGGCTACGTCGTGTCCCCCTATTATGATCCTTTGCTTGCCAAATTGATTGTGAGGGCGAAGACCTGGTCGGGTGCCGTTCAACGAATGAGTCGGGCGCTTGATGAATATGTGATCCGAGGGGTGAAGACAACGATCCCATTTTTAAAGCAGGTGATGGAAGATATCGATTTTCAAAGTGGTAATTTCGATACAAACTATATTGCAACACATCTCGATAAATTGAATGTGGCAACACCTGTAAACGAGATGGATAAGGTTGTCGCGATTGCGGCGGTCATCGCTGCGCATTCTAGAAGACAATAAAAAAATTAGAATCGTTTAGAATAAAGAGATAAATGAGGGAGGATGGGTGTCGAGTTCAAGTAAAAAAAACAATTTAACCCCCAATGAAGCGCCGGTTCAATTTATGGATACGACGTTTCGGGACGCGCATCAGTCACATCTGGCCACACGACTTAAGTTAGAGGACATGCTTCCCATTGCTGAAAAAATTGACCAGGCCGGGTATGCCTTTATTGAAATGTGGGGCGGTGCAACCTTTGATTCTGCGGTGCGTTATTTAAAAGAAGATCCCTGGGAACGGATTCGTCAGCTCAAAAAGGTGATGCCGAATACCCCTTTTCAAATGCTGCTCCGTGGACAGAACTTGGTCGGTTATCGTCACTATGCCGATGATGTTGTGGAGCGCTTTATTGATCGCGCGATTTTAAATGGGATGAATGTACTCCGTATTTTTGATGCTTTGAATGATCTAAGAAACTTGAAAACCTCTTTTCGGGCGACAATGAAGTACGGTGGAAAGGTGCAGGGTGCTTTTTGTTACACGGTGAGCCAGTTTCACAATAATGATCTTTTTGTGGATTTGGCAAAACGTTTGGAGGACATGGGCTCTGATTCGATTTGTGTGAAAGATATGGCAGGACTGCTCTCGCCCTATAATGCCTTTGATCTGATTCGAAAGCTCAAGGCTGAGATTACCGTGCCGATTCACTTGCACACGCATGATACTAGTGGCATGGCTGTGGCAACCTATGTCAAAGCTATTGAAGCTGGCGTGGATGTGATTGATACAGCGATCTCTTCAATGGCATCAGGAACTTCGCAGCCCCCCGTGGAGACCCTCGTAAAAATTCTAGAGGGTGAGCCACGTGATCCAAAATTAGAGATGACCCCGCTGACTGAGATTGCAGATTATTTTACCGTTGTTCGAAAAAAATACAGTGCATTTGAATCCGATTACACGGGTGTTGATCCACGTGTGCTGACTTATCAGATTCCGGGTGGAATGACTTCAAACCTTGCGCTCCAGCTTTCTGAACAGCAAGCATTGGATCGCATGAAAGAAGTATTGGATGAGGTGCCAAGGGTACGGGAAGATTTTGGTTTTCCGCCTTTGGTGACGCCAGCCAGTCAGATTGTTGGTACGCAAGCAACGCTTAACGTGCTGACAGGGGAGAGATACAAGGTTATTACGTCCGAAACCAGCAATTACCTCAAGGGACTTTATGGAAAGCCTGTGGGTCCGATCAACGAAGAGATTCAGAAAAAAGCGATTGGGGATGGTGTGCTGGTGACTTGTCGTCCGGCTGATTTAATTGAGCCAGAAATGGATCAAGCCAAAAAAGAGTTAGAAGAAGCCCTCGGGAAGGCCGTGGATAATGTAGAGGACGTGCTGACTTATGTCTTGTTCCCGAAAGTGGCCTTAGATTTTTTTAATCATAAAGGTCAAGCGGTCGAGGAAAAACCGTCCGATGATGTTTCGGATGGTATTGGACAAGCGCCCTTGATTGCACCCAGTGAATTTCATGTGAAGATTCATGGCGAGACTTTTGATGTGAAAGTGGGCGGTGTGGGGCATCCGGGTGAGGGTGGAAGACCTTATTTTATTTATATCAATGGGCATTTGGAAGAGGTCATGGTTGAATCTCTGATGGAGGTGATGCCTTCGGCGGAGGGCAGAATTGAGTCTCATGCGGGGGGGCGATCCATTCGGCCCAAGGTGGCAAATGATGGTGATGTTACGACGCCAATGCCGGGTGCTGTTGTGAATGTTAAAGTGAAACTTGGGGAAAAAGTGAAGGCAGGAGCTGTTATCCTTATTATTGAAGCCATGAAAATGCAAAGTGAAGTACACACTGCAATTGATGGTGTCGTCAAAGCGATTCATGTTTCGGAAGGGGATCGTGTGAACCCTGATGAAGTCTTGGTGGAAGTCAGATCAGCGTGATAAATAAAATATGAGTGAAATGATTCATCAGATCAGTATTATGGCGCTCCCGCTTATTTTTGCGGTGACTTTACACGAAGCGGCTCATGCCTGGGTCGCCGATAAAAAAGGAGATCCGACCGCACGCCAGTTGGGCAGAATTACCCTCAATCCCCTCGCACATATCGATCCTTTTGGTACCGTCATCATTCCAATTATGCTTTTTGTCTCAACGGGCTTTATTTTCGGATATGCCAAACCTGTCCCAGTGAATCCTTTTAATCTCCGGCGGCCTAAAGAAGACATGGCCTGGGTTGCTGCTGCCGGTCCAGGGATGAACCTTGTCTTGGCCATCATCAGTGGAATTTTCTACCGATTTCTTTCTAATCCAATCTTTCTAGGTGGTGGGTCACTTTTTTCAGATGTGGGCGGGACGGTTTCCTTTTTTTTGCTGCCACTTCGCGAGATGTTTCAGTTTTCAGTGATGATTAATGTGGTGCTGATGGTATTTAACTTGATCCCAATCCCGCCCTTAGACGGGGGGAGGGTACTGGTCGGGTTTTTACCCAGGGAACAATCGAGGTGGGTTAGCAAAATTGAACCTTACGGCATGCTGCTTTTAGTCTTTATTGTGTTTTTTGACCCCTTTAAATTTGGTTTGATGCAAAGGGTGGTCTGGCCATTGGTGTCCTTTGTTTCTCGTTATATCTTTGGTGATGTGATTATTTAGTTCCCTCCTCCTTAATCTCGCTCTGGTTCGGCTGATCCATGACGATGAACAATTTTGTCTTCATCGAAAATTTCTTGCATTTCTTCTTCAAGGCTTTCTGTTTCATTCGGAATCAATCGAAGCGGAATTTTCAATTCAGTTTTTTTATTTTCTTTTTTTTCAGCATCTTTTTTAATTTTATCTGACATCTGTTTTTCTCCTTATTAGTCGGAATTTAGATTGCAATGTATCATATACTGTGTTTAAATGCGAAAGTAATGGGGAATTGCCTTCTATTTTACTAGATAATTTAGGGTGAGTCCTTGACAGCTTGTTACTTATTTTGTAATATTATATATATATTTAGTGATTTAAAAGATTCATTCATACGTTTTAAGGAGGAAAAATGACCTCATTAGTTGATCCATATCAAAGATCTATCTCATATATGAGAGTTTCTATTACAGATCGTTGTAATTTAAGGTGCGTTTATTGTATGCCTGAGGAAGGGCTGAATTGGACCCCTAAAGATGAAATATTATCTTTTGATGAGTTGACGCGTATTATTGAAGTGGCTGCAAAAAGGGGACTGAGAAAAGTTCGAATTACCGGTGGTGAACCTCTTGTTCGGAAAGGCGTCATTGGTTTTATTGATCGCTTGAACCATATTCCTGGTATTGATGAGTTGGCGCTGACGACGAACGCAGTGTTCCTAAAACAAATGGCAGCGGATCTCTATAAAGCCGGCTTGAGAAAAATCAATATTAGCCTTGATTCTCTAAACCCGAAAACCTTTGCAGAAGTGGTTCGGCGGGACATTTTTGACATGGTTTGGGAAGGGATTGAAGAAGCAGAGCGAGTGGGTTTTACCCCCCTGAAAATTAATGTGGTGCTTCAGCAGGGAGTCAATGATCACGAAGTAGTTGATTTTGTGAATTTGACACGCCGGAAACCTTACCATGTTCGTTTTATTGAGTATATGCCTTGTGCTGATTGGGACACTTGGGTCAAGACCTACAAACCCTTTCAAACGGTGGTTGAAGAAGTTGAAAAGGAATTTGGGCAATTGATTCCTCTGAACGGTGCAAATGAGAACAATTCTGGTCCGGCTGAAAATTTTAGATTACCAGGTGCGCCGGGGGTTGTCGGATTTATTCATGCTGTGAGCCACGATTTTTGTGATACTTGCAACCGTGTTCGCCTTACTGCGGATGGTCAGATTCGTCCATGTCTTTTCTCTGAGATTGCAGTGGATTTTCGTGATGCGCTTCGCAATGGCTGCGGTGATGAAGAAATTTCAGGATTGCTTGATCAGGTTTTATATGTGAAGCCTGAATATCACGAGTTGGATATGATTGCAGAAGAGAAAAAGTTGTCCAATATGGTGAGTATTGGTGGGTAGACCCTTCTGATTAAATTTAGAACTCTGAGGGATTTCAAAAAAAGAGGAGCATTTGCTCCTCTTTTTTTTTGACAACATTTAAAAATCTATCCCTTAAACCTGGAAAATGATCGCCAGAAAGGATTTCCTTAGTTCATTTAAAAGGTTTCTCGTGGTGTTGCAAAGCCATAGGCAATTGGTTATATTGAAACCCCTTTGATCCAAGTGAGTCTTTCCCTGTATCTTCATGGAGTGGTGTGATGAGTCGAAAGGGTATTTTGATTGTTTCTGGTTTTATGGTTTTTTTCTCAATATTAATTGGGATTGCTCTGGTTGTAGAGTCTGTAAAATCTCAACGGATTCAGGCATCTCTAAAATCTCTAAAGGTTAAACCCAAGGTCTTAATTCGTGAGAAAAAGATTGATTATAGTAAATTCGAGACTATCCTTGGCGGTGATTCTAGGGAGATGGTGTTGATCCCTTCAGGCTCATTTACGATGGGTGGAGGAGCAGAAGGCGATTTTGATGAACAGCCTCAGCGTGTGATTTACCTTGATGCTTTTTATATTGATAAATATGAAGTCACCAATGAAAATTACGGGCGTTTTACAAAAATGCTGGAACGAAGGCCTCCGATGATTCCTGTTTTTGAAGATGATGTCAATCTTCTAAAAGGGGAAAAACAACCCGTTGTTGGCGTTGCATGGCTCGACGCCTTAGCTTATTGTAAATGGGCAGGTAATCGACTTCCTACTGAAGCAGAATGGGAAAAAGCAGCCCGTGGGCCAGATGGTGAGAAATGGCCTTGGGGAGAGACTTGGCATGTCAGTCGTGCCAATGGCAGGGGAGATGAAGATGGTTATAAGTATTCGGCCCCTGTTGGGAGTTTTGAGTCCGGTCGGAGCCCATATGGGCTTTATGATATGGCTGGTAATGTCTCAGAGTGGGTTTTGGATTGGTATGATCAATTTTATTATAAAGATGCCCCTTTTAAAAATCCGACTGGTCCGGAAGATCCTGGTATTATCCAGGTGCTTTCTTATCGAGGCGGTTCCTTTAACAACACCTCTCATGATTTGCGGGCTTCAAAACGTTTTGGTGGTGCTCATCCGGAAAGAGGGGAGAGTAGTGTTGGTATCCGATGCGCGAGAGATTATGACAGTTGAACGATGAATAAGGGTTTTGAAAAACTCTAGAGGGTTCATCTCTCCCTCTGTAATTCAGGAAAGAGTACAAGCCCTATTGGCGCAGATTAAGTGTCGTCAAGCTTAGGTAAAATTTATTCTAAAATAGAGATAGTGATTTTAAATGGGAAATGTTATTTTGGTTCTAACAATGGTTTTCCTCCTTTTTTTTGCGGCATTGTCCGTAAAACCGCCCAAAGACTAAAGACGCGCTTTCATGTTTATCCTATAAAATGGCCTCATTGCAAACAGTTACTCCAAAAAATAATATTAGAAATTTTTCTATTGTCGCTCATATTGATCATGGAAAATCAACCTTAGCAGACCGCTTGCTTGAGTTTTCAGGGGCGATTACTTCACGAGAATCAAAAGATCAGCTTCTTGATGATATGGAATTGGAGCGTGAGCGAGGTATTACTATTAAGGCCCGCGCCGTTCGACTTCATTACGAAGCCAAAGATGGGATCCGTTATACCTTCCACTTGATTGATACACCGGGACATGTTGATTTTTCCTATGAAGTCTCTCGTAGCCTTGCGGCATGCGAAGGCGCGCTTCTTGTTGTGGATGCTTCACAGGGCGTTGAAGCACAAACCATCTCAAATGCGTATTTGGCCATTGATGCCAATCTTGAAATCATCCCCGTCATTAATAAAGTTGACCTTCCCAGTGCAGATATTGAAAATACGCGGGAGCAAATAGAAGAAGTTCTGGGGCTCGATGCGTCTCAGGCGATTCCAAGCAGTGCGAAGGAAGGGATTGGCATTGAGGAAATCATGGAGGCAATCGTCCAACATGTGCCTCCGCCCAGTGGAGATCCTGAAGCGCCACTCCAAGGATTAATTATTGATTCCTGGTTTGACAATTACCAGGGCGCTGTTGTCCTCGTAAAAATAGTCAATGGTGGTGTCAAAAAAGGTATGCAGATTCGTTTGATGTCGACGCAAAAAGACCACGAAGTTTTATCTCTGGGGGTTTTTTCCCCGAAGCCCGAGGAGGTTGAGATTCTTTCAGTTGGTGATGTGGGTTATATTGTCGCGGGTATTCGTGATGTGGGTGAGACGAAAATAGGGGATACGGTAACAGAAACCGCACGACCGACACCAAGCTCCATTGAAGGTTATAAAGAAGTGAAACCGATGGTCTTTTGTGGCCTTTATACTATTGACACCGACCGTTTTGAGGACCTTCGGGATGCCCTTGAAAAGCTACGTCTCAACGACTCGTCGTTTCAGTTTGAACCTGAAACATCACTCGCCTTAGGTTTTGGTTTTCGCTGCGGATTTTTAGGCTTGCTTCATATGGAAATTATCAAAGAGCGACTTGAGCGGGAATACCGTCTTTCGCTGATCGGAACAGCACCCACGGTAATTTATCATGTCACCACACAAAATGGGGAGGTATTTAACATCGACAATCCGGCACAACTTCCTCCCATGAATAAAATTGCTTCATTTCAAGAGCCCTTTATTCAGGGGGTGATTATTACCCGGAGTGAATTCTTAGGCGCCATTTTGAAACTTTGTCAGGATCGCCGGGGAACGCAGCAAGATTTAAAATACCTTGATGCTAACCGTGTCATGTTGACCTATGAATTGCCGCTGAATGAGGTTGTGTTAGACTTCTACGATCGATTAAAATCCCTATCAAAAGGATATGCCTCGTTTGACTATGAACTGACGGGTTATCATGATGCAGACCTGGTGAAAGTAGACTTAATGTTGAACGGGGAAGCCGTGGATGCACTTTCGTTTATTACAGATCGTAAAAAGTCTTATCTCCGGGCACGGCAACTGGCGGAGAAAATGAAAACCATTATTCCACGACAAATGTTTGAGGTGGCGATTCAAGCGGCGATTGGTGCCAAAATTATTGCAAGAGAAACTGTGAGCGCGCTTAAAAAAAATGTGACCGCGAAGTGTTATGGTGGTGATATTACGCGAAAAAGGAAACTATGGGAAAAACAGAAGGAAGGGAAGAAGCGGATGAAACAGGTGGGCCGGGTCGAAATTCCTCAAGAGGCCTTTCTGGCAGTGCTGAAGGTTCAGGAGTAAGTTTGAAAGACGGTAAGGATGAGAAGTCCACTTTTCGGGAATATGCAGAAACCCTTGTTATTGCAATTGTTCTAGCTCTTTTTATCCGGACTTTTGTTGTGCAGGCCTTTAAGATTCCATCGGGTTCTATGATCCCCACTTTACAAATCGGGGATCATATTCTGGTGAGCAAGTTTATCTATGGTGTCCGTGTTCCTTTTACCGATTTTGTTTTAATCCCGATTACACGTCCTGGGCGAGGCGATGTGATTGTTTTTCGCTTTCCAAAGGATGAGAAAAAAGATTTTATTAAACGGGTCGTCGGTATTCCCGGTGACAAAATAGAACTGAAAGATAAAGTGCTCTTTGTGAATGGTGTAAAGCAAAGTGAATCGTATACCAATCATGAAGATGGTCAAGATTTGTTTCGCATAGTTCCTGAAAGAGACAACTTTGGGCCGGTGCTTGTCCCCGAGAACGCTTATTTTGTGATGGGCGATAATCGTGACCACAGCCTTGACTCCCGTTTTTGGGGTTTTGTTGATTTTTCAAAAATTAAAGGGGAAGCCTTTATGATCTATTGGTCCTGGGATAAGGAGGCCTCGGTGGTGGATTTGTTCCGTGGCTGGGGGCGTTGGGGCCGAATTGGAAAAGTGATCCGATAGTGAGTCCTCAAAGAAAACAATTTAAAAAGATCTTAAACCAGTTCTCGAAGCGAAAAGTCCTTGTGATTGGGGATTTGATGTTAGATCATTATATATGGGGAACGGTGAAAAGAATTTCCCCAGAGGCCCCGGTTCCTGTGGTCAATGTGAATTCAGAATCCGTTCGTCTGGGGGGTGCGGGAAATGTGGTAAACAACATCCTTGGATTGGGCGGAAAAGTCTCCTTCTGTAGTGTCATTGGCTCGGACAGTGCGGGGGCTTGGATTCAAGAGCGGGTTCAATCCAAAGGGATTAACTTGGATGGACTCATTGTTGAAGAAAATCGTCCCACGACGAAAAAAACACGGATTATTGCGCATCAACAGCAAGTTGTTCGATTTGATCATGAAGAACGCAGTGATCTTCAAGTCAAAACAAAAAGGCGCTTGATCGACTATATTCTTGGTGAACTTCCTCAGGTCGATTGCCTTGCGATTTCCGATTATTCAAAAGGCGTCGTTACAAAGCAGTTGCTCAAAATGGTTCTTCCGCTGGCAATTAAACAGGGTGTTCCGATCGTGGTTGACCCTAAGGTGAGCCATTTTCCACTTTATAAGAAAGTCACCTTAGTCACGCCAAATAACCTTGAAGCCTCACAAGCTTCTGGGGTAGAAATTGAAGATGAATCTTCTTTACTCAAAGCCGGAAAAACTCTTCTTAAAAAACTATCTTGTGAAGCCGTATTGATTACCCGAGGAGAGCATGGCATGAGCCTCTTTGAAAAAAGTGGGGATATTACCCATATCCCTACCGAAGCAAAAGAAGTATTTGATGTAACCGGGGCGGGAGATACGGTTTTAAGTACTTTGGCTCTTGCGATTGCAGTGGGTACGTCCTTGCCGGATGCGGCGAAATTGGCCAATATTTCTGCGGGGATTGTGGTGGGAATCGTCGGGACTGCAGCGATTGAAAAAGAGATGCTTCAAAACGTATTATCAAAGGTCTGATCATAAGGGTTTTCCTCGCCCAATATCAAGATTCTTGTGATTTCAGGTGGAGGCATGGGCTGCAACGTCGAGACTTATCTCTCATTCACAGATAAAATTGGGAGGTGATTCAAGACTGAGAAAATCGTTTGAAAAACAAGAATTGTTAGCATCTGTACAAAAAATATTTATGGAAAAGTAAAACTGCCTAGGGTACTTCTTTCTCCCAAGGGCTTTTACTGAGGAAGAGCGCTAGAAGCAAGGTTAAAACAAGCCAGTCTACCCCAATAAAAATCAGTGCCTGCCAGGAATAACCCTCATAAGGTTTTTTGAACGCATTGATCAAATCACCGACAATAATGATGGTTAAGATCGCAGGGATAAAATATTTAATCAAAAATGACCACCACGCGCCCACCTTCATTTCAGAGACGGTATTGATATGTTTTCTCATCGCCTCAATCGGATAGAACCAACTCACGACGATGGCTTCTAATAGTCCAACCATAATTAAGCCAAAATGGGTTAAAAAATGATCGACGATGTCGAGCCAGAAGAGCCCCCCATTGGTCGAGAAGACCACGCTTCCGGCCAGACCAAGCAGTGAAATGATGGTGACGATTCGTTTTCTATTCCACGGAAATTTGTCCACTGCAGCAGAAGAGAATGCTTCGATGATGGAAACCGATGAAGACAGCCCCGCAACCACTAGAGAGGTAAAGAAGAGCACCCCGAAGAGGGCGCCCCCTGGTAGAAGGCTTAAAGCCGCCGGATAGGCTACAAATGCCAATCCGATGCTCTGTTTCACGACTTCTTCAATGGGTTTATGTGTTTCAACAGACATGTAACCCAAAATCGAAAAAACAGCGAGGCCAGAGAAAATTGAAAAGCCGCAGTTGAGTATTGCCGTAATGAAGGCGTTTCGGGTTAAATTTGCTCTTTCGGGAAGGTAGCTTGCATAAGCGATCATGATGCCGAAGCCTAAGCTTAAAGTGAAAAAGATTTGACTAAAGGCGTCGACCCACACTTTTGGTTTTGAGAGCACAGAAAAATCGGGTGTGAGGTAGGCGCGGAGACCGACATTTGAACCCTCTAAAGTCATACTCCAAAAGACGAGAATAGTGGTTAAGATCAATAAGAGTGGCATGAAGATTTTATTGGCGATTTCGATGCCGTCTTGAACACCTCTGTGGACAATCACCCAGTTGAGAAACCAGATGACGGCGAGTCCCAATAAAATCGGGATTTGAACCGAGCCGAGCTCTCCGGGGCCTTTTGAGAGCCCAAGAAATTCTCCAAAGAAGTAGCTCCCCGGGTCATTACCCCAAGCAAGTGTGAATGAAAGAAAGAGGTAATTCAAGCACCATGAAATGATCACGGAATAATAAAGGACAATGCCGAACATGACAAAGGTGACTGCCCACCATCCGAGCCACTCCCACCGTCGGTTCAATTTAAAAAAAGCAAGGGGAGCACTCGCGATAAATCGATGTCCGAGAGAAAATTCCAAAATCATTAAGGGGATGCCGACCGTGAAAAGTGCAATGAGATAGGGGATGAGAAAGGCTCCGCCACCGTTTTCATAGGTCATATATGAAAAACGCCAGATATTCCCTAGCCCGACGGCAGAACCGACAGCGGCTAAGATAAAGCCAAACTGGTTTTTCCAAACTTCGCGTGCCATTTAGGGATATCCTACCATGCGGATCTTTATCTGTCTCGGTTGTGTCTAATGATTTTCATCCTTATCGGGAAAGGGCTTATTGGGTGAGCAATAAGATGAAGGTGTCTTCAGTATAGGTTATCTGTGGTGTCTTTTCTGAGGAAGAAAAAAAAAGAGCCCTCTTTTGAGGGCTCTTTTTTTTCTTATGGTCTTGAGACTTGATGAATGGGAGGGGGTGCTATATTTAGATTGACAGCTTTTGATGCATCCATCGTAGGTTTTTGATCTTTTAGTTTTTCTTCTATAGCCCTGAGAAGGACTTCGACTGAATATCCGGCCTTCTCTTTATCAGGATTACCTTTATCCCATTTTCGTGTTGCGTCATTATGAACCAGGAATTTACGTTTAATCGAAACCTTCACCTTTGTGATCGTGGGGACAAGGGGGGGTGTTGCTTCTGCAATCGCAGCTTCAGCTCCCTCTCCCGGCTTTGCAGCGGCCTCTTCTTTTTTTTCGGTTGCAGGTTGAGGAACCTCTATTTCAAGCGCTTTCACTTTAATCTTGTATGAATCTTTGTACTGTTTTTCAATCACAGGTTGGGCTGACCATATTTTAAAGTAGCGCCATTCTGGTGTTTTGATGCGTCCTTTTTCTTTCTTAATCTTCCATTTTTTATGGGGATGATTTGAGAACCCTTTTTCTGTAATGACGGCGGTCGTCGCATCCCAGACCCGATCATAATCCGCATCAAAAAGTTGCTCACCCTTTTTTAGCTTTGGCATAGCCTCAGCCGAAAATGCGGCAGAGTGTGTTGTAAACACCACTGAAATTAGAAAAAGAAATACGAAAAGTTTTCTGGCCATTATCTCCTCCGAGAATCATATACGATGTGCCTATTTCTAGACGGTTTTCTTGTCTCTGTCAAGAGAAAATCCATCCTTCGTTTTAAGGCATAAGTGTTTTAGCCTGATGGCCTTATCCCATAGGGGGGACGTGCTTTACTCGCTTTCACCATTATGGTACTTTAATGTATGCATTTATTCCGGAAATACTCAAGATTTGTTCTTCCGGTATTTATTACGGGGTTTTTGATGTTTCTTGTTATTTCGCTGTATTCCGGATTGAAAAAAAAGGAAATCAAAGGCTTTTTTGAAGATGTTGCGAAGCAGACCGAGGTGACAATTAAAGACCTCTCTTTTGTGCAAACAGAGACAGGTGTGCTTTCGTGGGTCCTCAACGCGAAGGGGGCTGTCTCGTCCGAAGCGGGTGGAAAAACCATGCTAGAAAACGTTTCCGTTACCATTCCCTATGGTGATGCAGCGCAACTTCATTTGGAAGGCGACGAGGGTCTTGTTGATACGACAAAGAAGGAATTTTCTCTTAGGAAGAAATCGGGTCTGATGACGGTTGATCTCGGAAATGGTTTTACAATAGAGACGCAAGGTTTTATTTGGAACGAGTCCCATCGAGAAATTGTCTCGGAGGGAAAAGCGTCTATTTATGGATCGCAAATCAATATAGATGGAGATGTTCTTCGGGTTGATGTTGATACGCAGGAGATGACTGTTATTGGTGATGTTAAGGCCTTGGTTTATTAATAAGAAATTCCCTTCCTTTCTGTTCCTCCTTTCCCTGATACTTGGGATCTTGGTATTCGATCTCAATCTCTTAGCAGCGAAAAACCGTTTCCCAGGTCACTCGGATGAATCAATTTCTATTTCTTCAGAAAAAATGGTGTTAAAGAATCTTGAAAATAAAGTTATTTTTGAAGGCTCTGTTTTGATCAAGCGAGGGGAAATGACGCTGAATTCAGATTGGGCAGAAGTGATTTTATCAAAACCAGATGAGTCTGCTTCTCTTTTGACCGAATCGAAGAAAGATGAGCGGGAAGTGACACAAATTATCACCTCTGGAAATGTAAGAATGCGCCGTGGCTTACAACGAGCAAAAGGAGACAAAGGCGTTTACAAAAAAGATGGGGCGGTCTTTATTTTAACCGGTCATGCAGAGGCCTGGGACAATGATTTTCATGTGAAGGGAAAAGTCATTACCCTTTTTCTTGACGAGGAGAGAACCGTTGTCTCTGAAAGCCAAATGGTGATTCAAAAGAAGAAAAAGGCTTCGAGTGAGAATAAGTCGTTAAATTGATCGCCTTATTAAGGCCGTTCTCTTTTCCCTTTATGGTGGGTTTTTTTGTCGAAAAGTTGTTATGCTTGAAGCATCCAGTTTAGAGAAAACTTATAATGGCCGAAAGGTGGTTCGTGGTGTGAGCCTTCAAGTCAAGCGCGGAGAAATTGTCGGGCTATTGGGGCCAAATGGCGCAGGTAAGACAACCATGTTTTACATGATTGTGGGTCTG
Organism: Nitrospirota bacterium; assembly: GCA_029261135.1. Lineage (GTDB taxonomy): Bacteria > Nitrospirota > Nitrospiria > SBBL01 > JAADHI01 > JAADHI01. Next base: position 29,276 of record JAJDBX010000064.1, read on the forward strand.
ACACAACCGACTTGTGGAGAGGTCTTTGTGAATGGAGATCAAATTACGACGATGCCGATGTATAAACGTGCGCGGCAAGGCGTGAGTTACCTGCCTCAAGAGCCTTCTATTTTTAGAAAATTATCTGTTGAGGATAATATTAATATCGTGCTTGAAACACTGGATTTGACGACTTCGGAGCGGGCGTCCCGTCTCGAAAGTCTATTATCTGAACTGAGTATCAGCCATTTAGCCAAGAGCAAAGCCTATACCTTGTCAGGCGGGGAACGTCGTCGGCTTGAGATTACAAGAGCGCTCGTGCTTTCTCCGAAATTTATTCTTTTGGATGAACCTTTTGCAGGCATTGACCCCATTATTGTGCTTGAACTTCAAAAAGTGATTCGTCATCTGAAGGAGAAAGGGATTGGCGTACTTATTACTGACCATAATGTGCAAGAGACACTGGCCATAACAGATCGCGCTTATATTATTCATGAGGGTGAAATTTTAATATCCGGTACGCCGTCTGAAATTGCGGATGATCCGAAAGCGAAAGCGCTTTACCTTGGGGATCGTTTTCGCTGGGAGAGCGAACAAGACCAAAGGGTGCGTTATTTATGAGGGAAATCAATGTCCTGGTCTGATGGAGGGATGAAGCCGAGGCTCGAATTAAAGCTGTCACAGAAGCTGGTGATGACCCCACAGCTTCAACAGGCCATTAAACTACTTCAGCTTTCCCGCCTTGAATTAGAAGAAGTGGTCAATGAGGAAATGGTGGAAAACCCTGTTCTTGAAGAAGGGGAAAATGAGCCCACGGATGGCGAAGAGTTTAGAGCAGAACCTTCTGAGACGGAAGGTGCTCAAAAGGAACCTGAAGGAGACCTGACTGAAACGAAGGAGGGCTTTGATTCTAAATGGGAAGACTATTACCTCGATGAAGGACGTGATGAGGGTTGGACTGCATCAAATGCAGCCCCTGATGATGAGCGTCCCTCTTTTGAGCAGACGCTCGCAAAAGCCACATCACTTGTGGATCATCTCTTATGGCAGTTAGGGCTTTCTCCTATTTCAGAAAGAGAAAAAGAAATTGGGACGGCAATCATTGGAGAAATTGATGATAATGGTTACCTGAAAACACCCACGCAAGAGATCGCGGTTATTGTCAATACCTCTCTTGAATCCGTAGAAGCACTCTTAAAGGTGATTCAAGGGTTTGATCCTTCAGGTGTGGGCGCAAAAGATCTCGAAGAGTGTCTATTGATACAAATTGTACAACTTGATCTCTCAGGATCCCTGGTTGAGACGATCATTAAAAATCATTTACTCGATTTAGAAAAAAAACGCTATCAAAATATTGCAAAAGCATGTGCGTGCTCAATAGAGGAAGTGGTTGAGTCGTCTCAGATTATTGAACATTTGGAACCCAAACCGGGCCGACCCTTTTTTTTATCAGATAATGTATATATCACCCCTGATATTTACGTTGTGAAATCAGAAGGAAAGTATGTTGTTGCACTTAATGAAGATGGTTTGCCTAAATTGAAAATTAGCCCTTTTTATCGCTCATTACTACGGTCGAAAGGGAAGATGGCAGATGTTACGAAATCATATTTGGAAGAAAAATTTAGATCAGCATTATGGCTTGTTCGGAGTATTGAGCAGAGAAATCGGACGATTCAGTTGGTGGGGGAGAGTATTGTCAAGTTTCAACAAGCGTTTATGGAGAAGGGCGTGAGTCAGCTGAAACCTTTAATCCTAAGACAAGTGGCCGATGATATTGAGATGCATGAATCGACGGTAAGCCGGGTCACCACAAATAAATACATGCATACCCCTCAGGGAATCTATGAATTAAAGTTCTTCTTTAATGGGAGTTTGCCACGCGTTGGAAATCAATCGGACAATTTATCCTCGATTGCAGTACGGGAAATGATTCGTAAGATGGTTGAGGAAGAAGATACGACCCGTCCCTTAAAAGATCAGGAGATTGTTTCCCGATTAAGAGAAGAAGGGACTGAGATTGCCAGAAGAACTGTCAGTAAATATCGATCATGGCTTAAGATCCCCCCGGCAAACCGCCGGAAACGACCTTTCTAGTATGACGATTATCCCTTTGTGTTAATAAATTCAGGAGGTGTTTATGGATGTAATGATTACTGGAAAACAACTGGAAGTGACCCCTGCATTAAAGCAGTATGTTGAATCACGTGTTAAAAAAATCGAAAAATATTCCAGAGATGTTTCTCAAGCCATTTTTACCCTTAAGGTTGAAAAGTACCGGCATATGGCAGAAGTGTTGGTCAAGGTGAATGGATTTATTTTGCAATCCGAGCAAGAAACCAATGAAATGTATGCTTCTGTTGATAAAGCCATGTCCAAAATTGAGCGACAATTGAAAAAGCATCAAGAGAAACTTCACTCTCACAGAGTCCAACATAATGCGACAGGGCAAAAAGAGATGCCGGAACCCGCCGACTGGGCGGATATAAACATCAAGAAGCGCAAGCAATTTTCTATTGAAACAATGAGTGTTGAAGAGGCCGCTTTACAAATGGAGCTTCTTGAAAATGATTTTTTCTTATTTGAAAATTATGAAAGTAAACAGATCAATGTCTTATACAAAAGGAAAGATGGCGGTTTGGGTTTGATTGAGCGCATTTCCTAGACTCTCAGAATTGGTACTGTCGATGGATGTATCAGGAAAGGGGCTTCGTCTTGTTGTTATCAGTGGATTTTCTGGATCTGGAAAAAGCTGTGCCATAAAATGTTTTGAAGACCTCGGGTTTTTCTGTGTCGACAACCTGCCGCCACAATTGCTTCCCCCGTTTGTGAGTCTTTGCAGGAAATCCGGTAATGTGATTTCAAAAGCGGCCATTGGTATTGATATTCGAGAGCGATCTTTTCTAGAAAATTTTTTGAAGGTTTTTGATCGTTTTGTTGAAAAAGGCTACGTAATTGAATTACTTTTTTTGCAGGCGCGCGACGAAATTTTACAGAGGCGCTTTTCAGAATCACGTCGTCCCCATCCGTTGGCGAAAGAAGACACTGTTTTAGATGGGATTCACCGCGAGAAAAAAATCTTGGAAAATCTCAGAAGCCGCGCAGACCGCGTGATCGATACCTCTGATTACCCGGTTCATCGCTTAAAAGAAGTGATTGCACATTACTATTTAGAGAAGAGAACTGACCGGCGTTTGAATCTCTCATTTACCTCTTTTGGGTATAAATACGGTACCCCGTATGATCTGGATCTCCTTTTTGATGTCCGCTTTATCGAGAATCCTTTTTTTGTTGAAGCTTTAAGGCCTTTAACTGGAAATGATCTCCCTGTTAAAAATTTCATCATTAATCTTCCCGAGACTAAAGCGTTTCTTGAAAAACTTTTTAGTTTTCTCGATTTTCTCCTGCCACTTTATGAGAAGGAAGGGAAAAGTTACCTTAATGTGGGGGTTGGATGCACAGGAGGGAAGCACCGTTCTGTTGCGATTGTGAATCAACTCAAGGATTATTTTCATGAGAAAGGTGTGGCGATTCATTGTCGGCACCGTGACATTGTCTTAGATGCCTAGGTAGGCTATGGCGAGTTATGTTATAGGAATTTCAGGTGCCAGTGGTGCTGTTTATGGTGTGACACTTCTGGAGCATCTTTTGAAGGAAAACCATCAGATCTATCTGATCCTTTCGCGCTCAGCGCGATTGATTATTCGGGAGGAATTGGGGCGGGAATGGGGGAAGAATTATTCAGAGACTTCGGCAGTGCTTAATGAAACATATCGTGGCAGTCGACTTGTCTATTGTGATGAAAATGATATGACCGCTGCGGTGGCCAGCGGCTCTGTTCCAACCGCCGGGATGATTGTGGCACCTTGTTCCATGAAGACACTTGCGGGTATTGCACACGGGTTTTCAGAGAACTTGATCGGGCGGGCTGCAGATGTCACTCTGAAAGAGAAGCGGCCTTTAGTCCTTATTCCGCGCGAGACGCCGCTAAATCGTATCCACCTCAAAAATATGCTTTCTCTTGCTGAGATGGGTGCGACCTTGCTTCCGGCCATGCCCGCTTTTTATCATCATCCCCAATCGATCGATGATCTTGTGCGGTTTATTGTCGCCAGGGCACTTGATCTCATTGGGGTTCAAAATAAGCTCTCTCCACGGTGGACTGAATCATGATTGCTATTCTTCATGTCAAAAATGTTTTGTTTGTGTTGTTTTGCTCGCTTGTCCTTTTATCGTGTCGGTCTGCCCAGATTGATGAAGGGCATAAAGATTGGGGAAATATGACGCTCCATGCCACTGGTTTTGGAGGGATTGACAAAAACTGGTCTATTTCGGAAAGGGTGCAAGCGATTCAAAAAGCGAAAGTAGATGCTTACACGCAATTAGAAGCCAAAATTATGATGTTGAAGACTGCTTCGATGACGAAGGTTTCATCTCTTGTCGCGGAGGATGACACTTTGCAAAAAAAAATTGCCGCATTTGTCCGCGGGGCTAAGATTATTCGTACAGAAAACAATGATGAAGGTGTTAAGGTTGTGACCGAATTATTTCTGGGAGGCAGTTTCAAGGCCACAATGGGTTTAAGTCAAAATAGGCCAAAATCACCGTCTAACCTACAACGCGGCGGGGAAAGGCCCCGTTAGTCTCTTCTTTTAATTCACTTTTTTCTGTTTATCAAAACTAACAGTTTTTAAAAAAAATCAATGAAAATGGTAGTTTATTCGTGTTTCTTGACATGGGTGTAAGTCTAAGTATACTTAGGGTTATTACTTTTTTCCGGTATCTGCTGAATGGATTTATTGGTATTCTTTATTGAGAAAATAGTCTTAAAATCCCCATTGATTTGTACCTGAAATCACTGAATTGATATGAGTTTTTCCGAAGAAATGATCTGACTTTTATCGTTTTAGACGGTTTTGGTGGGAAAATGTTGGGAATAGTTGTGGAGCATTGCAATAAGATGAGTGATTTGTTTACGTTGTTGGAAAAGGAATAAAAGCCTGATGTCATTTTCTTTGTTCTCACGTCCGAAAAATCTGATTGGTCTTGATATTGGTTCAGGTGCGATCAAATTGGTGCAATTGAGTAAAAAGAAAGGCGGGGATGGGTACCTGTTGAAGCATTTTGGCGTAAGGACACTTGAATCTGAGTTGATTGTTGATGGCACCATTATGGATGCTGAACAGGTTATTTCTGTGGTGAGGGAACTCATTGAAGAGGAATCAATTAAAGAGACTGAGGTTGCTTTTTCTGTGTCTGGACATTCTGTGATTGTCAAAAAAATCCAATTACCCCAGATGTCTGAAGAAGATTTAGATGAATCCATTAACTGGGAAGCCGAGCAGTATATCCCCTTTGATATTAATGACGTCAACATTGATTTTCACATACTCGATGCGATGGATGACGAACCGAGAGACCAAATGGATGTTTTGCTCGTCGCAGTCAAAAAGGAAAAACTGACTGAATATACAGGTGTGGTCACGGAAGCCGGGTTGAATCCTGTGATCGTTGATGTGGATGCTTTTACGCTTGAGAATATGTTTGCGATCAATTACGAAATCATGGATGGAGAGATTGTGGCTTTGGTTGATATTGGTGCGAGTGTGATGAATATCAATATCATTAAAGGCGGTGCTTTTGCTTTTACTCGTGATATCTCGATTGGAGGAAACCGATATACAGAGACGATTCAACGAGAATGTAATGTCAGTTTCGAGCAAGCAGAACAGGCAAAGCGTGGTGAAAGTGTTGAAGGGATTGATCCCGAGATGCTTTCTAGCATTATTAACCTTATGAATGACAAGATTGTTGCTGAGGTCATTCGCTCTTTTGACTACTTTAAGACCACGTCAAATAATGAAGATATCAGTCGTATTCTGGTCAGCGGAGGAGGAGCGAAGATCTCGAATCTCTCAGCTCGTCTTGAAGAAAAATCAGGTTTCCCGGTAGAAATGGTGAATCCATTCAAAAATGTTGAAATACCAGAAGGGCTTTTTGACATCGATTTTATTAAGGAAATGGCACCATTGGCCTCTGTGGGTGTGGGATTAGCGCTTCGGGAAGTGGGAGATAGGTAATACATGATCCGAATTAATCTTTTATATGCCCAGAAAACAAAGAAAAAGAAAAAAAAGGTTCAAGTTGAGACTCAGTTGATTTGGGTGGGACTGCTTGCCGTGATTTTGGCCGTCAGTTGGTTTATAGGCTGGCGTAGTTTAGAGCAGAAGGTAAACCGTCTCAATACGGTAGAAAGCGGTTTATCTGAGGAGTTAACTTCCCTTAAAGCGGAATTGAAGTCGGTTGAAAATTTTGAAGATCATAAAAAAATTGTTCAAGGAAAAATTAAACTGATTCAACAACTTAGAAAAAACCAGTCGATCCCAGTCGCATTGTTGAGTGAAATTAGCGAACGCTTACCTAGTCGTGTCTGGCTCCTAAGCTTGACCCAGCGATCAGGGGGCATTGAGCTGAGTGGAAAAGCAACAACAAATAGTGAAATCGTCGATTTTATTAATAACTTAAAGAGCGTCCCTTTATTTCAGAATATCAGAATACTTGAGTCACGAAAGAATCAGGAAGGAAGCATTAGTGTGTATTCTTTCCGTCTGCAATGGGATATTGTTATTTAACATGGTGTAGGATCACGAACAATGGCGATTGATGTTGATACACTAAAAAACCTAAGCAATAAGCAGAAGTTGTTAGCCTTGTTGGGTTTATCTGTTGCGGCTGTTGCTGCTTTTATTTGGTTTGTTTTTATCCCAAAAAATGAAGATATTCACAAACTGGATCAAAAGATTTCGACCTTAAATAATGAAATTAATGTGCTTCGTGTCAAAGTTCGCCGATTGCCCGAGTTAAAAAAAGAGGATTTAATTCTCAAAAATGAACTTAAGATCATGAAAGAACAGCTCCCATCTGAGGGAGAGATTGATTCTCTTTTGAAACTGGTTTCTGACTTAGGTGGAAGGAGTGGTTTGGATTTTAAACTTTGGAGGCCTTCAGCAAAGAAGCTGAATTCTTCTGGATTATACAGTGAGATTCCAGTCAATGTTGAGGTGGAAGGGGGGTATCACTCTGTCGGTGTCTTTTTTGATAAAATCAGTAAAATGCGGCGCATTATTAATATATCCAATATCAGGATGTCTTCGCCTAATATCGTGAGCAATCGCATTATGATTCAGACGAGTTTTTCTGCAACCGCATTTGCTTCTGCGGATGACACCTCATCTCTTGGGGAGGGTGGATGAACAATATGAATATCCCTTTTCCAACATATATTTTGTTTTTATGTTTTTTTGTTGTTGCGTGTAGCGATGGCGCAAATGTGAACTCAAATATATCCGATCCTGCACCGGTCGCCGCTGTGCCTATTGTAAGAAATAGCGAAACGATTGTTCCTGCACCATCAGAAAAAATTGAGCCGCCTTTATTTTCTTATAATGCCGTTGGGAGACGTGATCCTTTTAGATCGATTGTGGCACAAACTGCGAATCGTCAAAATTCAGTGAAGTCTCTTCCTCCACTTCAGCGAAATTCGGTCACTGATTTAAGACTTCAGGGCATTATATGGGGATCATATGGCCCAAGAGCCGTTGTCAATACGCCTGATGGAAAGGGGTATACGGTTCATCTCGGGACAAAAATTGGTCCTAATGGTGGTGTCATCAGCAGTATTACCCAAAAAAAAGTCGTGGTTGAGGAAACCCTTGTGAATGTTTTTGGTGAATCGAAGAAAAGGGAAGTCTACATGGAACTTCATCCCCAAAAGGAGGGATAATAGAATGGTTGGCCCAATGATCCGGCATTTCCTGTTGACTCAGGTTTTCCGAATTACTCAGATAACGGCAATGATATTTATCTCAGGAATGATGTTGTCCTGCTCAATGAATCGATTAGGGCCAACGTTACCCCCTACAGCTTCAATCCAAGATATTCGTGTTGCGGAAGGAACTGAAAAAACAGTGGTTGAGGTTGAAGCGGAAGAACCCATGATATATACCACATTTCACCTTTCTAACCCTGACCGTCTTGTGATTGATCTGGCCGAGGTGAGTCTGGCTCAATTTTCGGATGAAATCCAACTCGCAGAAGGGCCAATTCGCGCCATTCGTCCGGGAACAGGGGGGGGAAGAAATGTGTCCCGCCTTGAATTTGAATTATCCGGACAGGTCGAAACGGATGTGAGAACCGAGGGGGTCAATCTTGTTGTTGAAGTCACGCAACTCGGCGTGAGACCTAAAGGGTTTATCTTTTTTGAAGATAAGGTTGTTTCTATGCCAGAAGTTTCTCCTGAAGAGACTGATGTTGCCACTGTTTCAGACAATCTCGCTGATAAAACGGGCGAAATATCGTCGTCGGATACAGGAATGGCACTCGATCTTGGTGTTGAGCCGATCTCTCCTCCACCATTAATCCCAAATATGGTGGGTTCAATGGCGTCAGATGAAGCCTTACTAGAAGGATCTGAGCGAAGAGAGGATGTTTCTGCCAATGAACAAAATCCAATGCTTGAGCCTCTTGGCAAGCCAGAATCAGAGAAACCCCCCTTACAAAATGTCGAAGTTTTAGAAAACGAAAAAGGTGTTGGGTCTCCCTTCCCCTTGCTTGTTGAGGATGAAAACCCACTTCCGCCCGCCAAAAAAGTCGCAAGTGTTCGCTTTGAACCCGGAGACCCCTTAAAACTGATTGTTCGTTCTGATGGTCATTTATCTCCTCGACCGTTTTTTATTGGTCTGGGTCGTAAAAGAAGGTTGGTGATTGATCTTCCGGGGGTGACAATGCCTTCTCTAAAAAGTCGTATTCCTGTTGCTGATCCCCGGGTGAAGCGGGTTCGGGTGGGACAACACAAGAAAAAGTTACGACTTGTCTTGGATTTAATTGCTCCTATTTCGTATTCCCTCCAACAAGGTCGTGGGGAGTTGCGGGTGGTGATCCATGACCCATCAGCGCCCAAAGAAGAGATGATTGAATCTCCAACTTCCAAGAGCGATGTGCTTGGTTCTGAAGATTCAGGGGGCGTAGGAAATAAAGGAAATGAGGCCCTGGGTGGCAATGACCCTATTAATACAGATGTTGCAAGTGAAGATTCCGGAATGAATGAAAAGTCACTTACAGCAATAGTTCCGAATCCTGATCTTGCTTCAGCGGCGGAATTTCCCTCGGCACTCCCCATCCCTGTTCTAGAAGCGGAGGTGGATACAGATACAGATGTGGATACCAATGTCGTTACCACTACAGATACTGAACCCGATACTGAAGTTGAAAACCTTCCTCAAGAAGAGCCTACGATGAAGGCTAAAGCTGAAGAACCAGGGACCGCAGAGACCCCGTTCCCTATCCCTACTGAGGATGCCTCTGTCGAAAAGCCGATGTCTGAAAGTGAAGACATGATTTCGGAAATAGAAAAAGAAAATAAAGAGAATAAAAGAAAGGTTTTTCTTCGAGAAAAGCGTCGTGAAGCGGCAAAGGCGAAACGGGATGCGCTTGAATTAGTGAGTACTGCCTCGGCGGAAAAAGAAGATGAAATTCCGGATAAGTATAAGGGAAGAAAAATATCTTTAGATTTTCAAGATGCAGAAGTGACCAATGTGATTCGTCTGCTTGCAGATGTGAGTGGTCTTAATTTTGTGATGGGGGAAGATGTCAAGGGAAAGATCACGATCAAGATGAATGATGTTCCATGGGATCAGGCACTAGAACTGATCTTAGAGATCCGAAACTTAGGGATGGTTCATTCTGGAGATATTATTCGCATTGCAACCTTGGCGAATCTGACCCAACAGCGGAACGAAAAGGCCCTCGCAAAAGAAACAGAGATTAAAGCTGAAACCCTCTTGACTCGGGTTGTTTATATTAACTACGCAAAAGCCGATCAGATGAGAAACCTCCTTTTAAAATTATTGTCTTCTCGAGGAGAGATCATGGTGGCCACACGCATCAATGCACTTGTAGTAAAAGATATTGAGGAGAACCTCGGCCAAATTGAGCAAATGGCGGATAAACTGGATACAAAAACGCCTCAAGTTCTAATTGAGGCACGTATTGTAGAAGTTCAGCCAACCTTTAAACGGAGTTTGGGGGTGAGGTGGGGAGCTGACTTTAAAACAAACAGTGGCGGAAATCGTATCGGGATTGGGAATGCCCTGCCCGGAAGCGGTGTGTTTGGACAGGCACCGGATTTTTCTGTCAATGTGCCTGCGGCCAGCCCTCTTGGCGGAATCGGGTTTAGTTTTGGTCGGTTTACCGAAAGTCCCTTTCAGTTAGATCTTCGCATCTCGGCCGGTGAAAGCCAGGAAATGACGCGTATCGTTTCAACGCCAAAAATCATGGTCTTGGATAACAACGAAGCCACAATCAAGCAGGGTTCTCAGATTCCTTTCGCGTCCCAGTCTGCGAATGGTGGGACAAACGTTCAGTTGGTTGATGCCAGTTTACAGTTGAAGGTGATCCCTCATATTTCGTCAGACGGGGGGATCTTGTTGGAACTGGATTTGACAAAAAATGAACCGGGTCCGCAGCTTGCGGGTTCAGAAAACCCCTCCATTTTTGAGAAAGAGGTCAAGACTCAAGTCTTACTCATGGACGGTGAGACCATGGTGATTGGGGGTATTTATGAGACAAAAAATACAGAATCAGAAAGTGGGATTCCTTTGTTGAAGGATATTCCCGGTTTAGGGTGGTTGTTTAAGAATAAGGAAAAGAGTACATCGACGACCGAACTTCTCATTTTTCTCACCCCAACGATTATGGAGTAGGGCTTTTTTTAAGGCATCGGATTGAAGAACATTGTACTTTTTGGGTTTATGGGTACGGGAAAGAGCATTATTGGTCGACGTTTGGCAATAGAACTCCGTTGCCGGTTTGTGGATACGGATCATCTCATCGAGAAAATGGCCAAAAAACGCATCCCTGAGATTTTCTCAGAAGAAGGAGAAAGTCATTTTAGGGCATTGGAAGAGAAAGTTGTGGCCGAAGTTGCAGCCTGGGAAGGTTATGTGATCTCGACGGGAGGGGGGGTTCCTTTGAATCCGTCCAATATGGAGGTCTTGGGGAAGAATGGTATCTTTGTTGCTCTCACCGCGCGTCCGGAGGTGATTTTGAAAAGAGTCCAAAGGCGGGCAGGAGAACGACCTCTCTTGCAAGGGCCGGATCCCTTGGGAAACATTGCGAAGCTCATGGCAGAACGTGAACAATTTTATAGTCGATCAGAGGTCAAAATTGATACCTCTGATATTAAAATCGAAGAGAGTGTGCATCGCATCGTCGCACAAATCTCACAACACACAGGAGCCACTTCTTAATTTTATGGCACAGAAGGAAGCGATACATCTCGATCTCGGGAAAAACAGTTACAATATTTACATTGCACAGGGCGAAATAGATCAACTGGGTTTAAAACTTAAAAAAATGTCATTTAAAGGGCAGGTTGCAGTGATCACGAATCCGAAGATAGAGAAACTCTATGGTAACCGCGTCAGGAAAGGTTTGCGGCAATCGGGCTATCGCCCCCTTGTCATTCAAATTCCGGCGGGAGAGCGCTATAAAACACTCAAACAAATTGGACGGATTTATGACGTGCTTGTTGCCAATCACTTCGAACGGAACGATCTTCTGATTGCCTTGGGTGGTGGGGTCATCGGTGATATGGCGGGTTTTACCGCAGCGACATTTTTGAGAGGAATTCCCTTTGTCCAATGCCCGACGACCGTTGTGGCGCAAGTCGATGCCAGTATCGGGGGAAAGACCGGAGTTGATCACCCCGATGGAAAAAATCTGATCGGGGCTTTTCATCAACCGCGTTTTGTGAGTACGGATCCGGCGGTACTGCGTACGCTTCCAAAACGGGAATATTTGTCTGGTTTGGCTGAAGTGGTGAAATATGGTGTGATTTATGACGAAAGGTTTTTTAGCTATCTTGAACAAAATAGCCGTGCCATTCGCAATCTTGATTTGGAAAAAGTAAGCTATTGTATTGAGCGTTCTTCCGCAATTAAGGCCGAGATTGTTCAATCGGATGAGCGGGAGTCCGGTCTTCGTAAGATTTTAAACTATGGCCATACCATCGGACATGCCGTTGAAACACTCACCGGTTACCGTAAAGTCAAACACGGTGAAGCGGTGGCCATGGGCATGGTGGCAGCAAGCCGTTTGTCGGTTCGCTTAGGTCTATTACAGAAGGCGGCGCTGAAGCGGCAGGTTGCGCTTTTAGAGGCCTTCGGACTTCCGAGCGAATTGCCGGATTTAGATTCTGGGGATATACTCAAGGTGATGGCGGGTGATAAAAAAGTCGTGGGTGGAGAAATCTATTTTGTGCTCCCGAAAAAAATTGGATCGGTAGAAATTATGAAAGTAGACAAAAAAATTCTAAGAGGCTTTTTAAAAGCCCTGCCAACAGATATATAGGAGTTTCTGATGAGACGAGGTGCCGTACTATTTTCCCTATTAATTCTGATGTATGGTTGTGGTGATAAAGCGCCTGATACTGCAGTTGTCACTGGGCCAAGCAATAGTTCCACAGCGCTTGACTCAGCGGTACCTATTATATACCGTGCTCTTGACTTTACAGTAGCAAATGTAAGTGGAGATCCTCTTCCGGATGTTGAGATTGAATTTTTTGCTGGAGGGATTGGTATTTTGACTGATCTGAATGGGGTTACTCTTGGGACTGGGGTCATTTACAAAACAACGACCGATGAGCGTGGTGTCGCAAGGGTTTCGTATTCGATCTCTATCGCCGCTTGTTCGGGGACAGAAGATCAAGTAACTGTAGGATCAGTGCATGGAACGGTTGCAAGTGCAGATCACCTTTGGACCACGACGATTACTTTATCATGTTCATAGGTTTTGTTTCTGATCGAAAGCTTTTTTCAGTCATGCATATATTTTCATTAAACCCTTCCTGAAACCTCAAATTTGTTTCATCTGAATCGTTTAAAATATGTTACACTCAATGTTTTTCGGATGAGATTGATGCAGTCTTTGAAGAGTATGATTCAGTGAGTCTTCGCACGAAACGCTTCCTCCTGCGTTCACGGAAATCCAGTTTCAATTTCATCAATTTGGTGACCCTTTCAGAAGAGCGGACACTCATGCTGCTCGCCGTGGTTATCGGACTCTCTTCCGGTATAAGTGCCTTTTTGTTTAAACACATGATTGACGGCGTTCACCATTTCTGTTGTGAGTCCGGGGGGACCGGGAATTTTCTTTCCGGCCGATGGTACCGCATTTTTTTTCCCGCCATTGGCGGACTGCTTGGCGGATTGGTGATTTATTATCTTGCGAAAGGCGCCAGCGGGCATGGTGTGGCGGAGTCCATTTATGCCTTAAGACGCAAGGGAGGGCGAAGCAAAGCCCGTGTTGTCATCGCCAAATCAATCGCAAGTGCTTTTACGATCGGAACAGGCGGCTCTGCGGGAACGGAAGGGCCGACGATTCAAATCGGTTCAGCTGTGGGTTCCATTATCTGTCAATGGTTTAAGGTTTCAAACACCTATTTGAAAACCTTAACCGCAGCCGGTGCTGCTGCTGGATTGGCTGCGGTTTTTAATGCGCCGATCGGGGCGGTTATTTTTGCGATGGAGGTCTTACTGCGCGAATTTACAACACAAGCCTTCTCTGTTGTTGTCTTTTCATCTGTCATCGGTGCGGTCACATCACATATTTTACTTGGAGACAACACTTTTTTACCGACGCCGTCTTTTGGTATTGAACACCCGGCGGAATTGGGACTCTATTTTCTTCTCGGTATTGTGGCGGCCTTGGTTTCCACTGGATTTATTAAGAATTTGTTGTGGACTGAGGAATTTTTTGAGAAGTTAAAAAAGATACCTGCGCCGTTGAAGCCGATGATCGGAGGGTTGCTGGTGGGTCTCATGGGGTTTTTTGTCCCGAAGGTTTTAGGCGCGGGATATTTTGAAGTGACGGATATTCTTTTGCCGGATCGTGACCTGCACCCCTGGGGGATGGGGCTTCTCTTATTGCTGATCGTTGGAAAGATCATTGCGACCTCTCTAACTCTGGGTTCTGGAGGTTCCGGAGGAGACCTTTTGCCCTCCCTTTTTATTGGCGCAATGATGGGAAGTCTCTTCGGTCAAGTTGCACAGACCATTTTCCCGAATATTGCTCCAACGGGCGCTTATGCCCTCGTCGGGATGGGGCTTGTTTTTGCGGTTGTGGCCAGTGCGCCCTTTACGGCCATCGTCATGATGTTTGAGATTACCCAAGATTACCGGGTTGTACTGCCGCTGATGTTTTCCGTGACGGTCGCCATGATTATGTCCCGTCAGATGGGGGAGATTGGCCTTTATGGCCGTGTTCTTTTAAAACGAGGTGTGAATCTGGCCGGGGGAGATGTGCATGATCCGGTTATGAGCGTCACGGCAAAAGAAGTTATGGTTAAAAATGTTGAGATTGTCGGGCAAAACATGACCGTTGAGAAATTGTCACAAATCATCGATCAAAGCCATCATACGGGTTTTCCTGTGGTGAATGGCCAGGGGGAACTGAGCGGAATGGTGACCTATGTGGAAATCCATAAAGCCCATATGGATAAGCTTGAACTCAAAAACACCTTCATCGAACAGATAATGCGGAAGGATCTTCCGGTTTCCTTTCCAGATGACGTGCTTGTGGATGTCGTCAGGCAGATGCAAGAATCGAAGACAGACCGTGTGACTGTGGTGGAGCCGGATAATATAAAGCGTATTGTCGGGTTAATCACGCGCGCGAATATTATGACGGCCTACCATACCTCGTTTAAAAGGACGGATTAACCCTTTATTCCCCACGGTTTTCTGGGTAAGTTCCAAATTCACCGGTTTCCGGCGCTTTTCTCTCTGTGTTATGATGATTCCTTCTTTTTTTTAGGTGGAACGCCTCGTGTTAAAAATTGTTCTCAAAAGCAAGCTGCGTGTCATTGGCAGGACCATGACCCACGATTGGCCGACCTATTTTATTTTAGGCCCTGTGATGATGGGGGTGGCCTTTTTATTAGGTCGGCGTATTTTTAAGGATTTTGCTTCTGAAGTGGGTCGTATTCAACCTGTCTCCATTTCAGAAGAAACCGCCGTACGGCTTGCTTTTGCCTTTCTTGCTTTAAAAGTATTTTTTAATTTTTTGCCCTTGGCAAGACGACTTTACCCCACAGAACGCGCTTTGACTGTGGACGACCTTCTTCCGATCAATTATAGAATCCGTTATCAAGTGTTTTATCTTGAACAGCTTTTCCGGGATCTTCCTTTTTTTGTGGTCGGCAGCATGATCCTGCTCTTTTTTGGACAGACGCAAATGCTGCTTTGGCCTTTTACGATCTGGCTTTTTTTACCGGGGATTGAAATTGGTTTTACGCTCACTTGGATTCATTTTTGGTCTCCGGATCGCAGGCAGCTGGCAGGGGTGCTCTTCGTCATGGCTTTCTTTCTTTCAGTGCTTCCCGTCGTTCAGTTTAGCTGGTGGGCCGATTTCTTTACCCTGCTGTTGATGCCCTTGGGTTATTATAGAGGGTTCAAAATCTGGCGTTATCAAGATATGGGGCGTGTTGAGCAGTTTATGGTGCGTCATCAAAATCATAAAAATAAGACGGCTGCATCCGATTTGATTCATCGCTTGTGCCAAGTTGTTCCAAAAAGCATTCGTCCCTTACTTCGGCGTGATTTGATTTTAACCGCCAGAAATTTTGTGCCCCATGTTTGGCGAAACATGACGCTGCTCTTCTTGGTTTTACTGGCGATGACCACCAGAGGTACGATCTCTCCCGCCGTTTACTGTGCGCTTGGGGCATTTATTATGGCTTCGACTGTTTCGCCGCTTTTTTCATTGCAGCGTCCATTTCGTCCGATGGATCGTGCCTTGCCTCTTTCTGCTGAACAGGTTTGGCGGGCAAAGTTATACTATGCACGGCTTCTTGCGCTTCCCGTTCCCTTTTTAGTTTTCGGGTTTGAAATGATGCTCCGGCCGCTTCCAATGAATGAAGGGGCTGTTCTATGCTTTACCTTGTTTTTGGTCGGGCTTGCCGTCGCTTCGCTTGTGGGGGGCAGTATTTGTGAGGGGGATCAACGGCCCGTGCTTCAATACATCGTTTCGGCATTTATGTCTATTCTGGCCACTCTGTTTATTGCGATTTTCAACCCAGTGATGTACCTGCTGATTTTCCCTGTTTTATCGAGCTTAAAAGATTCTGCAATCACCCGTCTTGAAAATGAAGAGGTACTCTAACATGCGGCTTTCTATCTCTAATGTCACGAAACGCTATGACCAACTCATCGCACTTCATCCTTTTAGCATGGAACTTGAAGGAGAAATTTGCGGTCTGATTGGAAACAATGGAGCAGGGAAATCCACCTTGATGAAAATGATCGTGGGTTTGATTTCTCCCGGGAAAAAAGGCCAGATTTTGCTTGATGAAATCAACGCGAAAAATACACCGGAAGAACTCAAAAAACATATCGGTTACCTCCCGGAATCCCCCTTGTTGTACCCGAGGCTCAGCCCTGAAGAATTCCTTCACTACGTCGCAGAAGTCAGAGAAATCCCAGACCCAAAAGAGGAGATTGAATCTTGGTTCAATATTTTTGGTTTGTCTGAAAAACGGAATGCCCTTTTAAATGACTTGTCTTACGGGATGAAGAAAAAAATATCCATCTCCGCTGCACTGATCGGGTCACCGCCACTCTTGATTTTAGATGAGCCCTTTAACGGCTTGGATGTGGCCACGATGGAATCGCTTTCCAAAATTATAAGAGAGCGACACAGGGAAGGAGCGACGATTCTCATTTCAAGTCATCTTATGGCCTATATCGATCGGCTCTGTCATCGGGTGATCATCTTAAAAGAAGGAAAAATCGTCGGGCAGGGTATGCCGGATGATCTAAAAAAAGAAGCCGATCAAGGCACATTTCACGATACCTTCCTCCATTTTACGCGCGATTTTGAATAAATATTTATCCCAGACTTCATCCGATTTTTTTTGCATTAAACTCCAATATCCCTTTAAATCTTTTTAATCTGAACCCTCTTATTCTTCTTTGTCATTAAATCTGATGGGGATGTCTTGTCGGCTCAAGTGATCTTATTGTTTCTATTTGATCTGGCTCATCGACCGATTTGCATCCTTTTAAAGTTTATATGGTACCCTTCTTAAAGGGGACTCTCTTTTTGTCTTATCTTAAGGAAAGGTGATGAAGCTACTACAATTACCCACAGATGACCAATACAATGAAGATCGTATTAGAGATCTAAAATTTTTACTTGAGCAACCCTCTTTTCAAGAGCTTCGTCCCTGTCCGGGTTGTAATAAGCTCTGCCCTTGTAGTACTTCGCCGATTTGCACCTGCATGTGTCGTCCTGATTGTGATCATGCAAAGAGTTTCCTGTCTTCCGAGGGTGAGAACTACCCCATTGATGATAAAATTGTGACCTTGGTCTTTGGCTTGAATTGCTTAAGGGTCTGTACGCCATACTGATCCTGTGAAGGACATCGCTTCGTAAATGGCGAACTGCATCGCATCCCACAGGTCTGGTTTTATGCAAGGTCGATTATTTATCCAAAAATGATCGGAGAAGTGGTCTCTCATTTGCAATTTGAAAAAAAAATTCAGAATCCCTGGCATGTGTGTATTGTTTACGCGGAGGATAGTCTCGAAACAGGGTTTAGTATTGAGCCCAACACCAAAAATACCAATACGCCAAATCTTGAATCTATGCAAAATGATGCACAGGGTATTTCTGATCATCTCGTCTCTGGGATACGCCATTTGGCCAAGAAATATATTGAAAAATATCAACATCCCCCCTCACGATGATCACTTCATCCACTGTTTTGATGAAAAAAAGGGTCTCGATTCATCTGAGCCTTACCTTTTAGAAATTGCGTGATATAATTTAGAAAATGAGTTTTTTTACAATAAAATATTGAGGAAAGCGCGTGGGTCTTTTTTCAAAAAATAAATCAAAAACCCCTCTCTCTGGAGAAAGCGCTCATACGCGCTCTGAAAAAGAACGCCTGTATCTGCAGGTCATTCCCATTTTATTGCAGTATATGAAATCGTTTACTTTTGATTTGAAGGAAATAAATGCGGATGCATTTAAGGAACAATTGACAGCCTTAGCAGCGCTATTTGAAAACGAAGAAGACATCCAAAGGATGGGACGTCACTTTGAAGCCAACAAGTCTGAAATTTCTGAATTCATCGATAAGGAAAAAAATTATTTTGTTAACAAAGAATTCGAATTAAAAGATATTATCACTATTCTCTCCACAGGACTTTCGACGGTTAACAGTCAAAATCAGCGATTTAATGCATTGATTCATGAAGAAACACTCAAATTAGAAGATATTACGAAACTCGATGACATTCGAAAGATTAAAGAGGAATTGACTTTAAAAATAGACACACTAAAAAAATCCATTCAGAAAAAACAGAGCCAAGATGCTGAACACCTCGAAATATTATCCAGTAAAGTCGAAACGCTTAAAGTTGAACTAGAAGAGACAAAAAGTGCCTCGATGACGGATGGGCTCACCGGTGCTTTCAACCGACTGGCCCTTGATACAAAACTGATTAAACTTGTTAAAGAAAATAAACGTAGTTTTTCTCTCTTGATGCTGGATATTGACAACTTTAAGTTAATTAATGACTCTTATGGTCATCAGGTTGGAGATCGCGTCTTGGTCGCACTCGTCCAAAAATGTCAGAACCTGATTCGTGAAGGAGATTATTTTGCGCGATATGGTGGCGAGGAGTTTATGATTGTCTTGCCCGCCACTTCCTTAAAAAATGCGCTTAAAAAGGCGGAGCTTCTCTGCAGTAAAATTGCTGAGACTGAATATGCGGTAGATGAAAAAAATGGCACAAAACCACTCTCTTTTACAGTAAGTATTGGTGCCAGCTCACGCCAACGTGGCGATACGCTTGAATCATTGACCGCCCGAACCGACAGGGCGCTCTACGAGGCAAAACATCGCGGGAAAAATCAGGTCGTGAGTGAAAAAGAGATCGATTAGTCCGCCGGTATTTCATGTCAATTGACACCTTCCTTTGCTTGTCTGTAGAATGAATTCATGAAAAATTTTGACACACGGCTCAAAATTCTGGGCACTTTTTTATTCCTCTTTTTAATCATGGGCTGTACCGCCCGGAAGCAGGGTGCTTTCATATTGAATCCACACACTGAGACAGTCGGCACAGAAAACCATGACCCTGATTCGGAATCTGCACAGGAAAGTTCAGGTTCTTCTGAGTCCCCTTATCAGGATATTACTCAGATCGAAGAAGGAAAGATTGTTCACCTTCGCACAGGCCTTACTGTGTCCGAATTACAGCTCATGAACCACCTGGCCCCTGCGCGCATTATTTATGCCGGAGAGGTGCACGACAGTATCGAGGATCATCGTGTCCAGCTTAAAATCCTCAAAGCCTTGCTTGAACGCTTTCCCGGGAAAATTGTGGTCGGTATGGAAATGTTTCGCCGTTCATCACAGTCCTTTCTGGATCAATGGATCAAAGGGGAGGCTGATGATAAAGCCTTTCTTAAGCGATGGTACGAAGATTGGAGTCACAACGATGCCTACTACAAAGCACTGCTCGCCTTTATCAAAGAAAATAAAATTCCGATCATCGCCTTGAGGCCCACGGGAGAAATGTCTTTTAAAATGCGGGACGAGGGGCGCGAGGGCCTTTCCTTTAATGATCAAAAAAAGTTGCCTGAAATCGATGCAGATGATCCCTATCATCGCGATGCGGTGCAATCTATTTTTAGAGGCCACGGCCCCGGGGCTTCCAAGCAGTTTGATTCTTTTTATGGCATGATGCTGTTTTGGGAAGAGACCATGGCAGAAACGATTGCGGACTATCTTTCCTCACCGGAGGGGCAAGATAAAAAAATGTTGGTCATGGCAGGGGGTTTTCATGTGGGTTACGGTTATGGTCTTCCCCGCCGGACCTTTCGGCGCCTACCGGAGCCTTACCAAGTCGTGATTGCGCACTCCCAAGATTTCCCGGATGAAAAGAAAATGTTGAATGTCAAAGCGCCTAATTTACCTTTGCCGCTTGCCGATTTTGTTTGGGGAGTGGGCTACCAAGATCTCACCGAAAAGAAGGTACGCTTGGGCGTGATGCTGGAACAATTTCAATCGGGTGTGCGTATCAGTGATGTTTTCCCAAAATCTCCGGCAGCCTTATCTGGTATCGAAAAAGGAGATATTATTACTGACTTCGATGGGATACCCATTCATGAGCGTTTTGACATCATTTATCGACTTCAGAGTAAAAAACCGGGCGACAAAGTCACACTAAAAATCATTCGAGATGGGAAAATCATCGAAACGGAAGCCGTGATGGCCGTTTCAGGTCATCCTTGATGGAACACCGGTCTCAATCTCCAGCGCCTCTGCTTCTTCGGTTTCTCCCGCGTTTACCGAAAGGCAAAGCCCTTGATTTTGCATCGGGATATGGGCGCAATGCTTTTTTTCTCGCGTCGAATGGATACGCGGTTGAGGGCTTTGATCGAAATGACGCCGCCATTGCATTTTGTAATGAAAAAGCAAGAAAAGAAGGACATTCCTTTACAGCGCACTTTACCGACCTCGAAAAGGAGGTGCCGTCTAAAGAAGAAACTTACGATGTCGCAACCTGCTTTTATTATCTGGATCGAAAGATCATTTCAAAACTCAAGCAGAGTTTAAAAATTGGCGGGATGATTGTTTACGAAACATTTCTCATTGACCAACACCGCCAATATGGCAAACCCTCCCGCACCGAATTTTGTTGGGAATACAATGAACTGCTGCATCATTTCTCAGATTTTCGTATCCTGTTTTACCATGAAGGGATGATTCCTCCCGAGGATGAAAATACCCCTTCTGAAAACGGTACCTGGGTTGCACAATTGATCGCCGAACGCCTTATATAAATCAACGAACAGGGTGATGGGAAAAATCTTCATTATTGGCTTGGGTGGATTTCTCGGAGCCGTGCTCCGATACCTCATCGGGGGATGGGTGCAGGGTTTTTCCGGCAGCGGAAGCTTTCCCTACGGGACACTTTCGGTCAACTTGATCGGTTGTTTACTCATCGGTTTACTCTCTCAACTCGTAGAAACAGAGCAGTTTTTTACACCGGAAACCCGTCTTTTTCTACTGATAGGGCTACTGGGTGCCTTCACGACTTTTTCAACCTTTGGGAACGAAACCATAAACCTGTTCCGAGATGGGCAAGCCTTTCTTTCGCTGATAAACATTGGCGCGCACATTTTCTTGGGTCTCACCGCTGTTTGGGTGGGGCATCGTTTCGGATTTCTGATTTGGAGATAGGATGATGAAACGACCTGAAGAGAGTTTACTGTTTCGAATTTTTGTCGATGAAAGCGATAAACATGAGGCGAAGCCGCTCTAGAGTGGATTGTGTTGAAGGATCGCGAAGCGGGTTTAGCGGGCGGGCGCAACAGCAATTCGAGGTTTACTCGGATATGGCAGAAGCAGTCGCATTCACTCAGCGAAAATTCTTCGACTCTCTGACGATCTCCCCATCATTGTAGAAATCGTTGATACTGAAGGAGCACTTGAAGACTTCCTTAAAGAAATTGAGCCCCCGTTTCAGAAGGCCTGGCCACCCTTGAAAAAGCTTAGATCCGATTCTATCGTGGCAGAGAAGCGACTTAAATCTACTACTATTTTTTGAAACCTTATGCTTGTTTTGAATGTTAGGCAATCCCCGCATGGAAGCATTTGAATTCATAGACGTGATTGCAGCAGGTGATGTGGCCTTGGTTGCACATGGAGACTCACTCGAAGGCCTCTTTCGCGCCGCACACTTGGGATTTTTGAAGTCATGCTGGAAACAAAAGACCTCTGCCCACTGATGAAAAAAATATCTCCCTGATGGCTGATAGTATCGATTTTTTTCTCTGCCAATGGCTGGCAGAACTTGTCTTTCTTAAAGACGCTTCCGTTCTATTATTGAAGTATTTCAAGGTTCGGATCGAGCAAAATACATCATTTCAGCTGGAAGACACGGTATTTGGAGAAGAAATCGATCCAACACGTTATCAACTCACAAATGACGTCAAAATAGTCACGCTCCACCCGTTTAAGATCGAAAAAAAACAAGAGATGGAAGGCAAGGGTGATCTTCGATATTTAATCCCCCATCATGAAAATTGTACAAATTGACGACTCCCTTTGGGAAGTTCCGCCATCCGAAAAAAAAGGGATGCGCGTCCCCCCGCAATTTTACGCCAGCAAGGGATTCAAACGGTTCCACGATCCACGGCGCGGGCCGTGGATTGTCTCATTCGGGCGGCAAAAAAGAAAATTCGAGGCCGCGATTTTTTGAATCAGATGGCGGCCCACGGCATCATGGTATGTCCCGCCTCGCTTTCCAGTTTGGCCGAGGCGGGTAAAAGCACAGGCATCGCTTACAAAAATATCTCTGAGGTGGTCAATACGGTCGATGGTGCAGGTATTTCAAAGGAAGTTGCCGCTTTCCGACCCATTGGAAATATCAAGGGATAAATTCTCTAGAGAAAATACTCAGAAAGAAAGAATCTCTTCATATCCTTCCTCATTATTTGGGGGTAATTCCCGACAAATATGATTCATTTCTAAATAAATGAGTGTGAATTCCTGCTGATCCAATTTTCTAAAGAATTTCAGCTATAATTATGAAAAGAGTTGACGTGGGTTTTACTCTCTATTGGTTGATCGACCGGTGCTATCTTGGGTTTTTTCATTACACGTTCTGTCACAGATCTGATGAAAGCCGCACTTGATGTGGATGTTGATCTTGAGGATTCGACAGAAATAAGGCAGTTGGGTGCTGCCCTTGCCGATATGAGGCTTTCCCTGAAAGAGACGGCTCAAGCCGCTAAAACCGTCGCTTCCGGGAAGATGGATGTGACGGTAAAGATTAAAGGGAAGAGGATCTCCTGGCCATTTCTATGAATAAAATGATCGAAACGATCCAATTTGCATCCGGACAATCTGAGCAGAAAATGGCCAAGTTATCGGAAAATCAAGAATATTCAAAGAAAATCGTAAACTTGATGATCGATGGTTTGAACACGATACCTATTTAAAACGTTATCAAGAAACAGGGAAACGGAAGATTATTGGCATAGGTCGTGAAGTGGAAGGAAAACATGGTATTACATTCCCACTTGAACTTGGCGTCAATGAAGTCGGGATTGGCGGGGCCACGATGTATGTGGGAACACTATGTGATATTAGTGAAAAAAAAGACGTGGAAGCAAAGCTCGCGGACGAATGTCAGAAGCTGATCTCCGAGGATTGCTTAAAATGACTGATGCGGTTTCTGGCCTGCGAAGCCTGAATTAGTTAGCCGAGACCATACTATCGACATTGATTCCCGCAGTCGAAGGGCAGCTGGGGGGGTATATTGTGGATAACTTCGAGGAAGTACTTGGTTCATATTCAGGAGCAGGACTTACACTATTGTTAATTGCATCCTATCCCTATAAAAAGAGAAAAGGTCTGAATCAATCCCAGCTCGGTGAAGGACTTGTTGGAGAACATGCTGTCGAAAAATTTTGTGAAGGTCAGTATGACCTTATTTTTATGGATATGCAGATGCCCGTCATGGATGGCTATGCCGCCACTTGGAAAATCCGAAAGATGGAGGAGGTCGAAAATCGTAATCCAACACCGATCATCGCACTCAGTACATTTCTCTTAAAAGAAGAAGAGAATAAAAGTCTTGGTGCTGGTTGCGATGTCCACCTCACAAAACCGATCAAAAAAGCCGCATTTTTGGATACGGTTCAAAAATACGGGGAAAAAATAACCGGCCCTTCGCGCTAGTGGGGAGAGCTTCCGATAGAACAGGAAATACTAAAATATTGGAGACACTCGATATTGAAGAGAAAAGATACCTTATGGAGACCCTTTCCGGTTGCGAAAGGGTTTTGTCTGTTTTTCACGATTGTTTTTTTAAAGAGCTTTTATTCATGAAAGTTACTTGGATCACCTTTTTGATGTTCCTGTTGTTATTCGTCACGGTCCTTTCGGTGAACTTCAGTTATGCCGATAGTCAAGCCGAGATGGACAACACGGGTGTTTCCTTGGGAAAGGTTAATTTTCATATTTCATGTTCTCCATCCGTACATGGCGCGTTTAATCACGGCCTCTCATTGCTCCATCACATGATGTATCAACAAGCTGAAGCGGTATTCCAGTCTATTGCGAAAGAGGATCCACGCTGTGCCATGGCTCATTGGGGCATTGCCATGACTCAGTTTCATCCCCTTTGGGCTCCCCCGAACGAAACCGCATTAGCAAAAGGTTTGCAAGCGATAGAAAAGGCCCATGTTTTGAATCCGACGAGCCCTCGGGAGCAGGCTTATATTAAAGCCCTCAGATTTTTTTTCAAGAACTGGAAGGTGGTCAGGCATTCAAGGCGTATTTCGGCCTGGGATGTCGCTCAAAAAAAGGTCTATAAATCCTTTCCTGATGATATCGATGCGGGGGCTTTTTATGCCCTTTCTCATCTTTCCACCGCAGAAAAAGGGGATCAAGAGTATACCCATCAAAAATTGATGGGGCTTATGATGGAAAAACTGCGGGTAAAGGCGCCTGAACACCCGGGTCTGTTCCATTACATGATTCACGCTTACGACAATCCTTTACATGCACATCGCGCTGTTAAAGTGGCACGAGATTATTTGAAGCTCGTACCCGATATCCCTCATGCTCTACATATGCCGAGCCATATCTTTGTTCGCTTGGGTTTATGGTCTGATGTCATCGCCTGGAATACCCGTTCTGCTGCCAAAGCGCTTAAAGAATCTGAAGGGAAGATGACCTCGCTTCACTACATCCATGCGATTGATTACCTGATGTATGCCTATCTGCAACAAGGCCAAGACAAAGAAGCTCGCAACCTTCTGATCGCAATCAACAAGAGAGAAGATTATCAGGACAACTTTGCCTCCGCCTACGGTATTGCCGCGGCACAGTCTCGTTATGCCCTTGAACGGGGTGCGTGGGGTGATGCTGCGACACAAGCACTTCGCACACACAAGTCTTTTCCATGGGATAAATACCCTTGGCATGAAGCGATCCTTTATTTTTCTCGAGGCCTGGGAGCTGCGCGAAGTGGAGATACCGCCGGAGCAGTGCAAGCCATCAAGAGACTTGATACCGTTCTTCAGGTTTCTAAGAAGGTAGGTGAAGACTATTGGGAGGTTCAGGTGCTTATCCAACGCTTAACCTTGTCTGCCTGGGTGGCTTTCTCGGAAGGGAAGAAGGGTCAGGCTTTAAAGAAGATGCGCCAGGCGGCAAATATTGAAGACTCGATTGATAAACACCCTGTCACACCTGGTGCTGTTTTGCCAGCACGGGATCTTTTTGGAGACATGCTCGTTCTCATGAAAAAATTCCCCGAAGCGCTCGAAGCCTATGAGGCCAGCCTTAAAATTTCTCCCAATCGTTTCAACAGCTTATACGGTGCGGGCCACGCTGCGGAACAAGCGGGGAATCTAGAGAAGGCGAAGGCTTATTATGCGAAACTGGTCAAACTCACGGAGAAGGGAGAAGGGGAAAGACCAAGAATAAAACAAGCGAAAGCATTCCTAAATAAAAATTGAGAACAGGATTTACCCCATTAAATTTCGAATCATCCCTTCCGCTCCCCCCCAATTCCATTTGTAATGCTGTAAGAGTAGAGAGGAATTAAATGCCTCTAAAACTGGAAGTATTTGTGGGTGGGAGAGGCTTCTTAGAAGTCGATACAAATCGAAACTTAAAAATTCATTGAACAGGCCTACAATTCATCAAAAGAATGAACTCCGCGTAAGGCTCACCCCAAGGAGCGGTTCTTACGCGGAGTTCGCTTGGAGGATATTCTTTGTTCACCCTTTTTATTTATTAGGTTGTCACTTCGAGTTTCACTCTTGCTTGAGTCTCCCGTTTCATCATCCGCAACCATCTATCCAATGATAGGTCGTCCCTGGTTTTAAACCGGACACAGTTTTTGTGGTATCGGCAGTTTGATTTTCACCGCCACAACAGGCTGGAATGAATAAAAGGAAAGCTATGCGCCTAAGTTCTAAAAGTGTTCTCGACTTAATAAAAATGCCGAGCTACCAAAAGGACATTATCTTATTGTCATCTCGGCAACTCGGCTATCTAAAAAAGACCCGTAGTTTTGCGCCATGCTATTACAAGCACTTGGCCATGATGGAAGGTGTTACTTTAAACCATTGTTCTATCCACTGAGATTTTTTGCAATAGAGCTGTCTATAATGGCTTCGAGGTTCATTCATGACGGACTTAAAAGAAAAACAGCAACCCCCGCTCATTTCCGCATTCATGAATCCGGACATTTATGATCATGTGGTTGAAGAGATTTCTCTGATTGAAACGCATATCTCTTGGGTGATATTGACCGGGCCCTATGCCTACAAAATTAAAAAACCATTGAACCTGGGCTTTCTCGATTTTTCGACTTTGGAAAAGCGAGGGTTTTTTTGTAAAGAAGAGCTTCGACTCAATGCCAGGTGGGCTGCAGCCCTGTACTTGGAAATGATTCCCATTACCGGTACCTTAGAAAAACCGGAACTCAAGGGTGAGGGAGAAGTCATCGAATATGCTGTAAAAATGCGACAGTTCCCACAGGAAGCCCAACTGGATAAGCTGCTTCTTGCCGGGGAGGTCAATGGTGAAAAAATAGATGCGATTGCTCACATGGTTTCCATATTCCATCAGCAGGCGGATATTGCGGCAGCCGAAGTTCCCTATGGCGATCCTGAAAAGGTCTACCGCCCGATGCGTGAGAACTTCAGTCAGATCCGGGCCTTGATTTCTGACGATAAGCAACTCGAACGGCTCACTGGGCTGGAGCAATTGAGTCAATCCTATTTCGATGTACTCTCTCCCCTATTAAAGCAACGAAAAGAGAAGGGGAAGGTTCGTGAATGTCACGGCGATTTGCATCTACGAAATCTTGCATGGATTCAGGGCAGTCCAGTGGCCTTCGATTGTATTGAGTTTAATCCGACCCTACGCTGGATCGATACCATGAGTGAAGTGGCTTTTCTCTACACGGATTTGCAATCTCGTGATCAGGGAGTGCTCGCACAAAGATTCATAAACGCTTATTTGGAGGATTCCGGTGATTATGCCGGTCTGGTGGTATTTCGTTTTTATCTTATTTACAGAGCTCTTGTTCGTGCCAAGGTGGCGGCTATTCGGGCGAGTCAATCGAAAGAGCATGAGAAGGAAATCATAGAATCGGAATTCGCAACTTACCTCAAATTGGCCAATACATATACGCAACAAGCGTTCCCGAAATTGATCCTTACCCGTGGGGTTTCGGCCTCAGGTAAAAGCACCATCACACAATCCTTGCTGCAAGAGATGAATGCGATTCGTATTCGTTCCGATGTGGAAAGGAAACGCTTGTTTGGATTAACAGTTGATTCCGATGGACGGAAGGTCATTCGGAACGAACTCTATTCAAGTGATACCTCCTTACGAACCTACAATCAATTGGAGCGCTATGCGGCGTCTATTTTGGATGCGGGGTGGTCGGTGATTGTGGATGCGGTTTTTTTATATTACGATCAACGTGCAACCTTCCAAAAATTGGCTGAGAAAAAAGGCCTGTCTTATATAATTCTTGAATTCAGTGCGTCACCTTCAAGCTTGCGCCGACGGATCCAGGCCCGAGAACAGGGTGTCTCCGATGCCGATCTTTCCGTACTCGAATTTCAACTGGCACATTGGGAAGTGCTTCAAGAAAATGAGCTGAAGTATTGTGTACGAGTCGATACTGAAAATGCGCTTGAAGTGTCTGATTTGGCGAATCAGATTCAGAAACGCTCATAAATCGTGGCAGAAGCGTTGACCTGATTGAATAGAAAAGACAATCTCGACCAACGACTACTTGAAATCATCGAAGAAGAAGGTATAACACACAGCCCGAGCGATACTTTGAATTGTACCCAGGTTCTCATTTTTCAAGGATTTCTTTAGGGATGATTTTCTTCAGATTTTTTAGACCATCGGTCGCGCAGGCTTTGGTTTAAAAAAGAAGCTTTCTATATTCCCGCTCTATTTTCTCATTAAAACAAACAAAGAAGACTTTTTTGATTTGGCTGTGATTTTCCAAAAAAGTGCTTACCTTATGAGAGGCTATTTGACAGGCCTCTGTGATGGGAAAGTGATAGACCCCGCAGCTGATCGCGGGAAAGGCAAGGGTCTGCACCCCGTTTTCGAGCGCCAAGTGAAGCGTATTTTGATAACAGGAAGCCAGTAAATGCGCTTCATCTTTTTCTCCACCAGACCAAACGGGGCCAACGGTGTGAATGACATATTTTGCGGGAAGCCGATAACCTGGGGTGATTTTCGCATTGCCGGTTTCGCATCCGCCAAGCGTTCGGCAGGCTTCGAGTAAGGCTTTTCCCGCAGCACGATGAATCGCCCCATCAACGCCGCCACCACCGAGTAGGCTTGTGTTTGCGGCGTTCACAATCGCATCGACTTTGCGTTGCGTGATATCTCCAAAGATGACTTCAATTTTTTCCATAAAGAAACCCATAGATTATTCTCTTCAATAATGGATAGAGTTAATGCTTCGTTATTGTAGCCCTCTTCGTCTAAGTCCATCAAGCGTCCGATCTTTGTTTGATGGACTTGTTTTAAGCGCCTTTTTTTTATCTTCTGCTATACTTTATTCCAGAAATTTGTTCAAAAATGAATCCTTATCTGGTAGCCGATTATGATTCTTTTAGCGATTGATCTTTATGGTATTCGCCCTTTTGAAAAGCCAAAACGGATCTCGTTTAAAGCAGGGTTTAATACCATTGTTGGGCAAAATGGTTCTGGCAAAACAATGGTTTATCAAGTCCTTTCTTCTATATTCTTCAATACGCCCGTTGATGAAATTGCATTCATTTCAAATGAAACGAGACAAGCGGCGGTAACATTCCAGACCAAGGATGCTGTGATTTATCGTATCGCCAGAGATTACCAAAAAGAAGCCTGGAACCTTTCTAAATTAGAGGGTCATACAAAAAAATTCACTGGGATCGAAAGCGATCAGAGGAAAATTTTTGAGTGGTTGCAACAAACGACTGGCGGGCTTGGTGAAAATGAACGCTCCCTTCTTTTTATGATTGATCGTTTTAGACTGCCGTCACACATGCCACATGCTGCTAAAAGTGCGATACTACCACTTCCAGCGCATATGGTTCCCAACCGAAACGGCAATGGCAATGGGAATGGCAATGGCAATGCTGCGCCGAACCGTGAACCCTCAGATCCTTTTGGGCAAGAGGATCGGGCGAAAGAAGCTGTGGGCAGGTCGAGATCCGGAGTCGATGGGGAGAAAGCAAAAAAGGAAGAAGCACTCAAAAATCTTGAAAAAGAGCTTGATATGATGACTGAAGTCGAAGATGAAATGCTTCGGAAGCGAGATGAGGCGGCTGCTGTTGTCAAGCAAATCGAAACATTGAAAGAGACTGAACAGAAAATTGGAAAAATGGAAGAAGTGATGGCCGAGAAATATGTTGTTTTTTCCCAAGAGGGGACGGTGAGACCAGAACAGGAAAGGGCTTACGAAGAAGGTGATCGTATATTGGATGTTGCTTTTGAAGAAATGGAAGTGGAAGCGCAGTCTCTTGAGGCAACGCTGATTCTTAAGAAACAGGAAGTAGAGAAAAAAAAACCGATGATGATGATCGGACTGGTCGTTGGGGGTATTTCATTGTTGCTTCCTTTTGTGGCCACGTTGACAGGTTATTTCCGATATCTCTTTTTGGCCGGAGTTTTAGGGGGAACGGGCTTGTCGACCTCTACCTTTTTTAAACGTTCGGGACTTATGGCCGGGATCAAAGCTGCGGAGTCCCGTTTATCCGTCTTGAAGAAAAAAGGCGGACAACTTGAGAATCATTTTGAAAAGGAGCATTCTGAAATCATTAATCTCATCAAAAAAATCGGGGTAAAGGATCTGTCAGAATTACAATCTGTTCAGAAGGTCTATTTGAATTTGCTTCAAAAAAAAGAGGCCGCATCCAAAAAAATGACAGAACTCTTAGCGGATGAAACGGTCGACTCACTGACCGAAAAGTCTGAGACCCTCTATCAAGAAGGATCCATTTTACAAGATAAACTTTCAGGCCATCAAAAAATTTCTGAAGAAGTCTATCGTCTGCAAGAAATGATTCGTTCATATGAAACAAAGCAAGAAAGTCCGGATATGTCCTTTGCCGACTTACCTGAGCTTGAGTCGCCGGATTCAGCGCCTGCTTCCTCCTTTTTATCGGCCATTCTTGATATTGGGGGATTGAGTGTTGATGAACGACGTGAGCGTCTCGAAAACCATGCGGGCATTTTGTTCCGTCGCTTTCACCCTGAACATTCGGACGCCATTCAAGTGAAGGCGCAAGGAGATATCATGCTCGGGGAAATACCGATCAATCAGTTGAGTGCAGGTTTGGCCGACCAGGTCTACCTTTCTTTGGCCCTTTCTGCGATCAGTCAATTTTCTGAAGTGGATTTTCCTGTTTTTTTGGATGATCCTTTCACGGCCTTAGATCATTTTTCCAATGAAGCCGCGATCAAAATTCTTCAAATTATTTCAAAAAAAAGGCAAGTGATTCTTTTTACGGTCGATTTTGAATTGTCTGAAGTCGGTCATCGCACCGAACTTGTGGCTCATTCTTAAAATATTGATAGTCATTCTATCTTATAACGACTTTTTCTTGCTCTGTCTTTCTTTAACCTCAGAAAGCAGGTTAAAGTTCGTCTTCCCGTATTTTTAACGCCGCGGTGTCTGTTTCTTGCGGGAGCGTTTATTATGCTTTTTTTTCAAAAAAAGCCAGCCTGGTTTGTGTGCCTCTTTTTGGGGATATTCACGGTGGTGGGTCTCGTCTGGGGTATTTTAGATTCAAACTCAAAACAAGGCGACAAGAATGCCATTCCCCTTCAGATTTCGGCGGGTGCCTACCATACCTGCGGCCTCTTTTCTGATCACACACTGAAATGCTGGGGACGCAATGGCAATGGCCAGCTTGGAAATGAAAGCTTTCGAGGCAGTCTTGTGCCTGTGGATGTTTCAGCCATCAGCTCTGCACACGCGGTTTCAGCCAGTGGGTTTCATACCTGTGCGCTCTTGTCCGCCGGAAAAGTAAGTTGTTGGGGGGCCAATGACAGCGGACAGATTGTGGATGGAGATTTTAGTGGAGCCAATGAACCGAAGGAAATTTCTCATATAGATCAGGCCATCGATCTCTCCGCCGGTGCACGACACACTTGCGCGGTGCTTTCTGATGGCACAGCGCAATGCTGGGGAAGCAATGAGTATGGTGCATTAGGGGTCAAGCCCACTCTTTTGTCTTCTTCTGTCCCGATGGCTGTCCCGAAAATCACAAAGGCCAAGGCCATTTCAGCTGGTGGGCGTCATACCTGTGTTCTCCTTTTGAGTGAGAGTATTGCCTGTTGGGGAGGTAATGACACGGGTGCGTTGGGGAGAGGGGCGTTCAGCGATGTTGGTGAACCCTGGGTGGTCTTCCAAATTAAAAATGCCATTGATTTGGCTGCAGGAGGGGATCATAGCTGTGCCGTCTTGTCTGATGGGAGGGTGCGATGTTGGGGGGATAACAGCAGCAAGCAGTTGGGACGAGATCGTTTTAAAAAATCCAGTGTCCCTTTGGAAGTTCCCGGTATTAAAAATGCGATTGCTGTGACTGCCGGGGCATTCCATTCCTGTGTGCTTTTAAAAGACGGCACGATCAAGTGCTGGGGGCGCGGGATTAACGGCCAACTCGGACTCAGCAGAATTAAAAATGTATCCGAACCCATTGTAGTTCCTGGGATTAAGAATGCGATCGCGGTGACTGCCGGGGCTTTTCATACCTGTGCTTTGGATATCGAAGAAAGGATAGAATGTTGGGGGACAAACAATAGCGGACAATTGGGGACGGGCGGCTCGATGGGTCACGCGCCAGCACGGGGATATGTAAAATTACACTAAGGTGAAATAAGGAATAGGGTAGAGATTAACCATGGTTGGAGATGTGGGGTTTGAACCCGGAACCTTCTCCCGTGTGGAAGGGATAAGGGGTGGAAGGTGTGTTCGAAACTTACATGGGAAGTTTTTGAAATGAGTGTTCCAATTTCGGACCGACTTTCAGTATGAGTGATATTTAAACATCTCCTAAAAATAAAAGGTTTCAATTGTGATTTGTTATTTGACTAAAACAATATTTTATGGATATATCGAAATATAAGCAGATCCTGAATTGAAAGGCTTGATCTTGTCTGTCTTGCTACTTTCTCATTATCTCGTCGAATTCTTTCAAAGTCCTTTCTAGGACATCACGATTCATTTTCTCCATTTTGACCAATATCTCACCAATCGGCTGAACCCCCTTTTTTTGGATATCCAAGAGTTCCTGTACGTGTAATTTATCTATATACCCCAGCTCAATGGCAACTTCTCCAAAACTTTTTTCCGTTTCTGACGAAACATTCAAAATCTCAAATACTTGCTTCATTGTAAGCAGAGATTCTTGTAGGGCGAGTTTCCCTACTGGAATTTTTTGACTCATTTGGACATTCAATGCTTCATAGACTGTTGCTTCATCAACAATTCCAAGTTCGATGAGGTATTGCCCATACATGTTCATAGTCGTGTCTTTTCCTTCAGTGAGATGAGTATGTCTAAATCTAATATTACGATCAGCTCTGTGAAATTTCAACTTTAAAAACAAATTGACGTGTTTCTCTTGAAGGACGTCATTAAGTTTAGCATATCAGCTTGCCATTAACCCCACTCAAAGATGATGGCTTAATCAAGCCACCCCAAATTAAACTTTACCAATTAGGATCCTGCCTCTCATCTTCTTCCAGTAAGTCTCACTTTGTAATTTTCTTAAAACATCGGAGGTTTCTACTCGAAATCCTCAGATCCAGAGATATTTTGTTTCTCAAGAATATCTCAAAAGTCTCAAATCTAAAAATTATCAAATACGCCTACAATTCCACGAGTATGAGAATTGGTGATTTTGAAGCGAAGCAGATGTAATCCTCCCATTATTAACAGGGGTTTGGAGTAGAAGGTGTTGATTGTTTCACCTGTTCCAGTCTCATGACTGGGGTAATGCCACCGATAGCCATATTAGGTCGTTCATTATTATAAGTCCATAGCCATTTTGTTGCCTCTTCTTGTGCGTGGCTGATGGATCTAAGTTCATGCATTTTGAGCCATTCATGTCGAACTGTTTGGTTACATCTTTCAATATAAGTGTTCTGTTGAGGATTCCCTGGCTGGATGAAAAGTAGATTGATCCCATGCATTTTAGCCCATTGCTCTAGGATCTCACTGATATATTCCGGTCCATTGTCACAACGGATTGTTTTCGGTTTGCCCCGCTATTCAATAATACGATCCAGTGTACAGACGACACGCTCAGATGGAAGTGAGATATCGACTTCGATACCAAGTCCTTCTCTGTTAAAGTCATCCAGCACGTTAAATGTCCGAAACTTTCTGCCGTTACTCAGACGGTCTGACATGAAATCCATTGACCAGGTCTCATTTACTGTTTCTGGCACTGAAAGATTGTCGGGGTTTTTTTCGCTCTAATCTACGGCGAGGTTTGATTCTTAAATTGAGTTCCAGCTCGCGATAAATCCGATAGACGCGTTTATGATTCCACACAAAACCTTTGATGTTCCGCAAGTAAAGAAAGCAGAGTCCGAAACCCCAACGTTTGTGACAGGTGATCAAATGGAATAACCAGTAGACTATCCGCTTGTTTTCATTACTCAAAAGCGGTTTATAGCGATAGCAGGTCTGACTGATGCCAAAGGTGTGACAGGCTAAACGGATGCTCAGGTGTTTCTCTGTCACCGCCCACTTGGCGATTGTCTTTCGACAAGCGGGCTTTACCACTTTTTCCCAAGGGCCTCCTTGAGAAAATCATTTTGCAGCTGGCTTTCTGCAAACAGGCGCTTCAATCGTTTGTTCTCTTCTGACAGAGATTTCATCTCGGATATTATGGTATGCCTCCATGCCGCCATATTTGCTGCGCCATTTATAAAAACTAGTACTACTCATCCCATGTTCTCGGCATAATTCTGCGACGGTTTGGCCGCTCTCGGATTGTTTCAAAATACTGATGATCTGACTTTCACTGAATCGCTGCTTCATTGTAAAATCCTCCTCAAAAAATGATAGAAAATTCTACTCACAAACACTACTATTTTTTGGGGGGATTACCCAGAGAATATAGTTGTTTCTATTTTTATCGGAGAAAGGTTTGTATCCCGGAGACAAAATCTTTGAGAATAGAGACTGGACTTATTTTATTTTGAAGTCATGGAGCAGAACGGGGGATACACCCACCTCCTTGAGGAAAATAGACTGGCAAGGGTGAGATTAATAATATCAAGGCGAGCTCAAAATAGAAGTGCAATCCTATGCCATTAGGCCATAAGCACTTATGTTTGTTTTGAGCTAAAATTTTGACTGTCTATTTTTGGTGCAAAGCAGTTTATCAAATTATACTTCAAGGGCATTAAGAAGATCCTTAGCTGTTAAGTCCCACAGTCTTCTAGTTTGGATTAAAATAAAAAAGTTTAGGGTGTTGTTGATATTTTTGGAGAATGATGTCATAGGGTGATTTGAATTTCAAGGCTTTCAGTGGACGTTGAAAATTATAGGCAAGTAAG